>CAWKLX010000010.1:0-130410 GCA_963850605.1 uncultured Alphaproteobacteria bacterium | reverse complement strand
GGGGGACGCTTCTCTCAACCGCAGACCCATGGAGCGGGTGAGGAAGCCGCTGCTTGAGATGGGGGCGTCGATCCATCTGAAAGATGGCCACGCGCCCGTCGAGATTGAAGGGGCGAAGCTGCGCGGGATTGCCTATCGCACGCCGGTACCCAGCGCCCAGGTTAAGACGGCATTGCTTTTTGCCGGATTGCAGGCCGAAGGCACAACCACTGTGACCGAGGCGGTGCGCACCCGCGATCACGGCGAACTGGCGTTGCGGGCGTTTTGGGCAGAGATTCAGCGGACCACAGATACCGTTACCATCGCGGGGGGGCAAACGCTTCACGGAATCGAGGCCACGGTGCCGGGGGATATGTCTTCGGCGGCGTTCTTCCTGTGTGCGGCTGCGCTGTTTCCGGAATCGAGCCTGGTGTTTGATCAGTTGGGAATGAATCCCACGCGGGCGACTTTGCTGGATGTGTTGACGGCTTTAGGCGCGAAGATCCATGTGCTGAACCTGGAGGAGCATCAGGGTGAGTTGATCGGCAGCGTGCAGTTGACCTCCCCGCCCCGGGGCTTGGGCAGTACGGAGATACGTGGCTCCTTGGCCGCGCAATTGATCGATGAGCTGCCGGTACTGGCGGCGATTGCGCCGTACACCAGTGGCGGTATTCGCATCCGCGATGCTCGCGAGCTGAGGGTGAAGGAGAGTGACCGCATTGCCCTGGTGGCGAGGAATCTGCGCGCCATGGGCGCCGTGGTGGAGGAATTCGAGGACGGCCTCGATGTGCCGGGTGGCCAGCGGCTGCACGGCGGGGTGGTCGATTCGGATGGCGATCATCGTATTGCCATGGCGTTTGCCATCGCCGCCCTGCGGGCTGACGGCGACACGCTGATTCAGGGTGCGGACGCGGCGTCGGTTTCCTTTCCTGAGTTCTATGCTTTGCTGGACCAGGTCACGGAACGTTAGTCATGTTACCGGGGATATTTTTACCAGGGATATCCAGGCGCTCATTTCTGGCCCGAACGGGCGTTGTCGCCGCCGGGGTAATGGCGGGCGGCGCCGGCGCTTTGCGGGCGGCCGGAAAACCGATGCGGTTGGGTGGCCCGATTTTTGTGAAATCAGACGATCCTGCCGTGTTGGCCAAAGCGCATCGCGATCTTGGCTATCGGGCGGCGTATGCACCGGGCGATTTTTCGGTAAACGACACGGATCGAATCGCGGGACTGGTGAAGGAGTTCGCGCGGCAGGATGTGGCGATTGCCGAGGTGGGAGCGTGGAAGAACATGCTCGATCCAGACCCGGTTAAGCGCAAAGATAACGTGACTTACGTCACCGGAAAACTTGCCCTGGCCGAGATGCTCGGCGCACGCAATTGTGTCGACATCGCGGGGTCATATGATCCGAACGTCTGGTTCGGACAGAACCCGGGAAACCTCAGCCAGGGTTTTGTTGACGCAACTGTCGAGAATTGCCGCAAGTTGATTGATGCGGTCAAGCCGAAACGGACATTCTTCAGCATTGAAATGATGCCCTGGAGTTTCCCCACGGATCCGGACGAATACGTGAAACTTGTCAAGGCGGTGGACCGGAAGGCGTTTGGTGTCCATCTGGATGTGTCCGCCGGCCCGGGTGCTGGCCGCTGCGCCTGTGTCACCCCGGCTCCGCTCGTGGCGGCAGGCCCGGATGGGGCGGCCATACTCATGGTCGCAGCCTCGGGCTTTGAAGCCCGCGGAACCGGCGTGGGCGCCCTCGTGAGCGGCTTGGAACGCGCGGCACTCTTCGGCAATTCGACCTGGGCGACGCCACCTGATGTCTGCAATGCCAGCATGCGGCCGGCGAGGACGGCACCACCTGCCAGCAGCAACGCGAAGCAGCCCAGTGCCAGCGGCCGAAGCGGAGAACGTGTCCCGACCGGTGCCGGTGTGTGCTGCACCGGCGGTGCCAGCGGAGTGCCGCATTGGTGGCAGACGAAGGCAGCGCCCAATGGAACAGTGACGATTTCCCCTCGCGCGGCCACCTGACACGCCGAGCCGTTGCGACAAATCCCGGGTGTCTCGATCATCGTCGGAATGGGCTCCCGTCATACACTGACATGAGGCAAATTCGTTACAAGATCGTTTATGTCATGCCAAGGTCGCGGCATTGAAGAAGTATGAGTCCGCAGCCCGCCCGCTTCCTACCCTGTCAGACGACTGGCGCCTGTATGTTTCCGGGTTGAAGGATTGTTGCAAGGCAGACCCGGTTTCGCCCGGACAGCTTGGCCTGGTAGAGCGCCGAGTCCGCGGCATCGAACAATGCAGAGGGCGAGAGCCCCGGCTGGACGACGTGGCTGGCAACGCCGGCGCTGATGCTGACCAGGCCGTGGGGTCCCAGACCCGGATGTGGCAGCTCCAGCCGATGCACGGCCAGCCGCATGCGTTCCGCCACGTCAGCACAAACGTCCTCGGCAATGCCTGGCATCAGTACGGCGAATTCCTCGCCGCCAAGACGGGCGACCAGATCGCTGGTGTCGCGCAACTGGTCGCGAAGACACAGCGCGATTTTCTGCAAACATAGGTCGCCGGCCGTATGACCGTAAAAATCGTTGTAGGCCTTGAACCGGTCGATATCCAGAACGACGAGTCCAACCCGTCCGTGACGCGCGGCCTCCTGCTCCCAGGCATTGGCGAGCCACACATCGTAGGCGCGCCGGTTGGCTATGCCGGTCAGCGGATCGCGCCGTGCGAGCGCATCCAATTCGATGTTGCGGAGCGAAAGATCCTGGCTTTGAAGCGTCTCGCGCAGGATCATCAAGTAGGTGCGCCGACCTTCCCGCTCGAGCCGCCAATTGGCCAGCATGAGATAGGCGGCGGTGAAGCTGGCCAGAACAACAAGGTTGCGCCGCTCCACCCAATTGAAATCCGACCTGGCCTCCAGCGCCAAGCCATAGGCCAGGATGATCAACACGACTGCACACAGTGCGAACGGAAATCGAAGCTGAATGCCTATGGTGCTGTACACCATCAGGATCGTCACCCCGGCCACCATCAACGGCCCGTAATCGGTGCGGCTGATGGCGTAGAGATACATGACCGTGCAGATGCAGACCGCGTTGGCCAGCAGCATCAGCCCCTCCCGCAGGAAAGGTCGCGGGTTGAAACGCATGATGGCCGCGACAAGGAACCCCAGCGGCATCGCGAACAGCAGGTAGTAACGCTGCGCCTGCAATGCCACGTCCGGCATGGTGGCCTGCATGGTGGGGTAGAGGCAGGTGCCCAGTAGGAACCCGATTGCGCCGAACACCATCATCATCCGGCTGCGCGCTGCACCCGTGTCGGCCTCGAACCGTGCTTCGAGCGGCGGCGGAAAACGCAGGCCCACGCCAGGGCGCGTGCCCCCTAGCCAGATATCGATAAGTTCCTCGAGAGCGGCCTCGCGCATGGACCTACCTCTGTCCGGATGCGTCGATGGGGCCGCCCGCCCGGACTGGCGAGATCGCCTCGTTTCTGCCAAAGTTCGCGTCTGCAGAAACACGGTATGTTAAAATAGCGGAACGATCTTCCGCGAGGCAAAGTCGATTCCGCGGTCCATGCTGATCACAGGAAACATACTCCACCCAGCCGATCTCGGGTCTCATCCTAGCGGACGGATGCAGATAAAGTGTTAACGCGACCGCGGCGGCTCAATCGATCCTGGCCAGCGCGGCATCCAGGCGCGCTATTTCGCCTTCCGCCCGGCGCAGGCGCTCGCGATTCTCCTCGACCACCTCCGGCTTGGCCCTGGCCACGAAGTCGGCCTGGGCCAGCTTGGCCGCCACGCGAGCCCGATCATCCTCGGCCCGCCCGCGTTCGCGCCCCAACCGTGCCCGTTCGGCCTGCAGATCGACGAGTCCGGCCAGGGGAATAACCAGGGTCGCCTCGTCCAGGACTATTTGCGCCGAGCCGGGCGGCAGCGCGTCCGTCGCCTCGACGCTGGAGACGCGCGCCAGCCGTCCGGCCGCGTCTGACCAGCCATGCGCGCGGGCCAGCGTGGCTGGGGACGCCTCGCGCAGCAGAATGGCGGCGCGCGTGGCCGGCGGCACGTTCATCTCGGCCCGCACGGTACGGATGGCGGTGATGAACCGGATCACCCAGTCGATTTCTTCCCGCGCGGCCAGAGCCCCCGTCACTTGCTCCGGCTCCGGCCAGGGCGCGCTTATCAGGCTCAGAGCCGGCCCATACCCGAAACCGTCCCACAGAGCTTCCGTGGCAAAGGGGCAAGCCGGGTGCAGCAGCCGCAGGATCACCCCGAGTACATGTGCCGCGGTGGCACGCAATTCCTGTTTTTCCGGGCCGTCCGGACCTGTCAGCACAGGCTTGGATAGCTCCACGAACCAGTCGCAGAACACGTTCCACGTGAAGCGGTAACCGGTCTGCGCATACTCATCGAACCGGCAGGCCTCCAGCGCCGCCGTGGCTTCGCGCACCGCGGTGCCGGCCGCGTCCAGCAGCCAGCGGCACAGCGCCGCCTGCACGGCCTGCGGGTCGAAGGCGGGTTCGGGGGCCACTCCGTTCATCTCGCAAAAGCGCGCCGCATTCCAGAGTTTGGTTACGAACGCACGCGACTCGGCCACGCGCGCCGCCCCCAGTTTGATGTCGCGGCCTGGACCGGCGAGCTGGCAGACGGCCAGCCGCAACGCATCCGCCCCATACTCGTCGATCAGAGCCAACGGATCGATCACGTTGCCCTTGGACTTGCTCATTTTCTGGCCGCGTTCGTCGCGCACCAGGCCATGGATGACGACTTCCCGGAACGGCACATCACCCATCACGTGCAGGCTCAACATCATCATGCGGGCGACCCAGAAGAAGATGATGTCGAAGCCGGTGACCAGCACGTCGGTCGGGTAGTAGCGGGCGAGTTCCGCCGTCTGCTCGGGCCACCCCAGCGTGGAAAACGGCCATAGGCCGGAGCTGAACCAGGTGTCGAGCACATCCTCGTCCTGGGTCAGCGCTGTGCCGGGACCGAGGGCCGCATCGGCTTGCGCTTGCGCGGCCTCCGCCGTTTCGGCGACGAACACAGACCCATCCGGCGCGTACCAGGCGGGAATGCGGTGGCCCCACCACAGCTGGCGGCTGATGCACCATGGTTTTATGTCGCGCATCCACGCGAAAAACGTGTTTTCCCATTGCTTCGGCACAAAGGCGATGCGCCCCGTCTCGACCGCCGCCACTGCCGGACCCGCCAGCGTTTTCGCGTCGCAATACCATTGCAGCGTCAGCAGCGGCTCGATCACCGCGCCCGAGCGGTCGCCATGCGGCACCTGGTGCGTGTGCGGTTCGATTTTCTCCAGCCGCTCCAGCCGCTGCAGCTCATCCACGATCGCCGCCCGCGCGGCCTCGCGGCTCAACCCCTCCAGCCCGCGCACGAAATCAGGATTGGCCAGGCCTGGCACCTCGGTCAGGTCGAGTTCCGACAGGGTGATGCGTGCCTGCCGGTCCAGCATGGACGGCATCGGCAGGCCGTGCCGTTGCCCGACCTCGAAATCATTGAAATCGTGCGCCGGCGTGATTTTCACCGCACCCGTCCCCTTCTCCGGGTCGGAATAGGCGTCGGCGATGACGGGGATGCGCCGGCCGGTCAGCGGCAGCACGACGAAGCGGCCGACCAGGTCGCGATAGCGCTCATCGTCGGGGTGCACGGCCACAGCCGTATCGGCCAGCATCGTCTCCGGCCGGGTCGTGGCCACCGTCAGCGAGCGGCCGCTGCCCTCGATCGGGTAGGCGATATGCCACAGATTGCCGCGCAGCTCGCGGCTTTCGACCTCCAGGTCCGAAATGGCCGTGCCCAGCTTCGGGTCCCAGTTGACCAGTCGGCGGTCGCGATAAATCAGCCCGTCGCGGTGTAGCTGCACGAAAACCCGGCGTACGGCGGCGCTCAACCCCTCATCCATGGTGAAACGTTCGCGCGGCCAGTCGAGCGAGGCGCCCAGGCGGCGCAATTGGCGGGTGATGGCGCCGCCGGATTCCTGCTTCCACCGCCACACGCGCGCGGTAAAGTCTTCCCGGCCCAACGCCTGGCGGCTTGTCTTCTCGCTCGCCAGCAATCGTTCCACCACCATTTGCGTCGCGATGCCGGCATGGTCGGTGCCTGGCTGCCACAGCGTGTCGCGGCCCTGCATGCGGCGCCAGCGGATCAGCGCGTCCTGCAGGGTGAAGGTCAGAGCGTGACCGATATGCAGGCTGCCCGTCACGTTGGGCGGCGGGATCATGATGGTGAAGGGTTTTCCGGCGCCGCCGGCGGCGAAGGCCCCCAGTTTCTCCCAGCCGTCGTATAGCGTCTGTTCGATGGCAGCGTGGTCAAACGTCTTGTCGAGCAAGGTGGGCTCCGGTCCGGGGCGCACCGATTAGCATCGTGCCGGGTGGGGGTCACGCGCCCGCCTCTGCAACCAAGGAGCGGAGGCGGGCTAGACTGCCGCATATGCGTCACCCATGCGCCACATCTGCCACCCTGCCCCGCTTTGGTGACGGCCGGAGAACCACGGTCGGCCTGCTCGGCGGCAGTTTCAATCCCGCCCATGTCGGCCACCTGCACGTGGCGCGCGCCGCGTTGAAGCGGCTGCGGCTGGACCAGGTCTGGCTGCTGGTCTCGCCGGGAAACCCGCTGAAACCGGCCGCCGGCATGGCGGAGTTGGCGACACGCCTGGCCTCGGCAGGCAAAATCGCCGACGGGCGGCGAATTCTGGCCACCGACATCGAGCGGCATCTGGGCACCCGCTACACGCTGGATACGCTGCGCGCGTTGCGCCGGCGTTTCCCGCACGTCCGCTTCGTGTGGCTGATGGGCGCGGATAATCTGCGACAGTTCCCCAAATGGCGCGGCTGGTTGCGTATTGCGCACATCGCCCCCTTTGCGGTCCTGCCGCGGCCCACCTACACTCGTGCGGCGCTCGCCTCGCATGCTGCGCGCCGGCTCGCCAGGCACCGGGTGGCCGCCACGCGCGGGACGAGACTGGCCGGAATGGCTGCGCCGGCCTGGATATTTTTGGTCGCGCGGGAGAATACTGCATCGGCCACAGCCCTGCGCCGTGGCGCCGAAGGAGGAAGCCCATCGCCCGAAAGCCCGCCCCGCCCACCGGCCCAGGCACGCACGAACCCAAGCGTCGCGTGCCCAAAATCCCAGCCGTCCTGAAGGAGGCGGCGCGCGCCCCGGGCACCCCGCGCAAGAAGGCGGTGGCCGCCGGCCCACGCGGGCGCCGGGAGGAGCCGGCCGACCAGGCGATGCTGGCACGTTTGCAGGGCGTGATCGTGGACAGCCTGGAAGGCGACAAGGCGGAGGACGTTCTGGCCATCGACCTGGCTGGCCGCGCCTCGTTCGCCGACCGGATGGTGATCGCGACCGGGCTGGCCGACCGGCAGATCACGGCCATGGCGACCCATTTGGAGGACAAGCTGGCCGAGGCCGGCGTGAAGCGCGTGCGGGTAGAGGGCGCGGGCGGCTCGGACTGGGTGCTGATCGATGCCGGCGACATCGTCATCCATCTGTTCAAGCCGGAGGCACGTGCACTGTACGCTCTGGAAAAGATGTGGGGGGCGGAGTTCGACGAGCCTGCCGCCCAGAACGTCTAGAGGGTGAACCTGCATGCACGCGGCGCCTTTCAGGGTGCCGGCCCCTGCGGCTGATTGCCATTGGGCGCGCACGGCCCGGGCCCGAGGCCGAGCTCTTCGCGCGTTACACCGCCCGCATGCGCCCAAAACTCGAATTGCTCGAAATCGCCGAAGCGTCCGGTGCGCCAGCAGAGATGCGGCGGCGAGAAGGCCAGGCTCTGCTCATGCATCTTACGCCGGACACGCGCGCCGTGGTCCTGGACCTGGGCGCACCAGCACAATCCAGCGAGGCATTCGCCCACGCGCTGGAAGGTTGGCTCGCCTCCGGCCGCCCGCTCTGCTTCCTGGTCGGCGGTGCCGAAGGGCTGGATACGGCCGTGCTGCAGCGGGCTGATCACGTGCTCAGTTTGGGGCCACTCACCTGGCCGCACATGCTAGTGCGCGTGATGCTGGCCGAGCAGATTTTTCGCGCGCGCGCGATCGCAACGGGCCACCCGTATCACCGGGCGGCCCGGCCCGGCAAAGGTCAGTAGTAGCGCGTGTAGCCGTGGTGGTGGCCGAACACGAGCCACAGCACAATCAGCAGGATGACGAGGCCGATACCGCCGCCCCCGAACCCGGCCGAGGGCGGGGGTGCATAGTATGGGTCGCGCCCGTAATAGCCGCGGCTATACCCGCCATGGCCGAAGGCGGCGACCGCCAGCACGATCAGGATGATAAGCAGCAGCATGGCAGGCGCTCCGGTTATAGCCCCATGTCATCGGTCAGGGCGCGGCCGATGTCCAGACACGGTCATATCAGAGACGGACTTACAAGGAGCGTCCGATGACCTCCTTCATGATCTCCGACGTGCCGCCGAAGATGCGGGTGACACGGGCGTCCCGCCACATGCGGGCGATCGGATACTCGTTCATGTAGCCGGCGCCGCCATGCAGTTGCAGCGCCGTGTCGCAGCACTCCCATTGCAGCTCGGTGTGGAACAGCTTTGCGGCCGAGCCTTCGACGGCGGTGAGTTCGCCGGCCATGTGGCGCCGGATCGCCCAATCCAGATGCGCCCAGCCGACCTGCAGCTTGGCGGCGAGATCAGCGAGCGAGAACCTGGTATTCTGGAAATCGAACACGGTTTTGCCGAAAGCCGGCCTTGCCTTGGTGAAACTGACCGCCTCGTCGAAGGCGCGCTGGGCGGATGCCTGGGCCGAGATGGCGATCGACAGGCGTTCCTGCGGCAATTGCTGCATCAGGTAATAGAAGCCGCGGTTTTCTTCGCCGAGGCAATTGGTGATCGGCACGCGAACGTCCTGGAAAAACAGCTCCGAGGTGTCGGCCGAATGCTGGCCTATTTTGTCCAGGTTGCGCCCGCGCGCGAAGCCCTCACGCGTTGCTTCCACCAGGATCAGCGAGGTGCCGCGCGCCCCACCCTCCGGGGTGGTGCGGGCCACGACGATGATCAGATCGGCGTTCTGGCCGTTGGTGATGTAGGTTTTCGAACCGTTCACCACGTAATGATTGCCGTCGCGCGTGGCTGTGGTCTTGATGCCCTGCAGGTCCGATCCGGCACCGGGTTCGGTCATGGCGATGGCGGTGATCGCCTCGCCGGTGATCATACGTGGCAGCCAATGCCGTTTCTGTTCTTCGGATCCGTAATTGACCAGGTAATCGGCGATTATGTCGGATTGCAGCGTGATACCGACGGCGCAGCCGGAATAACCGATTTCCTCGTCCACGACGGCGTTGTAGCCAAAATCCGTGGCGAGACCGCCGTATTCTTCCGGGACCGTGGGGCAGAGCAGCCCTGCCTCGCCCGCTTCGCGCCAAAAGCCGCGGTCAACGATGCCCTCCGTTTCCCAGCGCGGGATGTTGGGAATGAGCGAGCGGTCGAAGAATCGGCGCACCTGGTCGCGAAAGATGCCGTGGTTTTCGGTGTAGGCGGTGCGGGTGGCGGTCTGAAGCATGGTTCGTTCTTCCCAGGGCCGTCCAAACGGCGCATTCAACCTGCCATCAATCCGCCGCTTCGGCATAGCTGGCAACGGGGGCGCAGGTGCACGCAAGATTGCGGTCACCGTAGGCATTGTCCACGCGTCGCACCGGCGGCCAGTATTTTGCGCCCCGGTCTGCCCCGGCCGGATAGGCGGCCTGCTCGCGCGAATAGGTGTGTTTCCAGAGACCCGACGCGATGTCGACGGCGGTGTGCGGCGCGTTGCGTAACACGTTGTCGGCACGGTCCGCGCGTCCATCGGCGATCGCCTGGATTTCCGAGCGGATGCCGATCATCGCCTCGCAAAACCGGTCCAGTTCCGCACGCGGCTCGCTTTCCGTAGGTTCGACCATCAGCGTGCCTGGTACCGGCCAGGACATGGTGGGTGCATGAAAACCGTAATCTTGTAGGCGCTTGGCAATATCCTCAACCTGCACGCCGGCGGATTGCGCAAAACCGCGGCAATCCAGGATGCATTCGTGCGCGACGGTACCGGCCGCCCCGGTGTACAGCACGGGGTAGTGGGCGGCCAGACGCGCGGCAATATAGTTGGCCGACAGTATGGCCATTTCGGTCGCGCGCTTCAGGCCGGCCGCGCCCATGAGGCGAATGTAGGCGTAGCTAATCGGCAAGATGCCGGCGCTGCCAAACGGGGCGGCGCTGACCGGCCCCACGCCCGTCACCGGCCCCGCATCGGCGCGGAACGGGTGATTCGGCAGGTATGGCGCCAGGTGTGCGGCCACACCGATCGGGCCCACGCCCGGGCCGCCGCCGCCATGCGGGATGCAGAACGTCTTGTGCAGGTTGAGGTGGCACACGTCGGCGCCGATGGCACCCGGGCTGGTCAGGCCCAATTGCGCGTTCATATTCGCGCCGTCCATGTAAACCTGGCCGCCATGCGCATGCACGATGTCGCACATTTCGCGTATGCCGTCCTCGAACACGCCATGCGTGCTGGGATACGTGACCATCAGCGCCGCGAGCGTGTCCGCGTAGCGTTCGGCTTTGGCCCGCAGATCGGCCATGTCGATATTGCCGTCCCCGTCGCAGCCCACAACCACGATTTTTAATCCCGCCATGGCGGCGCTGGCCGGGTTGGTGCCGTGCGCGCTGGACGGTATCAGGCAGACATCTCGGCCTGGTTCGCCACGTGCCGCATGATAGGCGCGGATGGCGAGCAGGCCCGAAAACTCGCCCTGGCTGCCTGCATTCGGTTGCAGGCTTACTGTTGCGAAACCCGTAGCGGACGCGAGCCAGCCGGAAAGACGGTCGATCAGTGTCGCGTAACCCCTCGTCTGATTGGCCGGCGCAAACGGGTGGATATTGGAAAAACCCGGCCAGGTTATCGGCAACATTTCAGCCACGGCGTTCAGCTTCATGGTGCATGAGCCAAGAGGGATCATGCCGCGGTTGAGCGCGATGTCGCGATCTTCCAGGCGCTTCAGATAGCGCAGCATGGCATGCTCGCTGCGATGCTCCGAAAAGACCGGGTTCGTCAGCAAAGGGGATGTACGCAGCAAGGCCGCCGGAATGGAGGCTGGCGCGTCATCAGGCGCCTGGCCGAACAATCCACACAGGCGGACCAGCTCGTCGCGCGTGACCGTCTCGTCCAGCACGATCGAAATGCGCGTGTCGTCCAACCGCCGTAAATTGAATTTTTGGGCAAGCGCCGCGTGCATGATCTCGTCTGCATGGTCGCCCGCTTCGATGGTGATCGTATCGAAAAAGTCGTCATGCATTGGCGTAAACCCGGCACGACGCGCTACTTCGGCAAGCAGCCGCGCTTGCATGTTGATGCGTCGTCCAATGCGGCGTAGTCCGTCAGCGCCGTGC
The DNA here is from genome assembly GCA_963850605.1 of uncultured Alphaproteobacteria bacterium. GTDB lineage: Bacteria > Pseudomonadota > Alphaproteobacteria > Acetobacterales > Acetobacteraceae > BOG-908. The sequence continues at coordinate 119,054 of CAWKLX010000010.1, read as the reverse complement.
CATACGGCGTAAAAACCCGCCATGATGGCCAGCAGCACCTGTGCCGTACAGATATTGCTGGTGGCTTTTTCGCGGCGAATATGCTGCTCGCGCGTTTGCAGGGCGAGCCGTAACGCTGGCGCCCCTGATGCGTCCACGCTGCGGCCGACGATACGGCCGGGAATTTGTCGCCGGTATTTGTCCGACGTGGCAAAGAATGCGGCATGCGGCCCGCCAAACCCCATCGGCACGCCAAATCGTTGTGCGGAGCCGACGACCACATCGGCGCCCATTTCGCCTGGCGGCGTCAACACGGCCAGGCTCAGCAGGTCGGCGGCCACGATCGCCACAGCGCCCGCCTCGTGCGCGGCGGCAATCTCGGCGTGCAGCGGACGTAGGGCGCCTGTCGTGCCCGGATATTGCAGCACGACGGCAAACGGGTTGCATGCGGCAAGTGCCGCCGCATCGCCCGGCACGAAGCGTTTCAATGTCCAGCCTTGCGGCGAGGCGCGCGTTTGGAGCACGGCCAGGGTTTGCGGGTGCAGGTCGCTGGCCACGGCGACTACGGTCGATCCGCCGCGGTCCGCGCCATGCGCCATAGCGACTGCTTCGGCGACGGCGGTCGCTTCGTCGAGCAACGAGGCGTTGGCGATCGGCAGGCCGGTGAGGTCTGAGATTGCCGTTTGGAAGTTCAGCAGCGCCTCTAGGCGGCCCTGCGAAATCTCGGCCTGATACGGCGTGTAGGCGGTGTACCAGCCAGGATTTTCCAGCACGTTCCGGAGAATGACCGGCGGGGTGTGCGTGCCGTGATAGCCGCAGCCGATCAGCGATTTTATCGACGAATCGTTCTGTGCGGCGAGTGATGCAAGTTCGGCCAGTACGGCCGCTTCATCGGAGGCTTCCGGCAGCTCCATCGTGGCCGACGAGCGAATGCCGCCTGGGACGGTGCGTGCGACGAGTTCCTCGACCGAACCGGCGCCGACCGCCCGCAGCATGTGCACGATGTCGGACTCGCTCGGGCCGATATGACGGCCGGCAAATGCGTCATGGGCCTCCAGCGCCGTGAGCGCGGCCAGTCCGTCCATCACAGCGTCTCCAAGAAAGCCTCGTAGGCTTCCTCGTCCATCAGTGTTTCGAAAACATCGTCGTCGCCCGGCTCCATGCGCCAGAACCAGCCTTCGCCGGCGGGGTCGCGATTGATCAGGCCGGGATCCTCCACGATGATCTCGTTGATCTCGGCGATGCGGCCGGCGAGCGGCGCATACACGTCGTTGGCGGCCTTCGTGCTCTCGACGGTGGCCACCGACTCGCCTTCGACCACTTCACGATCGACGGCCGGCAGTTCGATGAAGACGATGTCGCCCAGCGCCTCCTGCGCGTGGTCGGTGATGCCGACGGTGAGCGTGCCGTCGTCCTCAAGGCGCACCCATTCATGGTCTTTGGTATAGCGTGTATCGGCCATGGTTCTTGCTCGCTTATCTTGCAAAACGGTGGGGAACGAAGGGGAGCGGCACCACCTGCGCCGGAGCGCGCTGACCGCGAATAAGCAAAGCAACTTTTTCCCCGGGGGTTGCCAGGTCGCGCCGCACGTATCCCATGGCGACCGGCGCCCCGAGCGTGGGGGAGAAGGTGCCGGAGGTGATGGTGCCGGCCTGGGTGTCGTCGGAGGCGGCAATGTCCGTGCCGGCACGGGCCAGGGCGCGGCCGTCCGGGCGTATGCCGACCCGTCGGCGTGTGGGGCCATGGGTCAGGTGATCCCCGATGGTTTTTGCGCCCAGAAAATCGAGCGCAGCACGGCGGCGTTTGCCGATCGTCCAGGCAAGGCCCGCTTCGACCGGGCTGGTCAGCATGTCGATATCGGCGCCGTAGAGGCATAGACCCGCCTCCAGCCGCAGCGTGTCGCGCGCGGCCAGGCCGGCCGGCGCAACTTCGGGATGGGCGAGCAGGGCGCGGGCCAGCGCCTCGGCATCGGCGGAGGGGACCGAAATCTCAAAACCGTCCTCGCCGGTGTAGCCGCTGCGGCTGATCCATACGTTCAGGCCGCCGAGCGTGCATTCCAGCACCCCCAGGAAGGGCAGCGCGGCGGCTTGGGGGGCCAGGCGCGCGATCACGTCGGCCGCGCGCGGCCCCTGCAATGCCAGCAATGCACGGTCGTCGTGCGGCTCCGGCTCAAGCCCGTTTGTGCGCAGGTGGGCGAGATCAATCTCGGCCCGAGACGCATTCAGGACGATGAACAGCCGACCCGGGTAGTGGGCCACCATCAGGTCGTCGATGATGCCGCCGGCCTCGTTGGTGAACAACGTGTAGCGCTGCCGGCCCTGCGCCAAGCCGGCGATGTCGCCCGGCACCAGCCGTTCCAGTGCACTGGCAACGTTCGGGCCATAAAGCGAAATCTGGCCCATATGCGACACGTCGAACAGGGCGGCGGCCGTGCGCGCCTGCGCGTGCTCGGCCAAGGTGCCGGCGAACTGCACCGGCAGCGACCAGCCGGCAAAATTCGTCATCCGGCCACCGAGCGAGCGGTGCAGTGCGTCCAGCGGCGTCGTTCGCAGAAAATCGGACAGGTAACATTCCAGTGCAGGTCAGAGCGCGCCCGGTTACCCGGATGGTCTGACCCCCCTCTGTCTTCGGACCTGAAAGATTTGGGTTTTTGGCGTCCAAAACCCTTACTTCGTCGGTGCGGCACCACCGGTGCCGGCTTTCCAGAGGTTCCAATCGCCTGCGCGGTCCTGTGTGCCTGAGCGTTTCCGGGGGCCGGTTGCGCCTTCGGCGGCGGCACCCGGGCACCGCTGCTCTCCCGCGAGGGATGTGTGGAACGCAGCCTGTATGGCGGGTGCGCCCGCGCGCCGCAATGTTTTTGGACGCAGGGCGGATGCGCTTTGACCGCACGGAAAATGAACGTGTCCTTAATCGCGTTGCGGCAACCAGTTTCCCGCGGCTAAGACGGGCCATGATGCGGCTGACCCTTTTGGCGCTGTGGATCGCCGGTGCCCTGGCCTGGGCGCCGCGTGCGGCCGCGCAGACCATTACCGTCGGTAGCCTCACCCTCACCCACTGCATCAACGACTATGATGGCTATTGCGGGTCGATCACCCGCGTGCTCGATCCGGCAGGGCGGGTGCCTGGCTCGCTCTCGATCGGGTTCGAGTTCTACCCGCACACCGACCCCGGCGCGCCAACGGGCACGATCATCGCGCAGGAGGGTGGACCGGGATACTCCACGACCGGGTCGCGAGACGGCTATGTCCGCCTGTTCACGCCCTTGCGCGACCGGCGCGATATTCTTCTGATCGACAAGCGTGGCACCGGCCGCTCGGACGCAATTGATTGCCCGCGCTTGCAGCGGGCGCGCGACCCGGGTGCGGGCGATCTGCGTGCCTGCGCCCTGCAACTCGGGCCACGCGCCTGGCTCTACGGCTCGGATCTGGCAGCCGATGATGTGGCGGCTGTACTTGCCGCGCTCGAGACTGGGCCGGTGGACTACTATGGCGATAGCTACGGCACGTTTTTCGGCCAGGTTTTCGCGCAGCGCCACCCCGATCTGCTGCGCACCGTCGTGCTGGACAGCGCCTACCCTGTGCTCGGCGGCACGGCGTACTTCCAGACCGAAATCGAGAACGGCCCGGTGGCGCTGGAGCGGGTCTGCGCACGCTCGCCCGTCTGCCACGACGCTGTCGTATCCGGCGGCCCGACGCCCACGCAGCGTTTCGACGGCTTGCTGGCCCGCCTGCGCGCCAATCCGGTCAGCGGAATGGCGCCTGGCGCGAACGGAGCGCTGCGGCAGGTGACGGCGAGTCCCGCCACTCTGTTTCTAGTGTTTTACGAGCTCGGTTATAACCTGTTGGCGTACCGTGACCTGGACGCTGCCGCCCGCGCGCTGGACGCCGGCGACGCGCTGCCGCTGCTGCGCCTGGTGGCCGAGGCGGAGGACGCGGCGGCGGGCGGCGGGCCGGCGCGGCAGTTTAGCGTGGGGCTTGCCCATGCGGTGATGTGCCAGGACTACCACGCCCTGTTCGACTTTGCCGCCGCCGAGCCGGAGCGGCGGCGCGCGCTCGATCACGCGCTGGCGGCCAAGGCGGCGAGCGACCCAGGCCTCTACGCCCCCTTCACCCTGGGCGATGCGGTGGCGGCTCCCTCCGACCCCGAGGCACTGGATTCATGTCTGGCCTGGCCGGTTCCGCCCGCCAACGTGATGCCCGGCTATCCGGTGCCACGTGACGCGCGTTTCCCGGCTGTGCCGGTGCTGGTGCTGGCCGGCGAGCTCGATACGGTCACCTCGCCGCGCGAGGCCAAGCAGACGACGGCGCTGTTCCCGCACGCCTGGTTCGTGGTGGTGCGCAATACCGGGCACGAGACGGCGGTCGGCGATGGCGGCGTGTTCGTGCCGCCCTACGGCGGCGACCTGGCCCGCTGCGCCGGGCCGATCGTGCTGCGCTTTGTGGAGAGTGGCGGCGACCCTGGGGATACATCGTGCGCCCTGCGCGTGCGACCCGTCCGCACCGTGCCGGCTTTCGCCACGAGCTGGCACGACGTGTCGCCGGGCACCCCCGGCGACGGCGGCGCGGCCGACCCGGCCGCGCTGTCGCTGGCGGGCGCGGCGGCCGAAACCGTGGGCGATGCGGTCGCGCGCTACTACGTGACGACCAGCGGCACGGTGCAGGGCTTGCGGGGCGGGCGGTTCCGCGTGTCCGCCAATGGGCACGGCTACACGCTGCATCTGGACGGGCTGCGCTGGGCCTCCGACCTTGCGGTGTCCGGCACGGTGGACTGGAACCAGTTGGATGGCCGCATCGAGGCCCAGGTGACGCTGACCGCCCCTGGCCACGCCGGCACGCTGCAGCTCGTCTGGCACGACCGCGAGGAGCACGCTGTGGCTCACCTGTCGGGCACCATCGACGGCCAGCATGTGGAGGCGGACCGGACGGCGCCGTGAGGCGCTTGATTTGCGTGGGCCACGCGCGCCTTGGTAGATTGATCCCATCGACCCGCCGGATTCGCCCGGCGCACGGGGATCCATCCAGATGAAGCTCAAGGCCGATCGCGCGACCCTGCTCCGGGCGCTGGCCCATATCCAGAGCGTCGCCGAGAAGCGCAACACCATCCCCATCCTGGCCAACGTGCTGATCGCCGTGCGCGAAGGCCGGCTGGCCCTGACCGCCACCGACATGGAAATCGCCATCGTCGAGGAGGTAGCCGCATCCACCAGCCGCAACGGCGCCACGACCGCGCCGGCCGCGACGCTGTACGACATCGTGCGCAAACTGCCGGACGGGGCGGAGGTCGAGCTGGACCATCCTGGCGGCGACGCGCAATTGGCGCTGCGGGCCGGGCGGTTCGCGACCTCGTTGCTGGTGCTGCCGGTTGAGGATTTCCCCAGCATGACAGCGGGGCAACTGCCGCACCGTTTCCATTTGCCGGCGCTGCAACTGCGCGGGCTGATCGACCGAACCCGTTTCGCGATCAGTACGGAGGAGACGCGCTATTATCTGAACGGCATCTACCTCCATGCCGTCGAAAGCGACGGGCAGCGCCGGTTGCGCGCAGTCGCCACAGACGGGCACCGCCTGGCGCGGGTCGAAGAAGACCTGCCTGAAGGCGCGGGCGGTATCCCCGGCGTGATCGTGCCGCGCAAGACGGTCGGGGAACTGCGCAAATTGCTGGACGAGGCGAGCGGGAGCGTGGAGATCGCGCTGTCGGACACACGCATCCAGTTTACTGTCGGGCCGATCACGCTGACCAGCAAGCTGATCGACGGCACTTTCCCGGAGTACGACAGGGTCATTCCCCGCGACAACGACAAGATCCTGCGCGTCGGCAAGAAGGATTTTGCCGAGGCCGTGGCGCGCGTGGCCGCGATCAGCAGCGAGCGGTCGCGGCCCGTGAAACTGGCATTGGAACGCGACCTGCTCACCCTCTCGGCGGCCAGTCCCGACCAGGGCACGGCGACCGAGGAGCTGGACGGCGACCGCGTTCAGTATGCCGCTGGCCCACTAGAGATCGGCTTTCAGGCCCGCTATCTGAACGACATTACCGACCAGATCACCGACCAGGTCGAGTTCCGATTCGCTGACGGATCGGCCCCCACCATCGTCTGCGATGCCGCCGACAGCTCCGCGCTGTATGTATTGATGCCGATGCGGGTATAGCGAGCAGGCCATACCCGGGCCCTCATGTCTTGGGTATCAGGCTACGTGTGCGCGTAACCGCCGCCATGCACGAACTATCATTGCGCGCGTTCAAATCGATCGCCTTCTGAAGCGACATTTTGGCTTCCGACACGCGATCCTCGTTGGCTGTCGAAGATCCGTTTCCGCCACCGGCTGCCGCTTGGGCCGCGGTCGGTTTGCCCACGGACTGGCTTCTGACATCCTGGTCCGAAGTAGCAACTTGACCGCTTGCCACCGCGTCCTTGGCGCCCACCGCCGTGCCCGACACGCCGCCCACCGTGGCGGGCGACCCGCCGCCGGCCCGGCTTGCCCCGCCCGGCTGCGCACGATCGGATGCGTTGGTATCGGCGCTGCCGCTAGCCTGAGCAGATTTGGCACCCACACCCAGCCCCGCTGCCGGCTCGGAGACCGGCGCCCCCAATCCCGGCATCCCGCCAAGCTGGCGGGACAACTGCGCGATGTCGTCCGAGCACGGCCCCGCGAGTGCTACTGCCGGGCAGCCAGCCAAACAAGCGGTGAACAGGACCCTGTAAAGTGTCGAAGTATGCATGACGCGCCTCCACCCGTTATTGTTCACCCGCCAACGTGCGCTCGAGCCGCCGGTTTTGGTATTTAGGCTCATCCGAAAGGCTTACTGGCCCTCACACGTTTCGCCTTCTTGCAGACTTGGTTTCGTCTCAACTAGGCTGTGCGCGGGGTCGGGGGACATGCCATGCGTTCGCACATTATCGGCAACACGCTGCCTGTTCTGGAATTGGCGTTGGATGCCGGAGACGGGCTGGTGGCCGAAACTGGGCAGCTCAGCTGGATGAGCGGCGGCATCGAGCTGCACACCACAACGCAAACCGCGGGCACCACCGGGTTCCTGGGTGCGGTGGGGCGTGCGCTGTCGGGCGGCGGGCTGTTCATGACCGAATACACCGCCCCCTACGGACCCGGCACCGTCGCCTTCGCGGCCAAAATCCCAGGCCGGATCGTCGAGCTGCATGTGCAGCCGGGCCAGAGCTATTTGATCCACAAGCATGGTTTCGTATGCGGCACCATGGGCGTGCAACTGGGCACCGGGTTCCAGCAATCGCTGGGCGGCGGCCTGTTCGGCGGCAACGGCTTCCTGCTGCAACGCCTGTCCGGCGCCTGCACCGCCTGGGTGGAACTCGGCGGCGAGGTGGTGGAGCGCACGCTGGCGCCGGGCGAGGTACTGCGCGTGCATCCTGGCCATGTGGGCATGTTCGAGGAGCGTGTGAGTTTCGGGGTGACCATGCTGCCCGGCGTGCGCAACATCTTTTTCGGTGGTGACGGCCTGTTTCTGGCTGAGCTGACGGGGCCCGGCCGTGTGTGGCTACAGACGTTGACCTTGCCCAATCTGGCGCACGCGCTCGCCCCCTACATGTCGCGTGAAGGTGGGGCCCAATCGGTCGAGACCGCAGCCGAGCTTGGCGTGGCTGGCGCCGTGCTCAAGGGGCTGTTCGGGCGATAGATATCGCCCCTTGCTGCAATGGGGGCAGGATCCCGGCACGGCCCGCCAAGCGGGTCAGGCGGCCGGCTTAGTCCGAAAGGCCTGTTTTCGGGCAGCGGATCGGTCCGCCAGCCCGTAGACGCGCCAGAATGCCTCGACCATCGTCTCGCGCGAAGGCGGGTCGGGAACCGCGGCGGCCAGGCGATCCCACAATCCTTCCTCGGTGCAGGCTCGATGCATCGTCTCGGCAAGCGCGCGATGGTCGCCCATGGTAAAATGCAGCCCGAAGACGTTGTTGCGCACCCGCTCCGCCATGCCGCCCACATCCGCACATATGACCGGGCGGCCGAACATGAAGGCTTCGGAAATGACCAGCCCAAAACTTTCCCACCACAGGCTGGGGACGACACACCAATCCACGCGCGACATGCGGGCCGGCAGCTGTGTCACCTCGTACGAGCCACGATCGGTCACGTTGCGTTCCTGCACCGGGCGGGCTGCTTCCTCGGCCAGGAACGCCTCAATCTCCTCGCGCACCGGCTCGCTCGCGTAGCGCAGGTTGTCGCCGTTCAGATCGACGGAGAACTCCGAAAAACCTTCCGCGCGGAGCAGCGAGACCGCGCGCAAGATCAATTGCACGCCTTTGACGTCCACGTATTGCCCGAAAAAGCCGAAGCGGTTGTGCCGCGCTCCGGTGGTGGGCGGGCGTGCGCCGATCGCGTAGTTGCGTTGCCCGTTGGTGACGTGGCTGATTTTTTCGGACGGAATGCCCCAGCGCACGAACTGATCGATCATGAATGCGCCGGGGCAGGTGAACGCATCCGCCTGCGACAAATGTCGCTGAAACCACATCTTCCGCAGCAGGAACTGCTCCGGGCCGCGATCGGGGAAGCATTGATGACAGCGAACCTGGCTGGCCAGCGTGCAGAGCGATCCGTCCGTGCGGCGCACCATGTGGCCGTTGGCTGCACAGATGGCCATGAATTCGTGGAAGGTGAACACCAGCCGGCACGCCGGCAGCACGCGCCGTATCAGCGTGAGAACGTCGATGCCGAGCGTCAGGAAATGGTGCACGTGCACCACGTCCGGTGCGATTTGCAACAGAAACGTCTCGAGCGCTTCCATGTTCAGCGCCGAACCGGTCTTGTGCCAGGTTTGGTCGTAATCGCGTGACAGCAGCACGTACTCGTCCGGCCTGCCGTCGAAACCGGTGATGCGCGCGCCCGATTTGTAGAGGGCGGCGAATTTTTGGTCGATGGAGGCGAGGAACACGGGGCGGCAATCGCCGCGCGCCTGCAATCCCTGGAACAGCTCGTAGGCGACCTGCTGCGCGCCGCCGCGCACCAGTTCCGGGTGGAACAAGCTGATCAGCAGGATCGTGGGTTTTTGTGCGCTCATGGGGCGATACGTGCCGGGTCCGGACCGCCCCAGCCATCCTGCATCGCGGCCAGCCAGGTTTTTGTAAAATGCCAGCGGTTGATCATGGTGCCGCCGTCATGCGCCGGGCGGCGCGTCGATCCCTTGCCTTCCAGATGCCAAAGCGGCAGGTCGTGCATCCAAACCTGCCCGCCCTCGCGCCAGCTCTTCAGTCCCAGATCGGCATCCTCGTAATGGCCGAACACATACTCTTCCGAAAAGCCGCCGATCTTCTGGAACCAGGCCCGGTCGGCGGAGATGAAGGCGCCGGTGACCGCGGGCACGCGGCGCGACTGGTGGTACAGCGCCGTGTCTGGGGGCGCGCCCTTGCCGTAATGTTCCACCCGCAACAGATCCTGCCGGACGATACCGTCCGGACGGACGGACAGCCCGGCGTCGCTGGCGATGAACATGCCGCCATGCATCAGCGAGCCGTCGTCATAAAACAGCGGCGCACCCCACAAGCATGTCTGCTCGGCCGGCAGTTGGTCCACAATATCGGTATGGCGCGCGGCCCAGCCCGCGTCGCGCGGGAAGACATCGGGGTTGCAGATCAGCACGCGATCGCTGGCGGCGAGCGACACGGCCACGTTGTTGGCCGCCCCGAACCCCGCATTGCCCGGCAGGAAAATCAGCGTGAACGACAGGCCGTATAGCCGCGTCGCGATCCGGGCTTCGCGCTGCAAAGTCTCCGTCAGCTCGGGGCTGTTGCTGATATAGACGTATTCGAAATCGGTGGCGCCTGGGGACGCGCAGAACGCCGCGGCCTGCAAGAACAGGTATTCCGGGCGGCCATACAGGCACACCACGACCGAGGCGCGAAATCGTTTCGCATGGTCACCGTGCCGCTCCACGTAAGCGAGCGCGGAGATGCGCGTGGAGAGCGACTGGTTCAGCCGCAACAAGGCCGTCCCCATGCCGCAATCCATTTGCAGGAAGGTCTCCACCGCATGCGCGCCGAAATACCCGGCTGCCGCAAGATATTCGAAGGCGGAGTCACGCAACGTGGCCGCCTCCATCAGATGCGGGCGCGCGGGATGGCTGACCGGCTCGCCGCCGCAATGCAGCAGCACCGTGGTGCCGGGACCGGGTGGTGCTGCCTGGCCGAGATTGAGCAGGGCGTAGAACCCCAGCAGATGGCCTGGCGGGCACCCGATCGCAGACTCCGCATCGGCACGCCGGCAGCGCGCGATTGCCGCTGTCCGCACCGTGCGGCCGCCCGGCAACTCCAGCGTGATGGCGTGCAACCCCAGCCCCCGGTCGTCCACCCAGCCGATTACCAGGCATGTGCCATCCGGCGTGGCCAGTACCCGTATCCAGCCCGCTCGGCAGCCAGCCTCGTGCGCCCGCCGGCGCTTCTGCGGTCGACGGCGGTGCGGAGAGCCTCGACAGCAATTGCTGCTCGGCCAACGCCTTGCGGTAGCGTGGCTGCTCCAGACGCTTTTCGGCGACGCCCTTGCGCAGATAGTGGTCCAGCGCGGATTTCACGAAGCCGGCGCGGATGTTTTCGGCGATTTTTGGGTAGGCTGCGAGGTAGGCGTTCTCGTCGAAGTCGGCGGGGATGTCGTGGGCTGGAGTGTCGGGGGGGTCGGCCGTCTTGGGATCGCTCCCACTCATCGCTACCTCCCGCCGCTGTGTCGTTGCGCGGCCTCGGTGTATGACAGCCAGGCGCTTGTTCTGTCCATCATGGGGCGGTTACGCTTGCGTGTGTGGTCGTGAAAAACCGATCGAGCGCCTGGACCGTCGCGGCGATGTCCAGGCTCCAACGTTTGTGCAACGGTGCGGGGTCGTCCGGATCCTCGGTTCCGAACACCACGCCGTAGTCGAATCCCATCGATGCGATCAGACGCGAGTGCGGCCGAATGAAACGATCCGACGACTCCAACGTCACGACCCGTGTTCCCGGCCGGCAGAAGACGACATTGTACAAGGCCGCGCCGCCCAAGCACGCCACGGCCTCGGCCGCGGCGAAGGTTCTGACCTGATCCTGAAAACTGTGAAGTTCTGGCTCATAAATCTCGAAGTGCCCGGATGCCAGCGCGCCGATCAGCGCGTCCTCATTGGCAAGCACGCGATACCGCGGCCGCTTCCTCGACGCGCTCCGGCGTGAGACGAACAGCCGCTTGCCGCTCGGGCCGATGTTCGATCCCAGATCGAGCCTTATTTCTTCGTAGTGCGCGCGCGCCTGAGGCGACATCACCATGGAGGCCACGGAATATCGCGTCGTCAGCAGATCGTGGCATAGATATGTGCGCCCCGGATCATGATCCAGAATTCGTTCGTCCGGAATGCCCAGCGCGTTCAGCACTGCCCGCTGCCACCCATGCCGTGCCCGGCAGAAGAAGCGCCGCCCGCTGCCAAACCTGCGGTATAGCAGCGCCTTTTGGATGACGGTCGCAACCCACCTTCCCCAATTATCCGGTTCAAGCGGAGTGGCCAGGAACACCGGCTCGTGCACGACTTCGATGTCATCGAAATGCAAGGTGTCCAATGACAGGCGGCGGATACCGTCGCGAACGTGCAGGCGCGGCTTCGGTCCCGGAAAGATCGTCTGATAGGACGGGCTGAGATAGCTGTCCATGAACTGCGTCCTGAACCGTATCGTCTCGCACCCCCAGTCACCCGTCCAATCCAGCGTGCCATTCTGTGCGAAGACGAGCGTGTCGCAATGTCGGCAAAGATAGTGGGCCGGCGTCTCCGATTCCTCGCAGATCCAGTCCGCGATGGCCTTTTCTGACAGGTTCAAAATGAAATCGGGGCGACGATGGGTCCACCGGCCACCCTCCTCGATCACGCTCTGAAAGCCAAGGACGTGTTGCCCGTCCGACTCGGTGAGGTCGAACTCGCGCCCGGACAACGCGTCGAACACCGCCTTGGGCGCAAACGGCCCGGCCTGTTCCGTCACCGCCTCGCCTTTTCCGTCCGGCCGATCGCAAGACTGCATGCGGCCCGCTATCCGGTGTAGCCGATTGCGGCTATCAAGCTTTGCGCCTGGGCGGCCAGCCTAGCTGTCTCGGCGAGGCCAAACATGTCGAGCGTTGCCTTGTTCTGTGCGTCCAAGCCATGCCGGGCGTAGTCAAGGCTTGCCGGCGCGTCGCCGAACAGAACCAGTCGTCCGGCCCCGAGTGTCACCATCGCCCGGCCGATGGTCTGCGTGTCGGTGAACCGCGGGTTGAACAATGGCGCGCCCTCGACGCCGACTGTCTCCCCAGCCGAGCGGGCCTGGCGCAGATAATCGAGGCATCGTGCCGGTCCGGAGCGGTTTGCTGCGCCCTCCTGCCACGCACCGATATTGACCGTGTCGAAACCGTTCATGGCAAGAAACACGCGATTGCGCCGAAGATATCGCACGAAATCGTCTGCGGCCTGTCGGTCGGCAGGACTGCCCCGCGCATATATCCAACCCACCCTGTCGAGGTCGAATTCCAGTTGCGAATGCTTGAACCATTTCAGGTACAAATCGGTCATCGTCCGGCAGTAACCGAGCCAAGCCGCATTGCTGAAACCGGGCATGTCCGACCGCAATCCGTCGAAGGTCGGGTTGTCTTCGCCCAATATTCCGGTCGAGATACGGACCTGCGCCAGGGCAGGGTGCCCATCGTAGCGCGACAGAAGCTGCACCAGTCGCTCGACCTGTGCGATGAATATCCTGTCCCAATAAACCGGCAGGCGCGTGGCCATTTTTCCCCAGTCCCGTCTTGGCCGGACCGGCCCGATGACTGGCGCATCCTGGGTGAATGTCTGCACCTGGGCCATGACGAAATCCGGTGTCGGAGTCGCGAGGGCGGGTTTGCCGCGGTCTGGTTCAGCCAGCGGATGGCCGACCGTCGCTACGCCCAGAACCACGCGTTTGTCGCGGGCGCGCCAATACGCGAGCGTGTCGTCTATGAGCGAGAAATCGGGCTCTTCTCCACGGACAATCCTCGACCAGTAAAGCGTGACCACCACACCGGCCATCTCCTCGATTTGCGGGAAGGCAGTCGTGACGTGATGGCCGGACATCGCGACGGGCGAGAACATGATCGATCCGTCGTTCAGCCGGTACGGGGCCGGATAGAAGAAGAGTTTCGGCCGCAGGCTTGTCCGGGACCATGCGGGCCGGCCGCTTGCGGCAAGCAGGGTTGCATACCCGAGCAGTCCTCGCCTGGAGACGGCCCGCCAGGATCGCGGCGATGCGCCCCGGCTCATAGGGCAAAGCCGGCCATGAATGTGCGATACGGCCCGCGCGGATATGAGAGAAGCGCCGCCATCGCGCGGGCAAAATCCGGCGTTGGCGTCTGTTCAAGGCCTTTCAGCGCAGGATAGAGCAGGAATGGCGGTGCCTCCTCGTCCGGCGCCACCGCGTCCAGATAGCGTTCGACGTTCTGGGTCACCACATAGCCCGGGCGAAACTGACGAAACATTTCATCGTGGAAAAAACGCGTGCGCAGAAAGAGGATCTCGCGAAAGAAGAGCGAGAGCAGGCGCACGCAGCCCCGGCCGAAGGAGTCGCCGAACCACAGCAGCCGCCCTGGCAGCAGGGACCGTGGAGAGATGTAGATATCAGCCTGACCGTCATTGCCGAAACCGACGCCGTTGCTGAAAAACTTCAGCGGCCAATTCGCCTCGATCGTGCGCTCCACCCCGCACAGCTTCGGAGTCAGCTTGCCGCCAAGATCGCCAGGCATAGTTTGCAACTTCGTGGGCGTGGCGTGCAGGGCTGCGGATGCGGCCGCCCCATCCTCGCCGGTCAACACCGCCAAGACGGTCCCAGCCGCCACCGCCATGCCGTGGTCACTCAGATGCGTGTCCAGCTTCTTGTAGCAGTCGCCCGCGTGCTGGCGCAGCGTCCGGGTCAAGTTCAGCAGATGGGCCGAGGCATGCGTGCAGTGCTGCTCGTAGAGCGATCCCAGGCACACCGGATCGGCATACGGAAAGCGGTCGCGCACCACGGACTGCTTGTCGGGAAAGATCACGTGGCGGTAGGCGGCACCTTGTTCGGTGCAGACCCTGGCACGGGCCAGGATGTTGGCTTCGAACACCGCAAACATCTCCGGCGGCACGTGCCGCCGGCCGGTCGCATAGTCGAGCACGGCGTGGCCGCCATGCGCCAGGAAAAGCTCGCCGTCATGGCCGAACAGCACGCCATTCTCGATGGTGCCGGGAGTTGTCACGCGATCCCGGTCAGGGTGGCGCCAAGCGGGCCGCTTGCGTCCAATAGGTCTCGTCGGTGCTGTAGCCCTCGGCCGCCATTTCGCCGTCGCACTGCGCGTGGAACGCCGCGCGCTGCGCCTCCGTCCAGCCGACCCCGTCGAGTGAGAGAACACGGTCGGCGCTGCCCTCCTCTGTCTGCTGGGGTTTCTGGCGCGTGAAGGCGGCCTGGATCTGTGCCACGCCCGGTGCTGCCAGGCCCAGGAACGTGCCCAGCCGCGCAGCCACGTCCGCCGAGTTCTGGCTGATGGCGCGCTGGTCCACCTCCATCAGATCGGGCCCTGGGGCGGCCGTGCGCAGCGCCCGCCAAGCGGCCATGGTCCTCGCCCAGTCCGCGCAGTGATATTCGAAACTCATGGTCGGGAACTTGATCAGGCGAGACACCACGTTCTCGATGGCGCGCCGCTTGGCGAAAATGAAGCGGCTGCCTGGCAGCAGGCGCCGCAGCACGGGGATGGACTGGATCATCTCCGGCCCCCCGGTCTTGTCCACCCACGGCCCGGCCGGCTGCTGCGCCACGGCCGCCTCCACGATAACCCGCGACAGCCGTTCCTTCAGCGCCGCACGATCCAGCCGCGACGTCAGAACCTTCTCGTTGGGCGTGTAGAAGATGCCGAAATGCCGCTCCACGTCGCGCTCGATTACCTGCAGCAACGACAGGAAATTGCCCTCCAGGAAGCCGCCGTATCCCGCACGCAGCAGTGACGCGATCAGAATGCTGGTGCCCGAGCGCGGCGAGCCGACGATGAAGACCGGGGACACCGGGGCCGTTCCGGGCAAAGCTGTATCCGGCATCAGGCCGCTCCGGCCGGTGCGCCGGCCATGTTGCGGTCGGGTGCGGCGGCCGCCTCCCTGCGTTCCCGCACCCGGGCGGCGGCCCGGTTGATATGCACCTCGACGTCCGCGAGTTCGGCCGGGCTGATCACGTACAGGCCGTTGCGCTCCGCATCTGCCTTGAGGTCGTCCGGCAAGATCGCTGCGGGTGAGTATGCCGACCAGAACGGGCGTGTTGGCCGTCTTGTCGATGCAGTCGCGCATCAGCAGGGGCAGGCTGAGCGTTTCGGGTCCGTGGATCATCAGGTTCAGCCAGACATTGCCGCGATTGCCGCGAACGAACACGTTCATCCACGGCATCGGTTCGCCCATCGTCCAGCCCTGGCGCCGGAGGTAGCGCACGGCCAGCCTGCGCTGCGTCTCGAAACTCGCATTCGCCGGCCAACTCTGGGGATCGGCGCCCGATGCCATGCTGCGCCATGCGGTCGCGCCGGCCATTAAGGCCGCCGCAGCGGCGGCAAACCAACCCAGTATCAATCGCCGGTCCTATGACGTGTCGCCGCCAAAACTGCAGGGCTTGGCCGGATCAGACAAGCTCCAGTTCGCGATGGGTGCTCGCGTGCTTGCCCTGCGCCGCGATCAGCAGGCACGTAGGCAGCGCGGGCCGGGCCTGGCCGCCGCCCCCGCCCGGCGGAGGCGCTGTGGGCTCGGGGGGTTCGGGGCGCCAACTGCCGCTTGGCGGGCGACGCAGCGCGATCAGGTCGCGTACCGCCAACGCCAGGGGAACACCGAACGTCAATGTGCCGCTGAGAATGATCTGCGTGCCCGGTGACATGCGGTGCTCCGTGGATCCGAGTGTGGCCATCGCGTGGTGACCCGCCAAGCTTGGCACCACGCGCACGCCGGCGCCAGTGGAAAACCTTGCATCCCGCCCGCGGCAACGGTTGCAGAGCGTTACGGCAACCTTGGCGCCGGTCGGCCCGTTCGCAAGTTGATGCGACCGGTATCATCAGGAGGAGACAACATGCCGCGCGCGCTTGCCACGATCCTGCTTATGTCGCTGTTGCTGCCGCTCGCGGGCTGCGTCGTGGCGGGGCCGGGATACGGCCCGGGGCCAGGGTTCTGTGCGTATCACCCCTATAACTGGCACTGCAGATAGCAGGACAGGGCTGGCAGCTTCCGCCGCCAGCCCTGTACGCGTCAGCCCAAGCTGCCGAGCGCGCGCACCAGCCCCGAGGCTGCGGGACTGGTGACGGCATGGCGGCGCACGATGTCGCTCACCGTTACCGGACGACCGTAGTAGCTGGTGTTGGCCTCGCTCTGCGGGGCGAGGATCGACCCGTCGAGCGACAGGCCGGCGAACGCGCCCGAAGAGGAGGCCCAGGCAATGATGTCGGCGCCCACATTGGCGGTGGTTGCCCCCTGCACGTCCGAGCCCAGCGTCGCGACCGTAATGCCCGCGTCACCGCCGATCTTGAACTTGTCACGCATCAGCGCTTCCAGCGCACGCTCGGAGCGGATGAACAGGATCAGCTCGCTCTCCTTGGCGCCGATCTGCAGGCCGAAGCTGGCCGAACCGATCGTATAAAAGGCCGGATCGCTCCAGCCATGGGCGCCGCGCACCATCAGCAGCGCCGTGCCGCCCTCGCCGCCGACGAAGAACGCGCCCTTGAAGATGCGGGGAGCAATCAGCACCGCGCGCGACGTACGCAGCAACTGCCGGGCATTGCCGAATTCCTTGTCGTGGCGCAGGTCCTGCAACGTGCCCAGGGCGTGGTCCACGGTCGCCTGCTGGTCCGGGCCGGCCAATGCGGGCGTCGAGGTGAGCACGGGGCTGGCAAAGACCAGTCCGCCAAGCAGGGTAGTGAGAAGCGCCCAGCGGCGCGGCGATTTCTGCTGACCAGACGCGTTCGTGATCATGAGTATTCTCCATACTGGCTCGGGTGGCTGTTCAGCCATGCCCCGTTACGGATCACACAACCGTGGGCACCCATGTTCGTTCCCCGGTGAGATTTATTTTGCGGCATGGCAGGGCTGCCTTCTACGACGAGGCGGCCTGGGCGTGGATCAGCTCGTGGATGAAGCCGAGTTTTTCGACCACGCCCGGTGACAGCACAAAGGGATACAGGTCGGGTTGGCCCATGGAGCGGTTGAGGCTGTTGACCGCGAAGGCGAGCGGCAGCCAGGCGTCGACGATGGATGCCATCGTGTTGGCCCGGTACGGGTCGAAATCGATTTCTGCCTGCAGCACCGGGTCGCGCGTCAGGAAAGGGTGGATCGAGATACCAAATGACGACGCCATCTCCAGCGTGTCGACGATGTGCAGGTAGTGCGCCCAGGTCTCGGCAAAATCCTCCCACGGATGGCTGGTGGCGTAGAGACTGACGAAAAAATCCTGCCAGCCTGGCTTGTGCGCGCGGCTATAGTGATTTTTCAGGGCCTGGGCGTAATCCTCCCGCTCGTCACCGAACAAAGCGCGGAACGGCTCGAGCTTGTCGGTGTCGCGGACCAGTAGATCCCAGTAATGGTGGCCGATCTCGTGGCGGAAATGGCCGAGCGGGGTTCGGTAGAGCTCGCCCATCTGCTCGCGCATGCGCTCGCGCTCGGCATTGTCGCCTTCCTTCAGGGCGATGGTGATCAGGCCGTCATCGTGGCCGGTCAGCACCTTTGGTTGGGCCGGGGTTTCGGCCAGGAAATCGAAGGCCAGGCCGTGAGTGGGGTTTTCGGCGCGGGTTTCCAGCGGGAGAGCGAAGCGGAGCAGGGTGTAGAACAGGCGGTGCTTGGCCGCTTCCAGGGCCCGCCAGCGGTTGCGGTTCTCCAGTGCGGAGAGGTCGGGGATCAGGTGGTTGTGGCGGCAAGCGGTGCAGTAGCTGCCGGCCTGGTCGGCGGGAATGAGCCAGTTGCAGGCGTCCTGCCCGGCGTTGGCGCAGAATCGCCAAGTGCCGGCGGTCTCCGGGCCGGCCGCGTCGGTCCAGGCCTCGCCGCTCTGGTCGAGCGCGCGCATGCAGATGGTGGCTGGATCGAAGCCGAGCGTGTGGCCGCATTTTTCGCAGCGCGTGTTCTCGAAGTAGAGCAGCTGGGCGCAGACGGGGCATTTGAAGAGGCGCATCGGCTTCAGTCCAGTTCGGTCCTGCGGGGGCGGCCGCGTCCGTCACATGCCGCGTCTCTGACCATGGCGGCCGCGAAACTGGCAAGTGCGGCGGTTCTTGCTTGGTGCCACGCCATACCATACGGGCTGTGCCATGACCCTGCATGTCGCCCTAACCCACCGCACTTCCTACCGCTACGACCGGCCGGTAGCGCTGGGGCCGCAGACGATACGGCTGCGGCCGGCGCCGCATGCGCGCACGCCGATCATTTCGTACGCACTGCAGATCGAGCCCAAAAGCCACTTCCTGAACTGGCAGCAGGACCCGCAGGGCAATTTCCTGGCCCGCGTGGTGGTGCCGGAGCGCACCACGCACTTCCAGGTGACGGTCGATCTGGTCGCCGATATGGCGACCATCAACCCGTTCGACTTCTTCCTGGAGCCGGAGGCCGAAACCTGGCCGTTCGCCTATGACCCGGTGCTGGAGCAGGAGCTTTCCCCGTTCCGGCGGCTCATCGAGCCTGGCCCTTTGTTGAGTGCTTTGCTGGCCGGGATACCGCGGAACGGGCAGCGGACGATCGACATGCTTGTGGGGCTGAACCAGCGTGTGCAGGAGAAGATTGCGTACATCGTACGCATGGAACCCGGTACCTGGCCGCCCGAGCAGACCTTGGCCGAGGGGCGTGGGTCTTGCCGGGATAGCGCGTGGCTGCTGGTGCATGTGCTGCGGCATTTGGGGTTCGCCGCACGTTTCGTGTCCGGCTATCTGATCCAATTGGTGGCCGACGAGGTGCCGCTGGTGGGCCCTGCGGGACCCACGGCCGACTTCACCGACCTGCATGCCTGGGCGGAGGTGTATCTGCCTGGGGCGGGGTGGATCGGGCTGGATGCGACCAGCGGGCTGCTGACCGGGGAGGGGCATATTCCGCTGGCCGCCAGCCCGGATCCGCTCTCGGCCGCGCCGATCAGCGGCGGGGTGGAGGCGGCCGAGGTTCAGTTCGATGTGGAGATGCGGGTTGTCCGTATCTCCGAATCGCCGCGTGTGACCAAGCCGTACACGGCGGGGCAGTGGCAGGCGATACTGGCGGCGGGTGCGCGGGTGGACCGGGCGCTAGAGGACGGCCAGGTTCG
This sequence comes from uncultured Alphaproteobacteria bacterium, assembly GCA_963850605.1. Taxonomy (GTDB): domain Bacteria; phylum Pseudomonadota; class Alphaproteobacteria; order Acetobacterales; family Acetobacteraceae; genus BOG-908. Next base: position 99,853 of record CAWKLX010000010.1, on the reverse strand, counting down.
GCTGACCATGGGAGGCGAGCCGACCTTTGTCAGCGCGCACGACATGGAGGCGCCGGAATGGACGGTTGATGCGCTGGGGCCAACCAAGCGGCTGCTCGCCGGGCGGCTGCTGCGCCGGCTGATCCCGCTCTGGTCTCAGGGGGCCGCCATCACCCAGATTTTGGGCAAACACTATCCGGGTGAGCAATTGCCGCGCTGGGCGCTGAACGCGCATTGGCGGCGGGATGGGGAGCCGGTCTGGCGAGATCTTGCGCTGATTGCCGGCGACCATGACGAGGGGCGGGCCAGTGTGGCCGATGCGACCGCGTTTTGCACGGCCTTGGCCGAGCGGCTGCAGGTTTCGCCGGACTACATCAATCCGGCTTACGAGGATGTCCACTGGTTCTTGTGGAAGGAGAACCGGCTGCCGGCCAACGTGCTGGCGGAGGATTCCAAGCTGAAGGATCCGCAGACGCGGGCGCGTTTGGCGCGGGTGTTCGGGCAGGGGCTGGCGAGCTCGGTGGCCAGCGTGCTGCCGCTGCGCCGGCGGGGGACGGGCGCAGCGCGGCGCTGGCAGTCTGGTCGCTGGTTTTTCAAGTCCGACGTCATGTTTCTCATTCCGGGGGATGCGCCGGCGGGCTTCCGTTTGCCGCTGGACAGCCTGCCTTGGGCGGACGCCGACAACATCGAGCTCGACCAGTACACGGACCCGTTCGCGGCCTTGCAGCCGTTGCCCGCGCGGCAGGCCTTCCGGCATGTGGTGAATGCGGACCCCTATGGCCCGGTGGGAGCGAGCCGGGACGAGCGCGGTTATGCCGGGATCGTGCCGCAGCGCCTGCCAGAGGTGGGGCGCGAGGAGCCGGAGCTGGTGCGCACCGCGCTGGCGGTGGAGGCGCGGGGCGGGCGGCTGCACGTGTTTTTTCCGCCGCTATATACGGCGGAGGACTGGCTCGACCTGGCGGCCCGCGTCGAGGATACGGCGCAGGAGCTGGGCCAACGTGTGGTGCTGGAAGGTTATCCGCCGCCGCGCGACCCGAGATTGAACCAGTTTTCGGTCACACCCGATCCTGGCGTGATCGAGGTGAACATCCATCCCGCCGAGGATTGGGGAGAGATGGTCGAACGCACGACGCAGCTTTACGAGGTGGCGCGCGAGGAGGGGTTGGCAACGCAAAAATTCATGCTGGATGGGCGGCATGTGGGAACGGGGGGTGGCAACCACGTGGTGATGGGGGCGGCGACGCCGGCCGATTCACCGTTCTTGCGGCGGCCCGATCTGCTGAAAAGCCTGCTGGGCTTCTGGCATAATCACCCGAGTCTGTCGTACGGGTTCTCGGGGCTGTTCATCGGGCCGACCAGCCAGCATCCGCGGATCGACGAGGCGCGGATCGATTCGGTGGCGGAACTGGAAATTGCGTTTTCCCGGGTGGCGCCTGGGGTGGAGACGCCTCCCTGGCTGACGGATCGGATTTTTCGCAATATCCTGGCCGATCTGACGGGCAATACGCACCGGACCGAGTTTTGCATCGACAAAATGTATGCGCCCGAGAGTGCGACGGGGCGGTTGGGGCTGGTCGAGTTCCGGGCTTTGGAAATGCCGCCGGACCCCAAGATGTCCCTGGCGCAAATGCTGCTGATACGGGCGGCTTTGGCTGCGTTCTGGCGTACGCCGTACGAGCGGACGTTGGTTCGGTGGGGGACGCGGCTGCATGATGATTTCATGTACCCGTATTATGTTCAGCAGGATTTCTTCGCGGCGCTGGAAGAGATTTCCCAGATGGGCTTTGCGCTGGACCGGGAGTGGTTCGCGCCACATCTGGAATTCCGGTTCCCGAAGATTGGCGATGTGACCGTGGATGGGGTCGGACTGGAACTGCGCCACGCGCTCGAGCCTTGGCATGTGCTGGGGGAGGAGCCGGCAGCCGGTGGGACGGTGCGCTACGTGGACAGTTCCATAGAGCGGGTGCAGACGCGCGTGACCGGGTGGGTGGATGAGCGGTTCATACTGGCGTGCAACGGGCATGCTGTGCCGCTGTCGCCGACCGCGACAGTCGGCGAGTATGTCGGCGGGGTGCGGTTCAAGGCGTGGTCGCCGCCATCCTCGCTCCATCCAACGATCGGTGCGCAGTCGCCTCTGGTGTTCGATGTGTATGACAAGTGGAATGGGCGCAGCCTGGGCGGGCTGACGCATCACGTTTCCCATCCGGGCGGGCGGAATTACGAAACCTTCCCGGTGAACGCGAACGAGGCCGAGGCGCGGCGGCGCGCGCGGTTTTTCGCGCACGGGCATACGCCCGGTGCGATGGCGGAGCCTTCTGTCGTGCGAGGAAAGGAGCATCCGCGGACGCTGGATCTGCGTCGATAACAAAGAAAACGCAGGACAGGTTGCGCTGGAGCAACCCATCTCTTTTGCTTTTCAGTCAGCGCTGCGCAGCGTTGAGTGAAAAGGGGGGGCAGGTTGCCCAAGAGCAGCCCACCCCCAAAACCTACGTGAGAAAACCTACTTGAAGATCGTCGGCAACACTTGCGTGCCCTCCGCCCGCACGCCCTTCAGCGCATTCGGATCCAGCCCCAGCGCGGTCAAGATCGTCGGCGCAATCTGCGTTGTCAGCACAGTTGCCGTCACCGCCCCGTGATGCGGCACCGTCGCCCCGCTGACCACCATCGCCACATGGCGGTCGTCGTCGGAAAAACCGCCATGCTCGGCCAGCTTGGAGCCGGTCGTATAGATGGTGCCGTGATAGGGCAGGCCGACGAAATCCGGCGTCTTCGCATTCCCCAGCGGGTTCTTGTAGACGTGGCTGTGGGCCAGTTGCTCGCCGGTGTAGATCACCTGCAAATTCGCAGCCTGCGCGATGCTCTGCAGATATTTCAGCGCCGCCGCCTTTTGCGCCTTCTGCTGCGCAGGGTCGAGCCACAGGAGCAGCACGTCGTCGGCAATCTCGAACCCATAGCCGGGCGTCTGCGGGAAGAAAGCGCCGTCGTCGCGCGTCGTACGGGTCGAGACGTCGATCGGCGACTGGCCGTGCTTGGCGCTGACGATGATCAGCGTGCTGTCATACACGCCGCGGTTCTTCAGCTCGGTCACCATCTGCCCGATGGCCCCATCCACGTAGGCCAGTTCCTGCGCCAAACCGCTCGCCGGCGCGGCGTTCGCATTGAGGTAGCCGCCCACCAGCCCCGGCGGATCGGATGGACCCGACACGGCCAGCTTCTGGCCCACGCTCACCGCCTGGAAGTTCATCCCGAAGATGGCCGGCACGCCCACATAATGCTGGCCCAGGCTGTCGAACCCATCGATCTCGTGGATAATCGCATCAACCTTGTTTTGATCGTACGCCGCGACCGCGTTGAAGCTCTGCGTATTATCGCCAGCCGCCCCCAGGATGTTGTTGGAGTTGATTTCGGGCGTGTACAGATCGTCGATGCCATGACCTGACGGCCCGTTCAGGATCTCGTAGGCCGGATGCTTGTCCGACCAGGCGGTGCGCAGGCCGGCCGCCTTGATGACCTCGAAAACGGTATTGGTGAAAATCAGCTTGTGGGGCAGCACCGGGGCGCAGCTGCCGCCCGCGTTGGAAAGCGGCAGCTTGGCCGGATCGAGCTGCGTCAGCGGGTGGCCCAATGTGCCGCCGCCGCTCAGCAGCGCCGAATTCTTGTCCAATGCCTCGGAGACGTTGGTCTCGGTCCCGACCGGCCCCTGGCAGTTGGACCCGGCCGGATACAGGTCGCGATCGAACGAGTCGTCATAGAACACGCCGGCGGTCAACGGAGACGCGCCGCTCACCTGCGCGATCATGCCCGGAAAACTGTCCGACGGGGCCGTGGTGTAGGCGTTCTGAAACACCACGCCTCTGTTGGCCAGCGCCGCGAACGTCGACGTCGGATGCGCAGACACATAATTTTGCAGGTCGATACCGTGCATGCCGTCGACGCTGATCAGCAGCACATGGCTGTAGGGGGCGACCGGGGCGGCCAGTCCGGTTGTGGTGAACGTCGAAGCCAGCACACTGCCAGTCAACAAAAACTTGCGCATTTTGGGTTCCTCCGGGCGTGAGGGGATCGTGTGCCCGCAGCACACCAAGCTGCGTGTGACATTCTGGGGAAATCGGTCGACGAGCACGCACCAAAAAAGACACGGCCGCGCTTGATCTTTGCGCTCCCGTATCGCTATGTCTCCGCCGATGCGTGCACTGCCTCTCTTGGCCGCCGGCCTGCTGACATGGGCGTTCAGCCCCCACCCCGCCCGCGCCCAGGCGGTGGAAGCCGTAGATGGACGCACCTTCTTCTTGCCGCTTGTAGCCCGAGAGGCATCGCTGCGCGGCCTGCCGCCGGAAATCGCCGATGCCGTAGCAATGGTGGAGACCGGCTATCGCGCTGACGCCATCGGCAGCTCGGGCGAAGTCGGGCTGATGCAGGTCATGCCCTCCACCGCCGCCCAGCTAGGCTTTCGGGGCACGCTGTCCGACCTGGCGGACCCGGAAACCAACATCCGCCTGGGCGTCACTTATCTCGCCCGCGCCTGGCGAGCAGGCGGCGGCGATATTTGTCGCGCATTGACAAAGTATCGGGCCGGACTGGGCGAGGACACTATGTCCCCCCTCTCAGCCCAGTATTGCGCACGCGCCACGGCTTGGCTAATGGGCGGGAGCAGCGCGATCGGCAATGCCGCCAGCGCGTTACCGGCCGCGCAGGCTGCCGACCCGTACGTAATCGTCATGCCTCCGGCCCAACCGGCGCGAAAAATGCTGCCAATGCCGCCTATGCCGGACGGCGTACAGCTCACGCCCCATCTTCGCCATGGCGCGCGCCGCCGTGCCGCAGGACCGGCCCACGCCCGATCGCCCCAGCCGCAAGCGCCACTCTTCCCACGACCGTCAAAACGCAGCAGAGACGATCGCCAGGTCTGACGACTGACGGCCGACAACTGAAAGTCCGCCATGCCTCATCCCGTCATGCTGCTGATCCTGGACGGTTTCGGCTGGCGCGACGATCCGGCCGACAACGCCGTCGTCCAGGCAAAAAAACCCAATTTCGACCGCCTTTGGGCCACCTGTCCGCACGCCTTCCTGCGCACCGATGGCGACGAGGTCGGTCTGCCGGACGGGCAGATGGGCAATTCCGAGGTCGGCCACCTCAACATCGGCGCCGGTCGCGTCGTGCGCCAAGAACTGTCGCGCATCGGGCGCGCCGTGCGTGACGGCAGCCTGCAAACCGCCCCGGCGCTGCGCACGCTGATCGAGGCGGCCCAGCGCACCGGCGGCACCTGCCATCTGATGGGCCTGGTCTCCAATGGCGGCGTGCACGCACACCAGGACCATGCGGCCGCCCTGGCCCACGCACTCGCCCAGGCCGGTATTCCCGTCGCTATCCACGCTTTTACGGACGGCCGCGACACCGCACCGCGATCGGCCGCGGCTTACGTCGCGAAACTTCAATCCAGCCTGCCGCCCGGCGCAAGGATGGCGACCGTCATCGGCCGCTACTATGCCATGGACCGCGATCGCCGATGGGACCGCGTCGCCCGCGCGTGGCGCGCGGTGGTGCTGGCCGAAGGCGATCACCATGAAAGCGCTGCCCAAACCATCGCTGCGAACTACGCGGAGAACATTACCGACGAGTTCATCATCCCCAGCGTGATCGGCGAATACGCAGGCGTGCGCGACGGCGACGTGTTGCTCTGCTTCAATTTCCGCGCCGACCGCGTGCGCGAGTTGCTGGACGCGCTGCTCGACCCCGGGTTCCAGGACTTCAAGCAACCACGCCGCCCCAGTTTCGCGGCCGCCGCCGGCCTGACCCAGTATAGTGACGACCTGTCCCACCGCATGGGCGCGCTGTTCCCGCCCGAACCGCTCGACCATATCTTGGGAGAGATCGTCTCGGCCGCCGGCCGAACCCAGCTGCGCATGGCGGAGACGGAAAAATACCCGCACGTCACCTATTTTCTGAATGGCGGCCGAGAAGAACCTTATCCGGGCGAGGACCGCATCATGGTTCCCTCGCCAAAAGTCGCCACCTACGATCTGCAGCCCGAGATGAGCGCCGCCGAGCTGACCGACCGCGCGGTCGCGGCGATCGAACTCCAAGAAATACGACCTGATCGTGATGAACTACGCCAACCCCGACATGGTCGGCCACACCGGCTCGCTGCCAGCTGCCATCCGAGCAGTCGAAACAGTGGACCAGGGTCTGGGCCGGATCGCCGCGGCCATGGCGCGGGCCGGCGGCGCGCTGCTCGTCACCGCCGACCACGGCAATTGCGAGACGATGCGCGACCCGGTCACAGGCAGCCCCCACACTGCCCACACCACCAATCCTGTCCCCGTGTTGCTGGCCGGCGGCCCTGGCCGCCCCCTGCATGACGGCAGGCTCGCCGATCTCGCCCCCACCCTGCTCGACCTGATGGGCATCGCCCGCCCGCGGGAGATGACGGGTGACAGCCTGCTGGGTTAGTTTTGTTCCAGCGGTGCCGCCCGGCGCCGGCCTGCCTTTATGTTGCGGAGAATGCCTTGGCCAGCCTGATTGTTTTTCTCTGTTTCGCCGCCTTCATGTTCGCCGCCGGCTATCATTGGCGCAACCTGCGCCAGGATTACAGCCGGCTCTCCCATACGAGCGGCCCGGTCCCGCCCCGCGGCGCGGTGTGGGACGGCATGGTCGGCAAGCTGTGACAGCCCCGGCCAAGGTCAACCTGGCTGCAGGGTTCGCCAGTTTCGACGAGTGCTGGAGCCCGCTTGTCGCCGCCGAGATGGGCGACGTGCAGATCAAGCTCGTCAAACTCCAGGGTGCCTTTCATTGGCATCACCATACGAATGAAGACGAGCTGTTCCTGATCGTCGCCGGACGTTTGCGCATGGCGTTTCGCGACCGCGACGTGGACCTGGACCCAGGCGAACTCATCGTGGTGCCACGGGGTGTGGAGCACCGGCCAGAGGCGCTGACTGAGCCGTGTCACGTCATGCTGGTGGAGCCGAACTCGGTGCTGAACACCGGCAATATCGAGAACGAGCGGACGGTGCGCGACTTGGCCCGGCTTGCGTGAACCGCCTGCTCGGCTGTGATGCCGGGCTGGCTGTCATCGGCCTTGTCCTAGGCGAGCTCGCCGGCGTCGCCGCGGCCCAACCCTCCGCCCGGCCCGCCGCCGCCGCCCGATTGGCCCAGGCCGAGGCGGCGCGTGCGGCGCAGACCCGCGCCGCCGAGACCGCCGCGCGTGATCTGACGGCCGCCCGCGCCCAAGCCGCACGGCTGGCCGACGCGCGCGCGCAATCGGCAGCCGCTTCGCGCACCACCGAGCAGCAGGCGCGATCCACCGCGATACACCTGCGCGCCGCCTCCGCTGAGGAGCAGGCCGTGCAAGCCGCACTAACCGCGCGGGAGGTGGCATTCGCCCGGACCCTGCCCGTGCTCCTATGGATGGAACGCTTCCCATCGCCCGCGGTGCTTCTCACACCCACGCCCGGGCCAGCGGCCGGGCTGGTCGTATTGCGCGGCACCGCGCGAACGTTGTGGCACGATGCCGCTGCCCTGCGTATGCAGCAGGCCGAGGCTGCACGGCGACGCGGTGACGAGGCCCAGCAACTGGCCACCTTGGACCAGGCCGCGGCAACGGCTGCGGCGCATACGGCTACCCTGGACCGCAGCGTGCAGCAGGCCGCCAGCCAGGTGACCCAGGCTGAAGCGGCAGGCCGGGATGCGGCGCTGGCCATCGCCGACCTGGGCGCCCAGGCCCAGACGCTGCGCCAGGCCGTGGCCGCCATGGATGCCGCGCAAGCCCAGGCGGAAGCACGGTCCGCGCGGGACACCGCAACCGCGCGGCAACGTGGCAATGCGGCGGACGCCGGCGCCGCGCGAGCACGGCAGGCGGCGCTGGCCCGACCCACCGCCCCACCGCTCGCACACGCGGCGGGGCGCCTCGTCTCGCCCGTGTCCGGCCCGGTGCTGCACGCTTTCGGCACCCAGGCTGATGACGGGCCGGCAACCGGGGTCACTTTCGCCGCCGCCCCGGGCGCCCCGGTCGCCAGTCCGTGCGCGGGGCGCGTGGCTTTCGCGGCCCCGTTTCGCAGCTACGGCCGGCTCCTGATCGTCGAATGCGGCGGCGGATACGACGTGGTGCTGGCGGGGCTGGGTCGTCTGGACGCCTCTCCTGGTCATGCAGTGCGGCCCGGCGAGCCGGTCGGCCGTATGCCGGCCAGCGCCGCGCGGCCGCCGCTCTATGTCGAAATGCGCGCCGGCGGCCAGCCGGTCGACCCACTGCCCTTCCTGCGCGCGAAGCTCTAGGCTTTACTCCGCATTTCAACGGGGGCGCGCACCCCCATCTGCACTGCCACGACACACAGCGCACCCGGCCCGAAGGACCACGGCATGAAACTCCGCACCTCTCTCCTGATCGGCGCCACCTTTGCCGCCGGCATCCTGGCCGGACCGGCCCTGCGCACCGCGGCACCGCTGCTGCACCTCTCCCGCGCCTACGCCGACGACGCGGGTCCTGCCGAAGGACCGCAGGACACGTATCATCTGCTCAACCTGTTCGGCGAAGTATTCGAGCGTGTCCGGGCCGACTACGTGGCGCCGGTCAGGGACCGCGAGCTGGTCGACAACGCGCTGAACGGCATGCTGACCGGGCTGGACCCGCACAGCAGCTACATGAACGCCAAGCAGTACAAAGACATGCAAGTCGTCACCACCGGCAAGTATGGCGGGCTGGGGCTGGAGGTCACCTCCGACGAAGGCCTGGTAAAAGTGATCAGCCCGATCGACGACACGCCCGCCGCCCGCGCCGGCATGAAGGCGGGCGACCTGATTCTGTCGCTGAACGGCAAGTCGGTCGAAGGCCTCTCGCTGAACGAGGCCGTCGATCAGATGAAGGGCGACGCCGGCACCACCATCACGCTCAACGTCAAGCGCGAGCACATCGACAAGCCGATCGATGTCACCATGACGCGCGAGGTGATCCACATCCAGGTCGTCAAATCCGCGCTGTATGGCGATGTCGGTTACATCCGCATGTCCAGCTTCAACGAGGAGAGCGACGACAAGCTGCGCGCCGCGATCACCAAGCTGAAGGACCAGAGCCACGGCAACCTGCACGGCATCGTCTTCGACCTGCGCAACAACCCCGGCGGCCTGCTCGACCAGGCGGTGGACATCTGCGAGGACTTCATTCCGGACGGCGAGATCGTCTCCACGCGCGCGCGCCATCCGGAGGATAGCCAGCGCTGGGATGCCAAGGGCTCGCGACCTGACCGATGGCCTGCCTCTGGTGGTGCTGATCAATGGCGGCTCGGCCTCGGCCAGCGAGATCGTGGCCGGCGCGTTGCAGGACCACAGGCGGGCCGTCGTCGTCGGCACCCGCAGTTTTGGGAAAGGCTCGGTGCAGACGGTCATCGCCATGGGCAACGATGGCGCCATCCGGCTGACCACGGCCCGCTACTACACGCCGTCGGGCCGCTCGATCCAGGGATTGGGGATCGCGCCCGACGTGCCGGTCCAGGAAACGCGTGAGGATGAGATCCACTATCTGCCGGACCGGGAAGCGGACCTGAACCACGCGCTCAAGAACGAGGGCGGGTCCGCGCCCACCAAGCCGCCCGCGCCGCGCGACGACATCCCGTCGCAAGCCAAGCAGATTGCCGCCAAACCGCCGGCGAACTGGCCAAAGTTCGATTTGGCCAACCCGCAAACCGATTATCAACTTCAGCAGGGTATCACGGTAGTGCGCGACATGGCCGCCCAGCGCCACGCGTCGAGGTAGCTTCGGTTCAGTCGTCGGTCAGGTGGATGCATCCGGTCAGTCCCGCCTGTCGTACCCGGAGGCTCCCTCTTCCGCCGGGCAAGGGCTGAGGTAAGGGTTGTTGCATAAGCCTGTGACGATCTGGTCGTTTCGCCCGCTGGCTATCTTCTGGATTGTCACGGCTGGCGTGCTGGCGGGCGGTGCTCTTGGGCTTCAGCTCAACGGGCCGCCGCCGCTGGCAACACATGTCGCACGTGAGCCCCTTCATATCGTCGAAGATGTGCCCGCCCCCGGCGCACGTGGCGCCCAGCACGCCGCAGCCCGCGCCGGCGCTGGCGACGACCGGCACATCGATCCCCGACCCCGACCCAACTCTGCTGGAAACCGCACCCGCCGTGCCGGACCGCATGCTGCCGCGCCGGCAGGGCAGCCGCACGCCGGCCATGCTGTATGCAGCCGCGTTCGATCCGGCCGAGCGTCATCCGCGCGTGGCTTTGATCATGGACGGCGCGGGGCTGGACGAGGCGGTCACGCGGCTGGCCATGGCCAGCCTGCCTCCCGCCATCGACCTCGCCTTCTCCGCCTACACTCCCCCCGGGCGGGCGGGCGCGCTGGCGAGCGAGGCGCGCCGCCAGGGGCGGGAGTGCCTTGTATCCATCCCCATGGAGCCTTCCGGCTACCCGTCCGCGGAGGAAGGGAGCCGCGCCATGCTGACCGGCGCTTCGCAGGCGCAAAACGAGGAAAATTTCCAATGGTCGCTCTCCTCGGTCGCTGGCTGCGTGGGCGCCACGGCCGGATCGGATGGGCTAGGCGGGGAGCGATATGTGGAGAGCAGGCAGGCCTACGCCGACATGCTGAGCGAACTGGACGCGCGAGGGTTGATCTACCTCGATCCGAGGCCGCGCGCGCCCACGCCGGATGATCCAGGTGCGTCAACCCGCCATCGGCCCTACCGGGTCGATGTCGTGGTCGATCGGGCGCTGTCGCAGGGGGAGCCGGCCGACGCAACCGCCATCGATCACCGCCTGGCCGAACTGGCCGACTCCGCGCTGCACCACGGCAGCGCCATCGGCCTGGCCGGCCCACCGCAGCCGGTGCTGCTCGACCGGGTGGCCGTGTGGGCGCACGGCCTGGCGGCACGCGGCATCGTGCTGGCGCCGCTCACCGCGTTGCCGGCACCGGCAGAAGCACCGGCGTCCCCGCACGATGCCGCGCCATGAATTTGCCGTATCGCCCAAATGTAGGCGCCGTGCTGTTCAATGCTTCTGGCCTGGTCTTCGTGGGCCGACGAGCCGATTTGCCCAGTGGCGCCCCGGCGAGCTGGCAGTTGCCGCAGGGCGGCATCGACGAGGGCGAGGACCCGCGTACCGCCGTATTGCGCGAGCTGCGCGAGGAAATTGGCACAGATCGCGCCACAATCCTTGAAGAACACCCTGCCTGGCTGACCTACGATCTGCCGCCGGACCTGGCCGGCGTGGCGTTTCGCGGCCGGTTCCGCGGCCAGCGGCAGAAATGGTTCGCACTCCGTTTCGACGGCCGCGACGAGGAGATCGTGCTGGACCGGGATCCCCACCCCGAGTTCGTTGCATGGCGCTGGGTGGCCCTGGCACGGCTTCCCGAATTGGCCGTGCCTTTCAAGCAGGATATCTACAAAACTCTGGCGCGTGATTTCGCCCATCTCGCCGGCGATTTATCTTTCGACAAGGTCGTTGGGGCAGGCTGATCCTGGATGGGAGGCAGTCATGCGGTGGCAGGAACATGGTCGAGCGGGCTTTCTCGCCCTGCTGCGTGCCGCCGGATCCGACGCTGGGCCGACCCGCCCCGCCATTGGCGTGGCGGTGGCAACACTCAGGCGTCCTCCCCGGGGCGGGCCGCCCTCCCTGGGCGGAGATAGGCGTTTGCCCGGTGACGAACAAAGTTCGCGCCGAAGCCACATTTCTGTTACACCTCCGGCCTGAAGGCGGCGGTATATAGGCCGATGTCAGCCGGGGTAGCGGGGCGTGGCCAACGCGCCCACGCCTGAATGAGGGGGGTCGTGCTAAGGGCCGATGACATGCGGGCGCTCGTTCGGCGTGAGCTCGACCGGCCCGGTATAAGGCTAGGGTTCACGCCTGAGCTCGAACAACTGTTCGAGTGGGAAACACGCGTCGCGCGGGCCCGGCATCTTATCCATGCCGGGACGCTGGCTTTGATCTTTTCGAATCTGTTCCTGATCGCGGATGCCAACCTGATCCCGGACGTGTTCGACCGGTCGGTGGCGCTGCATGTCGTAGGCTCCATCGTTTACGGAGCGGTTTTACTCTACACCGCCATGCAGCCGCCGGCCCGGTGGCGGGAAACAGGCCATGGCCTAGGCACAGCCATGGGGCTGCTCGGCACGATCGGGCTGCTGCACGCATCCCACGCGCCCGACCGTTATTATCTCTGCCTCGCTTACGTGCTCTACATCGTCTACGTGAATGTTGTCTTGCGCCTGCGCTTTGGCTGGTGCCTGGCATTCAACATCGTCGGCACCCTGGCCGCGCTTGGCGTGGTATTGGGCGGCGACGTGCCGGCGGGGGTGCGCGACATGACCGCACTCAGCCTGCTGACGGCCGGAGTGTTCAGTCTATTCGCGAGCTATACGATCGAGGGTGGTGAGCGGCGCGGTTTCTTGCTGATGCTCGATCAGCGTCTGTGCGCCGAGCAGCTAGCTGTCTCGAACGCGAAATTGAACACCCTCTCCACGACCGACTGGCTGACCGGGGTGGCCAATCGCCGCGGGCTGGAGCGTCGCCTGAACCAGCTCTGGCAGGCGGCCGGACCCGACATCACCTTGGCGATGCTGATGATCGACGTCGATCATTTCAAACTGTTCAACGATCATCGTGGCCATCCGGCCGGGGACTCTTGCCTCGCGACCCTGGCGGCGCTCATCGGCCAGCAATTGCGCCAGGATCATGACGTACTCGGTCGATATGGTGGCGAAGAATTCGGCGTGCTTCTCCCTGGTGCCAGCCTTGCCGAAGCGATCGGGGCGGCCGAACGCGTCCGTCAGGCAGTCGAGGACTTGGCGCTCGTCCACGGGGCCAACGAACATTGTCCGTTCGTGACTGTGTCGGTTGGCGTGGCAGTCGCATCACCTCACCAGGGTGAAGCGGTCGAGCAGTTGATCGCGATTGCTGACCAGGCGCTTTACGAGGCCAAGCAGGCCGGCCGCAACAGGGTGCATCCATCGCTGGTCACGGCCATGATGCGGGATGCGATACCGGTCAAGGCCTGACTACGGTCGAAGGTCCTAATAACAAAGGAGGTGCAATCAGGCGGCACTTTCCCCGTGTAGCCCGACGTTGATCCCGTCCACTGCCCCCAGCGCGGAGCATGATCCGTTCGCATCGGCTCACGGAGCAAGCTCTAGGTCATTGTCCTGGTAAGCATCTTTATCAGACCGGACGATTCCGTTCGCTCGCAGAACGCTCGCGTTAAAGCGCTGCATCATCCAGCTCGCCGGTGCGGATACGCACGGCCCGCTGAAGGTCGATCACGAAGATCTTGCCGTCGCCGATCTTGCCGGTCTGGGCCGCGCGCATGATCGCCTCCACCACCGCATCTGCCTGGTCGGAGGCCACGGCCACTTCGATCTTCACCTTGGGCAGGAAGCTCACGTGGTATTCGGCCCCACGATAAATCTCCGTCTGCCCTTTCTGCCGGCCGAATCCCTTCACCTCGGTGGCGGTCAGGCCCTGCACCCCAAGGGGGGTCAAAGCCTCACGCACATCGTCGAGCTTGAAGGGTTTGACGATGGCTATCACCAGCTTCATCACAAAACCCTCTGCCACCGCGCGCCCATCTTGGGCGGGGGGTGCAGCCACGGCTTCCAAGAAACGTGCCGCAGGATAGGGCCACCATCCCTCGCGAAAACACGAGTGCTGCCCATGTTTTAGGCAGCACTAAACCATCCGAAAGCAGAACAGGTGATTGCATGACCGAGGTGGATGTCTGCGTGGTGGGGGCTGGACCGGTCGGTGGGGCGCTGGCGTGCCGCCTGGCCAAAGCGGGACTGGCGGTGGCCGTCGTAGATCGCGCGGCACTGCCTCCTATGGAGCACCCCGACTTCGACGGCCGCGCTTACGCCATTGCGGCGGGCTCCCGCAGCTTGCTGGAGGAGGCGGGTATCTGGGACGCGCTGCCCCTGCCGACTGGCCCGATCGAGCAGATACGGGTGTCCGACGGCCTACCCGGCCGTCCGGCCGCGCCGTTCTTCCTGCATTTCGACTCGGGCGAACTGGCCGACGAAGCACCCGGCGGTGCGCTGGGCTGGATGGTGGAAGCGCGCAGCATGCGTGTCGCACTGAACGCGGTGCTCAACGCCACACCCGGCTTGCACCTGCACGCCCCCGCCCAGGCACAGGTTACGCGGAGTGCAAGCGAGGCACATATCAGGCTCGATACCGGCCAGGCTTTCACAGCACGCCTCGTGGTCGCCGCGGAGGGCCGGGACTCGCCGCTGCGCCGCCAGGCAGGGCTTGCCGCCGCGCGCTGGTCCTATCCCCAGACCGGGATCGTGTGCGCCATTGCCCACGACCTACCGCATCGCAACACCGCGCTCGAGCATTTCTTGCCGGCCGGTCCGTTCGCGCAACTTCCGCTGGCGGCCGGTGAGGCGGGCGAGAACCTGTCGGCCATTGTCTGGACCGAACGGCGCGAGACCGCGTCGCGCATGATGGCGCTGGACGATGCGGCTTTCGGGCGCGAGGTGGCCGAGCGCCTCGGCAGCCATTTGGGAACAATTCGTATCGTCGGCCGTCGGTGGAGCTATCCGCTTTCCGCCATGTACGTTCACCGGGTCACATCCGAACGCCTGGCCGTGGTGGGCGACGCGGCCCACGGCATCCACCCCATCGCCGGCCAGGGCCTGAACCTCGGCCTGCGCGACGCCATCGCGCTGTCCGACCTGGTGCTGGCCGCCGCCGCGCGTGGCGAGGATATCGGCGCGCCTTCCCTGCTCGACCGCTACGCGCGCGCCCGCCGTGTGGACAATGTGTCGATGCTGCTGGCCACCGATGGGCTGGACAGGCTGTTCAGCACGGCCAACCCGCTGGTGCGCGCCGCGCGCGATCTGGGTATCGCCGCCGTGCACCGTATGCCCCGGCTAAAGCGCGCCTTCATGCTCCAGGCTATGGGGCTTCGCTGATCCACGCTGTGCACAGCTGAAGTTTGTGCTGTGCAACATCGAGTAAGCGCGCCTTTTACGCGTCAAGAATATTTTGCTGGATTTCACAGTGGACTTGGTGTCAAGTGGCATCACGGAAAAATAATGGGTGGCGCAAAAGCCGCGCGATAGATCGGGAGGGGTCCACGATATGTCGAAGCGAATCGAGATTTCACGCCGGGCGACATTGCAGTTGGGAATGGCGATGTTTGCCGGCGGCGTGGTCATTGATCAGGCCGCTGCTGATCCGCGCGACGAAGTAGCACAGGTTACAAAGGAGCGGGTTCACTACCAGTGGACGCCCAACACGGACGGCTCCCATTGCAGCATTTGCTCAAACTTCGTGGCGCCCAGCTCGTGCAAGGTCGTGGCCGGCGTCATCAGCGGAGGTGGCTATTGTCTCGTCTTTGCGCCTCAAGACATCGATCTCACCAAGTAGTGCCCCCTCAGTATTGAGGCGTCCCGGATGACTGATTCATGGGGAGGATATATCATGATGCACCCTCGCAATGTTTTTCGCACGCCTGCCGCAATCGCCCTGACGACGATGGTGCTTTACGCCGCACCGGCCGCGTCTCGCGTCTGGGAGCGCGCTGACATGTCCCAGCAGGTCAAGGGCTGCAATGTCGAGCTTTACGCCGACCAACACTTTAAGGGACCCAGCTGGACCACTACCAACGGCTGGGCGGCGCTCGGCTGGGAATTCGGCGACAAGATTTCATCAATCCGCGTTCACTCCGGCATCTGGCAATTCTTTAAGCGCGATCACTTCCAAGATCAGGTCGAGACATTGTTTCCCGGAAACTACCCGACGCTGAACCCGAACGTGGATCGCGCGGTCAATTCCTTCCGCTGTGCCAGGGCAACCTGACCAGGACACTCGGCGGCACCTGTCCGAAGCAGTCATCGGACCTCCTGACCGCCCGTTGGGGGATGATCTTAACTTGAGGTCATCCCGCTCCCATGTCCGGGCAAACGAACAAGGATTGGACGCCGTGGCCCAGCTCGGACTATGCGGAGAGAGGCTGACGACCGATCTTGCGCGCTTGACCTGGCAAATGGTGCGCGAGAATGCAGTCGCGGCTATCGAGCACGACCGTGTCATGTCGGACGGTATACGCGACACCGTGCTGCAGCACGACAATTTCGCCGATGCACTGGCCCACCGTCTCGCGCGTAAACTCTCCGACTATGCCATCAGCATCGGCACGTTGGAGGGTGTGCTCTGCGAGGCGCTGTCGGCCGACCCGGAGATCGAGGCGGCGGCGCTCGCCGACCTGATCGCCGTGCGCGACCGCGACCCGGCCTGCCCCGACCTGCTGACCCCGTTCCTGTTCTTCAAGGGCTATCACGCGCTGCAATCGCATCGTTTCGCCAACTGGCTGTGGAAGCGGGACCGGCAGCATCTGGCCTTTCACCTGCAAAGCCGGACGTCGGAGGTGTTCGCAGTCGACATCCATCCGGCCGCCCGCCTCGGCAGCGGCCTGCTGCTTGACCACGGCACAGGCCTTGTCGTGGGTGAGACGGCGGTCATCGACGACGACGTGTCCATGCTGCAAAGCGTCACCCTGGGCGGCACCGGCAAGCAATGCGGCGACCGGCACCCAAAAATTCGCCGCGGCGTGCTGATTGGCGCCGGCGCCAAAGTGCTGGGCGGGATCACGGTCGGCGAGGGTGCCAAGATCGGCGCCGGCAGCATCGTTCTGGAGGATGTGCCGCCCTACACCACCGTCGTGGGCAACCCGGCCCGCATCGTCGGCGTGCGTCACACGCTGATGCCCGCCTTGACCATGGACCAGACACTTCCGCCGATCGACTACGTGATCTGATCGGCACTCCGGCCAGGCAGGCGGGCCTGCCAGCGCACGACGCGGCCGTGCAGCCGCCGCACCGGTTGCAGGGCGCGGGCGGCAAGAACCTGGGCCAACGTCAGCAGGCGGCGTCCCACCCCGGGCGTCCCGCTCGGGCGCCGTTCGGTCAGCGCGGCCCAGTCCGACGCCTGGCTGGCGGGAGGGGCGCGCCGTGCGGGTAGCAAGCGGTCGCCGGCCAGCAGGCTGAGCAGCATCTCCAGCCTGTGACCCGGCAGTGCCCCGCCGCAGGCGCGTATCAACACGGACGCCGCCAGATGTGCGTCGTCCAACTCGGCCATCGCCAGGTGCGGCGACCGGATAGGTGCGTGGGCATCGCGCGATAGGCCGAGGCGGGGCGCCAGGCTCAAGCCGGGTCCGGCTATCCGGCCCAGGCAAGCCTCGGTGTCTGCACGATAGGCCGTGTCCTGGCCCAGCCGACTTGGCTCCAGCACCGTCGCGCCGCTCTGCAAAGCGTGCAACGCGGTCGCCGCCCAGAACGCCAGGAACTGGCGGTAGCGCTCCGCCGGTCCCGACCGGCGCACATGCCGCCAGCATGTCTCCGTCACATAGGCCAGGTCGTCACTGTGCAGCTCGGGCGGGCGCACGCCCATTGCGGCATTGGCCTGGCGCACCAGCGGATGGGCCGCGTTGCGCGCCAGCACGATCAAGGGCGCGACGGCAAAATACCGGTTGCGCTGACCTGCCAGCAGCGCCTGGGCCGACGCGAATTGGCTGGCGGGGTCACGCAATAACAGGACGTGCAGCGCCTGTGGAAAGCGCCGCTCCATCCAGCCAACCCTGCCGAGCGACCGGCAGAACTTGAGCACGGCGCCTTGGCCGGGCCGCGCGGACGATAGAAGCCCATGGAGATAGGCTTCGAGCTCCGCGTCACCCTCATCCGGCGACAGGAAGAACTGGTCGAAGGCAAAGCGCCGGCGATACAACGGCACGCCGCTCGTCCCGGTACGCAGCAGCGTGCCGTATTCCTGGAAATACGGCGCGGTCTCGCTGTGGTTCGAGGCCCAATTGCTCGGGCGCAGCGCCGCGATATCGGCCGGGCGCAGCCATGCCAGGCGTTCGTGCAACGGCTCGTAGAACGCGTGCACCCCGGCCTGCTCGCGGCACCGGCTCCATATCCAGGTGCCCGCGCTGCGCCACCCCGTGTGCAGGAAGATCGCCGGCGTGGCAGCGCCCGGCGCGGCCGGCGCCTGCCCCACAATCCTAGAGGCGTGCAGTGACGTCATCCCCCCTCGCAGGCAATCCGACGGATGAGGGGCAGTGTCCCCGACGCCCGCGATCGTCTGTACTCTGGCACAGGGCCGGGCATTTTGCATGGCACGATTGGTCGGTCAGGTTGCGGTGTCCTGAGGGACCGTCGGCCGCACAACACGGTCCGCCAGCCAGGCCAGCCATCGGCGCCAGACATCCTTTCGGCGCTCGGTCACCTCGGCCATCAGGAAAACCGCCATCAGCGTGCCGCCAGTAACCGCGGCCCGCGCCACCCAACCTTGCGGTGAAAGGTGCAATGCGCCCTGGCAAAGCGCGGCAAGGCATTGGGCGATCGGCAAATGAAACAGGTACAAGGTGAACGTCGCCCCGGCCACCCAGCGGATCGGGGTCACGCAATACGCGGCGGCCGACGCAAGGCGTGGTGACAGGCCACGAAAACCGATGACGCCCGCGGCGAAGCAGAGACCCACTACATAATCCTGCACCATCTCCGGCCGGGAAAGCGACGCGCCGAGCGCGGTCGTCCTGCCGCTGTGACGGGCCCACACCTCGTAACCCAGCCAGGCGATCAGCGCGCCCACATATAGCAGGGCTCCCGCATGGACGGGCAGCGGACGTCGCGCGCACAGGCGGTAGGCGCCCAGCCCGATCAGCCAGAGCGGAAACAGGCTCGCCACGGCCGGGCCGGCGACCAGCAGCGCCGCGGTGGCCAGTATCCAGCGCCACCGCGCGGGGGCGAACAGGGCCAGCCCAAAAATTCCGTAATACCAAACCTCGTAGCCGAGCGACCAGTACGACAGGTTCGACCCCTGCGGCACCTGCGCCCACCACACACGATTGACGAAAAACAACCCGGACAGGAACTGGCCCAACCGTCCGTCCGCGACATAGCCCCAACCCGCGTTGTACAAACCCGGGTCGGCTGTCCGGCCGACCGCGTCCAGAGCGAACGTGGCCACCAGCGCAGGCAACGCCACGGAATAGATACGCGCAGCCCTGGCCAGCGCATATGCGCCCGCCGTGTGCTCCCGCCGGTCGGTGGCATAGCCGATGACGAAGCCCGACAGCACGAAGAACACCGCGACAGCCTCACCTGTGTAGCCGCCCAACTGCCATAGGAAACCGCCCGTCAGGCGCATGCCGGCTATATGGCCCAGAAATACGATCAACGCCGCCGTGAAACGCACCACGTCCAGATAGAGCGAGGTTGGCTGGTTCACGCGGGCGGGCCGCTCCGGCTATTCATTGTAGAATCGTTATAGAGGTGCCGACCCCTGGGAACCAATCCCTCATCGACGTTCGGCGCGGCTGGACGTATCCGACGTCAAACCAGGGATTTCGCGCCATGCCGGACATAGCCTCCCCGCTTACCCTGCCCTGCGGGCAAACGCTGAACAACCGGCTCGCCAAGGCGGCCATGACCGAGCGCCTGGCAGATACGCATAACCGGGCCACCCCCGCCCACGAGCGCCTCTATCGTCTTTGGAGCGAGGGCGGGGCCGGGCTGCTGATCACCGGCAACGTGCAAATCGACCGGCGCCACCTGGAAGCGGCCGGCAACGTTGCTATCGCCGGTCCGCAATCGCCCGAATCCCTCGCCGCCCTGCGCCGCTACGCGGCTTCCGCCACCTGCGCCGGTAACCAATGCTGGATGCAGATTTCCCATGCCGGGCGGCAAACCCCGCGCTCCATCAACGCCGCGCCGAAGGCCCCGTCCGCCATCGCGGTGGGCCTTCCCGGGGGCCAGTTCGGCGCACCCGTGGCGCTGACCGGTGCCGAGATCGAGGACCTGATCGCCCGCTTCGCCCATGCCGCTTCCGTCGCGCGCGAGACCGGGTTTACCGGCGTGCAACTCCACGCCGCCCACGGCTACCTCCTGTCCAGCTTTCTCTCGCCACGCACCAATGCGCGCACCGACGAATGGGGCGGCGCGCTGGACGGCCGCGCGCGCATGCTGCTGGAAGCGGTGCGCCGCACCCGCGCGGTCGTGGGCACGGATTTCCCGGTTTCCGTCAAACTCAACTCGGCCGATTTTCAGCGCGGCGGCTTCTCCCCGGACGACAGTTTGCAAGTCGCCACCTGGCTGGACGAGGCGGGTGTGGACCTGATCGAGATCTCCGGCGGGTCCTACGAACAGCCGGCCATGATGAACTTTTCCGGCCTCGAGCCGCCCTACAGCCCCACCGTGCCCGAGAGCACGCGCCAGCGTGAAGCCTACTTCCAGCATTTCACGCCCAGCATCCGCGCCGTGGTGAAACGTGCCGCCTTGATGGTCACCGGCGGTTTCCGCACCACGCACGGAATGAACGCGGCCCTGGCCGAGGACGCGGTGGACGTCATCGGCCTGGCCCGCCCGCTCTGCGTGACGGCGGACGCGCCCGCCGCTCTTCTCGAACGGCACGGCCGGCGCCCTGGACCGCTGGGAGGATCGCCTGCGCGTGGGCCCCGGTTGGCTCGGCCCGCGATCGCCGTCGAAGATCGTGCGCATGGTCAACGTGTTCGGCATGCAGGGCTGGTACTACGAACAGCTTCTGGCGCTGGCCGAAACCGGCCGCCCCAAGCCCCGCCTGCACCTGCTTGCGGCCGCTATCGCCGATCAACGGCGGGAGCGCAGCCGCGCCAAAGCACTGGCGCCCGAATAGATACGTTACGTTTGGAGTGCCAAGAGCGCGGCGCGATATAGCCACACTCGTCCAATCCTGCCACATCGCCTCACACCCCCGTGAGGAGCTATCCATGTTACGGCCTGTTCTACGCAAACCCGGCTGGATCGGCGACTTCCAGGCCTTCATCATGCGCGGCAACGTCGTGGATCTCGCAGTCGGCATCATCATTGGCGCCGCTTTCACCGGCATCGTGCAAAGCCTGGTCAAGGACGTGTTCAATCCGGTCATCGGCCTGCTCACTGGCGGCGTCGATTTCTCGGACCGATTCCTCGTCATCAAAGGCCCTGCCGCCCCGACCATCGCCGCCGCCAAGGCCGCAGGCGCCGTCACCATCAACTACGGCCTGTTCATCAACGCCGTCATCCAGTTCCTGATCGTGGCCTTCGTAGTCTTCTGGCTGGTGCGCACCCTGCAACGTTTCATGCGCAAGCAGGAGGAGGCGCCCACCGTGCTGCCGGCGAGCGAGCTGCTGCTGGCCGAGATTCGTGACCTGCTCAAGGATCGCGTGGAGATCGGACGTCCGCCGACCGGCGCCTGAGCGACGCCTGGCCGGGTTGCCAGGTTATTGCAGCCGGATCAGCCGATGATGCTTCCGGCCGGCCGACAATTTCGCACAGCCGCGCTGCAGATCCGCCTCCGTCAACACGCGGTTTTCGTCGTCGACCGGCACGTCGTTCAGGCGAGCGCCCCCGCCCCGGATGAGCCGCCGGGCCTCGCCGTTGCTGGATACAAGCCCGCTCTGGGCGAGCAGGCGGTAGATCGGTGGATGGGAGTCCAGGGTGCCGCGGTCGATAGGGAAGCTCGGAAGCGTGTCCGCGGCTTCGCCCTGTTCGAATGTGCGGCGTGCCGCCTCGGCGGCGCCGCGCGCGGCGTCCGGGCCGTGCAGCAGCGCGGTCGCCTCGTTGGCCAGGACCTTCTTTGCCTCGTTGATCTCCGCCCCGCCCAACGCCTCCAGCCGCGCGATCTCATCAAGCGGCAGATCGGTGAACAGGCGCAGGAACCGCCCGACATCGGCATCCTCCGCATTGCGCCAGAACTGCCAGTAGTCGAACGCGGAAAGCCGGTCGGCCGACAGCCACACCGCGCCCGCCGCCGTCTTGCCCATCTTGGCGCCGGACGCGGTCGTGATCAGCGGCGTGGTCAGCCCGAACACGGAAGCCCCATCCATGCGCCGCGCCAGATCGACGCCGGAGACGATGTTGCCCCACTGGTCCGAGCCGCCCATCTGCAGCCGCACGCCGAAGCGGCGGTGCAGCTCGAGAAAATCGTAGCTCTGCAGGATCATGTAGTTGAATTCGAGGAAGGTTAGCGGCTGCTCCCGCTCCAGCCGCAGCCGCACGCTGTCCATGGTCAGCATGCGGTTGACGGTGAAATGCGGCCCCACGTCGCGCAGCAGGGAGATGTAGCCCAGGCCATCGAGCCAGTCGGCGTTGTTGGCCATCAGCGCCGCCCCTTCGCCGAAGCGCAGATAGGGGGTGAAGGCGCGCGAGATCCCGGCGATATTGGCCGCGATCGCCTCGTCCGTCAGCATTTTGCGGGTCTCGTCCTTGCCCGACGGATCGCCGATGCGTGTGGTCCCGCCCCCCATCAGCACGACGGGAAGGTGGCCATGCCGCTGCAGCAGACGGAGCAGCATGATGGACACCAGGCTGCCCACGTGCAGGCTGTCCGCGGTCGCGTCGAACCCGATATAGGCCGAAACCGGGCCGGCATTAAGCGTGGCCGCCAGCCCGTCCGGGTCTGTGCATTGGTGGATGAAGCCGCGGGCCGCCGCTTCGTCGAGAAACGCGTTTGTCATGCGGCGCGTGCGTAACGCGGCGGCGGGGGAGCAACAAGCATGCGTGTCGTGGGCCTGATGAGCGGCACCTCGCTGGACGGGGTGGATGCGGCGTTGATCGAGACGGACGGGGAGCGTGTATTGGCGCGTGGCAAGGCGCTGACCCTGCCCTTTGCCGACACGCTCCGCGGCTCGTTGCGCGCGCTTGTCGCGGCCGGTGGAGAGGCACCCGCCGGGCTGCTGGCCGACGTGACCGCGTCGCTGACATGGCACCATGTGGAAGCCGTGCGCGCCCTGGGTGAGCCCGCCGAGCTGATCGGCTTTCATGGCCAGACCGTCCTGCACGACCCCGCCCACCGGCGCACGGTGCAGATCGGCGACGCGGCGTTGCTGGCCCGCGAGACCGGCCTGCCTGTCGCCTGCGATTTCCGGCTGGCGGACGTGGCGGCGGGCGGGCAGGGCGCGCCGCTGGCCCCGGCCATCCACGCCGCCCTGGCCCGCGGGCTGGAGCGGCCGCTGCTGGTGGTCAATATCGGCGGGGTGGCCAATCTCACCTGGATCGGCGCGGACGACACGCTGCTGGCCTGCGACACCGGCCCTGGCAACGCGCTGCTCGACGACTTCATCCACGCCCGCACCGGCGCCGCCATGGACCAGGATGGGGCGCTCGCCATGCGCGGGGTGGCCGACGAGACCGTGCTGCACGCACTCATGGCCGACCCCTACTTCGAAAAACCCGCGCCGAAATCGCTCGATCGCCAGCATTTCGCCCATGCGCTGAAGGCGGTGGCCCACCTCTCCACCCAGGACGGGGCCGCGACCCTGGCCACGTTCACCGCGCGCGCCGTCGCCGCCACCCTCCTGCCCGGCACGCCCCGCCGCGTGCTGGTCTGTGGCGGCGGGCGGCACAATCCGGCCATCATGCATGCCTTGGCTGGCGCGATGCACACCCAGGTCGATCCGGTGGAGGCAGTCGGCTGGGATGGCGACGCGCTGGAGGCGCAATGTTTCGGGCTGCTGGCGGCCAAGGTCGCGCACGGCCTGCCGCTCAGCTTTCCCGGCACCACCGGGGTGCCCCGCCCCATGCCCGGCGGCCGGATCGTGCGTCCATAGCCGGGCTGTCCGCGCGCCGCGCGCCCTGGGTGCTGCTGGCCGCCACCCTGGTCTGGGGCGGCAGTTTCGTCGTCACGCGCCAGGCGGTGCAGGGCGTGGCCCCGCTGGTGTTCGTGGCGGCTCGCTTCGGGATCGCCGCCCTGACGGTGGGCGGGGTGGCGCGGCCCGGCCTGTCACGTCTGACCCGCATGGAGCTTTGGGGCGGTGCCGCCATCGGGGCCGCCATGCTCGGCGGCTACGGGCTGCAGGCGGTCGGCATGTCCATGGGGGTGAGCGCCGGGCGCGCTGCGTTCATCTCCGCCATCTACGTGCCGATCGTGCCGGTGCTGCAGATGATCCTGTTACGCCGCCTGCCCGGGCTATCCGACTGGATGGCACTGGCGCTTGCCTTTGCCGGCCTGCTTCTGCTCGCGGGCCGCGCTGGCGGCACCTCGCCCGGTCGCCCCGAACTGCTGGTGTTGTGCGGCGCCTTCGCGATCGCGGCCGAGATCGTGCTGATTGGCGTGTTTGCCAACCGGGTCGATCCGCGGCGCTTGGCGATGGTCGAGTGCGGGCTGCTGTCGGCCGCCTGCCTGGCGGTGTCGGCGCTGTGCGGCACATCCTGGCCGGCGCCCGCCCGTGGCTGGATCGGCGCGGCGGTTCTGCTCGGCGTGGGAAGCGCGGGTCTTCAGGTGGCTGTAAACTGGGCGCAAAGGTATGTGCCGCCAGCGCGCGCCACACTGATCTACACGCTGGAACCGGTCTGGGCGGCCACGTTCGGCCTGTTCATCGGCGAGCGCATGGGGCCGGGCAGCCTGGCCGGGGCGGCCCTGATCCTGGCGTCACTGGTGATCGGCGGCCTGCAGAAAGAAGCGCAGCATGGCTTCTGAAGCATCCGGCCCGCGTGGTTCGGTGTAGCTGCCGGCGGCGTCCCCGCCCGACCAGGCATGGCCGAGCCCGTGCACAACCCATTGCTCCAGCGTGATCCTCCCGCGCCCCGGCTGCACCATGCGGGTCCAGGACAGGCCGCCCGGCACCTGGCCCTGCTCCGTCCGTCCCTCGCCCGATGACCGCACCTGGGCCGCGATTTCGGCCGCGTTGGCGATGTTGACCGTGCCGTCCCGGTCGCCATGGAACACGATCGCCGGCACGCCGATTTGCCCCCGCCCGGCATGGCCCTGACGCATGGCGGTGAAGGCGGACATGGTGTCGTGCGCGGCCCCGCACGCCAGGCCCGAATGCACGCCCACGCCCGCGAACAGGTCCGGGTAGGCGCGCGCCATGATCGCCGCTTGCGCCCCGCCGGCCGACAGCCCCGCGACGAAGACGCGCCCGGACAGCACGCGGTGCTCGGCCATTACCTCTCGGACCATGCCGGCGATGATTGCCGGCTCGCCCTGTCCAGCCGCCTGGTCCTGCGGCTGGAACCAGTTCCAGCAGCGCTGCGCGTTCGCCTGGCTCACCTGGACCGGGTACAGCACCAGCGCACCGGCCCGCTCGGCCAGCGCGTTCATGCGGGTGCCTGCGGCGAAATCCTCCGCCGTCTGGGTGCAGCCGTGCAGCATCACGATCAGTGCGCGATCGCGCACGGCGTGCGCTGGCACATACAGCCGGTAGGGCCGGCTGCCCTGGGCACAAGCGAAGGTGCCGGCCAGGAAGGCGGCCCCTTGCGGCAGATCGAGGGCAGGCGCCCGCGACACGCCCGGCACGTTCACCTGCTTGAGAAAACCCGCGGACAGGCCGCCCTGCGGCAGCGTCTCGCGCAGGTGCTGCTGCAGCTTGGACGTGAGCCCATCCAGCAGGGCCGGACGGACATGCGCCGCACGCGACAGGAGTTTGGTGAACTTCATGCGCCCCATGTTTGCTGCGGTGCAGCATAAGTCAATCCAAGCCCGCTCGCCCGGAACGGCGAGCGCCTATTCCGCCGCCACCGGCGCGGCATCGGCCAGCGCCCAAACCGGGTCCTTCAGCCGCGCCACAAACGCCGCATGCGCCGCAAGCTGCGCCTCCCCCACAACGATCAGGCGCGGCGTGCGATGCTCGGTCCTGGCGTACGAGAAAAACTGGGCGGACTGCTCCGGCCCATCCAGCACCAGCCCGCGCTGGCGCCCGCCGGTCAGCTCCACATAGACCTGGGCCAGCAGCCGGCAGTCCAGCAGGGCGTTGTGGGTGGTGCGTTCGGACAAGTCGATGGCGAACCGGCCGCAGAGCGCGTTGAGGCTGTTCGGCATGCCGGGAAACCGCGCCTTCGCCAGCGCCAACGTGTCGATCATCCGCGCCTCATGCAGCGGCGGCAGGCCCAGCCGGGCCAGCTCGGCGTTGATGAATGAAAAATCGAAGCTGGCGTTGTGCGCGACCAGCGGCGAATCGCCGATGAACTCCAGGAAGTCATCGACGATCTCGGCGAAGCGCGGCTTGCCCATGACATGGGCGCGCGAAAAACCATGGATGCGGGTCGCTTCGTCAGGAACGTCGCGTTCCGGGTCGATCAGGCGATGGAAAAAATTCTGGGTCGGCAGGTCGCGCATCAGCTCGATGGCCGCGATCTCCAGAATGCGGTCGCCGGTGGCGGGATCGAGGCCCGTGGTCTCGGTATCGAACAGGACGGAGCGGGACATCAGCGACTCGGAGTGCGTGCGTGCAGCCACCGCTTTATCGCACGCAGCGCATGGAAGCGGGACAAACCCGTACGGACCACCACGCCCGACCGCCGCACCCGCTCGCGATCGGGCAGCTGCAACGCGATCACGCGCTCCGCCTGCGCCGTGTCCATAGTGCCACGGGCCAGGATGCGCGCGCGCTGCACCGCGGCGGGGGCCGAGACGGCCATGATCTCGTCCACCTGGCGGTCACCCCCCGTCTCGAACAGCAGCGGTATGTCGAGCACCGCCAGCCACGCCCCGCGGCCCCGCGCGCGGGCCAGAAAGCGGCGCTGCTCGGCGCGCACGAGGGGATGCAGGACCGCTTCCAAGTCACGCAGTCGCGCCCGATCCGCCAGCACGATCTTTCGCAGGGCCGCCCGGTCCAGCACACCGTCCTTCACCGTGCCGGGGAAAATCCGCGCGATCGCCGGCAAGGCGCGGCCGCCCGGCGCCTGCAGGCGGTGCACAGCTGCATCCGCGTCGAACACCGGCACGCGCGCGCGGCGCAGCACGGCGGCGGCGGCGGACTTGCCCATGCCGATCCCGCCCGTCAGGCCGACGATCCTCATATGTCGGGAATATCGGCCGAGATGAGCGCGACCGTCTCGTCATCGACGACGGGCACGACGCCGAACCAGTCGGAAAAACCAGGCACCGCCTGGTGCAGAAGCATGCCCAGGCCCGGCACGGTGCGCAGCCCCCGCATCTCCGCCCGCGCCAGCAGCGCGGTCCTCCGCGGCACATAGACGATGTCGGCCACCGCCAGGCCGGGCGGTGCGCCGCCCAGAAAATCGAGGTCGAGCGGGGGCTGCCCCGCCATGCCCAGCGACGTCGTGTTGACCAGCAGCGCCTGATCCGCCAGCGCCGCCCGCCGCGCCCCCCAATCGACCAATCTCAATCCCGGCAGCGCCGCCTGCAATGCCGCCGCCCGCTCCGGCGTGCGATTGGCGACGGTCACGCGGGCACCGGCGGCCAGCAGCGCGCCGGCTATGGCGCGCGCCGCGCCCCCGGCGCCCAGCAGCAGCGCCGGCCCGCCCGACCCCACACCGTGCGCGGCCAGATTGGCCAGGAACCCCGCCCCGTCCGTGTTGCGCCCGTGGATGCCGGCGGCCGAAAACACCAGCGTATTGACCGCTCCCGCCCGACGCGCCGCGTCATCGAGCGTATCGCTGAGACAGAACGCCGCCTCCTTGTGCGGAGTGGTCACGTTCGCCCCGGCAAACCCGGCTGCCCGCAACCCGGTCACGGCGCGCGCAAAATCGTCCGGGCGCACCGGCAGCGGCACATAGGCGCCGTCAATCCCGTATTGCGCCAACCAATGGTTGTGCAGACGCGGCGAGCGCGAGTGACCGACGGGCCAGCCCAGCACCCCCGCCAGCCGTGCCCGCCCCGTGATCACGCCGCCCGCGCCAACTCGGCCACAGATGCGGCAATCGCACGCGGCTGCAGATTGACTTGCGGCAATCCCATCAGCTCGCCAAACGTGCCGCGCGCCAGCGGGCCGGCTACGAACAGGTTCGTCCAGGGCGCGCCATCGGCGCGCACCACCCGACTGTCGCCGTCAACCCAGATGCCCAGATTTGCGGGGTCGGGCTGCAACAGCCCCGCTTCGGCCAGGCCGCGCAGCACGGGGTGCGCGTGGGTGACCGAGCGGTGGCCCGGTCCGGTGCAGTTCACGACCGCATCGACGCGCAGCGACTCGCACTCCGCGGCACCGCGCGGCCGCAGGATGATCTCGGCGTCGTCGGCCAAATCGCGCGCTCCCACAACCCGCGCGGCCCGCACGTGCAGCACACCGTCCGCCCGCGCCCGCGCCAGGGCCGCGTCGATCTGCGGGGCGGACTGGAAGCGATGCACGTCCCACACCGTGCGGAGATGCCGAAGCACGCGCCGACGCCCCTCCCAATCCAGCGCGCCCCAGGCGGCGCCTGCCTGCTGACGCAGCGCATCGACGATGTTCTCCCACGGCCGTCCGCCCTCGCGCGCCACCTCCACCGCGCGCCGGATCCGTCGCAGCAGGGCGGACGGGCAGGTCTCCGGATCGCCGGAAAAATCGCCTTCCGCCTCGACGGGCAGCGTGGTCCGTGGCCGCGGCAGCAGGCCGTGGCGGGACACGGCATCGATCCGCCCCCGATGGCCGCGCGCCAGCAGATGCGCCATCACGTCGCAGGCGGTCAGTCCGGTTCCCACCACCAGCACCCGCGCGCCGGGCGCGATACGATTGAGCGCCGCCACATCCCACGGGTCGGCCACCACGCAGGACAGGTTCGCGAGTGCCGCCGGCACGTCCGGGGCCGTGTGGCTGACGGCCAGGACGGCAATATCGGCCAGGAAGGACGGATGCCCGGCGAGCGCGATGGCGACCCGGTCGCCCTCACGGCTCGCCCCGATTGCCGCCGCGCGCACATGCCTGAACGCCGCACCGTCATGCCGCGCCACCTCGCGGCGCAGCATCGTATCCACATAGCGCCCGAACTCGGCCCGCGCCGGATACAGCCGCCCGTCCGGCATGGCGCAGGCAGGGTCGCGCGCCGGCACGCCCTCGTCCAGCAGCCAGTCATGAAAATGCGACGGGTTGTCGGGCAGCACAGACATCCGGCTCGCTGCCACGTTCGTGCGGTGCACCGGTGAAGCGGCAGAGTAGGCCAGGCCCGCACCCAGCACAGCCCGCGGCTCAATCATGGTGATGTCACCCGAAAACGCTGGGTGATCGCGCAGCAAATGCAGCACACACGCCGCGCCCGAAAACCCACCCCCAATCACGGCAACATGCATATTCGGCGAGCCTATCCGTGAAAGTTCTTTGCTTCTTTCAAGAAAGAAGAGACTTCTTTTCTGAAGAAAAGAAGCAAAAGACTTTTGTCAATTTCGGTTCGCCTTGTGGCGGCCGGTGTAGTTGGTGATCACGTCGTGTACGCCGCCGGCAGCTTCTTCCGTGATCACGGCGGCGATTTCGCCCCAGTGATTGTCCAGGGTGCCTTTCTGGATGTCGTGGCCTTGGGCCACGTCGCCGGCCTCCTGGCCTCGTCGGTCGCTGACCAGCCAATGTATCTCCACCTGCTGCTGGCCGTCCGGCTCGTCGGTGACGCGGACGGTGCCGCGCAGCCAGAAATCGGCGGAAGCCTGCGCCGGCACCAGCAAGTCGCCCGTGTCCGGAATGTGCCGCCGCATGTTCCTGGCGAGGGCGGCGTTGCCGTCGCCGGGCGCGCCCGTCACCCCGCTGAACCACACCCTGGCCGGGCGATTATACAGGCTGTTGGGATCGTTCTGCTTGATGGTCGCGTCCGCCGAGCGCAGCAGCGCCAGCACCTGCGGCGCCGCCTCGCCGGCCGACCGTTTCAGCACATCGGGCGCGGCCTGCGCCCAGGCAGAGGCCGGCACCGGCGCGCCGTCCAGCGCGCCATGGTCGGCGCCCTTCGCATCGAGGATCTGGTAGTGCGGCAGCACGTGGTCGCCGTGCAGCGTGGCGGTCAGGCGCAATGTCCAGTCGAACGGTCCGGGCGGGGCGACATAGGCCGGCAGTTCCTCCGCCACCAGCGCATCGGCCATGTCGTGCGTCCAGGTGCCCGCGTCCTTCGCAGGCAACATCGCGCCGTCGGGCGCTGCCACAACCAGTCTGGGCGGCGGCGGCTGGCTCAGCATCAGCGCATTGCGGCCAGGGTAGCCGGCGAAGGGGCGCGGCAGATCGCCGCAGCCCGCCAAGGTACAGGCAGCAAGGACGGCGAAGCCGGGCAGAAGCTCGCGGTGGATCATGGCGTGCGTATGACCGAGATCTGGTGGCCGATCGGACCGCCGCCGGCCAGGGTGCGCCGCCTGTGACTGAAGAAGCGGTCCGGATCGGTATAGGTGTCCACCCCGAGGGCGATCGCGCCTACCCCAGCGCGTTCCAGTCGCGCCAGGCAATAGCCGGCCAGGTCGAACCGCCAATGGGCGGGCCTGATCCCCGGCGCGAAAAAGCGGTCCGCGCCGTCCAGGGTCGGCAGCACCGACATGCGCAGATCGTCACCCACTTCGTAACTTTCCTGCCCGATACAGGGACCGACGCACGCCGCGATGCGTGCCCGGTCGGCGCCCAGGCGCACCATTGCGGCAATCACCGCCTCAAGAACGCCCGCCACCGCGCCGCGCCACCCGGCATGGGCAGCCCCGACAATGCCGGCGCCGGCCGCACGAAACAGCACCGGCGCACAATCGGCGGTGATGATGCCCAAAGCCAGGCCTGGCTGGCTCGTAACCATGGCGTCCGCGCGAGGGCCCTGTCCGGCCATCCATGGCGTGTCGACGAGCACCGCCTCCGCCCCGTGCACCTGGGTTACGCCGACCAGGCGGTCTGCACCCACACCGACGGCCTCCGCTACCAGGGCGCGGTTGCGGGCTACAAGCGTGACGTCGTCTCCACCCGACAGGCTGCAATTGAGGCTGGCATAACACCCCTGCGACACTCCGCCCCGCCTTGTGAAGAACGTGCCGTGCCCGTCCAGGCCGGGGGCGGCCAGATACTCCGGGGTCACGGCTCGAACCCAGGCGGCGTGGGCAGGCCGGGGTGGGTGAGGCACAGCGCCTTGAACAGGCTGCCCATGCGCGCGGGTTCGGCCAGGCGGGCAGCCGCCCCGTAGAGCTCGGCCATGCGGGCCGGGTTCGCGGCGGCCAGGCGCGCGGTGCGGGCGCCCAGGCCCAGGCGCTCCAAGAACACGCCTTGCGGGAGCGGCCCGTGAACGGCGGCACCGGCTGCGCGTGCGACATGGGCAAGCGCTTCGAAATCCACATGGGCGGTCAGGTCGGCGCTGCCCGGATCGGCGAGCGGGTCGGCTGGGCGGCCGCCCTTTATGGCTTGCAGGCTGTCGCCCGTTGCTGATCCGGCGGGGCCGTAATCGAGGATCAGCGCGGCACCGCCTTGCGTGCGAAGCCGGAGGGCAACCGTGTGCGTCCAGCCAACGGCGGCGGGAGCGACTTCCAGTATGTCGCCGGCCGGCACGTCAGGGCGCAAGCTCACCCGGCCTTCTCCCAGCGGAAGCGAGCTCTCCTGTTCGACAAACTTTCCGTCATCGACGTGGCGTTCGGCCCAGCCGTGCGACCGCTTCATGAATTGTCGGATGGGGAGGGCGTCCAAGAATTCGTTCGCCAGGAAGATTGCGGGGCCGGATGGAACGCTGTCCAGCCGACTGTGCCATATCGCATCGGGCAAGCGAGCGCGCTGTTCATCGCGAAGACGTGCCGAGGTCTCGATCAGATGCACTTGGCACGCGGCGTGGAACGCAGGCACGACGCAGGCGGTGGCCCGGCGTGCATCCGCCATTAACGTGCCGCGGCCAGGGCCGGCTTCGACCAGCAGAAAGTGACGTGGCGCACCCATGCTCTGCCAAACGATCGCCGCCCACGCCCCCAGCAACTCGCCGAACATCTGCGCGATCTCTGGCGCGGTGGTAAAATCGGCGAACGGATCGTGCGTTGCATAATATGCCGTGTTGGCGCGCGCCATGAACATGTCGAGCCGCTCAGGCACGTGCGCGATTCGGCGCGCGCCAGGCAAAGGCGATCAGCCCCGCGCCGGCCAGGATCATCGGGAACGACAGAAGCTGGCCCATGGTGGCGCCGCTCCACAAATAGCCCAGGAAACTGTCAGGCTCCCGGAAGAATTCGCCGACGATGCGGGCGCATCCGTAGCCGATCAGGAAGATGCCCGTCAGCGTCCCGAAATGTGCGCGTATCCGCTCACGACGCGCGAACAGCCAGACGAGCAGGAACAGCAGCAGACCTTCCATCAGCGCCTGATAGATTTGGCTGGGATGCCGCGGCACCGCGTCCGGCGCGTGCGGGAAGATCATGCGCCAGGGCAGCCAGTCGGGCGCCGGCCTGCCCCACAGCTCGCCATTGATGAAATTCGCGATCCGGCCGAGGCCTAATCCGATCGGTGTGACCATCGCCATGCGGTCGGCGAAACCCAGGATCGGTATCCTGTTTTGCCGGCAGAACAGGATGATGGCGCAGACCACGCCCAACATGCCGCCATGGAAACTCATGCCGCCGGTCCACACGGCCGGGATCTGCAACGGATGGGTCAGATAGTAGCCTGGCTGGTAGAAAAAGCAGTAGCCGAGCCGACCGCCCAGGATGACGCCCAACGTGGCCCAGGTGAGGAAATCGTCAGTCTGCGCCAGGCTGGCCACGGGCGGCGGCCAGCGCACGATGCGGCGCATCACCTGCCAGCCGGTGACCAGCCCCACGATATAGGCCAGCGCGTACCAGCGGATGGAGAGCGGCCCCAGATGCAGCAGCACCGGGTCGAACTGCGGAAAATTCAGCGGTGCGCTCATCGGTAAGGGTCCGGCGTGGCAAGATAGTCGCGGATGTAGCGCTGCACGCCGTCCTCCAGGCTGGTGAATGGCCGGGCATAGCCGGCGGCGCGCAGGCGCTCCATGCGCGCGGCGGTGAAAAACTGGTATTGCGGGCGCAGAGCCTGGGGCATCTCCACATACTCGATCTCGGCCTGCCGGCCCGATGCGTCCGCTACGGCGTGGGCCATCTCGGCGTAGCTGCGCGCCTCCCCGGTGCCGACGTTGAACAGCCCGCTCACTTCGGGATTATCCAGCAGCCAGAGCATCACGGACGCGCAGTCGCCGACCCACACGAAATCGCGCGCCTGCGCGCCATCGGCCACATCGGGCTTGTGCGAGCGGAATAGGCGCATCGGCGCACCAGCACGCAACTCGTCGTATTTCACCTTGATGACCGAGACCATGCCGTTCTTGTGGTATTCGTTCGGCCCATAGACGTTGAAGAATTTCAGCCCCGCCCATTGCGGCGGACGCGCCTCGCCCGCGCGCAGCAAGGCCATCACACGCCGGTCAAACACATGCTTGGACCAGCCATACAGGTTGAGCGGCCGCAGCCGGTCCAGCCCGCCCGGATCGTCGTCGAAGCCGCCTGTGCCATCACCGTAGGTGGCGGCCGAGGACGCGTAGATGAAGCGCACGCCGGCCGCCGCGCACCAGTGCCACAGGCGCAGGCTCAGCTCCACGTTCGTGCGCCAGACCTGGTCGCCGTCCGTCGCCAGGGTGCCGCTGATGGCACCCATGTGGAAGATCGCCTGCAACGGCGGCCTTCTGTCCAGGAATGCGTCCAGCGCGTCCGGATGGACCAGTCGCGACGGCGGGTGGCGGGCGATGTTGCGCCATTTGCCCTCGGTGCCCAGCCGGTCGGAAATCACCGTGTCCAGTCCGCGTGCGCAAAGCTCGGCCTGGAGGTAGGAGCCGATGAAGCCGGCGCCGCCGGTGACCAAAATCATGCGGCGCGTTATACGCAGACCGGCGGGGGCGCACACCCCCACGCCCCATGGAGGTTCCGATGGCCGAACGCCCCCGCTTTTTTGACGACCTGGCCGGCGTGGCCGGTGGTGCGCTCTCCGCGCTGGCGGGGCTGCGCGAGGAGATGGAGGCTCTGGTCCGCGCCCGCGTGGATGAAACCATCCGCCGGCTGGAGCTGGTGCGGCGGGAGGAGCTCGACGCGGTGGCCGAACTTGCCGCCCGCGCCCGCGCCGGCCAGGAAGCGGCCGAGGCCCGCATGGCGGCGGTCGAGGCGCGGCTCGATGCGCTGCAGCCAGGGCCGGACGCGCACAACGAGGCGTTGCGTTCCGCACCCCCCGAGTAGCAGAGTGCTGGTCCGGGCCGAACACGCCCAGACAAGGCGCATTCCCGCCCGGCAACAGCACTGCCTGGGAGATCCGTGCCATGACGATTGCCGCTATCCTGCGCCACAAGGGACACGAAATCGCTTCCGTGTCGCCCACCACCCGCGTGTCCCAGGTTGCCACCACGCTGGCCGAATGGCGCATCGGCGCCGTGCTGGTGCGTGACGCGACGGGCCATCTGATGGGCATCGTCAGCGAGCGCGACATCGTGCGCTGCCTGGCGCGGGAGGCCACGAACTGCCTGGACATGACGGCCGCCCAGCTGATGACCACCGTGTTGCACACTGTCACCCCTGCTTCGAGCACCGCCGAGGCGATGGCCAAGATGACGGCGGGCCGGGTGCGTCACCTGCCTGTGCTGGATGGCGAGACGCTGATCGGCGTGATCAGCATCGGGGACGTCGTCAAGGCCGAGCTCGACGCCCAGGCGCAGGAGGTGGACAGCCTGCGCGCCTACGTCGCCGGCTCGGTATAATCCCCCAACTCTTGCCACGCGGCAGGGCACCGGGCATCCCTGCCAGGGGCGCAGGGTGACAATGAGCCAAGTGTTGCAAACGGCGATCGAAGCACTGTGGGAACGGCGTGCCAGCCTCGATGCCAGCGCCCCTGCCGCAGATCGCGCGCCGGTTGACCACTGTACTCGAAGAGCTGGACGCAGGTCGGCTGCGTGTGGCCGAACCGGCGCCTGAAGGTTGGCGCGTGCATGGCTGGCTGAAGCAGGCCGTTCTCCTGTCCTTCCGCCTGAACGACAGCGTGCCCATGCCGGGGGCCGGTGGAGCGCCGGCGTTCGACAAGGTGCGGCTGAAAACCGACCGCTGGGATGCCGCGCGCTTCGGGCAGGCCGGGTTCCGCAGTGTGCCGGGTGCCGTCGTGCGCCATTCGGCCTACATCGCGCCTGGGTGCGTGCTGATGCCGTGCTTCATCAACGTGGGCGCCCATGTCGGCGCTGGGACCATGATCGACACCTGGGCGACGGTCGGAAGTTGCGCGCAGGTGGGGGCGCGATGCCACATCAGCGGTGGGGTAGGGCTGGGCGGCGTGCTGGAGCCGCTGCAGGCCGCGCCGGTCATCATTGAAGACGACGTTTTCATCGGCGCGCGCTCCGAGGTGGCCGAGGGCGTGGTGGTGGAACGAGGTGCCGTCCTCTCCATGGGCGTGTTCCTGGGGGCTTCGACCAGGATCGTCGACCGGGTAACGGGCGAAACCTTTGCGGGCCGGGTGCCCGCCTACTCGGTTGTCGTACCGGGAACCCTGCCTGGGCGCGCGTTACAGGACGGGTCCCCGGGGCCGGGGCTGGCCTGCGCGGTGATCGTCAAACGGGT
The DNA here is from genome assembly GCA_963850605.1 of uncultured Alphaproteobacteria bacterium. Taxonomy (GTDB): domain Bacteria; phylum Pseudomonadota; class Alphaproteobacteria; order Acetobacterales; family Acetobacteraceae; genus BOG-908. Next base: position 64,690 of record CAWKLX010000010.1, on the reverse strand, counting down.
CGATGCTCAGACGCGCGCGAAGACCGCGGTCAACGAGCTTCTGCGCGACTGAAACTTTTCGGTAACGCAACCGTGCGAAACGGTGGCGCGCCTGTTCCGTCGAGTACGGAGCCTGTATAGCGCGGGCCGGATCGGGTGTTTTGGGGGTTGCGTGTGCGCATAGCGATGATCGGCGGGGGCTATGTGGGCCTGGTCTCCGGCGCCTGCTTCGCCGAGCTGGGCAACGACGTGGCCGTGGTCGAGGTCGATGCGGCCAAGCTCGCCAGCCTGCGCGAAGGGGGCATTCCGATCTACGAGCCGGGGCTGCAACCGCTGGTCGCCGACAACGCGCGCGCCGGCCGGCTGACCTTCGGGGACGATATCGCGCACGCCGTGGCCGGGGTCGATGCGGTGTTCATCGCCGTGGGCACACCGACGCGGCGCGGGGACGGGCATGCCGACCTGTCGTATGTGTTCGCGGCTGTTGAGCAGGTGGCCCGCGTGCTTACCGGCTATACCGTCATCGTCACGAAATCGACCGTACCGGTGGGCACTGGGCGCCGCATCAAGGAAATACTTGCCAGCGTTCGGCCTGACCTGGACGTCGATGTCGCCTCCAACCCAGAATTTCTGCGTGAGGGCAGCGCCATCCCCGACTTCATGCGGCCTGACCGTGTGGTGATCGGGGTAGAGACTGAGCGTGCGCGCGAAGTTTTGCGGCAGTTGTACAGGCCGCTCTACCTGATCGAGGCGCCGATCCTGTTCACCAATCTCGAAACCGCCGAGCTGGTGAAATACGCGGCCAATTCGTTCCTGGCGATGAAGGTAACCTTCATCAACGAGATGGCCGACATTTGCGAGCGCGCGGGCGCCGACGTGCACGACGTGGCCCGCGGTATCGGGCTGGACGGGCGGATAGGACGAAAATTTCTGCATCCCGGTCCGGGCTTTGGCGGATCGTGCTTTCCGAAAGACACGCTGGCCATGGTGCGCATCGCGCAGGACCACGGCACGCCATCTCGGCTGATAGAGGCGGTGGTGGCCGTTAACGATGCCCGAAAAGCCAGCATGGCGGCGCGGGTTATCCATGCTGCCGGCGGCTCGGTACGTGGCAAGACGGTCGCCATCTTCGGCCTGACCTTCAAGCCGGAGACGGACGATATGCGCGATGCGCCCTCCATCCCGATCGTGGGTCGGCTGGCGGAGGACGGCGCGCATATCCGCGCCTTCGATCCGGCGGGCATGGAGCAAGCGCGGCCGATGCTGCCCCCCACGATCACCTATTGCCGAGACGCGCTGGATGCGGCCACGGGCGCGGATCTGCTGGTGGTCGTGACGGAGTGGAACGAATTTCGCGCGATCGCGCCGGAGCGCTTGCGCGAGGCGATGCGCGGGGACCTGATCGTGGATCTGCGGAACATGTACGAGCGGGCGTCGATGGTGGCCGCAGGACTTCGATACCAGAGCATCGGCCGCCCGTGATGCGCGGCGTTGCGAGCGTGGCCGCGGCCTGCCTGGCCGCGCTGCTGACGGTGGCGCCGGCCTGCCTGCGCGCGCAGGCCTACGACACGTTGGCAGCCCGGCCCGACCCGCATGATTTCGTATCGCGCGACGAAACGCGCCTGATCCTGCTCGGCGAGACCGAGCGCTTCATGGGCTACGACCTGGGCTGGCTCGGGGTGCGGGCCGATGCACCACCTTTGCCCCTGTCCGCCTACGAGGTGGCCGATGCGATGACGACGGCACGTGCGCTGGGTGGCACGGTCGTGCGGGTGCGGCCGATCGGGTTCGTCATGGCCGGCACACCGGCGCGACCGCAGCCCGATCCTGCCGAACTGGCCACGCTGGATCTGATGATCGCGACGGCGCGTGACATGGGCTTGAGGTTGATCGTCCCGTTGGCCGGCTCCGGCCAGGATTGTGGTGCCATGCCAGCGGAGGCCGCCTGCGGCCTGGTGCGCGCCCGAAATGCGACCCGGGCAGGCGCCTTCTTCACCGATACCGAAATCCGGCGCGACTTCCTGGCCGGGGTGGCGGCCGTTTTGGAGCACGTCAACACGCGGACCGGGGCTGCCTACCAGGATGATCCTGCCATCATGGCATGGGAAAACTGCTCGGGGTGTGGGACGCAGGCGGACCCGGCATCGGTTTCTATGTGGTCGGAGGAACTCGGCCAGGCCATCAAAGCTGCCGACCACCACCATCTCTACGAAAATGGCGCGTTCGCGGGTCGCCTTGACGCATCATCCGGCCATGCGGTGCCTGCCCGCCTGTTCGCCACATCCAGTGTCGACATCGTGGGTGAGGTGCTGGATACGACGGGCGATCCAGCGACTGCGCGCGGCCGGCTCACGGCCTCGACCTCCGCAGTGGCGGATTCGGGACGGGTATTCCTGCTGGACAGCACACCATGGTCACCATCGGTGTGGAAGACGGTCGATGACTTCAACGCCTGGATTTACGCGATCGTGCACGAGCGCGGCTTGTCGGGCGTCGTGGCGGGCCGGTTGGCCGGCCACGCAGATGGTGGCGGTTTCCTGCCGCCCCCGCCCGCCGACCCCGTGCACGGCGTGGCCGGGCTGTATTTCCCTGGCATACCGACCCGGGACATGGACGCAGACCGCATGACCGAGCGTGGCCGCGGGCTGCGCCGGCTCGCCTATGGGGTGGCCGATATCACGAACGCGCCGGCCTACCTGCTGCCGCCTGTCCCCACCATCTTGTCGGCCGCGCACGGCCACGTGACCTGGCTCGGGGCAGCGGGTGCGGCCCGCTACAGCATTGAGCGCTCATCCGACCCCGACACTCCCGGTTCCTGGCACCTCGTCTGTGACGCCTGCGCCACGGACCTGACCGGCGGCTGGCAGGACCCCACTCCCACCTCACCCCCGTCCTGGTATAGAATCATACCCGGCAACATCAACGGCCACCGTTCCGTTCCGTCCGACCCAGTGCAAGCGAGCAAATAGACAATAGTCCTTGCTTTTCTTTGTCAGAAAGGAGGGTTCGTCTTTCCTTAAAGCATAGAACCCCTATCCAACGGCGAATGTTACCAGTCGGGTGCCTTCTTGAAGCAGGTCGTCTTGGGCGACGTGGACGGTTTCGATGATGCCGTCTTGAGGGGCTGTGAAACTGGTTTCGACCTTCATTGCCTCGAGCGTCAGGAGTTTTTGGCCGCGCACGACTGCCTCGCCGGCTTTCACGAATACGCCGGCTACGCGCGCCGGGGTCGGTGACACGAGAAGCGCCTCTGATGTTGCTTCATCCGGGGGGGGTGCCAAGTCGTCCACGATGGTGAATTTCGCGGCGCGCCCCGCATGGAGGATGGTTACCTCGCCCGAAGCGCGTATTATTTCGACGCGCCGCCTTGTCCCGTCCGTGTCCAGGACGGCGGAGTCGCCGTAGTCGGAAAAGCGCGTGTGCACTGCCGCGCCTGGCAGGCTGACTTGCCATGTTTCATTCCCAAGCGCTTGCACCGGAATGACCATACGTGTGCCGGCATGTTCCAACACGATGCTCGCCTGGGCCGGCGTGTTCAGGCGCCATCCATCCAGGATTCCCCATGGGTCGGTGAGCGTCGCCATCGCGCCTGCACCCAGCGCGGACAGCGCCGCCGCCGCCCAGACAAAGGGTGCCGGAGGAGCGTCTTGCTCCAGCAGATCCGGGTTGTCTGGAATGAAGCCGGTATCAACCCCGCCTGCTAGGAACGCCGGGTGGCGCACGGCCCGCCGCAGCAGACCTAGATTAGTGTGCGGTCCGGCGAGCACGTAGCCGTCCAGAGCCTGCGCCATACGCCGCAGCGCATCCGCCCGGTCGACGCCCCACACGATCAGCTTGGCGAGCATCGAATCGTAATAGGGCGTGACTTCGTCGCCCTCTCGTATGCCGGTGTCTATCCGAAGATGCGCCGTTTGCGGCGGCTGACGCAGTGCGGTGATGCGTCCGGTCGCGGGCCGGAAATCTTGTGCCGGGTCTTCGGCGCAGATGCGCGCCTCGATTGCATGGCCGCGTAGGGCGAGCCGTTCGCGCATCGGCGCCAAACTCTCGCCCGCCGCCACGCGAAACTGCCATTCGACGAGATCGAGCCCGGTGACGAATTCAGTGACCGGATGCTCAACCTGCAGCCGCGTGTTCATTTCCATGAAGTAGAATTCTCCGCGCTCGTAGATGAATTCTACCGTTCCAGCACCCACGTATCCGATTGCGCGAGCCGCTAAGACGGCAGCATTGCCAAGTGCGCGCCGTTGTTCTTCAGTTATGGAGGGTGCGGGTGCCTCCTCAAGCACCTTCTGATGACGGCGTTGGACCGAGCAGTCCCGCTCGAACAAGGAAATGATCTCACCGTGCATGTCGCCGAACACCTGCACTTCGATGTGGCGAGGCTGGGTCAGGTATTTTTCGACGAGCATGCGCTGGTCGCCGAACGCTGCCTGCGCCTCGCCACGCGCGCGGCCGAGTGCTTCGGCAAAATCCTCCTCGCGTCCAACCATGCGCATGCCGCGCCCGCCGCCGCCGGCCGACGCCTTGATCAATACCGGATAGCCGATTTGTGCAGCCGCCCCGGCCAGAACACCGTCCGCCTGGTCTTCGCCGTGGTAGCCGGGCACCAGCTTCACGCCTGACTGCTCCATCAGGGCCTTGGCGGCGGATTTGCTTCCCATGGCGCGTATGGCGGAGGGGGGTGGGCCGATCCAGGCCAGCCCCCGATCGCCGCAAGCCTGCGCGAACTCGGCGTTCTCGGACAGGAAACCGTAGCCAGGATGAACCGCTTGCGCGCCGCTTCGCATCGCCGCGTCCAGAATAGCGTCCGGTCGCAGATAGCTTGCCCGCGCCGGTGCAGCACCAATGCAGTAGGCCTCGTCAGCACGTTCCACGTGCAACGCTCCGGCATCCGCCTCGGAATAGACCGCCACGGTCGCCAAGCCCATGCGCTTGGCGGTGGCGAAAACGCGGCAAGCAATCTCCCCCCGATTGGCGACCAAAATCTTGTGAAACATGAAGCGCCCTAAATGAGAAAAGTTCTTTGCTTCTTTCTTTCAAAAAAGAAGACTCGTCTTTTCTGATGGTTCACATTCGAAACAGACCGAACTTGGTTGGCGTGGCGGGCGCATGCAGGGCGGCGGCGATGGAGAGGCCGAGCACGCGGCGGGTTTGGGCGGGGTCGATCACGCCATCATCCCACAGGCGTGCGCTTGCGTAGGTGGGATGGCCCTGGGTTTCGTATTGCGCGCGGATAGGCGACTTGAATGTTTCCTCCTCCTCCTTCGACCAGTCCTTGCCCTGGCGTTCCAGCCCGTCGCGCCTGACCTGCGCCAGCACGGAGGCGGCCTGTTCGCCGCCCATGACGCTGATGCGCGCGTTGGGCCACATCCACAGAAAGCGCGGCCCGTAGGCGCGGCCGCACATGCCGTAATTGCCGGCACCAAAACTGCCGCCGATCACCACGGTGAATTTCGGAACGCTTGCGGTGGCTACGGCGGTTACGAGTTTGGCGCCATCCTTGGCGATGCCGCCAGCCTCGTATTTCTGGCCCACCATGAAGCCCGTGATGTTCTGCAGGAACACAAGCGGGATGTTTCTCTGGCAGCATAGCTCGATGAAATGCGCGCCTTTCTTGGCACTCTCGCCGAAGAGGATACCGTTATTGGCCAGAATGCCGACCGGGTAGCCAAAAATATGCGCGAATCCCGTAATCAGGGTAGCGCCGTAGAGTTGCTTGAACTCGTCAAGTTCGCTGCCATCGACGATGCGGGCAATAATATCGCGGACCTCGAACGGGCGGCGCCGGTCGGCCGAGACAATGCCGTATATTTCGCTCGGATTGTAGAGCGGGTCGGCCGACGCTCGCGGCGCGGCTGGAACGCCAGGCAAATTGAGATTGGCCACGATGCGGCGCGCAATGCCCAGCGCGTGCGCGTCGGATTGCGCAAGATGGTCGGTGACGCCGGAGACGCGGCTGTGCAGGTCGCCGCCCCCCAGATCTTCCGCGCTTACGATTTCCCCAGTTGCAGCCTTCACCAAAGGTGGGCCGCCTAGAAATATCGTGCCCTGTCTTGCGACGATGATGCTTTCATCGGACATTGCCGGAACGTAGGCGCCGCCCGCGGTGCACGAGCCCATCACCACGGCGATTTGCGAGATCCCATTGGCAGACATGTTGGCCTGGTTGAAAAAGATGCGGCCAAAATGGTCGCGGTCGGGGAAGACCTCGTCCTGGTTCGGCAGGTTGGCGCCGCCGGAATCGACAAGGTAGATGCAGGGCAAATTGTTCTGCTGCGCGATCTCCTGCGCACGCAGATGTTTTTTCACCGTGATCGGGTAGTAGGTGCCGCCCTTCACCGTCGCATCATTGGCGACGACGACGCAGCAACGCCCGCTGACCCGGCCGACACCGGCGATCAGCCCCGCAGACGGAACTTCGTCGCCATACATGCCCGTGGCCGCAAGCTGGCCGATTTCGAGAAATGGGGTGAGCGGGTCGAGCAGTTTGTGCACACGGTCGCGCGGCAGCAATTTGCCGCGGGCGGTATGGCGATCCCGTGCGATCTGGCCGCCGCCCTGGGTGATGCGGCCAGCCAGGGCGGAGAGGTCATCGACCAGCCCGCGCATGGACGATTGGTTGGCCGCGAACTCCGCCGATCTCGTATCGAGCGTGGATGGCAGGGCGGGCATGGACGCGTTCCCCCGTTGTTAGACGGGCTTAGCCCGCGCCCTTGCCCCCGTGCAACACCGTGCCTGGGCGCGGCCGAAGATCGGGTCCATATTGCCGCGATGCCAGGCGTCAGGCCGGCACGAACGGGAGAGACAATATGCGCACCACACTGGCCCTGCTAGCCGCGGGATTAGCCGCCACACCGGCGATGGCAACCTTGCAGCCCGGCGCGCCCGCGCCCGACTTCTCTGCCCAGGCGACGCAAGGGGGTGCTGCGTTTGCCTTCCACCTGGCCGATGCGCTGAAGAAGGGTCCGGTGGTTCTGTATTTCTATCCGGCCGCGTTCACCTCCGGCTGCACGGAGGAGGCGCACGAATTCGCCGATGCCATGCCACAATTCGCCGCACTTCATGCGACGGTGATCGGCGTATCGATGGACGGTATCGAGAAACTGCAGAAATTTTCGACCAGCGAGTGCCGCAGCAAATTTCCCGTCGCTTCCGATGCAAGCGGGGCGGTCAGCCGCAGTTACGATGCGGTGATGTTGCGGGTAATGCCGCTGTCCAGCCGGACAAGCTATGTGATCTCCCCGGCCGGCCAAATCATTTATGCGTATAATGCCATGGACCCGTCAGGCCATGTCGGGAACACGATGAAAGCGGTACGTGATTACGAGACGGCGCATCCTGTGGCGCCATAGACATCTGTGTGCCGACGGCGCAGACACACACCAACATTGCCGTGTGCGTCTGCGCTATTCTCGTGGCGCGCGTCGACTAAAGCCGCGACGTCGTCTCCGGCACCGCCGTCACGCCCGGGCTTGGGCGCGTGGCGTCCGTAGTCGGCGCCGCATAGGCGGGCGCCGTCTCGTCGAAGCGCTGCCAGCCGGTCTGCACGTATTCGGCACGGCGCGCGGTGACATCGACCGGGGTGCGGCCGTCCAGGATGGCGCTCGCTTCGAGGACACGGCTGTCGTCGACACGCACCGTGACCAGCGCGCCACCACGCCGGACACCCTCGGCATAGACATGCGCGTCGTGTTCGGACACGCCGGCGCGGGTCAACGCCCCGACCAAGCCGCCCACGCTGCCGCCAACGGCCGCACCCACGCCGGCACCGGTGAGGGTTGCTATCAGCCAGCCGGCGGCCACGACGGGGCCCACGCCCGGTATGGCCATGGCGCCGATGCCGGCGAGCAGGCCTGCGCCGCCGCCCAGCACCGTGCCGAGCGTGGCGCCCGCCCCCGCGCCCGCGGCGCCCGCCTCGTCCTCGGTCGTGCCGACGACGTGGCCCGTGGTGCCGCCGGTGCTGCCGCCATTGGCAACGATGCTAATGTCGTCGTGGGAAATCCCGGCTGTTTCCAGACTGCGGACGACGGCTGCGGCATCGTCGTGGCGGTCGAACAACCGGGTGAGTGTTTGCATTGCCATATGATGGTTTCCTGTTTCTGTCTCGTTATGACTGCTGGCCGACATTGCCCTTGTAGTCGAGCCAGACTTGCACGGGCTGGCCGTCCTTCATCGCCGTGCCGCGCCAGACGCCGCCTGAATCCTTCTTCAAGCCTTTGACGCCAGTGTAACCCTTTGGCAGCGATCCTGTGGCGCGCTTGGCCTTTCGAAAAGCTGTTGGCGCCCTGGGCAGGCTGATCGGCGTTGGCACCGGTGGTGACCACGGCCTGGTTGTCATTGCCGGACGCCGCCGCCTTGTTATCGACGTTACCGGTAACGCTGGGCGCGGGCGATGCCGTAGGCGGGGCGCCCGCCGACGGGCTGCTGCCGGTGCCGGGTGCGGCGGATGAGCTGCTGGCGGCGGTTTGCGCATGGGCGATAGACATGCTGAGCAGCAGCGCTGCCGCGCTGGATAAAACATACCTCATTGGTGTTCCCCTCAGTTTTGCTTATAGAGATGTGAGAAACGTGAGGCTCCGACGAGAGTTTCGGTTGCCTTACTTGGGCATGTCTTGCATGTAGAAGTGCCTAGTATTGTAGGATATCCACACGCGCCCGCGTTTGAGGTATTCCAGCCCGAGCAGTCCATCACCCTCCATTTGCAGCCGGCCTGGACTGACGATGATGGCACGCACGTCGCCAAAAGTCTGGCCAGCCAGGTCGAGGTGCCGGAAAATATGCAGCCACGCGCTGAACGTGCGATTGTTGACGCCGGTGCCGGTCAGGCGGCTTGTATCCGCCAACTGCTCGGGATCGACGCCGGCCCGCGCCGCAGCGCGCGTGGACAGCACCAGCGCCGGGGAGCCGGTATCGAGCGTGAGTTGTAGTTGCGTGTCATCGATCCGCACCGGCAGGGTGGCATGGCGCGAGGGCTCGATCTGCATGATGGCCGAGCCTGCGCCGCCAGCCCAATCGGGCGTCACCTGCGCGCAATCCGCGACACGCCACAACCCCAGCCGCCGGCCAGGGATGTCCAAATCCAGATCGTAACGTGACAGGATATCGGCGCCGATCAACCCGGAAATCGGCGTGCCGTCAGCAAGCCTGTCGGCAAAGGCTGCAACCGGGATGGCGTGCAAAGCCAGACGCAATGTGTCGAGCGTCAGGGTAGCAGGACCCACCAGGGCCAGCCGGCTCTCGGCGCCGCCTACGCCGAACATGTCGGCCGAGCGATCGAAATCGCGCGGCAGGTTTAACACGTCAGCGGCGGTTTGCGACAGGGTTGTCACGGCCGCCCCGGTATCTAGGAAGAAATGGAGTGTCGAGTCACCGATTGACGCGGAGACGTAGAGTTTTTGGTTCCACAGTGTGATGGGCAACTCGGCCACGCGATCCATGCGACACTCGGCGGGCGACGTATCGGCAAGTATCGGCCATAGTATCAGCGCAAGCAGCCACCGCATGAACCCTCGTACGGCGCATGACGGCCGTGCATCATTCTGCCGCGCGGCAGCGATACCGCGCAACAGAGAATGACAGTGGTTAATCAGGCGAGCGGGTCATTCGGACCGCCGATGCCGGACGTGTTACCACCAGTTTGCTGGTTACGCTTGACCGACAACTTGCTCCATCCGAGGAAGCCCAGCAGCACGAAGAATGTAGCGAAAACCAGCCAGTAGAGTGGATGACCGCTCATGATTTTTCTCTCCCGAAATCGTTCGAGTAGCCAAGCCGCGAGCGGGCCCCGGGTTTTGCACGTCGCGCCGATGTGAGCCATGTTGCCACTGACGTGCGGTGAAGTGCGCCGTCGGACGAGGCAGGGAGCACGACCATGATCGACCATGACACGCTCGGGCTATGGGACAAGCTGCATTTCGGCACACCGGCCGTGGCGGAAGCCTCGGCATACAGCCGGGTTTATGCGTTTGGAGACAGTCTGTCGGATGCAGGGAACGATTTCATCGCAAGCCAGGGCGTGCTGCCCGATCCGTTGATCTATTCCGGCGGCCGTTTCAGCAACGGGCGGGTCTGGGTGCAGGATTTGGCCCGCGACCTTCATTTGGCCGCGGTCACGCCCAGCCTGCATGGCGGCACCGATTTCGCGTATGGCGGGGCTGAGGCTGGGCAGGAGCCGCTGCACAACGCGTTGCCGATCGACCTGCCGGCGCAACTGGCCGAATTTGCCGTGCAGGACCCGCGTCCGGCGGCGCACGCGCTCTATACGCTCTCTATCGGCGCCAACGATGTGATCGACGCGATCGGCGCCTACGCCAATAATCCCTCCGGCGCGCTGGCGGACGTGCAGGCGGCGGTGGGGGATGAGACCTCGTTTGTCGCGGGGCTGGCGGCCGACGGCGCGCGGAACTTCGCCATCCTGAACGTGCCCGACCTGGGCAAGACGCCGGAGGAGGCGGGTCAGGCCGCCGCGGCCACTTACCTTTCGTCGGTTTACAATCAGGAATTGGCGTCATCCCTCGGAAGCCTGGGGCTCGCGGATCATCTGAGTATCCACTTGATCGACGCGTTCGGGCTGATCGACCAGGCGGTGGCCGATCCGGGGAGATTCGGGCTGACGAACGTGACCACGCCGGTGTGGACCGGCGACTACGTCAATCCGTTGAGCGGGCACCTGAACGCGGTCGGCCAGGGCGCACAGGACAAGTTTCTGTTTTTCGACCATCTGCATCCGACGGAGACCGGGCATTTGGCATTGGCCGGTGCAGCCCTGGCTGCGTTGAAATAGGCGTGCATATGAGAATTGTGTTCGCCGCACTCGCTGTCCTGGCGTCGTCGCCCGCCTGGGCCGCGGCCGGCCCGCTCGGCGATGTGGCGTTCGTCAATTCCTGCACCGTACTCGCGCAGGCCCCGTTCCTGCGTGGCCTGGCCCTGCTGCATGATTTCGAATACGAGGATGGGGCTGCCGCCTTCCGCGCAGCGGAGAGTGCCGATCCGCGCTGCGCCATCGCCTATTGGGGCGAGGCGATGACGTTCAATCATCCGGTGTGGATGGATCAGAACGCGGCGGCGGGGCGCGACGTCCTTGCCCGCCTGCAGAAATCCGGCGCCACGATGCCGACGGCGCGTGAGGCCGCTTACGTGCATGCAGTAACGACATTGTATGGCCAAGGCAGCAAGTCGGACCGTGATACGCTGTATGCCGATGAGATGGCCGAGCTGCACAGGCGCTTTCCCGACGACGTGGACGGTACGGCGTTCTACGCGCTGTCCCTGCTCGGCACATGCCACGATGGGCGCGACACGCCGACCTACATGAAGGCTGCGGCGCTGCTGGAGGATGTATTCCCCACGCACCCGCACCATCCGGGCGTGCTGCACTACATGATCCATTCGTACGACGACCCGGCGCATGCGCCGCTCGGCATGCGGGCGGCGCGGCTGTATGGCGCCATTGCCGCCGGTGCGCCGCATGCTGTGCACATGACCTCACACATTTTCATCGCACTCGGCATGTGGGGCGAGGTGATCGAGGCCAACGCGCATGCGATCGCGGACGTGAACGCCCGGCGTGCGCCGGGTGAACCGCCTTATGCCTGCGGGCATTACCCGAGCTGGCTGGTATACGGCTATCTGCAGGAGCGGAGGTCTGCCGAGGCGGACCGGGCGATCGCGCTCTGCGGTGAACGGGCCGGCGTCAAGGCTGCACAGCATCCGCAGCCGGCGTTTCCAGAGATGTCGGCCGTGGTCGAATATGTGGACATGCGGATGCGCCAATCGATCGAGACCGGTGTGTGGCGGCCGGAGGCGATGCCGAAGATGGATGATGGCGCCTATGTGGAGGCGCAATTCTATGCTTCATACGCCGCGGTGCTCGCCAACCAGGCGAACGCAACCGCCCTGCATACGGGTCTGGCCGCGTTGCGCCGTCATTTCGCGGTCCTGAAGAAGCAATTCGGAACGGACACGTCAGGCGGCCAGCAGGATGTGCAATTCTGGTCGGTGATGGTGGAGGAATGCGCGGCGCTGGACATGCTGGCCGCCGGCCGCCTTGCCGACGAGGTGGCTGCACTGCGCGAGGCCGCCCGGCACGAGACTGTCATACCGACCGAATTCGGTCCGCCAGCAGGTCCCAAAACCGCCTTACGAGCTCCTGGGCGATGTGCTGCTGCAAGCGCGGCGGTTTCGCGAGGCCGCCGCTGCCTATCGCGCCGCGCTGGTACGCGCGCCGGGACGCACGCTCAGCCTGCGCGGCTTGATGACGGCGCAACGCGCACTGGGCGACGCGCAAAGTGCGCGCGTTACGGAGGTGGCGCTTTCTAGATACGTGCAATGATGCTAATCGGTTGAGAAGGCAAACAGTCCTTTTTTGAAAAAAGGACCAAAAAACTTCCATCCAGTAAGTCCGCGACAGCCGGACAAAAGTCTTTTGCTTCTTTTCTTCAGAAAAGAAGTCTTGCTTCGCTTTCCACGTGTTGGTCTATCGCTTCTGCGCCGGCTCGAACCGATACGGGCTGTCGCTCTCCAAATTCGGGTCCAGCGCCAATCGATGCTCCAGCGGCGGAAACGCGCGGCTGCGGCAGTGCGGGCGGTCGCACAGGCGGCAGGACAGGCCGATGCCGACAGCGGCCTGCTCCAGGTTCAGCCCGTCGGCATAGACCACATCCGGGGCGTGGCCGATGTCGCAGCCCATGGCGACGACGTGGGTGGGGGGCGGCTCACCCCAGGCGGCGGCCGGGCCTTCCATGCAGCGGGCAAAACACAGGAAGGTGGCGCCATCGGTGAGCTGGGCCACCTGCACACGCAACGTGCCCGGCGTGGCAAAGGCCGCGTGCACCACCCAGCGCGGGCACGAGCCGCCATAGCGCGCGAAGGGGAAGCCGCCGGCGGAAAAGCGCTTGCTGACATTACCGGCGGGGTCGAGGCGGAGGAAAAAAAACGGGATGCCGCGGGCGCCGGGCCGCTGCAAAGTCGAGAGTCGATGACAGGCCTGTTCGAAACTGACGCAAAAGCGTGCGGCCACCGCATCCATGTCGTGCCGCAACACACGCGCGGTGTCCAGAAACGCCGGATACGGCATCAGCAGCGCCGCGGCCGCGTAGTTCAACAGGCCGATGCGAATGAGACTTGTCGCTTCCGGCGTGGTGGGCGCGATGCGGGCGAGCAGCGATTCCACCATGTCGCGCGCTTCCAGCAGGATGAGCTGGAACGCCATCTGGAAGCCGCGGCTCTCCCGCGGTAATTGTTCGGACAGGGTCAGCGTGCGCGTTTCCGGCTCGTAGCGGCGCAGCGCGTCTTCCATGGGCCCCACACGCACGCTCACCTGATGCTCGCGGCGCAGGCGCTCGGCGATGGCGTGGTTGGTCTCGGCCGGCGTGGCGTTCAGGCCGCGCGCGACGCTGTCCGCCGCACTTTCCAGTTCCGCGAAATAATTGCCGCGCTCGTGGAAGACGTCGCGCGCTTCCTCGTTGGGCAGCAGGATGCGTCGTCCGGAGGGCAAGGCCAGACCGCTGGCATCCTCGCGGGCCACGCGCCAGGCGCGGTAGAGGGACAGGATCGCGCGGGCGGCGCCGGGGTTGCTGGCCACCGCCTCCAGCTCGCCCTCGGGTATCTGCTCGGCGCCGAAGAGCGGGTCGGAAAACGCCTCGCGCAAGCCCACCTCCAACTCGCGCTCCTGCGCGCCGGACAGGGTGGCGAGATCGACGCGCAGGATTTCCGCCAGTTTGATGACAAGGCTGGCGGTGACATTGCGCTGGTCATGCTCGATCAGGTTCAGGTAGCTGGGCGAAATGCCGAGACGGGTGGCGAGCGCCTGCTGCGAAAAATTCTGTTCGGTGCGTAGGCGTCGGACTGTCCGGCCGATCAGGGGGCGTGCCATGGCGTCCCGGGTACGCGCTCTTTACAGAATTTACAACTTTACATCGTCTGATGTGCTTGTAGCCACAGGATAATGGCTTTTGCTGCACCTGCGAGCTATCTTCCGCGGGGCGGCCGGCCGATATCGGCAGCCTGTAGCTTGAGGATGCTTGGCCATGACGACCCCGACACTGATGCGCGCTCCCGAAGGCTCGGCCGGTGCCCTGACCTCGCTACGGCCGCAAAAGAGCGGTTATGAGGCGCAGGTGGGTGCCGCCGCGGACCTGATCGAGGCGCGTGGGCCGAGCTGGGGCGGGATCAGCGCCGAGGCGGTGGCGCGCATGCGGGCGCAAAACCGGTTCCGCACGGGGCTGGACATCGCGCGCTATACGGCCGCGATCATGCGCAAGGACATGGCGGCCTACGACTCGGATTCGTCGCTCTACACCCAGTCGCTCGGCGCGTGGCACGGCTTCATCGCACAGCAGCAGATGATCGCGGTGAAGAAGCACTTCGGCACGACGAAGCGCCGCTACATCTACCTGTCCGGCTGGATGGTGGCCGCCCTGCGCAGCGAGTTTGGGCCGCTGCCTGACCAGTCGATGCACGAAAAGACGTCGGTGCCGAAGCTGATCGAGGAGATCTACACCTTCCTGCGCCAGGCCGACGCGCGCGAACTCGGCGGGCTGTTCCGCGAGATCGACGCGGCGCGCACATCCGGCAACGCGGCGCTGGAAGCCGAGAAGCTGGCGGAGGTGGAGAACCACCAGACTCACGTGGTGCCGATCATCGCGGATATCGACGCGGGATTTGGTAATGCGGAGGCCACCTATCTGCTGGCGAAGAAGATGATCGAGGCTGGCGCGTGCGCGCTGCAGATCGAAAACCAGGTTTCCGACGAAAAGCAGTGCGGGCACCAGGACGGCAAGGTGACCGTTCCGCACGAGGATTTCCTGGCCAAGGTGCGCGCGTGTCGCTACGCTTTCCTGGAGCTGGGCGTCGATGATGGCATCATCGTCACCCGCACGGACTCGCTGGGCGCCGGCCTGACCAAGCAGATCGCGGTCAGCCACACGCCGGGCGATCTGGGCGATCAATATAACAGCTTTTTGGATTGCGAGGAGGTGGCGCCCGGTGACGCGCGTAACGGCGACGTGATCCTCAACCGCGACGGAAAACTGCTGCGCCCGAAGCGCCTGCCGAGCAATCTGTTCCAGTTCCGCGCCGGCACAGGCGAGGATCGCTGTGTGCTCGACAGCATCACCAGCCTTCAAAATGGCGCCGACCTGATCTGGATTGAGACGGAGAAGCCGCACATCTCGCAAATCGCCGGCATGATGGACCGCATTCGCGCGGTGGTGCCGAACGCCAAGCTTGCCTACAACAACTCGCCAAGCTTCAACTGGACACTGAATTTCCGCCAGCAGGTCTACGATGCCTGGAAGGCGGATGGGCGCGACGTGACGACCTATAACCGTGCGAAGCTGATGAGTGTTGACTACGACACGACGGCGCTGGCCGCCGAGGCGGATGAGCGCATTCGCACGTTCCAGGCGGATGCGGCCAAGCGTGCGGGCATCTTCCACCACCTGATCACGCTGCCGACCTATCATACGGCGGCACTCTCCACCGACAATCTGTCGCGCGAGTATTTCGGCGGCGCCGGCATGTTGGGGTATGTGCTGGGCGTGCAGCGCCAGGAGCTTCGCCAGGGCATTGCGTGCGTGAGACACCAGAACATGGCGGGTTCGGATGTGGGCGACGACCACAAGGAGTATTTTGCGGGCGAGGCGGCGCTGAAGGCCGGCGGCGCGCATAATACGATGAACCAGTTCGGGTAGCGTGTGTCCTGCTGCCCGGCTATCCGGGCAGCAGGAGGGAAGACTTCTTTTTGAAAAAAGAAGCAAAAACTTTCACTAGCGCTGTCGTGGACTAATCAGAAGTTTTTTGGTTCTTTTTTTTCAAAAAAGAACCGCTTGCCTACTTCGCCGGCTTGCGGAACTTGAACACGAACTGATCCGTGTGCCCCTTTATCGACGGCGCAAACACTTTCTCGGTGTGCGCGTCCGCCGTATTGCGCAGTATGTCGCTGTCAGCCTCCAGCACGAAACCCGCCGCCAGCACTTGGGCCTTCACGGTCGCCGGGTCGATGCGGTGCAGCGTGGTGGGTGCGGTGTCACTGCTGCCGGGCAGGCCGACATGGTCGATCACCATGAACACGCCACCCGGTTTCAGCGCGGCGAAGATGGATGCGTCGGCCGCCGAGGCCGACTTGGCGCCGAAGAAGCCGTACATATCGTGATAATTGTCGTCGGTCCAAACGAGGTCCAGCGTTTCGCCTTGCGCTGTGTGCGCGGTGGGCTGCACCACGGCGGTGACGTTGGCGTAGCCCGGTTGCTTGGCCAATGCCTCGATCGTGGCCGGCAGCTTCGGCATTACCCCGGCCAGCTCCGAGGGTGTTATGGCATAGACACGGCCCTGCGGCCCTACCGCGTGGCTGAAGATGCGCGTGTAGTAGCCGGTGCCGGGCATGAAATCGGCCACGCTGTCGCCGGGCTTGATGCCGGCCAGCGCCAGCAGCGCCGCAGGGTGGCGTGCGGCATCGCGCGCCGTGTCGGCCGCCGGCCGGTCGGGCGCGGCGATCGCGGCCTGGATCGAGGACGGCACGGTTTGGGCGAGCGCTGGTGCGGCGCATGCAAGCGCGGCCAGCAGACAGGCGAGTTCTCATGACGGTGCGTTCCCTGGATTGCGGACGGGCAGGCTCCGCCATCGCGCCGCCGTAGGCAAGCCGGGTCGCGCTACTCACCAAAACTGCGCAATGCGTGCTCCACGATGACCGCACCCGCCTCCTGCACGAAATGCCCGGCATCCGGCAGCTCCAGCGGTGGCGGGCAGCCGCGTATGACCTGGGCCAGCGCACGCATGGCGGGCGGTCCCAGCACCGGGTCCTGCATGCCGATCGCCATGAATGTCTCTCCCGCCCATTCGGTGCGCCACCAGTCTCGCGCGCGTCGGGACAGGGCGGCGCCGTCCGCCTCCGGATGGTCGGGCACCAGGTTGGGGAAGCGACGGACACCGGCCTTGTAAGATGCGTCCGGAAACGGGGCAGCGTAGGCGGCGGCTTCCGCCTCCGTGATGCCCGGGATGGCGCGGCGCATCAGGCCGGCGATGTCCATGTCCGGATGGGCGGTGTTGAAGGCCCGCCAGGCCAGGAAACCCTCGCCGAGCGGCACGTCCCCGGTGCCGAGCGCCGTATTCATCACGATCAGCCGATCGAACCGCCCGGGCGCGTCCATCGGCAGGGTCAGGCCGAGCAGCCCGCCCCAATCCTGGACACACCAGGGTGGCGTGGCGGAGGTCCAGGTGCTCGATCAGCCGCAGCAGCGACTGGCGGTGGAAGGTGAAGGTGTAGGTGGCGTCCTCGGCCGGCTTGTCGGAGCGGCCGAAGCCGAACAGGTCGGGCGCCACGACACGCATGCCGGCGGCGAGAAACGCCGGGATCATCTTGCGATACAGATAGCACCAGCTCGGCTGGCCGTGCAGGCACAGCGCCACCGGCGCATCGGCCGGCCCCTCGTCGAGCAGGTGCATGCGCAGGCCGTCGGTACTCGGGCAGGGTGTCGACGTAATGCGGCGCGAAATCGTAGCCGGGCAGGTTGCGGAAACGCTCGTCCGGTGTTCTGAGCACGGTCATTGCGTATGTCCTGCCATGGAGCCGGCCGGAGCATTCACCTGGCCGGGCGAGAGAGACAAGCGGTATCCACGGATGGCACGGTTTCACCCAGATCAACCATCCCCGTCGCGTCGGGAGGCACGCGGCTGATGGCACGCACGAAAGCGGTGGTGATCGGCGCCGGCCATAATGGCCTTGTCTGTGCCTTCTACCTGGCGCGCGCCGGGCCTAGACGTGACAGTGTGCGAGCGCCGCGACGTGGTCGGCGGCGCCGCGGTGACCGAGGAATTCCATCCGGGATTCCGCAACTCCGTCGCCAGCTATACGGTCAGCCTGCTGAACCAGCGCGTCATCGACGACATGGGGCTGCATGCCCACGGCCTGCGCATCGTCGAGCGGCCGATCGCCAATTTCCTGCCGACAGCAGGACGGGCGATATCTGAAATGGGCGGCAGGCTGGAGCGCACGCAGGCCGAGGTCGCAAAATTCTCCGCGCGCGATGCCGACGCGCTGCCGCGCTACTACGCCATGCTCGACGATGTCGGGGACGTGCTGCGGGCGCTGGCGATGGAAACGCCGCCCAACCTGCCCGATGGCGCATCGGGCCTGCCGCGCGCGGCTGCGGCAGGGCAACAGGCTGCGCCGCCTGGGCGTCGCCCAGCAACGCGACCTGCTCGACCTGTTCACCAAAAGCGCGCGCGATTTTCTGGATGCCTGGTTCGAGAGCGACGAGATCAAGGCCGCGCTCGGCTTCGACTCATCGTCGGGCAATTACGCGAGCCCGGACACGCCCGGGTTCGGCCTATGTGCTGCTGCACCATACGCTTCGGCGGCGTGAACGGCAAGAAAGGCATTTGGGGTCACGCGGTCGGCGGCATGGGCGCCATCACGCAGGCCATGGCCGGCGCGTGCACGAAGCTGGGCGTGGAGATACAGACTCAACGCGCCTGTCCAGCGAGGTGCTGGTACAGAACGCGGCCGCGCCATCGGCGTGCGCTCGGATGGACGGACAGAAGAGTCGCCGCCGGCTCGTCGTGTCCAACCTCAACCCGAAACTGCTGTTCGAGCGCCTCGTCGATCCTGCGGCGCTCGATGCCGATTTCCTGCGTCGCATCGCGCCTATAAATGCGGCTCGGGCACGTTCCGCATGAATGTCGCCTTGTCGGAACTGCCGGATTTCATCTGCCTGCCCGGCACAGCGCCGGCCGAGCACCACGCCAGCGGCATCGTCATCGGCCCCGACGCTCGACTACATGGATCGCGCCTACCAGGACGCCAGGCAATTCGGCTGGTCGCGCGCGCCGATCGTCGAGATGCTGATACCCAGCACGGTCGATGACACGCTGGCGCCGCCTGGCCAGCATGTCGCCAGCCTGTTCTGCCAGCAGGTGGCCCCGCAATTGCCGCGGCCGCGACTGGGCCGATGCGCGGGAGGAGGTGGCCGATTTGATGATCGATACCGTCACGCACTGGGCGCCGAACTTCAAGACATCCGTCCTGGGCCGTGTCAGCCTGTCGCCGGCCGATCTCGAGCAAGACTTCGGGCTGGTCGGTGGCGACATCATGCACGGCCATATGTCGCTGGACCAGCTCTGGGCCGCGCGCCCCATCCTGGGCCACGGCAGCTACCGCGCGCCGATCGCCGGCCTGTATCAGTGCGGGGCGGGCACGCACCCGGGTGGCGGGGTGTCCGGCATGCCGGGCCATAACGCGGCCCGCGAGGTGCTGCGCGACCAGAGTTTTTCGAAGCGCCTGCGCCTGGCGGTGACCGGGGGCTAGGATTGGGGTAGAACGCGCGCGTCGAACGGGGGGCGCGGTGGACAGGACGATACGCATCGCCACCGCCAGCATCGGCGTGGGTCTGCTGGTGCTGGCGCTGAAGGCGGCGGCCTGGCTGGTGACCGGCAGTGCCGCTTTCTACTCCGACGCGCTGGAGACCGTGGTCAATGTGGCTGCGTCCGCTATCGCGCTGGCGGCACTGCGCATGGCGGCCAAGCCCGCGGACCACAATCACCCTTACGGCCATGACAAGTTCGAGTTTTTGGCGGCCGTGGTGGAAGGCGTGCTGATCGTGGTGGCCGCGGTCAGCATCCTGCAGCACGCCTGGTATAGTTGGTGGCGCCCGCATGTGCTGGCCGCACCCGGCCTGGGCATGGCGCTGAGCCTGGTCGCGACAGCCGCCAATGCAGGCTGGGCCTGGGTGCTGTTCGGCGCGGCGCGGCGTGCCCGCTCGCCGGCGCTGGCCGGGGATGCCAGGCATCTGGTGGGCGATGTGGTGACCAGCATCGGCGTGGTGGCCGGCGTGGGGCTGGTGCTGGCGACGGGCGTGCTGCGGCTGGACGCGGCAGTGGGCGCTGCCACGGCGTTTTATGTGCTGTGGTCCGGCGTGCACCTGATCGGCAAATCGGTAGGCGGTCTGATGGACATGGCGCCCTCGGACGACACGGTGGCCAGGATAGAGCGCGTGCTGGTGGCGCAAGGTGGTGGCGCCATCGAGGCACACGATATTCGCACCAGGCAAGCAGGCCGCAGCACCTTCGTGCAGTTCCATCTGGTCGTCCCCGGCGACATGCGCGTCGACCAGGCGCACGAGATCTGCGACCGCATGGAAGCGGCGCTGCGCCAGGACATGGAGCACCTGCTGGTCAGCATCCACGTGGAGCCCGAACACAAGGCCAAGCACGCCGGCGCCGTCGCGCTTTGATGAGGAAAAGTTCTTTGGCTCTTTCTTCCAAGAAAGAACGTCCTCCTGCTTTCCACCAGAAATCGTCTTCAGCTTGGCGCCAAGATGAGTTTGTGTCTGTGTTGATAGTGGTCGCAGCTTTGACCAACGCGTGCGCGAAACGCGCTTATGCCGAACGCGTCGTCTCGCTCAACCTCTGCACCGACCAATTGCTCGTTCAACTGGCGCCCGAACAGGTAACGGCGCTGGAGCCGCTTGCACGCGACCCCGCGCTCTCCTTTGTCGCAACACAAGCGGCCGCGATGCCCAGCGTACGTGCCGATGCGGAGGCGGTGCTTCGACTACACCCTGATCTGGTTCTGGCCGGCCGCACCGGAGCGCAATCGACCATTTCGTTATTGAAGCAGCGTGGCGTGCGCGTGGTGCAGCTCGATGAGGCGCAGGATTTTCCGCAGATCGCGGCGCAGGTGACGCAAGTGGCGGCCCTGCTGCATGTGCCGGCGCGCGGCCGGGCACAGGTGGCGCGCATGTGGGCTAGGCTGGCGTCCGTACAGCGGCAGCGCGGCACGGCGGTGCTGTGGCAGGCGGGAGGATGGACGGCCGGGCCGGGCAGCCTTGGTGACGTAGTCCTGCGCGCGGCGGGCTACACCGATCGCGGCATGGGCGGCCGTATCGGGGTGGAGGCGCTGATGGCACACGCCCCGGACCTGCTGGTGACCGAGGTGGCGCCGCACTTTCCGTCGATGGCAACCGACCTCGCCTGGCACCCCGCCTTGCGCCACATCCCCCGCCGGACAGTGCCCGCACGTTTGCTCATCTGCGGCGGGCCTGAAGCGGCCGGTGCGGTGGAGGCGCTGGCACGATGACGCGGCTATCGGCGGCCGTGCTCGGACTGGTCGTCCTCTCCCTGCTGGTGGGTGCGTCCGGGTTCGGCATCCCCGACCGCCTGATTTTTTGGCAGATACGCGTGCCCCGCACCGCGCTCGCCGCGTTGGTGGGCGGCGGGTTGGGCCTGTCCGGCGCGGTACTGCAAGGCGCGCTGCGCAATCCGCTCGCCGATCCGGGGCTGCTGGGGGTGGGCGGGTGCGCAGCGTTCGGTGCGGTGCTCGCCTTCTACTGGGGGCTTTCCGCCATCTTCGCCCCGGCCTTGCCGCTGGGCGCACTGCTGGGTGCCTCGGTCGGCTGCGCGGTGCTGCTGGGGGGATTGGGGCGCCGCGTCTCGGCCGGCGCGCTGATCCTGGGTGGCGTGGCGCTGTCCGCGTTCGCGTCGGCCCTGCTGGCCCTGGCCCTGTCGCTGGCGCCCAACCCGTTTGCGCTGGCAGAAATCACGTTCTGGCTCATGGGTGGGCTGGAGGATCGCACCCTGCTCCACTTGGCGCTGGCCGCCCCGGTGATCCTGTCCGGTTGCGCCCTGCTGCTGTGTCTGGGGCGGCGGTTGGACGGGCTGTCGCTGGGCGAGGCGACGGCCGCCAGCCTGGGCGTGCCGGTCGGCCCCACCCTGCGGCGCTCGGCGGCGGGCGTGGCGCTGGCGGTGGGCGGCGGCGCGGCGGTGGCCGGCGGCATCGGTTTTGTGGGCCTGGTCGTGCCGCATCTGCTGCGGCCATGGTTCGGGGCGCGGCCGGGCGCACTGCTGTGGCCGTCGCTGGCCGGGGGCGCCGCGTTGCTGTTGGCGGCCGACCTGCTGGCAAGGCTGGCGCCGCTGCTGCTGCCAGTGCAGTCCGAGCCGAGGCTGGGCGTGCTGACGGCGCTGCTGGGCGCGCCTTTCCTGGTGCGCATCGCCAGGCGGGCGGTGTGATCGGCGTCCAAAATTTCTCCGCCCGCCTGGGCGGCGTCCAGGTGCTGCACGAGGTGACGTTTGCCGCTGGCCCTGGCGAGTTCGTCGCGGTGTGCGGTCCCAACGGGGCGGGCAAGACCACGCTGCTGCAAGCGCTGGCCGGCCTTCTGCCCGGCGGCCACGTGCGCGCGCGCGATACCGCCTACATGGAACAGGGGGCACGCAGCGCCTGGGGGCTGACGGTGGCCGAATTGGTGGCGCTTGGCCGCATCCCGTGGGCGGATACCCAGCGCGAGGCGGTCGCCCGCGCGATGCGGGCCTGCGACGTGGAACGTTTCGCGGATCGCCGGGTCGAGACACTGTCCGGAGGTCAGGTTCGGCGCGCCATGCTGGCCCGGGCGCTGGCCACCCAGCCCGAACATTTTCTGCTGGACGAGCCGGTGGCCGACCTGGATCCGGCGGCCGCGCACGACATCATGCGCCTGCTGGCCCGGCTGGCTCGGGACGGCCGCACCGTTGTCGCGGTGCTGCATGCGGTGGAGCTTGCGGCGGCTTACGCCACACGCATGTTGGTGCTGGTGGATGGGCGCATCGTTGCCGACGGTGCGCCGCACGCCGTTTTGCCAGCAGCGGCTGCCGCGTTCGGCATGGTGCTGGTGACCGACGGCGCGCCTCGTCTGGCGCGGGCAGCGGGTCAGGAGAAGGCATGACGGTGCGTATCGATCGCGTGGTCACGAAGGGCGGCGATGGCGGGCAAACATCGCTCGGCGACGGCACGCGCGTCTCAAAGGACAGCCCGCGTGTGGAGGCTTACGGCACGGTCGATGAGGCCAACGCCACGATCGGCATACTGCGCCTGCACACGGCGACCGATACCGAGGCCGACGCGATGCTGGGCCGCATGCAAAACGATCTTTTCGATATCGGCGCCGATTTGTGTGTGCCGGGCGCGGCAGGCGACCGCTTGCGTGTGTCCGCGGCCTTGGTCGAACGGCTGGAGAAGGAAGTGGCCGCGATGAACGCGGCACTCGCCCCGCTCGCCAGTTTCGTGCTGCCCGGCGGCACGCCGGCCGCCGCCCACGCCCACCTGGCCCGCACGGTGCTGCGCCGCGCCGAACGCCGTGTTGTGCGGCTGGCACAGGATGAGGTGGTCAACCCCGAGGTCGTGCGCGCACTCAACCGCATGTCCGACCTGCTGTTCGTGCTGGGGCGCCGGCTGAACGCGACGGGCGATGTGCTGTGGATGCCTGGTGGCGCCGGTTCAGGTCAGTCCGCCTGAACCGGCCAAATTTTAGGCGCGCGAGACGGACTGGCGGCGAACGAAGCCGAGGCCGAGCATGCCTACGCCCATCAGGCCGAAACTTGCCGGCTCGGGAATCTGATTGGTGTCGGAGACAAGCTGCTGTGTTCCGGTCAGGCTGACGAGGCTTTCGACCCGGCCATTGAGCGACGGCGCCAATGCCAGGTCCGCCTGTTCGGCGGTCACCGCTGCGGACGGACCGGCGAAGGTCAGGCCGGCATACTCGGTGGCCCAGATCGCCATCTGTATGCCGGCCGCCTGATCGGTGCCGCCGCCATTGGCGACCAGCTGGTCGCCATACTCGACCAGGCCGGCGATCTGCTGCGCTTGCACAGCGGTCAGGAACCCGCCATCGCCGTTGCTGGCCCCCACAAGCGTCGCCCCGGTGTAGGTTAAATTCTGTCCGTTACCGAGATAGACGTCGTGAAAAAGGTCCATGCACCATGCGTCGATGGTGTTGCCGCCGGAGGCGGTCAGGATGATTTCGCCCGCCAATCCGCTCTGGCCCGCCAGCCCGTTTTGGGTGGAAAACGCATCGTTCCCAAACGTTACGGTCTCACCGACCAGCTCGACATCGTTGATGACGGCAGCTCGGCTCGAACCGATCCCGACCAGCATCGCGGCAGCGACGAACACGCCCGCCAATAGTTTCGACATGAAATCTACCTTTTGCATTCCGTTCTGTCGCTCCAACTAAAACTATAATTTGAGACGTGCAAGTCCTATTTATGAGACTGACTAGGCGCGGATGCAACATGAGTTAGACGTGCCTCCGGTTATGACAGCAGCGAGAGGTTTGCGGCCGTGAGCAACTTCTAAGAGAAGGCTGGCGTCCCGTAGGGGATTCGAACCCCTGTTAGCGCCGTGAGAGGGCGCTGTCCTGGGCCTCTAGACGAACGGGACAAGACGGGCCGGGGGCATCGTCTAAGGCAGCGCGGGGCGACTGGCAACCTCGCGCCTGTGCCGCGGACGCCGACAGGGGGCGCAGCCTTGATCCCTAGAAGTTTGGCGGGCAGTTTCCCGGCGCGCCGGTCCTGGGCGCAACCTGACCTGGGCGGCCGCCGAGCCTGGGCCTGCCCACCACGCCGCCGTTGATGAGGAGTTTTCGTGGTCAAGAAGTTGCGCAAGGCCGTCCTGCCCGTGGCAGGGCTCGGCACGCGATTCCTGCCTGCCACCAAGGCGATGGCGAAGGAAATGCTGCCGGTGGTAGACAAGCCGCTGATCCAGTACGCGGTCGATGAAGCGCGAGCCGCCGGCATCGAGCAGTTCTGCATGATCACCGGCCGCGGCAAGATCGCGCTGGTCGAGCATTTCGACGTGGCCTACGAGTTGGAATCCACCCTGCGCCAACGCGGTCGCACCGCCGAACTGGCCATGCTGAAGGCGGCGCAGCTCGAGCCGGGCGACATCGTCACCGTCCGCCAGCAGGAGCCGCTGGGCCTGGGCCACGCCATCTGGTGCGCCCGCGCCTTCATCGGCGACGATCCATTCGCCATCCTGCTGCCCGACGACCTGATCCTGTCGGACGTGCCGTGCACCAAACAGCTTGCCGACGCCTATTACCAAACCGGCGGCAGCGTGGTGGCGGTGACCGAAGTGCCGCGCGACCAGACCAACAAATACGGCATCCTCAGCATCGGCCAGGACGATGGCCGGCTGGTCGAGGTGACCGGGCTGGTCGAAAAGCCGAAGCCCGAGGACGCGCCGTCCAACCTGTCCATCATCGGCCGTTACGTGCTGCTGCCCGAGGTCATCGAGCACCTGGCGCGCATGGAACGGGGCGCCGGCAACGAGGTGCAACTGACCGACGGCCTGGCGCGCACCATCGGCCACGCGCCGTTCCACGGGTTGCGCTATGAAGGGCAACGTTTCGATTGCGGCGACAAGGTCGGGTTTCTGGAGGCGCAGATCGCGTTCGCGCTGCGTCGGCCGGAGATGGCCGACCATGTCCGCGCGTTTCTGCGCAAATACCAGGGGTGAGCGGCATGGCTGAGAAGTTTTCCCACGATTTCGACCCGACCTCGCTGCGCGAGTACGATATCCGCGGCGTCGTCGGCCGCACGCTGCACCCGGCGGACGCGTTCGCCATCGGCCGCGTGTTCGGCAGCCTGGTGGCCCGAAATGGCGGGCGAACGGTGGCTGTTGGCTACGATGGCCGCCTGTCCTCGCCCGAGCTTGAGCCGGAGCTGGTGCGGGGGCTGGTGGAGAGCGGCATCGAGGTAGTACGGGTCGGCCGCGGGCCTACCCCCATGCTGTATTATGCGGCGGTATCGCTGAAGACGGATGGCGGAGTGATGGTCACCGGCAGCCACAACCCGCCGGACTATAATGGTTTCAAGATGGTGCTGGCCAACAAGCCGTTTTTCGGCCGGCAGATCACCGAAATCGGCCGGCTGGCGGCTGCGGGCGACGTCGTCGAAGCAGCGCCGGGCAGCGTGCGCGATGTCGATGTAATGGCCGATTACGTGGCCCGCCTGCTCAGCGACTGGGACGGCGGCGACCGCATTCTCAACGTCGTTTGGGATAACGGTAACGGGGCGGCCGGCGAGGCTTTGCAAAAACTGGTGGGATCGCTGCCCGGCGCACACACGGTGCTGAACGGGGAGATCGACGGGCGTTTTCCGGCACATCACCCAGACCCGACTGTCGCGAAGAACCTCGAGCAGCTGATTGCCGAGGTGCATGCGAAAGGCGCCGATATCGGCATCGCGTTCGATGGCGACGCGGACCGGATCGGCGCGGTCGATAATCTCGGCCGCATCCTGGCCGGCGATCAGTTGCTGGCGATCCTGGCGCGCGACGTGCTGCGGGACAGGCCTGGGGCCACCATCATCGCCGATGTGAAGGCCAGCCAGGTGTTGTTCGACGAAATCTCTGCCGCAGGTGGTGCGCCGCTGATGTGGCGCACCGGCCATAGCCTGATCAAGGCGAAAATGGCCGAGCTGGGCGCACCTTTGGCGGGCGAGATGTCCGGACACATCTTCTTCGCCGACAAATGGTATGGGTTCGACGACGCGTTGTACGCGGCGGTACGCTTGCTGGGCATCTTGGCGCGTCTGGACCGCAAGCTGTCCGACGTGCGCGACGCGCTGCCCCACATGGTCAACACGCCGGAGTTGCGTTTCGATTGCGCCGACGAGCGCAAATTCGCCGTGGTGGAGGAAGTGGCAGCGCGCCTGCGCGAAGTTGGGTGCCACCATGTCCGACATAGACGGTGTTCGGGTGAACACGCCGGATGGCTGGTGGCTGCTGCGCGCGTCCAACACGCAGGCGGTGCTGGTCGCGCGTGCGGAGGCGAAGGACGAGGCAGGGCTGGATCGGTTGAAGGGGGCGCTGGTGGAGCAGTTGGCCCGGAGCGGGTTACAGGCGCCCGATTTTTCTGCGGAGAATGCCGGGCATTAAAAAGCGCTTCTTTTTGCAAAAGAAGCAATAAACTCTTATTCATTGAGTCCGCGTCAGCACAGACAAAAGTCTTTTGGTTCTTTTCTTCAGAAAAGAACATACTCTGCAACCTCCCGCCTCGCCCCGCGTAACGCCCGCACATACACGCGGGAGCGAGACATGGGCTTACTGGACCAAGTTTTGGGCGGCTTGATGGGCGGTGGTGGCGCGTCCTCTCCCATGGGCGGTGTGCTGAGCAGCCTGCTGGGCGGTGGCGGCATGATGGGTGGTGGCGGCAGATGGGTGGCGGCGGCCTGCAAGGGTTGATTGGCCAGTTCGAGCAGGCGGGCCTGGGCCACATCGCGCAATCCTGGGTGGGCAACGGCCCCAACCAGCCGGTCTCGCCGGACCAGTTGCAGCAGGTGTTCGGGCAGGACCGTGTGAACAGCATGGCGAGCCAGGCCGGCATGCCGCCTCAGGACTTCTTGTCGCAGATGAGCCAGCATTTGCCCGCGGCCGTGGACGGCATGACGCCGGGTGGCCGCATGCCCAATGAAGGCACGGTGTCGGTCTGATGCGAGTGGGCGCTGCCTCTGCTGCGGCACTCATGCTGCTGGCGGGGGCGTCCAGCCCCGCTTGGGCCGACAACGCCATGGGTTACCGGCTGCTGACGCCGCAGGAGGCGTCCGGCTTGCGCGCGCAAGGCGGCACGCTGGGGTTGGACCTGCAGGGCGCGGAGATGATCAGCGAACCCGGCATGACGTTTGAGATCATGCGCGTGAGCGGCGTGCATCGTGGCGCGCCTGGTGCGCGCGCGGTGTTCAGGACGGGCGACGACATCGTGGCGGTGAATGGGCGCGTCTTCCCCAGCTTGGCGGTGTTCGCCGCCTTCGTGCATGCGCTTCCGCCTGGGCAGCCCGCGACCGTGGACTACATCCCGGCGGGCGGCGGCCCGGCCCAGGCGCAGCGCGTGCAGATCGTGCCGGGCGAGGTGCAGCAGGGCATGTCCACGCGCGAAAAAGTGGCGATCGGCGTGGGCGCGGCGGCGCTCTTTGGTTGTTACGAGCTCGGGTGCTTCAGGCACCACCAGCCGACGCCCCCGCGGCCGCAAATGCAACCGGTGCCGGTTCAATAACCGTCAAAGCCTTGATCGTGTTCGGGCCGACAGACTGACCCATAGCGGCAACGCCAGCGCCAGCGCGCACGCGTTCCAGGTGAGCGATTGCCCATTGAGCGGTCCCTCCTGCACTGCGCTGGCCAACGCACCCAGGCTCAGCACCGACGCGAGCAGGAACTCCTCGCGACGTCCGGTGCCGCGCGGCAGATCGCCAAGCGTGGCACGTGCGGCGGTAACGACCAGCGGTACCGCGTAGGTGGCGATTGGGAACTCGCGGTAGCGCGGGTCGAACACCAACAATATCTGGTCCACGGCGGCCGCCCACACGAACAGAAAGCACGTGTCCTCGAACAGGCCGTTCCAGCCGGGGCGGCGCAGGCGAAGCAGCGCGATCACCCGCCACGTGGCCTGCGCGCCGGTGCGGGCCGGGTCGGCCGGCGCCAGACCGGCCAGCCGGCGCATGGCCAGCCCTGCCAGCAATCCCTGGCCGAACAGGTTCACACAGGCGGCCAGGTTGACGTGGATGTCGTAGGTGACTGGCGCCCAATCGGCCCAGGCCAGGCTGATCGCCGCGCCGAGGGTCGCCGCCAGCAGCGCGGTCTGGTGCGGATTGGTGTTGCGGCGGCCCAGCCAGGCGAGCAGGCAGGCGACACCGACGCCGATCGCCGCATACCGCGGCCAAAACGGGTTTTCACTGAGCGGGCCGAAGGGCGGTATCTTTTCCGTGCGCGCACCGGTGAACAGGCCCCAGTGAGCGCCGACGATTCCCTCGCTCTCGTATTTCCAATCCTCGTCGAACGCCTCGAAGAAATTGTAGTCAAAACGTTTTTCCGCAGCCAGCGCCATGAAGCCGCGCAGGAAGCGTGCCTGGTTGATGCGGCTGGGCAGCGCGTCGCGCCGCTGACGGCAGCAACTTGGCCAGCCGGTTTCGCCGATCGAAATCTTCTTGCCGGGAAACAGCGCGGAAAAGTGGTCATACAAGCTGCCGATCGTGGCGACCGCATGACCGATGCCGGTGGGCACGTCCTCCCAATATGGCAGCAGGTGGATCATGACGACATCCACGTGCGACGCCACCATCGGGAACTGGTCCCAGAAATCGGAGACGTCGGCATAGGCGACGGGCTGGTGCACGGCCGCCCGCACGTGGTCGATGTCGGCGGCGAGTTCGTCGGGCGGCAGATCGCGGCGAAGCAAAACCTCGTTGCCGACCACAAGACGCTCGATCGTGTCCGGGTAGCGATGTGCGAGGTCTATGGCGCGAGTCATTTCCAGCGTGTTCTTGGCACGGTCGGCGCCTAGCCAAATTCCCTGCCACATTTTCAGGCCATGCCGTTGCGCGATGGCCGCGATCTCGAACGGGCCTTCGATGGCCGCGTAGGTGCGTATGCCGCGCGTGATCGGGGCGAGAAGAGCAAGATCCTGGTCCACTTCGGCTTCGGTCGGAAACCGGTCGCGGAGCGGCGATTTACCCGTGCGATAGCCCTCGTAGGACAGGCTGTTGAATTTTTGCGCCTGCGTGCCTGGCCGGGGGTCCTGCAGCCGGTTCGGCCACCACCAGCCGGCGACCAACACGACCGACAGCACGACAAGCAGGGGAGAGAACGAGCGCGGCATCGGCGTGGCTGGTAACGCCCTGCCGCGCCGGACGCCAGCGCCTGCTTTTATGCGCCTCTGGGCACCGCTTCTCTTGCGGCGACTCCGCATCTGCCCATAAGCATTTGGCAGCAGGGCAAGACCCGCCCCGGGCCCACACCCTGTAGGGAGACCCCGTCCGATGTCCCTGCACATGCAAGCCGGCACCGCCGCCAACCCGCTCGACGTCATGGAACAGATCGTCTCGGCGAATGAATGGTCGTTCGACCGCCGCTCGGACGCCGAAATGGCCGCCGAGGCGCCCGGCAAATGGTGCGATTACGGGCTGTATTTCAGCTGGTCGGGCGAGATCTCGGCGATGCATTTCACCTGCACGTTCGACCTCAAAGTGCCGGCTCCGCGGCGCACTGCGCTGTACGAGCTGCTCGCGCGTGCCAATGAGCGGCTCTGGATCGGCCACTTTGGGATGGACAGCGATGACGGCATGCCGCTGTTCCGCCACTCCGTGCTGCTGCGCGGAGCGCCAGGCGCCTCGGCCGAGAAGTCTCGAGGACATGATCGATATCGCGATTACCGAGTGCGAGCGTTTCTACCCCGCTTTCCAGTTCGTGTTGTGGGGCGGCAAATCGCCCGCCGACGCGCTGGAGGCGGCCATGCTGGAGTGCGTGGGCGAGGCGTGACGCCGACGCTGCCGCCGGTCTTGCTGCCGCCCGTCCTTTTGTTGGGCGCGGGACGGATGGGGGCGGCCATGTTCGCCGGCTGGGCGAAGTCGGGATTGGCCCCGTCCGTCCTCGTCGATCCGGCCATGCCGGCGCAGGTGGCACGCGCGCAGGATCTGCTGATTCCGTCGCTCGACCAAATTCCCCCGGCCTTCCAGCCCGGCGCCATCGTGGTGGCGATCAAGCCGCAAATGGCTTCTGACGTGCTGCCCGTGCTGGGACGGCGTCTGCAACCCGGCCCGCCAGTGATCTCCATTCTCGCCGGGCTCACGGTGTCTCGCATCGGCAACATGCTGGGCGGCGCGCATGCCGTTGTTCGGGCCATGCCCAACACGCCGGCCGCGATCGGCCAGGGCATGACGGTCGCCTATGCCGGACCGGAGGTGCCGGAGGCCGATCGTGCGCTATGCGATGCGTTGCTGCGCGTGTCCGGCGAGCTGGCCTGGCTGGATGACGAGGGCCTCATCGACCCGGTTACATCCGTTTCCGGCTGCGGCCCGGCCTATGTGTTCCTGCTGGCCGAACTCCTGGAACACCTGGGGGCGGCGGAAGGCATCCCATCCGCGCTGGCCCGGACGCTGGCGCGGCAGACGGTGGCGGGGGCAGGCGCGTTGCTGGCTGCCTCGCCCGAGGAGTTGTCGGCGTTGCGCCGGGCGGTCACCAGCCCCAACGGGGTCACGGAACGGGCGCTGGCCGTGCTGATGGCGGACGATGCCTGGCCGGCCAGCCTCCGCCATGCCCTGCAGGCTGCCACCAAGAGGTCGCGCGAGCTGGCCGGGTAAGAGTTTTTCCAGACGGTGCAGGACGTGCCAGAACCCCTATTTGCACGACATCCTGACGAGAGCCCGCCATGACCGATGACGATAGTTTTGACGAAGCCCTGGTCGCGGGCGCGTTCGCCCTCGCCGGCCGGCAAGGGTGGTCCGCGGT
This sequence comes from uncultured Alphaproteobacteria bacterium, assembly GCA_963850605.1. Classification (GTDB taxonomy): domain Bacteria; phylum Pseudomonadota; class Alphaproteobacteria; order Acetobacterales; family Acetobacteraceae; genus BOG-908. The sequence goes on along the minus strand of CAWKLX010000010.1, from coordinate 33,687 downwards.
CTCGGTCGTCTCGGCGGCGCGCGAGGCGGGGTTGGCGCTGGATCGTGCGCGGGTGCGGTTCGCGGGCATCCACGCCGTTCTGATGAAGTTCGGCGAGCAGGCGGACTCGAAGGCGCTGGCTGACTTGTTGGAGACGGGCCCGGTGCGCGAGCGGCTGTTCGACGTGCTGATGCGCCGGTTCGATGCGCTGCAAACCCACCGCGCCGGCGTACAGGCGCTGCTGCGCCATCTGCCTGCCGACCCAGGCCTGGCGCTGGTTCTGGGTGCGGCCACCTCCGGCAGCATGGCGTGGATGCTGGAAGCCTCGGGCATTCAGTCCGGCGGCCTGCGTGGCGCATTGACGGTGCAGGGATTGGTGGGTGTGTGGCTCTACACGCTGCGCGCCTGGCAGGCCGATGACAGCCCCGACTTGTCCGGCACCATGGCGGCACTCGACCGCGCGCTGTCCCGCGCCGAGCGGGTGTTGCAGCTGACGGGCCAGGGTGCCGCGGCACTGGAGCCGGCAGCCGGGCCGAAACCATTTCCCGATCCCGAGGCGGAGATCATGGCTGCCGGCGACCTGCCGGTCGAACCCGATCCTGGCTGACCTTCGGGCCGCGACGGGCGCGGGCGCGCGCGGATGCTGACGCACTGGCGATTTTCCTGTAGTGCCTGCCTTTTTCCCGACTTTCTCCGATAGGAGCGCCCCATGGCCGATGATTCCAACGCGATCAACCCCGCCGCGCTGCTGTCCGAGATGACGCGGCGGTTTTCCGAAATGCGTTTCCCCAGCATGATCCCCGACCCCTCGGCGCTGATGGCCGCGCACCGGCGCAACATGGAGGTGCTGGCCCAGGCCAACCGGTTGGCGCTGGAGGGCGCGCAGGCGGTCGGGCGGCGGCACATGGAGATCATGCAGCAGACGCTGTCCGAGTTTTCCGAGCACATGCGCGAGCTTTCGGCGACCGAGACGCCGCAGGCCAAGGCGGCCCGGCAGGCTGAGCTGGTCAAGACGAGCTACGAGCACGCGGTGGCCAATATCCGTGACCTGTCCGAGCTGATCCAGCGCTCAAATGCCGAGGCATTGCAGGTGCTGAGCGACCGTTTTCGTGAGTTGATGGACGAGATAAAGGGCCTGCTCGAGAAGACCGAGAGCGGCAAGGACGCCGCACATCCCTGACGGCAGCGGCCTGACGGCGCGACAAACCTATGCCGTCCACGAGATTTTCGCCACGCTGCAAGGCGAGGGCGTGCAGGCTGGGCGGGCGGCCGTGTTCTGCCGCTTCGCCGGCTGCAATTTGTGGTCGGGCCTTGAGCGCGACAGGGCAGACGCCGCGTGCCGGTTCTGCGACACGGATTTTGTGGGCACCGGCGGCACGGGCGGTGGGCGGTTCGTGGGGGCGGCCGCGCTGGCCCAGGCGATCGAGGCAGCCTGGACCGGCGGCGCGGATAGCCGGCTGGCCGTGCTGACGGGTGGAGAGCCGCTGCTGCAAACCGACGCTGCGTTGATCGACGCGCTGCACGCACGCGGTTTCACCGTGGCCGTCGAGACGAACGGCACGCAACCTGCCCCGCCCGGTCTGGACTGGGTGTGCGTCAGCCCCAAGGCCGGAGCACCGCTGGTGCTGACGGCCGGCCACGAATGCAAGCTGGTGTATCCGCAGCCTGGCGCAGAACCGGCGCGGTTCGAGCACCTGTGCTTCGACCACTTCCTGTTGCAGCCGATGGACGGCCCCGACCGGGACGCCAACGTGCAGGCGGCCATCGCATACTGCCTGGCCCATCCGCGCTGGCGCCTCAGCCTTCAAACCCACAAGATCTTAGGCCTTCGCTGACGCAGGCAGGCGGCCCGCGACGGTTGCTGGCCGCTGTCACTGACGGCTGGATTCGGTTCGCCAGCGGTGTATGATCGGGCTCCCGGCAGGGGGTCATGCACCAGGGCGGTGCGGCCACGCTCCTGCGCCCGAGATGCGGACGTGCTATGGCGAAGACGGACAACTGGCAGCGGCGTCGGCGTTCGGAAAAGGGGTTTGACGAGTTTGCTCCCTCGCCGGAGCCGGTCAGCCTACCCTCCTACCCTCGCCGTCCCAGCCCCGCCATGCCAGCCGCCAGCGGGCCAGAGAGCACAGCGGTGGTCAAATGGTTCAATGCCGAGAAAGGGTTCGGCTTTGTCGAGGTGGAGGGCAGCGGGGATGTCTTCCTGCATGCCAGCGTGCTGACCCGTGCCGGCGTCACCGCGGTCAGCCCCGGTGCTACTTTGCGCGTGCGCACCGGGCAGGGCCAGAAGGGCCCGCAGGTGACGGAAGTGACCGAGGTCGACGAAAGCACCGCCAGCGCGACACCGGCCCCGCGCGCGCCCCGTGCGCCGGGCGGGTTTGGCGGCGGTGGCGGCTTCGCCGGCGAACGCTCGGGCGGATATGGCGGTGGTGAGCGATCCGGTGGATATGGCGGGGGCGGCGGCTTTGGCGCGGGACAGACGCGCCGTGGGTTCGATGCGCCCGTGGCGTCCGGCCCGGAGCAGCAGGGCACCGTCAAATGGTATAATTCTGCAAAGGGGTTTGGCTTCATCGCGCCGGAGGATGGCGGTAAGGACGTGTTCGTGCACGCCAGCGCCCTGCGCCGCGCCGGCTTGACCGAATTGGCCGAGGGCCAGCGCGTGACCATACAGATTACCCAGGGCCAGAAAGGGCCCGAGGCCGCTTCCATTCGGGAGTCGTGACCCTTTGGCGCAGGCTCGGGGCTTTCCTTGGCAGGGCCGCATCGCCAAATGCCGCCCGAACATGGGAGGCCGATACGATGGCTGAGGCGAATGCGGCGGTGGCGGTTCTGGGCGGTGGCTGTTTCTGGTGCGTGGAAGCGGTGTATCGCGACCTGGACGGAGTGCTATCCGTCAAATCCGGCTATGCCGGCGGTCATACGGCTGATCCCACGTATCGCCAGGTCTGCGGCGGCGCCACAGGCCATGCCGAGGTGGTTCGGATCGCCTACGACCCCAACACCCTGTCCTATGCCGATCTGCTGCGCATTTTCTTCACCATCCACGATCCGACGACGCTGAACCGGCAGGGCAACGATGTCGGCACGCAGTATCGCTCGGTGATCCTGACGGTCGGCGAGGACGAAGCTCGGGTCGCGCGCGAGGTGATGGCGGAGATCGAGGCGCAAGGGATTTATGACAGCAAGCTGGTAACTGAAATTGCGCCGCTGGATAAGTTCTATCCGGCCGAGGACGAGCACGACGACTATTTCACGCGCAATCCCGGCAGCGGCTACTGCCAGGTTGTAGTGGCGCCGAAGGTCCGGAAATTTCGCAAGCAGTTCGCGGACAGATTGAAGGCGCAAGCAGCATGACCCGTTCCCTCATTCGCGGCTGCCATGCTGCTGGCGAGCGCACCTGCCTGGGCCGGCTCTGGCGACCCCACGCGGATCGGTAAGGTGAACACGACGTTCCGGCTGACCGGCGACGACAAGATCGTGGTTGATCGCTACGACGACCCCCGGGTGGACGGCGTGAGCTGCTACATGTCGAGGGCGGAAAAGGGCGGCATCAAGGGGGCGCTCGGCCTGGCGACCGACCCGAGCCGGTTTTCGATCGCCTGCCGCGCCACCGGCCCCGTCACGCTAAAGGGCGAGCCGCCGGACAACGAGGTGGTGTTCGGTGCAAGTGCAAACTGGCTTTTCAAGGAAATCCGTGTCTCCCGCCTGTGGGACAAGCAGAAGCGCGTGCTCGTCTATCTGGTGTGGAGCACCCAGGCGTTGACGCCTGAAGGAAGCCCCTACAACAGCGTGTCGGCGGTTCCCGTCGATCACTGACAACCGGTTATGGCGTAAAAAAAAGGCCAGTCCGACATCTGTCAGACTGGCCTTTCGCGAGGCACCTCCCGATTCGGGAGGCGCCCGGTAGAAACTGGCTTACTTGGCCAGCGTGGACTTCGGCGCGGACGCGTTCGGCGCCTCGCCGGAGAGCGTGAAGGTGCCCGAGTTGAGCTTGGCATAGGTCGAGCCGTTGCTGGTGTACACGGCCCACTTCATCTTCGTCAGTTCGAGCGAATAGGTGTACAGGCTCGGGGCATTGCCCTGGTTGCCGGTCACCACGAGGCCCGAGAACTTGTTGACGGAGGTGTTCAGACCCTGCAGCAGGTTGCCGGCCAGGCAGCCTGTGGCCGTTCCGGTCGTGTAGATGCCCTTGTAGACGTTCAGGGTCTGGCCGTCGCAGAAGCCGTTAAATGTGATGACATAGGTCACCTTGGCGGCGGGAGCGGCGGCGGAAGCGACACCGGACGCGCAAACGGTCAACGCGGCGGCGCAGGCAAGAGCTTTCAACATTCAAGTCTCCATAAGGTTACCAGTGGCGGCCTGCCACGGATAGGTTTTCCAAAACATCGACAGTCGATCGCTGCCGCGGGCAGACGTAACGGATTTATTAAGACATTTCAACAGAAACTGGCAGATTTCCGGTATATTTCCGGTATCGTAACTATAACTGCTTTGGGAGGTGCCGGGCTGCGACTTTGGTGGAAAAACACTTCGTGAGGCCCTCGTCGAGAGGCGAGAAATAATACAACCGGTGCGTGTTTAGTTCTGCTATTTGCATATTTCAGGTTGGTCTAATGTGTCAGTTTGACCAAGGTGGCCGCTGTATTCGTCAGACCCTTTGGCAGGGTAGGCACACGATTGCGCGAGTTATCACCTCGTCTGGAGTTGTCGAAAGCGTGCTGCTCGCAACATCCCGACATCGCTTCTCTACAATATTTATGTACATACGTAAGATATGAATTACTTGTTCGGCGGCAGGGTAACAAGCCGCCCGTTCCTTTCTCCGTCGAAACGGGTCGGCTATCTACCGTTCAGGGCGTCGATAAGTAGACCGCTAATTCGGTTGAATAAGCCTGGTGAACAGGTTCGCGGCTGAAATATACGACCACTCGTATGCTGCCCGGTCTGCAAGTCACTCGGCAGAAATTGTGTAGTAGGCGATGATGAACGACCAATCTTCTGTTCGACCCATTGAGCGCAACCATCGCAGGGTGGCGATGCGCCACGGAAAAGCCGACAATACTGCGTAACCGTGGCGTGCGCAGCAGGAGGCAAGCGGGGCGTCAGCGGCGCGACATCGGAACTCCGGCCGAGGCCTTCATCGTCAAGAGCGGCTGTCTCGAACGCTACTCCTTGTATCGGTATCCAATCCCGTACAGCGTTTCGAAGGCGTTGAACTCCCCGTCCGTCTGCCTGAACTTCTTGCGCACACGTTTGATGTGGCTGTCGATCGTGCGATCATCAACATACGTGTTGTCGCCATAAGCAGCATCGATCAACTGATCGCGCGACTTCACCATGCCGGGCCGCGCCGCCAGCGCCTTGACCAGCAGGAACTCGGTCACCGTGAGCTGGATGTCGACCCCTTTCCAGATGCATTGGTGTTTTGTCTCGTCCAGCACCAGGTCGCCGCGCGTGAGAATGCCGCCCGGGGGAGTGCCCGAGCCTTCGGCACGGCTGCTCTCGTTGCGGCGGAGCAGGGCGCGTATGCGCTCGATCAGCAGGCGCTGGCTGAACGGTTTCGTGATGTAGTCGTCCGCACCCAGGCGGAGGCCCATCAGCTCGTCCACCTCCTCGTCCTTGCTGGTGAGGAAGATCACCGGCATCTGCGTGCGCTGGCGCAGTCGTTGCAGCAGCTCCATCCCGTCCATGCGCGGCATCTTGATATCGAGCACCGCCAGATCGACCGGCTTTGCGTTGATTGCCTGCAACGCGCTCTCGCCGTCGGTGTAACTCCGCACCGCATACCCCTCCTGCTCCAGGGTCATCGACACGCTCGTCAGAATATTGCGGTCGTCATCGACGAGGGCGATGGTGTGTTTCATAGGGGCGCATCCGCGTGGGGTGGCGGCAGTGTGGCGCAAGCGGCTGTTGGAGGGAAATTGGCCGAAGACACTGGATTTGCCGCGCGGTGCCTGCTGCGCGGGGCCCGGGTGGGCACCTTGGCCACGCAGGATCACGGCCAGCCGTTTGCCTCGCTCGTCACCCCGGCCACCGCGCCGGAAGGTGACGTGCTGCTGCTGCTCTCGGCGCTCTCGGCCCATACCCGCCATTTGGCCGCCGAGCCGCGCTGCGCGCTCCTGGTATGTGGAGCGCCCGACGGGGCGAACCCGCAGACGGCACCACGGCTGACCGTGACCGGGCGGGCGGCCCCCGACGCGGACGCGCGCTTGCGGAAAACCTGGCTGGCGCGCCACCCCTATGCCGCCGAATATGCCGGCTTCACCGATTTCGCGATCTGGCGCCTTTCTATCGAGGCGGGCCACTATGTGGGCGGCTTCGCACGCGCCCATACCCTTGATGCCGGTGCAATGCACCCTGCGCCGGCCGACGTGGCGGCAATCCGGGGAGCGGAAGCCAGCATCCTGGCCTGGTGCCGCACCGTCCAAGCCGACGCGCTCGCCCGACATCACGGCGGCCAGAACATCCCCGGCGGCTGGCGCATAGGTGCCGTCGACACCGACGGAATAGACCTGGAAGCTGGCGATGCGGTAGCACGTATCCCTTTCGACCGCCCGGTGGCCAATGCCGCCGAGCTACGGTCGGCCCTGGCGCGGCTGGTCGAGCGTGCCCGGGACAAACAATAGGGCCGGCCCCGAACGACCGGCCGGCTGGGGAGTTTTTGTCCATGACCGCGCAGGCAACCACTCTCGGCGACCAGGGGCCAAGCCACCACGCCTCGCCGCTCGACGGTTCGGGCGTGCTGGCCGGAACGTGCGTGCATGCCAACCTGGCCGCCCCGCAACTGGTGGCGCACGCCATCAGGCGAAACGAAGGCAGGCTGTCCGAGGATGGCGCGCTGGTGGTCCGCACCGGCGTGCACACCGGCCGCTCGGCCGCTGACAAGTTCGTGGCAGATGAGCCGGCCGTCAGCGGCGATATCTGGTGGGGAAAGGTCAATCAAAAGCTGCCGGTCGATAAATTCGCGACGCTGAAACATCGGGTGCAAGCGTATTTGCAGGGCCAGGAGCTTTTCACCCAAGACCTGTATGCCGGCGCAGACCCCGCCCGCCGGGTGCGCGTGCGCCTGGTCAGCAGCAGCGCCTGGCATGCGCTGTTCGCCCGCAACATGTTCATCCGCCCGCCCGCCGTCGAACTGCCTGGTTTCGTGCCGGACTACACGATCCTGCACGCGCCGCATTTCCAGGCCGATCCGCACATCGACGGCGTGCGGAGCAGCACGGCCATCGCGCTTTCGTTCGGCCAGAGAAAAATCATCATCGCCGGCACGGAATATGCGGGCGAAATCAAGAAATCCATCTTCACGGTGATGAACTGGCTGTTGCCCGCGCAAGGCGTGATGCCGATGCATTGCAGCGCCAATATCGGGCGCGACGGTGATACAGCGCTGTTTTTCGGCCTGTCGGGCACGGGGAAAACCACGCTGAGCTCGGACCCGGACCGAGCGCTGATCGGCGATGATGAGCATGGCTGGGGTTTTGAGGGCGTGTTCAACATCGAAGGCGGCTGCTACGCCAAAGTGATCGATCTGTCGGCCAGCGCCGAGCCACAGATCTACGGGGCTTCTCACCGCTTCGGCACGGTCTTGGAAAACGTGGCGGCTGACCCGTGCGGCCGGCTCGATCTGACCGACCGCACGCATACGGAAAACACCCGCGCCTGCTACCCGATCGATTACATTCCGAATGCCGAACGCTCGGGCCGCGGCGGCCAACCGAAGAACGTCATTTTCCTGACGGCGGATGCTTTCGGCGTGCTGCCGCCGATTGCAAGACTGACGCCCGCGCAGGCAATGTACCATTTCCTCAGTGGCTACACGGCGCGTGTCGCCGGTACGGAGAAAGGCGTTGGCGCAGAGCCGCAGGCCACATTTTCGACGTGTTTCGGCGCCCCGTTCCTGCCGCGTGAACCGCAGGTCTATGGCCGGCTGCTGGAGCGGCTGATTCGCCAGCACGGGGCGGCATGCTGGCTGGTCAACACCGGCTGGACCGGCGGCAGGTACGGGACCGGCCAGCGCATGGCCATCGGCCACACCCGGGCGCTGTTGCGTGCGGTGCTGGACGGTTCGCTCGGCCACGCGCAATTCGCGCCCGACCCGTTTTTCGGCCTGATGATTCCGCGCGACGTGCCCGGGATCCCGAACGATGTTCTGGACCCACGTGCATCCTGGGCCGATCCGGCCGCGTATGACCGCACGGCGGCCGACCTGGTGGCCCGGTTCGAGGCGAATTTCGAGAGTTTCGCGGGCGCCGTGGGCGATGATGTACGCGCTGCCGCGATCCGGGCCGCCGCCTGAACCAAAACTGGTCCGCCGCCAGGTACGCGGAGCACGCGAGCTTCGTGCCCGAACTCGGCGCACCTTTGCTCGACCTGCTCTCGCCGAGCCCCGGTGAACGCATCCTCGATCTCGGCTGCGGAGACGGCGCGCTGAGCCAACGCATTGCCGCTGCCGGCGCCCGGGTGGTCGGCGTGGACGGCTCGGCCGACATGGTGCGCGCGGCGAAAGCGCGTGGCTTGGACGCGCGCGTGATGGACGGCCAGCGCCTCGATTTTGCGGCCGAATTCGATGCCGTGTTCAGCAACGCCGCCCTGCACTGGATGCCGGATGCCGACGGGGTCATCCGCGGCGTGGCTCGCGCGCTTAGGCCAGGCGGGCGTTTCGTGGGCGAGATGGGCGGGCACGGCAATGTCGCCAGCATCGTCGTCGCCCTGCATGCCGCCCTCGCACGGCGCGGGGTGGCGCCAGATGCCGCGTTTCACTGGTATTTCCCTACCGCCGAAGACTACGCCGCCAAGCTCGTGGCGCACGGTTTTACCGTGCACACCGCCGCCCTGATCCCCCGCCCCACGCGCCTACCGACCGGCATCGTAGGCTGGCTGACCACTTTTGCCGCCCCGTTCCTGACCGTCCTGCCCGGGGCCGAGCACGCCGGGGTGCTGGCTGAGGCGGAAACGCTGCTGGCACGGCCACTCCGCACCGACGCTGGCGACTGGATCGCGGACTACGTGCGGCTTAGGTTCGCCGCCACACTGACCTGAACCGCAGGACCGGCCCCATGCGCGACGAGCTCACCGAAAAGATCATCCGGTTCAAGATCGAGCACGATGTAAGCTGGGCCGGCTTGGCCGAACTCGCTCCGGAGCTGTCGAAGGAGTATGTCACCGCCGCCCTGCTCGGCCAGATGCCATTGCCCGCTTCGGCCGCCAGGGCCATCGGTCACCGGCTGGGGCTGACCGAATTCGAAATCAAATTGCTGCAAGAACCGCCCTATCGCGGCTCCCTGCCCACAACCGTGCCGACCGATCCGCTGATTTACCGGCTCTATGAGCTGGTGCAGGTGTATGGCACCACCTTCAAGGCGCTGATCCACGAGGAATTTGGTGACGGCATCATGAGTGCCATCGATTTCCGCATGGATGTTTCGCGCGAACCCGATCCGGCCGGAGACCGGGTGGCAATCGCCATGAGCGGCAAGTTTCTGCCCTACAAACCCTATTGAGCGAGACGCAGACCGACGGGCCGCTGACCGGTCTTGACGCCGCCAGCGTTGCCGCGCCGGCCCTGACGCCGGGGCGGGAGCGGTTGATCGCTGTCATCGTTGCGTGCGCGCTGTTCATGCAGAATCTGGACGGCACCGTCGTGTCCACGGCCCTGCCGGCAATGGCGCGCGCGTTCCACGCCGATCCGGTGCAGATGAACGTGGCGTTGACCGCCTACCTGTTCGCGATCGCCGTGTTCATCCCGGCCAGCGGCTGGATGGCGGACCGGTTCGGCACCCGCACCGTGTTCCGCGCGGCCGTCGCCGTCTTCACGATCGGCTCGGTGCTGTGCGGGCGGGCGGATTCGCTGGGGTTTCTGGTTGCCGCCCGCATCCTGCAGGGGGCGGGGGGCGCTATGATGCTGCCGGTGGGCCGGCTGGTGCTGCTGCGCTCTGTGCCCAAGGACCGGCTGATCGGAGCCATGGCCTGGGCCACCATGCCGGCGCTGGTGGGTCCGGTGATCGGGCCGCCGGTGGGCGGGTTCCTGGTCACGTATTTGTCCTGGCACTGGATTTTCGACATCAACGTGCCGATTGGCGTATTGGGCTGGGTGCTGATCGGCGCCTTCATCCCGGACATGCGCGAGGCACGCGGCGGCCGCTTCGACTTTCCGGGGCTGGTGCTGAGCGGTGTGGCGCTGGCGGGGTTCATGGCGGTGCTTGAACTGGTTGGGCACCACCTGGTCGCACCGCCTGTCATGGTGGGCCTGGGTGGGATGGGTTTGGCGACCGGCGTTGCCTACACTCTGCGGGCGCGCCTGCAGGCACGGCCGCTGCTGGACTTTTCGCTCCTACGTATTCCGACGTTTTTCGTCTCGGTGTTCGCCGGCGCCTTGTTCCGGATCGGCATCGGCGCCATCCCGTTCCTGTTGCCGATGCTGTTGCAGCTGGGCTTCGGCCGAACAGCCGCGCAAAGCGGGCTGATCACCTTCGCCAGCGCCGCCGGCGCGATCGGCATGAAGCCGGCCACCACCTGGATACTGCGCCGCTTCGGTTTTCGCACGACGCTGGCGGTCAACGGCCTGACGAGCGCCGTGGCACTCGCCCTGTATGCGGCGTTCCGTCCCGGGTGGCCGGTGGCGGCCTTCTACGCCGTGCTGGTGGCCGGCGGGCTGATGCGCTCGTTGCAGTTCACCGCCTACAACGCCATCGCCTATGCCGACGTGCCGCCACGGCGCATGAGTGCGGCCACCACGTTGTACGCCGGCCTTGCAGCAGGTTTCGTTGACGATCGGCATTCCGCTCAGCGCCGGCGTGTTGCAGATGGCCCGTACCGCGCACGGCCACGCCCTGCCGATGACCGGCGATTTCACGCTGGCGTTTTTGGTGATAGCGGGGGTGTCGGCGCTGTCGGCGCCGGCCGCCCTGCTGCTGCCGCGCGGCGCAGGGCGCGAAATGTCGGGAGAACGAGATTGATACGCCTGCTGCTTGCCGCGCTTCTCCTGCTGCCGATCTCGGCCCGTGCGGCCGACACGCTGACGGTGTTCGCGGCGGCCAGCCTGACGGACGCGCTGCAGGATATCGGCAAGCTGTGGATGGCGGGCGGGCACGGAAAAATCGTGTTCTCGTTCGCGTCCAGCTCCACTTTGGCCCAGCAGATCGAACGCGGCGCGCCGGCAAACGTGTTCGTCTCGGCGGACGAGAAATGGATGGACGACCTGGCCGGGCATGCGGCGGTGGCCTCCGGCACGCGGCACGATCTGGTCGGCAATGAGCTTGTTCTGGTGGAGCCGAAAACCGGCTTGAAGCCGGTTGCGATCCGCGCCGGCATGTCGCTGGCACCGGTGCTGGGCACCTCGGCGCGCCTCGCCGTGGGCGACCCCGCCCATGTGCCCGCCGGTCTTTACGCCAAGCAGGCGCTGCAAAACCTCGGTCTGTGGGCGGCCGTGCAGAACCGCCTGGCCCCGGCCGATTCGGTGCGCTCCGCCCTGCGCCTGGTCGAGCTGGGCGAGGCGCCGGCGGGGATCGTGTATGCGACGGACGTGCGGGTCAGCCCGAAATTGGCCGTCGCCGGCACGTTCCCGTCCTCTAGCCACGACCCGATCCGTTATCCTGCGGCGGTGGTCCGCGCCGGCGACACACGAGCCGCGCGCGAGTTCCTGGATTTCTTGGCCGGCCAGGGGGCCCGGGATGTGTTTGCGCATTATGGCTTTTCGAATTTGCAATGACGGTTAAGAAAAAGAACTTCTTTCTTGTAGGAAAGAAGCAAAGAACTCTTGTCAGTGCTGTCGCGGACACAATGGAGAAAAGTTTTTTGGTCCTTTTTTTCAAAAAAGGACTGCTTCCCTGACTCTTTCTCCCGAAGAGCAGGAGACCGTGTTTCTCACCCTGGGCGTCGCCCTGCGTGCCGTAGCCCTGGCCCTCCCATTGGCCCTGCTCGCAGCGACCGTGCTTTCCCGCGCGCGCTTCCCCGGCCGCTTCCTGCTGCACGCGCTGGTGCACCTGCCGTTGATGCTGCCGCCTGTCGTTACGGGCTGGCTGCTGCTGCTGGTGTTCGGCGTGAACGGGCCGGTCGGCGCCTGGCTGGCCCGCCTGGGCATCCGCTTGGTTTTTTCGGAAATGGGCGCTGCGCTCGCCTGCGCGGTGATGGTGTTTCCGCTGATGGTGCGCGCCATGCGCTTGTCGCTCGACGCAATCGATCCTGCGCTGGAACAGGCCGCGCGGTCGTTAGGCGCGCACGGGCTGGACCGGTTCACCAGCATAACCCTGCCGCTGGCCGCGCCGGGCGTGCTGGCCGCGGCCGTGCTGGGCTACACCGCCTCGCTCGGAGAGTTCGGCGCCGTCATCACCTTTGCGGCCAACATCCCCGGCCAGACCCGCACCCTGCCGCTGGCCATCTACGCGGCGCTCGAGACGCCGGGCGGCGAGGCGCAGGCGGCGCGGCTGGCGGTGATGTCCATCGTGCTAGCCGTGGCCGGGCTGGCCTTGGCGGAGTTGTTCGCGCCGCGCCGGCGCAGCTGATGCTGCGTGTATCGCTCGAGCACAGTTTTCCGGGCGCCACGCTCTCGATGGCGTTCGAGGCACCGACGCCGGGGGTGGCGGCTTTGTTCGGTCCTTCCGGCGCCGGCAAATCCAGCCTTCTGATGGCCATCGCCGGGCTGCTGCGCGCCGACCGGCTGCGTGTGGAGCTGGACAATGTGCCCCTGCAATCCGTGCCGCCGGAGCGGCGCGGCACCGGCATCGTCTTCCAGGATGGGCGGCTGTTCCCGCACATGAGCGTGCGCGCCAACCTCCGCTATGGGCTTCGTCGCGCCGGACGCGGGGCCGGTCGGCTTCGACGACGTTGTGGCGTTGCTGGGCCTGGGCGCACTTCTGCGCCGACGTCCCGCGACCCTGTCGGGCGGCGAACGCCAGCGCGTGGCGGTGGGGCGCGCGTTGCTCAGCCAACCGCGGCTGCTGCTGATGGACGAGCCGCTGGCCGCCCTGGACCAGGCTCGCCGGGACGAGATCCTGCCTTATCTCGCTCGGCTGGCAGCGCTCGGCATTCCCATCGTGTACGCCAGCCATTCGCTGGACGAGGTCATGCGTCTGGCCGACACGCTGGTGCTGATTGAGGGCGGGCGGGTTCGCGCCGCCGGCCCGGTGGAGGAGGTTGCCACACGAACCGACCTGACGCTGGCCGCGCGCGAGGATGCGGGCGGCCTATTGCGCGGCCGCGTCGCCTCGCACGATTCGCAACGCCGGCTGACGGCCGTCGCGTGCGGCGCCGACCTCGTATGGGTGCCGATGCTGGACCTGCCCAATGGTGCGCCGGTCCGCCTGCTCGTGCCCGCCCGCGAGGTGATCGTGGCGCTCGAGGCACCCCGCGCGATCAGCGTGAACAACGTGCTGCCCGCGACCGTGACCGGCCTAGGCGAGCAGAGCGCGACGCATGCGGCTCTGGTCAGCCTGGAATTGGGCGGCGGCCAGCTTCTGGCGCGCGTGACGATGGACGCGGCGCAACGCCTGCGGCTGCGGCCCGGCGCCTCCGTGCTGGCGCTGATCAAGTCGATGTCTGTAGAGTTGCAGCCACAGCACTAAGGAGATGCGTGCCATGAACCAGATGACGGACCTATCCGCCGAGCAGGCGATACGCCGAGACCTGGCCGCCGCCTACCGCCTGGTGGCCCTGCATGGCTGGGACGATCTTATCTTCACGCACATTTCCGCGCGCATTCCCGGGCCGGACCACCATTTCTTGATCAACCCGTATGGCCAGACATTCGACGAGATCACCGCCAGCAGCCTGGTCAAGATCGGTATGGACGGCCACGCGGTCGATGGCGGCAGCGCGATCGTCAACCCCGCCGGCTTCACCATCCATTCGGCCGTGCATGAAGTACGCGAAGATGCGGGATGCGTGATGCATGTGCACACGCCGGACGGCACGGCCGTCGCGACCTCGCGCGAGGGTCTGAAACCGCTGAACCAGACGGCGCAGTTGGTGATCGGCGACCTTGCCTATCATGACTATGAGGGTGTCGCGCTGGACCACGACGAACGCCCGCGTTTACAGCACGACCTTGGATCGAAAAACCTGATGCTGTTGCGCAATCACGGCACGCTGACGGTGGGCCGCACGGTCGCCGAGGCGTTCCTGCGCATGTATTTCCTGGAGCGCGCCTGCACCATGCAGGTCCGCACGCGCATGCTGGGGACGGACGATTACCCGACTCATCCCGATGTGATCGACAAGAACGACAAATTGGGGACGGCGGCGGGTATGCAGTCGGTTGCCAACCACCTGCTGTGGCCGGCAATGTTGCGCAAGCTGGACCGGATCGATGCGAGCTATCGGAACTAGGGCGGGCCTTCTTTTTTAGAAGAAAAAAGCAAAAAGACACTTCCAGGCTGTCGCAGGCTCACTTAACAAAAGGTCCTTTTGGTCCTTTTTTTCAAAAAAGGACTGCTTGCTTTCTACTCCGAAGCCACTGCAAGCCCTCGCACCTTGACCTGTTCGCGCCGCACCTCCACCCGGTGCGTGCGCGCCAGCACCATGTAGAAGGCCGGCACCACAAACAGTGTGAACAGCGTGCCGATCGACAGGCCGGACGCGATCACCAGACCCATGTTGAAGCGCGCGGCCGCACCCGCGCCCGTCGCGAACACAAGGGGGGCCACGCCCAGCACCATGGCTGCCGTCGTCATCAGGATCGGGCGCAGCCGCAGCAGGGCCGCGTGCTCGATGGCCGCACGCTTGGTGTCGCCGGCCTCCTGCCGTTCGTTGGCGACCTCGACCATCAGAATGCCGTGCTTGCTGATCAGCCCCATCAGCGTCACCAGCCCCACTTCGGAATAGATGTTGAGTGTGGCGCCATGCACGCCGAAGCGGATGAACAGCAGCGCACCGGCCAGCGACATCGGTACTGAGACCAGGATGATGAGCGGATCGCGAAAGCTGCCGAACAGCGCAGCAAGTGACAGGTAAATCACCACCGCGGCGAACAGGAAGGTGGTGGCGAAGCCCGACGATTCATGGACGAATTGCCGCAGCTGGCCGGCCGTGTCGGTCGCGTAGTCGGGCGGCAATACGCGCGCGGCAATCCCGTCCAGCACACGCAGCGTCTGGCCCTGGCTGACACCGGGCAGGGTGACACCGCTGATGGTGGCCGAGTTCATCTGCTGAAAATGGCTGATCTGCTCCGGCACGACAGAATATTTGATGTGAGCGACGGACGAGAGGGGGATCGGCACGCCGCCCACATTGGCGACGATGTAGTTGCCGAGCTGCTCGGGGTTCAGCCGCTGGTCGCGCGCAATCTCGGGGATCACGCGATAGGACCGGCCGGCCATGTCGAAATAATTGACGTAGCCGCCGGACAGAAGCCCGTTCAGCACGGCGCCGATCTGCGACATGTCCAGCCCCAAGGCGGCCACCTTGTCGCGATCGACCACCACGGTGGCCTGTGGACGGTCCAGCTTCAGGTCTCGATCGACGAACGCGAAGATGCCGCTTTTCTGCGCCTCCGCCACAAAGTTTTGCGAGACGCCGTCCAGCTCGGTGAACGGCCGTGTGGTTTTGATAACGTAACCGACGGGCATGTCGCCATCGGCACCTGGTAGGGGCGAGTTGAGGTAGGCCGCGAGGTTGGCGCCGGCTATGGTCGAAAGCTGTGCCTGAAAACCGGGCAGGAATTCGGCGGTGCTGACGCGGCGCTTGTCCCTGTCTTTCAGGATCAGCGCTCCGCCGAATTCGCCGGGGCCGGAGAACATGTAGGACCGGTCTCCCTCCTTCACGCCGTGGATGATCTGCCCGATCTGGTCCTGATACAGGCGCATCTGGTCGATATTGGCGGTGGGCGGCGTGCTGCCGCCGACCGAAATCTGGCCGTCATCCTCCTGAGGCGCCAGTTCGGATGTGGCCCCCGCGTAGAGAAAGTAGCTGCCGGCGAACACGGCCAGGCCTGCCACCACCACCAGAGGCCGCACACGCAGCGCGCCGCGCAGCAGCGGCAGATACACGCGCTGCATTAGCGGTGGCCGGCCGTCCCGCGGCCGCCGGCGTTCCTGACGCAACAGCACGGCACACATCATCGGCGAGAGCGTCAGCGCCAGCACGGCCGACACCGTCACGCTGCCGACCAGTGTCAACGCGAACTCGCGGAACAGCGCGCCGGTCAGCCCGCTCCGCAGCGCGATCGGCACGTATACCGCGATCAGCACGACTGTCATGGCGATAATCGGGCCGGCCAGGCTGCGCGCCGATCGCAAGGCCGCTTCCACCGGCGGTGTGCCCTCACCCATCTCGCGCGAAACGTTTTCGACCACGATGATCGCGTCGTCCACAACGAGACCCGTGGCCAGCACCAAAGCCAGCAGGGTGAGCAGGTTGATCGAAAACCCCAACGCCCAAAGCAGCGCGAACGTGCCGATCAGGGAGAGCGGAATGGTGATGACCGGGATGAGCGAGGCGCGGGCGCGTCGCAGGAAGGCGTAGACCACGAGTGTGACGATCGCCAGACTTTCCAGCAGGGTCTTGACCACTTCGCGGATCGACGCGCGCACATTGTCGGTTACGTCATAGGCGACTTCGCTCTGCAGCCCTTGCGGCAGGTTCGCCCGAATACCCTGGTACTTCTGGCGCAGGCGTCCGATCAAGTCGAGCACATTGGCGTTGGGCACAGGCTCGATATCGACCAGCACAGTCGGTCTGTTATCGAAGCGCAGCGAGCCCCGGTAGTTGCTCGATCCCAGCTCCACATTGGCGACATCACCCAGGCGGATGATTGCCCCGTTCGTCTGCTTGACCACCAGCTTCTTGAAACCCGCGATAGTGTGCAGGCTCGTGGTGATGCCGAGCGAAATGGTGGTCATCTGCCCGGCGGTCTGCCCGGCGGCACTGTTGAAATTATTGGCCGCCAGCGCGGCCGAAACATCGGCCGCCGTCAGGCCATGTGCGGCCAGTTTGACGGGATCGAGCCAGGCGCGCACGGCGAAATGTTTCTCGCCCCAGATCTGCGCCAACTGCACGCCCTGGGTGGCCTGTAGCTGGGGCAAAACCACGCGCTGCAGATAGTCGGAAATCTCGGTCGGATTCATGATCGGGCTGCCGAACGCCAGGATCATCGTGTTGCCGTTGCTGCCCACCTGCAGGTCGATCGAGGGCGTCTGCGCGTCGCGCGGCAATTCGTCGTGCACGGCGCTGATCTGCGTTTGAATCTCGGTCAGCACCCGGTCCGGATCCTGGTTCAGGCGCAAATGCGCCGTCACCATGCTCAACCCGGTCAGGCTCTGGCTGGTCAGGTAGTCGATGCCGTCCACTTGGGCCACCGCACTCTCGATCGGCGTGGTGATGAAGCCCGCCACCGTGTTCGCGTCGGCACCGTAATACGATGTCTGCACCTGGATGATCGCGTTGACCGTCTTGGGGTATTGCCGCACCGGCAGCAGTTGCTCCGTCAGCACGCCTGCCAACAGGATGAACACGCTGACCACCACACTCAGCACCGGGCGGCGGATGAAGATGTCCGTCATGCGCGTCACTCCTCCTCCGGGTGCGGATCCGGATCGTTGGCCGGTTGCACCGCATTGTTGATGGCGACCGGCGTCCCCTGCCGCAGCTTGATCTGACCCGAGGTCACCACCACAGCACCTTCGTCCAGGCCGGCCGTCACCGCCACCTGGTCGCCGCGCGTGCTTCCGGTCTTTACCAGAACCTGGCGCGCATGTCCGTGCTCGACCACGTATACCAGGCTGCCATAAGGGTTGTACACAATGGCCGCATTCGGCAGTGCGATCGTGCGGCGCACTTCACCCACGTGCAACTGCACGGTGGCGAACATGCCGGGCAGCAGCGCGCGGTCGGCATTGGCGACCACCGCCCGCACCATCGCCATGCGGCTGGCGCCATCCAGCTTGGGGCTGATCGCGTCCAGCCGCGCGGCGAAGACCCGTCCGGGATAGGTGTCGAGCGTCAGGCTCGCCGTCTCGCCAGGGTGCAGTTCCGCCAGCGATTGCTGCGGCACGTAGAAGTCGACGTAGAGTGGATCCAGCGCCTGCAGCGTCACGATCGTCGTGCCCGGCCGGCAGATACTGCCCCTGATCGACCATGCGCAGCCCAAGCCGGCCGGCGAACGGCGCGCGCACGATCTTTTCCGCCGCCTGCGCCTGCGCCTGGGCCACCTGCGCCCGGGCCGAGCGCAAATGGCTTTCATCCGCATCGAGGGCAGCTTGGCTTACCGCCTGCGCGCGGAACTGCTTCGTATCGCGCGCCAGGTTGGCCGCGGCCAGGTCGGCGGCGGCCTGCAGGTCGGCCAGATGCGCCGCATCGTCGTTCGGCCGCAGCCGAAGCAGCACCGTCCCTGCCGCCACGTCGCGCCCCGAGTCGAAATCGACGCTGTCCACCACGCCCGATACCTCGGCCGCCAGGTCCGCACCGCGCACCGCACGCACGGTACCAACCGCCTGCAACGTGTCCTGCCAGTCGGTCCGGCGCGCGACCATGGTCGAAACCGTGGCCGGCGGTTCCTCCGCCGCTCTCGTCGAAAGCGGCAACGCAATCAACAGCCATGCCGCTCCGGCGACTGACGACCGACGACCGATGACTGACTTCATGGCAGGAGCGACCTCAGCAGGTTTTCGGGGGGTGGCGGCACGTCATGGCGATTCCACCAGCCGCCGCCCAGCGCCGTGAACAGCGCCGCGGTGTCTGTGTAGCGGGCGGCCTGGGCGCGGATCAGGCCCAGCACGGCGTTCTGATACTGGGTCTGCGCGGTCAGCACGCTCAGATAAGCGACCCCGCCGGCGCCGAACTGCAGCTGGGCCAGGCTCAGGCTGCGGGCGGCGGCGCGGGCGGCCGCCTCGTTGGCCGCCAGCGCGCGGGCATCTCCCTGCAAGGCGGTCAGCACGTCGGCCACGTTCTGGTAGGCGCCCACCACGGTCGCCCGGTAGCTGGCCGCCGCGCCCCGTGCCGCGGCCACCGCCTGGCGCTGCTGGTGCAGCAGTGTGCCGCCTTGGAAAACCGGTGCCAGCGCCTGGGTCAGCAGCTCGAAAATGCCGTTGCCAGGGGTGAACAGGTCGCCGATTTTCGCCGGGGCCGAGCCGACGAAGGCGGTCAGCGTGAACTGCGGCAGGCGGTTGGCGATGGCAACCCCCACCGAAGCGGTCGCGGCGTGCAACTGCGCCTCCGCCGCGCGAATGTCGGGCCGCTGGTCCAGCAGGCGGGAGGGCAGGCTGACCGGAACCTCCGCGGGCAGGGTAAGATCGGCCAGCGCCAGCCTGGGCAGTCTCGCGTCGGCGGGTGCCGCACCCAGATAGGCGGCCAGCTGGTCGCGCTGCTGCTGCATCTGGACCTGAAGCGGCACGATCAGCGCCTGGGTCTGGGCCAGTTGCGATTCCTGCGTCGCGACGTCGGCGCCGGTAGCCGCCCCGATCTCGAACTGGCTGCGCACGGTGCGCAAAAGCTGCGCCTCCGCGCGGTCCAGCGCCTGCTCGGCCTGAACCTGCGCGTCCAGCGAGGCCGCGGTGATTGCCGCGTTGACCACGTTGGCAGCCAGCATGTTGGCCGTCCCCTCCAGCATGAAGCGTTGCTGGTCGGCGCGCGCACGATCGGACTCCACGCTGCGCCGCGTCTGGCCCCACACGTCGAACGTGTACGAAACATTGACCTGGGCGTCGTATACCGAGAACGTTTGCGAAAACGCCGGCCCGGTGCCGGATCCGCCCTCCGCCGCGCTCAGCTCCTGACGGGTGCGGTTGATCTGGGCGGACACGGCCGGCAACAGCGCGCCCTGCTGGGCCAGCGTGCCCTCCTGCGCCTGGCGCAGCGCCTGGGCCTGCGCCTCCAGATTGGGGTTGCGCCGCAGCGCCTCGGCAACCAGCGTGGTCAGGGTCGGGGAGCGGAATAACGCCCACCATGCGCCAGGAACATCGGCGCCTTCCATGAACCGTTGCGACTGGCCGGAGGGCGCGTCGGCGCTGCCCGTGTCCGGCTGCTGCGTCTGCTCGGTCAAGCGCGGCGGCACCGGCGTGGGCGGGCGCGCGTAATCGGGCCCCACGGCGCAGCCTGACAACAGCATCAGGCACGCGGCGGCGCGCACCGGCCGGTTGTCAGCGTGTGGAATTGTCGGTCTCCCGGCAAGCGCACGCGCCTTTATCAGGCGAGGTGAAGGTCAGCCAGCACGGTGAAGTCTGATACATGGACCGGAATCGCCACTGAGGATACCGGCCTTTTGCAGCCGCTATGCCAGCACGCGTCCATAGGCCAAGTCATTATATTGCTTACACTTTTGCCTCAACCAACCATGACGCCGGCGATCATTCTGAAATCCCGAGCCAAACTGTGGCCAAACACGCCAGCTTGCCGGCCGCCCGACAAGATGAAACACGTACGCCATGCAGACGCGCCTCCTGCGCCTTCATCTCCGCCCATGGGACCGACGGGTGGAGCGTCTGGCCTGGTTCGCCTGTCTGGTCCTGCCACTCGCGCTGCTGCACGCCCGCGCCGCCGCAGAGATGCTGATCGTGGCCATCGACGCGGCTTTTCTAGCCCATTGCTGGATCAGGCGTGACGAAGTCTGGCTACGTACGCCGTTCGCCCTGTCCGCAGCCCTCTGGTGGGCCTGGATCGTGCTGTGCTCCTGCCTGAACGGGCGTGGCGTGGCGCTGGCGCTGGCGGCCGTGCGCCTGCCCCTGCTCAGCCTGGCGCTGGGTTCCTGGTTACTGGCCGCGCCGCCACGCCAGCGCCTGGCGTGGTGGTTGCTCGTCGCCGCGTTCGTATGGATCGGCGCCGAGTGTTGGCAGCAGTTTATCGTGGGCACGAACCTGTTCGGCCTGCCACGCTTCGCCGATGGCGCGCTGACCGGACCGTTCAACAAGCCGCGCGCCGGGCCGGCCTTCATTCTGCTGTTCTTCCCGGTGCTGGTGCCCGGGGCGTTGGCGCTGTTGCGGCGCGGGCGAGTGACCGGCCCGTTGCTGGCCTTGGCCGCCGTCGCGCTGGCTTCCCTGACAATGGTGCTGATTGGCCAGCGCATGCCGACAGCGCTGATGCTGCTGGGGTTTTCCGTCACGGCGCTGCTGATCCCGCGGCTTCGCCTCGCCATGCTGATTGCGTGCGTCGCCGGTGCCGTGATGGTGGTAGGGCTGCAAGCCGTTTCACCGGCCGCGCACGACAAGCTGGTGGTCCAGACAAGCGACCAACTGCGGCATTTTGGGGAGAGCGAGTATGGCCTGGTCTTCAACCGCGCCATCGGCGTAGCGCAGGCGCACCCCTGGATCGGACTGGGGTTTGACGGTTTTCGGTTTGCGTGCGCGCGCGAGATCGCCATCCCGAAAATAAAGGACGTCTTGCCCTCCAGGGAGGTGCGGGCGTGCAACCTGCATCCGCATAACTATTACCTCGAGGCGGCCGACAATGGCGGCTGGCCCGGCCTGTTGGTTTTCACATTGATGGCCGGCACCGCCCTGGCCGCCTTAGCGCGCGACACTCGCCCGGCCGGTGCGGGTTTGTTTGTCGGCGCGCTGGTGGCATTGTGGCCGCTCGCGTCCACCTCGGCGTTCACGTCCATGCCAAATGGCGGCTGGGTATTCTTTCTGTGGGGCTCGGGTTCGCGCAGGGCAGGTCGGCGGGGCGCGATGGCGGCCGGCAGGAGTTCGCATGACACCCGGCCTGATCGCGCTGTTCCAGGTGCTGCTGATCGACATCACGCTCGCCGGCGACAACGCGGTGGTAGTGGGACTTGCGGTGAGCGGGCTGCCGGGCGGCCTGCGGCAGCGCGCGATATGGATAGGGATCGGCGCTGCGACCGTCATCCGGGCGGCATTGTCCGTGGTGGCGGTCAGCTTGCTGCGGGTGATCGGGCTGACCTTGGCTGGCGGCGTGCTGCTGTTGTGGGTCTGCTGGAAGATGTATCGCGAGCTGCGCGCACATCATGCGCAGAAGCCGGGCGCGGCGCGGCAGAAGACGCTGCTCCAGGCGGTGCGGCAGATCATGGTCGCCGATCTGTCGATGAGCCTGGACAACGTGCTCGCCGTGGCGGGCGCCGCGCGCGCGCATATCTGGATCATGGTCGGGGGCTTGGCGCTCTCCGTCGTGCTGATGGCGACGGCGGCCAATCTGCTGGCCAAGCTGTTGGAGCGGCAACGCTGGATAGCGTGGGTGGGACTGGCCGTTGTTGTCTATGTGGCAGGCGAGATGATCGTCCACGGATGGCACGAGGTGGCAGGACATCTACCGCCTGCCTGGCGAGCGCGGCTGGGCGTCTGAATTACATCAGCCCTTCGGTGCGGAAGCTCAGCCAGCCGCTCTGGCCGATGATGATGTGGTCATGCACGGTAATCGACAGGGTGCGTGCGGCTTCCACGACTTGGCGGGTCATGGCGATGTCGTCGGGCGACGGGCGCGGGTCGCCGCTCGGGTGATTGTGGGTCAGGATCAGGGCTGTCGCCTGCAGCTCCAGCGCACGGCGCACCACCTCGCGCGGGTAGACCGGCGTATGATTGACCGTGCCGCGGGACTGAGCCTCGTCGGCGAGCAACCTGTTTCGACTGTCAAGATAGAGCACGCGCACCTGCTCCACACGCTCGCGCGCCATGACAGCCGTGAGATAGCCGGTCAGCGCGTTCCAGTCGGAGAGGACCGGGGCGGACGTGATTTCCGCACGAGCCAGCCGGATCGCGGCCGCCTGCACTACCTTCAGCGCCGCCGCACTCGCCTCGCCCATGCCGTCCACCGCGGAGATCTCCCCGGCAGGGGCGGCAATGGTGCGCGCAAAACTGCCGAAGCGGGCGAGCAGGCGGTAGGCGATGGGCTTGGTGTCGCGCCGCGGCAGGGCAAGGAACAGCGCCATTTCCAGCAGCTCATGATCAGCGAGCGCCTCCGGCCCGCCGGCGAGCAGCCGATGGCGCATGCGCGCGCGGTGCTGCTCCATGCTGGTTGCGGGCATGGGCGAGGCTTGCTTGCCGTCATCCGGCCGGGCGGGCGCTAGAAAATCCGGTTGGGCGTCCGGCACGCGGTTCGGCTAGGCGTAAGGCGGATGGTGCAGGCCAGCCGGCGAGATTGTGAAAACCTCGCAGCCATCTTCCGTGACACCGACCATGTGCTCGAACTGGGCCGACAGGCTGCGGTCGCGCGTCACCGCGGTCCAGCCATCGTCCAGCACTTTCACCTCGGGCCGGCCCGCGTTGACCATTGGCTCGATGGTGAAGAACATGCCGGCCTTCAGCAGCGGGCCCTCGCCGCGCCTGCCGAAATGCAGCACGTTGGGGGCGGCGTGGAAGGTGCGGCCGATGCCATGGCCGCAAAAATCGCGCACGACGCTGAACCGGTTTCCTTCGACAAACGTCTGGATCGCGTGGCCCACATCGCCGAGCGTGGCACCGGGTCTGACGACAGCCACACCCTTCATCAGCGCCGCATACGTCACCTCCAGCAAGTTTTTCGCGCGTGTGGAGGGGGTGCCGGCCACATACATGCGGCTGGTATCGCCGTGCCAGCCATCCAGGATGACGGTGACGTCGATGTTGAGGATGTCACCGTCCAGCAGCCGTTTTTCGCCGGGGATACCGTGGCAGACGACGTGGTTGATGCTGGTGCAGATGGATTTCGGAAAGCCGCGATAATTCAGCGGGGCGGGCACGGCGCCTGCGTCCAGGATGAAATCATGGCACAGGCGGTCGAGCTCGCCGGTGGTCACGCCAGGCTGCACATGCGGGGCGATCATGTCCAGCGTGCGGGCAGCCAGCGCACCGGCCGCTCGCATGCCGGCGAAATCCGCCTGGCCATGGATGGCGATGCGCCGCGTCTCCCCCCCGCCGTCCATGCCCTGCTCCGTTTAGAGAGAGCGCAACATGCGAGCGCGCGCCGCCCGGATCAAGGGTGCGGCGGCCCGAGCGTCTCGCGCAGAAAGGCGGCGCGGGTCTCGTCGACGCGGGCGCGGATCAGCGGGTCCGGCAGCAGATGCGTGCCGGGCAGCAGCAGCAGGCGATAGGGTTTGCCGGCGGCGGTGAGCGCCTGCGTCAGCTTGACGGTGTTTTCGAAATATACGTTGTCGTCGGTCAGCCCGTGCATGATCAGCAGCGGCCTGGCGAGAGACTTGGCGTAGGTGAGCACATTGCTGGCGCGGTAGCCGGCCGCATCGTCCTGCGGCGTGCCCAAGTAGCGTTCGGTGTAGGCGGTGTCGTAATCGGCGAAATCGACTACCGGTGCGCCGGCCGCCCCGCTGGCGAACACATCCGGCCGTCGAATTGTGGCCATGGCCGTGAAATAGCCGCCGAATGACCAGCCTTCGACGCCGACACGTCTCAGGTCCATGTCCGGCGTCAGCTTGCCCAGCCCCTGCAACCCCTCGACCTGGTCGGCTAACGGCAGGTCGATCAGGTTGCCCCGCGTGGCGTGCTCGAAATCGTGGTCGCGGCCGGGGGTGCCGCGGCCGTCTATGCTGACCACGACGAAGCCATGGTCGGCGAGGCACTGGTCCTCGAGCGAGAGGCGGGGCGCGCGCTGGACCACCTTCACGGTCGGCCCGGCGTAGACGGACAGGATGACCGGGTATTTTTGACCCTCTGCCCGTTCGGAAGGCTGGATGATTTGCGCGTCCAGCCCGCGTGGTCCCACAGTCAGATATTGCACCCGGGGAATGCTGGGCGGCGCCTCGGCCCGGCTGGGCAGCTCGCCGAGAGCCTTGCCGTCCGCGTCGCGCAGCACAGTGGCCGAATGCCCGTCCGCCAGCTGCTCGGTATCGGCCGACAGCGCGTGCTGGTCCTCGGCGAAGCTTTCCACATGCAGCCCCGGCTCCGCCGCCTGGGGCGCCGGCGGGCCGCCACCGATGGGCACGGAAAAGATTTGCAGCGAGAGACGGTCCGGATTGCCGGTCACCACCACGCGGCCGTGCGCCGGATCGGCATCGTTGAGGGCGACGAATGGCCAGCCTCGCGGCGTGATCGCATGGTCCAGCGTGCCATCGACCCGGCGAAGTTCCAGCTGCCAGGTGGCGCCGCGGCTGGCGGCCCACAGGAAGCCCGACCCGTCGGGCAGCCAGAGCGGCAGTAGCCGTCCCGGCGCCTCCTCGCGCGGAACCAGATCGAGCCAGGACGGATCGGACTCGGTCAGCAGCGTGTGCGTGGCGCCGGTGGCAGGATCGACGGCCAGCACCGCCTCATGCGTCTGCGCCCGATCCAGGACGACAAGCGTCAGCTTGCCGTGCTTGGGCCAGATCACGCGCGCCACATACGGCCAGGCGTTCTGGTCGAGGGTGATCCAGGTAATGCCGCCGCCTGTCCGGCCGACCAGGCCGAACCGGATGCGGGCATTGGCCGTGCCGGCGCGCGGATAACGGAATGCGTTGGGCGCCGTTTCGGGATGGCCGGGGTCGGCGATGTAATGCTGTTCCACCCCGCCGGTATCGGCTTCCTCGAACACCAGGCGCCGGCTATCGGGCGACCACCATGCGCCGTCGGCCCGATCCAGTTCCTCGGCGGCCGCGAACTCGGCCGTGCCGTGGGTGAGGGTCTCGGTGCCGCCGTGGGTGATCTGCGTGTCGCGACCGCTCGCCAGGTCGATCACATGCAGGTCGTGGTCGAGCACCGCGGCAACCGCACCGCCATCGGGCGAGAGGCGCGGGGCGATCCAGCCACGGCCTGGAACGGGTGCGGTGGTGCCCTCGGGAAGCGATACGACGGACAGCGTGTCGGCCTGGGTGACAAGCACGCGTGCGCCCGAATCCGACACGGAAAAGTCGGTGATGCCGGTCAGCGTCATGCGCGCGCGTTCGCGCCGCGCGCGCTCCTCGGCGCTCAGGTGCTCGGGCGCCTGGCTCGGGGCCGACAGCTCCCGCTCGGTCTGCGCACCCACGTCGTATTCGTATAGGCGAAGCCGCGTCTCGCGCGGGCCGCTGCGGAGATACAGGACATGCGCGCCATCAGGCAGCGGCTGGACGTGACGTGGCGCGCCCAGCGTGAAATTGCGGGTTTGCGCCAGGGTCTCGAAGCAGTCCGATCCCCAAGCCGGGCACGCGGCCAGCACCACCAGCAGTGCGGCCCGTAGCATGGGCCGTGTCCGCCCGGTCAGGTCCGTCTCTTATCGTGGCTGGACGCGCAACTATGCCGGTGGGCGCCGGTGACGCATGCCGCGATACCCCTGACCGCCAAGGCGTGAGATGCCAAGCCGGCTGCGCTGGCCAGGGTAGAGCCAGCTGCACGCTAGCCGTGCCATGCCGACGCCGCCAATGCCCGCCAAACGTCGCCAGATGCACGGAGGGGGCAGGTGCCGCCTCCGCGCTGGCCATCAGCGAGGGTAGGCGGAAGCGCGGCACCGCGTGGCGGGTGACAGGGACACCCAACTGCTCGAACCCATCGTCCAGCAAGGTCGCCATATGCGCATCCCGCTCCGGGTTGGATCGCGCCCCCATGACGACGCCCACCAGCCGCACCCCGCCGCGCATGGCCGAGGTGACGAGGTTATGGCCCGCAGCAGGGTGTATCCGGTCTTCAGGCCATCGGCCCCATCATAGGCGGTCAGCATGCGGTCGTGGTTGGGGATGGCGCGGCCGTGGAAATAGAACACGGGCTCGCTGAAATAATGATAATGCTCCGGAAAATCCTGGATCAGGTGATGCGCCAGCAAGGCGAGATCACGGGCGGTCGTGGTCTGCTCCGGCATTCGGCAGGCCGCTGGCGTTACGGAACGTGCTGCTGGTCATGCCGAGCGCCCTGGCACGCAGCGTCATCATCTGCGCGAACCGTTCTTCGTCCCCGCCCAGCATCTCGCCCAGCGCGCACGCCGCGTCGTTGGCGGATTTCGTGACGATGCCCAGGATCGCGTCGCTGACGGTAAAATACGTGCCGGGCAGCAGGCCGAGCTTCGAGGGCTCCATCGACGCCGCATGGCCGGAGACCGGCACTACCTGGCCCAGCGTGATTCGTTTGTCCCTCAGCGCCTCGAAGGCCATATACAACGTCATCAGCTTGGTCAGGCTGGCCGGGTAGCGCAGCGCATCCGCGTTCGCCGCCTCCATCACCCGGCCGGAGCCGTTGTCGATGACGATGGATGCATACCGCGCCGACCCGATCTGCGCGCGGGCCACGCCAGGAAATACCATCAAGAGTAGCAGCAGGGCCGGCATCACAACCGAGCGCGAAGCGGCAGCCATTCTCAAACCAAACCTCGGTCGGTTGCGTGCCGCGACCATAAACGGGCAATTCCCTCTATGTCCAGCGGACTAGACGCCGTTTGGGTTAACCCGACGTAAGTATGGTGGATAAGCTATAAAGGTCAGATCCGGCAGGGGCTTGCCGGGCAAGGATCGCGCATCCCACCGGTTTATTGTGCAGCGCACAAAAATTGGTTGACGGCCGAGGAGTTCGACCCTAGGTAGTCCGTGTTGCGGCGCACAACGCGCCGCGCACACATCAACCCGACGGTTCGCCGCTCTTTGGAATCGTCTCACCGATTTTGGAGAACAATATGATCACGAAGGCAAAGGCCCTCGAGACGGCGATGGGCGATCTCAAGAAGACCGAATCCGTGACGTTCGACAAGACTGTCGATGGCGTCAAGCAGGGTGTCGAGACGGCGACGGCCGGCATCCAGCAGGCTGGTGAACAGGCCCAGGCTCACCTGAAGGACGGCTTGCATCGCGCCATGAAAACGGCCGAGCAGGTCACGCAGTTCAGCCAGGGCAACATGGAAGCCATGGTCAAGTCCAGCCAGATCCTGGCGACAGGGCTGACCGACATGTCCAAGCTGATTGCGGCGAACGCGAAGGCGTCGCTGGACGAGACGATGTCGGTATTCAAGGCGATGTCGTCGGTCAAGTCGATCAAGGAGGCTTTCGAGCTGCAGCAGAGCTTTGCGCGCAGCAGCATGGAAAAGGCGCTGAGCGAGAGCGGGCGCCTGACCGAGCACTCGATGAAGCTGGCCGAGCAGGCGTTCGCGCCGATCTCGGCGCGGGTGAACGCCGCCGTGGAGACATTCTCGTAAGAGACGTGCATCCACGCGATACGATGCAGAGGGCCCGGGAGCAATCCCGGGCCTTTTTCTTTGGCCGGGATGCGGTCCGCACGCCCGCCCTTTTCTGCGACCGCATCCCTCCCTTATCATGCGGCTAAGGTCGATGCCGTCCGGCGTGGCCCCTGTCCGGCAATTGTGGGCACAGGGGCGGCGGCGCGCGGCTCCAGGGGTTCCCACAATGAGTGACAAGCGAGACGGAGAGGGAACCAGCACCGGCGTGGTGGTCAAGGCGCGGCCCAAGACGCGCAAGCCGGCCATGTACAAGGTGCTGATGCTGAACGACGACTACACGCCGATGGAGTTCGTGGTCCACGTGCTGGAGCGGTTCTTCCAGAAGACCCGCGAGGAGGCGACCCGCATCATGCTGCACGTCCACCGCCGCGGCGTAGGCGTGTGTGGCGTGTTCACTTACGAGGTCGCCGAGACAAAGGTGACCCAGGTGATGGATCTGGCGCGCCAGAACCAGCACCCGCTGCAGTGCACGATCGAAAAGGACTAGCTAGTCGTCGATCGTCAGTCTTCAGAGAAGGACATTTCACCCGGCGCACGCCTCTGACGACTGACGACCGATAACTGACGACTGCCCCAGGCTTTCACCTCCCGCCAACCATCCCCAATTAAGTGATGCCAGCGCGACATGCTGGCGACGATTTCACTTTCGGGATGGGCCGGGTTGCGGCCATCCTGTCATTGCCCGGGTGAGCGGGGGACGCGGGTCCGCCAGCCGCCAGGTGCCAAGGGGCGCTTACCATCATGCTGTCACGCAATCTCGAACAGACGCTGCACCGGTCCCTCTCCTTCGCCAGCGACCGCCGGCACGAATACGCGACGCTCGAGCATCTGCTGCTGGGCCTTGCCGACGACAGCGACGCCGCGACCGTGCTGCGCGCCTGCGGGGTGGATCTCGACAAGCTGCGCCAGGACTTGACCGAGTTTTTGGACAAGGACCTGTCTGGCCTGACCACCGATCGCACGACGGAGCCGAAACCCACGGCCGGCTTCCAGCGCGTGGTGCAGCGCGCCGCCATCCATGTGCAGAGCTCCGGGCGCGACGAGGTGTCCGGCGCCAACGTGCTGGTGGCGCTGTTCAGCGAGCGGGAAAGCCACGCCGTCTATTTCCTGCAGATGCAGGACATGACACGGCTGGACGCGGTCAATTTCATCAGCCACGGCATTGCCAAGGCGCCCGGCCGCGCCACGCAGCGCCCGACCAGCAGCGGCGGCGGCAGTAATGGGCCGGCACCGGAGAACCCGGAGCACGAGCGCGACGAGAAGCCGCGCGGCCGCAACCAGGACGCGCTGTCCACCTATTGCGTGAACCTCAACAAGAAGGCGCAGGCGGGCAAGATCGACCCGCTGATCGGCCGTGAGCAGGAGGTGGAGCGCACGATCCAGATCCTCTGCCGCCGCACCAAGAACAACCCGCTCTACGTGGGCGACCCGGGCGTCGGCAAGACAGCGATCGCCGAGGGCCTGGCCAAGCGCATCGTCGAGGGCGACGTGCCCGAGGTGCTCGCCAAAAGCACAATCTTCGCGCTCGACATGGGCGCGCTGCTGGCCGGCACGCGCTACCGCGGCGATTTCGAGGAGCGGCTGAAGGCGGTGGTGACCGAGCTGGAGAACCAGCCCGGCGCCGTCCTGTTCATCGACGAGATCCACACCGTGATTGGCGCGGGTGCGACCAGCGGCGGCGCGATGGATGCCTCCAACCTGCTCAAGCCGGCGCTGGCCAGCGGGTCGCTGCGCTGCATCGGCTCGACCACCTACAAGGAATTCCGCAACTATTTCGAAAAGGACCGCGCGCTCGTTCGTCGGTTCCAGAAAATCGACGTGGCGGAGCCGTCCATCGAGGATACCGTCAAGATCCTCAATGGCCTCAAGACCAACTACGAGAAGCACCACAAGGTGCGCTACACCGACGAGGCCATCCGCGCCGCCGTCGAGCTGTCGGCCAAATACATCAACGATCGCAAACTGCCCGACAAGGCCATCGACGTGATCGACGAAGTCGGTGCCAGCCGCATGCTGCTGCCGGAGGACAAGCGACGCCGCACCGTCACGCTGAAGGATGTCGAAGAGATCGTCGCGAAAATCGCGCGCATCCCACCCAAGAGCGTGTCGGCCGACGATAAGGAGACGCTGCGCAATCTGGAGCGCGACCTGAAATCGATGGTGTTCGGCCAGGACAAGGCCATCGACGCTTTGTCGGCGGCCATCAAACTCAGCCGCGCCGGGCTGCGCGATGCCGAAAAACCGATCGGCAACTACCTGTTCAGCGGGCCGACCGGCGTCGGCAAGACCGAGGTCGCGCGCCAGCTCGCCAGCACGCTGGGCATCGAGCTGATCCGTTTCGACATGAGCGAGTATATGGAGCGGCATTCGATCAGCCGCCTGATCGGCGCGCCGCCGGGCTATGTCGGTTTCGACCAGGGCGGGCTGCTGACCGATGCGATCGACCAGCATCCCCATGCGGTGCTGCTGCTCGACGAGATCGAGAAGGCGCACCAGGATCTCTACAACATCCTGTTGCAGGTGATGGACCACGGCAAGCTGACCGACCACAACGGCAAGACGGTCGATTTCCGCAACGTGATCCTGATCATGACGACGAACGCGGGCGCCGCCGATCAGGCCAAGGAGGCCATAGGGTTCGGCAGCACGGTGCGCCAAGGCGAGGACGAGGAAGCCATCAAGCGGATGTTCACGCCGGAATTCCGCAACCGGCTCGACGCCACCATCACCTTCGCCGGCCTGACGGAAGAGATCGTGGGCCGCGTGGTGGAGAAATTCGTGATGCAGCTCGAGGCACAGTTGGCCGACCGCAACGTCACCATCGAGCTGTCCTCGGCGGCGAAAGAGTGGCTGGCAGAACGTGGCTACGATCGTCTGTATGGCGCGCGTCCGCTGGGCCGCGTCATCCAGGAGTACATCAAGAAGCCGCTGGCCGAAGAGCTGCTGTTCGGCAAGCTGGTGCGCGGCGGGTCGGTGAAGGTCGGGCTGCGCGACGGAAAACTCGATTTCGAATACATCGAGGCGCCACCCACGGCCGTGACCGGCGGCGACGAGGGCGAGGGCTCGGCCGAGCGCGAGCCGGAGGTGGTGCAATAGGGCGTCGGCCGGAGCACCGCGTGCTCCGGCCAGTTTGCTCATCCACCGATGACAGACATAAACACAGACGGGCACTCGTCCCGTTGATCATTCAGCCGCCTGCCTGTCTGTGCCCGTATGCGTCGTCTGTGGATCATTTGCCGTCGGCAACAATCCTGTCGAGGCAGCATCGTTGGCATGAAATCTAAGGGCATCGAATGAAAGCCACATGGAACGGACAGGTCATCGCCGAAAGCGACGATATCGCCACCGTCGAAGGTAACGCCTATTTCCCGCTCGCCTCGGTGAAGCCGGAGGTGCTGCGCGACAGCGCCACCCACAGCACCTGCCCGTGGAAGGGGACTGCTTCATACTACTCGCTCGAGGTGGGCGGACAAACGAACAAGGATGCCGCCTGGTATTATCCGGAACCGAAACAGGCGGCCGCCGAGATCAAGGGACGCGTCGCGTTCTGGAAAGGGGTGAGCGTCACGCCCTGACCGCAAGGCGTTGCTCACGATCGTGTGATCCTGGCATCCGGCGCCCACCGCCGTCGCGATCACACATCGTGACGGCCAAGTATGGCCGCCCGATACGGAGCTTGCACATCATGAAACTCTCTCGCGCCCTGCTCGTGGCAGCCTGCATGCTGCCGTGCGCGGCCTTTGCGGATGCCACCGTCAACGTGGGCGGCTCGGCGATGTACCCGTCCAAGACAATCGTGGCCAACGCCGTGGAATCCAAGGACCACACCACGCTCGTCGCCGCGGTGAAAGCAGCCGGGCTGGTCGATACGTTGAACGGCACCGGCCCGTTCACCGTGTTCGCGCCGACCAACGAGGCCTTTGCCGACCTGCCCGCCGGCACGGTCAGCACGCTGCTCAAGCCAGAGAACAAGGCGAAGCTTGCCGGCGTGCTGACCTATCACGTCGTGCCCGGCGACCTCACCTCGAAGAAACTCTCGGCGATGGTCAAGGCCGGCGGCGGCACGGCCAGGCTGAAGACGGTGCAGGGCGGAGAACTGACCGTGGCAATGAACGGCCCGCGCAACCTGACCGTGACCGACGCATCCGGCGGTGTCGCCGACATTACCATTGAAGACGTCAAACAGAGCAACGGCGTCATCCAGGTAATCGACAAGGTGCTTCTGCCCGCGTCGTAACCTTTGTGTCCCTCGGACGGGCGGCGTCTGCGGCGCCGTCCGCCCCGTTGAAACTTGCCTGACGTCGCGCAAGGTTTTCGGGCGCGATGACGAACCTGGACATACGGCCTGACGATCTGTCAGGCCAACAAACCCGTGCCCTGCTCGCGCTGCATCTGGCCGGCATGCACGCCAACTCGCCACCCGATGGCGTGTCCGCCCTCGATCTGTCTGGGCTGCAAACACCCGACATCACGGTGTGGACCGTCTGGCTGGGCGGCCAAGTCGTCGGCATCGGCGCGCTGCACGCGCTGGGCGACGGGGCAGCCGAAATCAAATCGATGCGCACTCACCCGGACCATCTCCGGCGGGGAATCGCCGCGTGCATGCTCGACCACCTGATCGCCGAAGCCCGGTCGCGCGGCATGACCCGGCTTAGCCTCGAGACCGGCAGCGGTCCTGCCTTCGATCCTGCACACGCATTGTATCGCCGGCGCGGCTTTGTCGAAGGCGAAGCGTTCGGCACCTATCCGTCGACCCCTTTCAACCGGTTCTTCCACCTGGCGCTATGATGGGGTATTTTGGCGGCGTGTCGTCTCGGCCACAAACGCTTGTAAGCCGGTCACCAGCCCGGCCCGCAATGCCGGCGGCATCGCTTCGAAAGCGGCCTGCACCTGAGCCACGAACGCCTCGTGCATGCGGCTGAAAATCGCCCGCCCGGGCTCGGTCAGTGCCAACACGGAACGGCGGCCATCCACCGGGTCGCGGGTCTTGCTCAGCAGCCCGCGCGCAACCAGGCTGTCGGCGGTCCGCATCGAGGTGGTGACATCCACGTTCAGCTTGCGCGCCAGATCGGCCGGGCTTTGGCCGGGTGCGCCTTCGCCCAGCATGTTCAGCATGATGAATTGCGTGG
The DNA here is from genome assembly GCA_963850605.1 of uncultured Alphaproteobacteria bacterium. GTDB lineage: Bacteria > Pseudomonadota > Alphaproteobacteria > Acetobacterales > Acetobacteraceae > BOG-908. The sequence continues at coordinate 607 of CAWKLX010000010.1, read as the reverse complement.
CGCTCAGCCCTTCCTGTTGAAAGCGGTTGAAGTTGAGCGACTGCACCACCCGCCTTGTCTCGAACCAGGCTGCCAAAAACGCTTGCGCTTCGGATCGGATATCGTCTATCACTTAAACCTGCATAATGCAGCCAGTCGTCGTCTGCGGCGAGACCAGGAGGATAGCATGAGTGGCCAGGATAAATTCTCGGTGCAGGAAGCGGTCGCCGTCCAGCGCGAAATGCGCCGGTCCTTGGGTCTGGGCGCGGAAGAATTCCCGCTGCCTGCCTTTGTCGGCATGATCAGCGACGAGATCGAGCAGTTGCGCGCGGCCGGCCGTTCGGATGCCGACATTGTGGCGATGATAAAAGCCACGATCGGGCGCGACGTGTCATCGGCCGACATCGCTGCGCATTACGCGCCAGCCGAAGCAAGACATGGCGGCGGGCACGGTTAAGGCAGCGTCATTTCCAAGGTGCGCGCGTTGCGCAAAGCAATGGGCGGTTCGTCGACAACAGACTAAGCCACGAAGGCACGAAGAACACGAAGATTGCACGAAGATGGTCGCGTCGACTCCTGAGCATTTGCTGGAGGAATGATCCGTTTGCATTGGCTTACGGATTATTCC
>CAWKLX010000009.1:0-82761 GCA_963850605.1 uncultured Alphaproteobacteria bacterium | reverse complement strand
TACCGGGAGCATGCGGCCGCGATCATAGAACTGGTCAACCGCGAAAAAACCGTGATCGAGGCATACGGCGAGCTGGCCATGATGCCGGGCGCGACCCGAGTGCCATACGGCGACAATCTGCAACATCTGACTAGCGATATGCAGAAGGCATGGATCGGACCTCACGACTTCCCTTCCACCTTCGCTGACCGGCTGCAACTACCCGGCCTGCATCGCGGCCATGCCCTATGGCGCGGTAAATGGTGATCACCAATGCGCACCGATCCAGGTGCAGCGCCCTATCGCGGCGCGATCCTTCGCCGCGATCGTCGGAAACCGGCATTTCGACGCAAATCGAGCCGGACAGCCGGGCGCGGGGGAAGGTCATGCTCCCGCGCCCGGCAACCATTTTCGAAGATGATCTGCGACGGACCTGAGGATTAAAAATGAGCTACGCCGGCGCAACCGACCCCAACCTGGTCAGCATCGTGGTGGGCGGACAGCGCCTTTCCGGCTGGCAGGACGTGCGCATTCAACGCAGCCTGGAAAGCGTGCCACCAACGTTCGATTTGGGCCTAACCGAGCGCTATCCGGGCGAGGCGGGACAGATTGTTATTGAGCCCGGCGACCCGTGCCAAATAATGCTGGGTGCCGATGTGGTGCTGACTGGATACGTAGACCGCTACACCGCTTCGATCAGCCCTGACCAGCATAATATCCGCATTTCTGGCCGCGGCACATGTCAGGACCTGGTCGATTGCTCCGCAAAGACGGAAGGCTACCAGCTCAACAACCACACGCTGGTCGGCATCGCCAAGAAGCTATGCCAGCCATTCGGCATCCAAGTGAAAGCGCCAGACGGCGATGGTGCCGTAGTGCCGCAGTTCAACATCATTTTGACTGAAACACCGTACGAGGTTATCGAGCGCATCGCACGCTGGGCTAATTTTCTGGTCTATGAGGACACAGACGGCAGCTTGGTCATTGCACGGGTCGGCGACGCGGAAATGGCGAGCGGCTTTGCGCTGGGTAGCAACATACAGGCTGCTGACGCGTCATTCTCAATGGACAATCGTTACACCGAGATAGGGGCGGTATTCACCTCAACCGCTTTTCTGAACGATCCGCCCCCTATGCCGGGGGCGCTTGGGCCGGTCATCCAGTTCGTTCCGGGATCGCAGGTTTTCGACAAGTCTTTTCCAGTACGGGCAGATGGGCAGCCGCGTATGCGGCCGCTGATCATCGTGTCAGAGCAGACACAGAATGACCCGAAGATCGCGGCCGCTCGCGCCCGGTGGGATATGGCCCGGCGATTTGGGCGGTCGCAACAGGTCAACGTCACGTGCGATAGCTGGCGGGACAGCGATGGTGGCTTGTGGGAATTGAACGCGCTGGCGCCCTTGAACATGCCGGCACTGAAACTGACCAACCAGACCTGGCTGATCTCCAGCGTGACCTTTGTGCGGAACGAGGACGGCACCACGGCTGAGCTGACGCTAATGCCCAAAGAGGCGTTTGTGCCCGAAGCCGAGTATCTCGTCCGGTTCAATTGGCAGGTGGGCCAGGACATCCCGGGCGGGAGCACCAACTATGCACCGGCCCTACGGTGATCTCCTATGTGCCCCGGGCTAGGGGCAACGTGAACCCGCCGAAGATCATGACGGCCAACGTCGGCAGCGATAACGGGGGCTGGTAGTGAGCTGGCTGGCCTGATGGCTGCCCAATGAACAAAGCCCAGCGCCAACGCGCTCCCCGCGACGAAAGGGATAGGCTGGTCGCCGCCGCAATGCGTGCCGGAAGCGGTAACCCGCCGCCTTACATCCCGGCGCCGGCAGGGTGCTGCTGGCCGCTTGGCGAGCCGCACAAGGGTCGGCTGGAATGTTGCGGAGCGACGCGTGACGGCCGGCGGCCATACTGCGCGGAGCACCTCCGGTTGGCTTATGCCGAGCTTCAGCCCCGAAGGCACGGAAGTCTCAAAATCTCTTAAAGGCCTCTTAGGAAGCTCTTAGAGGCTCTTATTCCCGGTTGAAGCGTCCGTACCTTGCGCCTAGAGATGTCAACCATGACGCGGTAGCCCATCCCGCCATGCTCGGCCGCGGCCTCTATCCACTGACCGAGGCAGCGCGTCTAACGCAGCTTGACCCGCAAGTCGCGCGGCGATGGGCGAACGGCAACCGCTATCCTTGGTGGCGCCGAGCGCCCAGCGTGATGCCCTTGGAGCTGCCGGAGCTGGCGGTGAAACAGACCTGACTTTGCCGAGATGCTGACCCTTCGGATGGTGCGGGCATTAGCGGCGAACCTAGGATTGACCACGATCAAACGCGTGGCGGCCAAGGCAGCCGAAGTACGCACGTCCCATTATCCTTTCGTATCGAAGCGGTTCCGCACCGACGGCCAAAGATATTCATTGAATTGCGTCATGAGCGTCCTGCAAACGATAGCCCGGCCGTGCCCCCGTCCGACCGCCGGCTCATTGAGGTTCTTTCCGGCCAAGCGCAATTTACTGAGGTTGTGGAGCCGTCGCTTTTCGAGAACTTGGATTGGCAAGACGAGTGGACTGCATCGCGCTGGTGGCCGGCCGGGAAGTCGGCGGGCATCGTCCTAGACCCCGCCGTCTTTTCGGCGCGCCACGGGTTGATGGCACGGGTGTTCCGACTGCTGTTGTTATCGCAGGCCGTTGCGGCCGAGGGTGGCGGAGAAATGGCTATCGAGGCGGTCGCTGACTGGCATGGACTTGCGTCCGAGCAGGTGCGCCAGGCGGTTAGATACGAGCTCGAATGGCTGCCACGCGCCGCCTAGGTATCTTCATCGATGAATGTGTGGGGGTGAAGATCGCGCCGGTGCTGCGGGACCTGCGTGCACCTGGCGCCCCGCATATTCATAGCTCGACCGATCTCGACCTGCGTGGTGTCTCTGATGAGGTTCTGTTCGGAGAACTGCAAAAGCCACATATTTTACTGCGTTCGTTACCAAGATAGCGCAATTTTTCCCTCTCTGAGGCGAACCCATGGCCACGACGAACATGCATCTGTTTATTATGCAAGGTTCCTGCGGGAACATGACGCTTTTCGAGCAGATGCGATGCCTGATCTGGTGGTGGCCGGCGATTGTTAAAGAATTGACAGGAACAGCCCAGAGGAGCATGGATTGTAAGCCGCCAACTGGCTGGCGAGCCCAAGCGCAGACTTTAGAGCGACGGCAGTGTAGGTCGGGCAGCAATGCTTCTCTGGGCGGTAACGCGTTTGTTGCGAAGGCTTAATGTCTTGGTGGACCAGCTTAATTCGATTCGTATCACGCCACCTTTCCAGGACTGAGTTTGGAAAAACACAAAGCCGAATTCGGGTAAAGTCGGTATTTCCGAGCTGTAAGCCGCGAGGACCCTCAAATCTGGACCCCGCAGGCGCAACCTCTCTACGCAACTCGATCTTCCTCTTTTCGGCTTTGATCGGCTCCTCTTCGCTTCGTCCGTGAGCACCTGTATCAGAATCGCCTCTGAGAGAGCAGAGCTTTGCTTGGTTTAACCAAAGATGCTCGTGTAATCTCTATCGTTTCATCAAGCCTGTTGAATACCATTGCGGTAAAATCGATATATTGCCCAAGGTCCTTGTCTGTCATCCAATTTACGTCGGGTTCTACCCTCGGCGCCTCATGCGCTAGGGAATGCTGATACGACTTGAAAGCAATGTAACTTCCTGCGGCGGCAAAAATTCCTGTCAACGCGGTTGAGACCGCAGTGATCCAGTCACTCCATTTTACTCCGGCAAATCGGGCGTCATTTACGTGGTGCCCCGCAAAATAGCATAAGGGGACGTTACGTAAGCGTCAGCTTTCAAGTGTCGCGTTCTAAAAATTCTGTCCGACACGAGGACTTAATTCCTTAAAAGGTGAACACTGAAATGCCGGAGCATCTGTTTCATCAACTGCTAGGATAGGTTCGTTTGTCACTATTCAAGCTCGAAGAAACATCCTTTGCCTGCTGAGCAAGTAGCCATTCAAGAGCTTCTTTAAGATTTGGAAGATGCGCGTGATCTGCGGCTTGCTCACCGTTTGGACGCACAGACCTCGACGTAGTATCGGGCCATCGACATCTACCGGAGTTCCTCCACCTCGGTGGGCGTGCTCGGCGCAAACCCCTTGCGTGCGGCTTCAAGCCCAGCTCAATCAGATGGCGGATGGCTTCGGACCGTGATGGCGGCTCGACCTGCTGCTGCCCCAGGCATCCACCTGGGGCATGATTTCCGCGAGCAACGCCGGCTCGATATCCGGCGCCATGCTAGCCAGGCTGCTTTCGAAGAACCGGTCGAAGCCCTCGGGGTCCGCAGGAAGGGGGATGTCGTTTGCCATGGCTGCAGCGTGCACGGGATTGCGGCGGCCGTAAATTACGATTGCCGGCGCATCCGCGCGCCCACGCCCCAGGCATCTGCGGTGAACTCCACCCCGGCCGCCTCCAGCGCCGCGCGCACGTCCCGCACCATCCACGGCACCACCGGCTCGCCCAGCTCCAGCCGTTTGACCATGCTGGTCCCGACGTTCGCGTGGTCCGCAAGCTGCTTCACGGTCCAGTCCAGAGCGGCCCGCGCCATCCGCCACTGTGCTGCGGTGAGAGGCATGGATGGCCCTGCCAGGGCTTTCGGCGGCCGTTTCGGAGGAGGCATTTTGATCAGCCCGGCCTGCGCCCTGTCACCGCCTGATGCGGCATTGCCGCTCCCTGACCAGGTGCCAGGCGTGCCAGCACACGCTTCCCGCCACGATCGCCAGGCCGATCTCCTCGGTTCGCGTAACCGGGTTGCCGCGCGCCCAGCTTATCGCCAGCGTGACCGCAACGAAGATCAGGATGGCGAGCTGCGAAATTAGGACCCGCATGCGCTCGCACGCGCCCAGGACTTCCTCGGCTTGGTCGGAGTCATTGGGCGAGGCAAACTCGGCCGCTACACTAGCGGGCAGCTTCGATACACGCGCCATGTGTTCAGCAATAAGATCGATATGAGCGCAGCCATGATGGCCCAATGGGGCCACCAACGGTGAAGACCGCGGGCTAGCTCAATCCCTGTTTCGGTCACGACCACGGCCAAGGTCACCAGAAAAAGGCTGAGCAGGATCCCACGATATCGCATCAGCGTACCTCCTCCGCCTCAGTTGGCGTAATCGGGGCCGCGGGCTTGCGCATTCGCACCCCAGCACCGCCACCATTCTCCGCAATGAACTCGGCGCCGGCGGCTTCCAGGGCAGTGCGTATGGCGGCGCGTAGTCCGCGGAGAGCCGTTCTCCACTCTCAAGGCGGGCGATCGTGTCGGCGACACCTCTGCCGCCGTCGCCAAATCTCGCACCCCCCAGCCAATGCCGCTCGCGCCATCTCGGCTCTGCACGGCGCAAATTGTAACACGTTCGGCGGTTCCGCTGGACGTGTCGTGACATCGTAACCCCGTTCGCGATGTCCGCACAGGAACGTAACGGCCGACGGGGTGCGTCGAACACCCCGCCCGGCCTAACCCTGACCATGGAGCAACCATGCCAAGGCTGACGACACACCTACCACGTCCGCGCCCTACAGGCTCGGCTACACCCCCGCCGCCCGGACCACCGCGCGCTGCTGACCGCAGGCGGCACCCTGCAAAACACGTTTGCGCTCGACGCCACCCGGGAGGAGATCGCCGCCACACTCGCCCGCGGCGGCCTGGTGCTGCACGACGACGACACCGTGACGCGCGCGGCCGACGCGTCGCCCACCCGGCGGGGCATCCTGTCGGGCTTGGCACTGGCCAGCGCGGCGGTTCTGGTCACTGCGCCGGCAATCGCGGCCGAATACCCCGACGCGAGGCTGCTGACGCTCTGTGCCGAGTTTGAGGGCGCCAGCCGCACCTATAACGGCATGTGGGCCTGGCGAGTCTGGGGCACAGAACACGACATGCGAGGTCCGGGCTACATCGCGGACGATGACGAACGGGAGGCTGCGGCCGAGCCGTTCGATAGCCGCATGGAAGAGCTGGCTGCGGCCATACTCGACACGCCGCCCATGAGCCTGGACGGTTTCCGCGCGGTGGCTCGGTGCATCCTGCTGTCCGCCGGCGATGTGCGCGACGCGGTGCAAGGGCGCCCGGACTTCCACATCATAGGGTTCTCACTGGCGGAATGGCGGATGGTTGTCTCGCTGCTGCACGGGCTGACCAACCGGGAAATATCCGACGCCGCCTGCATGGACGGGCCCTGGTTTCTGGTGCCGGCGGAGTGCGAGGCATGAGCGCCCGAAACAACTCCGACGAACCGGCTGCATACCCCCTGGCCATAGCGCGCGCACTCGGAAGCACAGCTGCTGTCGCTGATTGTGCGCCATCGGTCACCAGCTTGGGAGTGCACCTGGCCGCCGTGCGGAAGGCGCGGCATCTATTCGACGTGGCCAGCCTGGCGCGGGTCGATAAGGCGAACACCGAGCGGCCGCCCGAGATCGGTTTGCTTGATGATCGTGCAGAGGCCATCCGCGACATGATTGCTTCGCAGCCGGCCCTGTCTCTGCCCGACGCCGCGGTGGCGGTTGCTGAAGCGGCAATCATAGCAGCGCGGCTGTCCGCTGATGGCGATATGCCACACGCCGCAGTGCGGGCAGCCGACAAGATTGAGCGCATGTTGCTGGCCGCTCTGCCGTTCGTCGCCCAGGCCGCAAGCCTGGACATGCACGCGATGGAGTGGGCGGAGGCCGACAGTCTGCGGGTAGCCCGGTTTCAGACAATGGGGGTGCAGTCGTGACGGCCCGTCCGACCCGCCGGGCACTGTTCGGCACCCCGGCCGCTCTGCTCGCGTTGGGAACGGCCGCGGGCCGCCCTACAATGGCCGCGGCCGCCGATGGCCCGCTCTTGACGATGGTGGCGCGTTGGAACGCCCTGCAACATGAGGCGGATGCGTTCCCGCACGCGGAGGACGGGGGTAACTGGTCGGAGTTTTCCGACCTCCTCGGCCGGCAGAATGAGGTGGGGCGCCAGATCGCCAGCACCCCAGCGCGCACCTGCGAGGGCTTGGAGGCGAAGGCACGCCTGTTGCGCGCGCTGCACGGGCAGAAGGCGGAGGGCGACACCGATCCGATCCCCGGCACACGCTCGGGCTGCTGCGCGACTTGTTGGGGGAGGGCTGACATGCAGCGCCCCTTCGTCTAGCCGCCTGCATACGCCCAAGAGCCTACCCAAGCCGACCACGCCCAAGCCTCTCTAAGTCGTGACTTGTCTGCCGTTCCTCACTCGCGACAACTTTGAGTTGTGTCGGGTGAGGCACGTCAGCGTGGAGGTTTCCGGGATGAATTTGGCGAAAAAGGCTTGGGCAGTCGGCGCGGCCGGACTGTTCACCATGTCCGTTTCACTTTCTGGCGCGGCGTTCGCGCAGCCCGCTACTCTGGCCGGCGTGTCCGCCCAAGCGCTTACGCGCGTATGGGAAACTTCCCCGACACGAAGGGGCCGGTGCCAGAGAAGATTTGCTGCAACCCACACAGCCCCGGGTGCTCGCCCTGCCCATGGTGATCGGCCGCGCTTGACGGTGAAAGGCCGGGGCACACACCTCCAGCCTTTCCTCTTCCGCCTACTTAGAAGCAGGTTTGCCGCCGCCGCCGCCGCCGACGTGCCGGAGTGGCGCGAAATCGGGCTACCCGGCCCGTCGCCGCGACCTTGGCCTCAAGCATCTAATCCGGTAGCGTAATCAGTGTAACACCCGTTTGAGTGGTATTTCGGCTTTCCGGGTGTTTTTTCTGCACCTTTTACGCGTTTTTCCCTGTGAAGAGTGCAATTTGCATGCCCGCCAGCCGAACGCCACCATCGCACCTCTGTTTATGTGTCAGCATGTGGCGGGCGTGGAGGTCGTTTTATCGTAGCGGTTAGGTGAGAGAAAACAACTAACGAAATGAGCGCACATAGACTTAGATCAGCCCTCATATTTGCCAGCGCGTGCGGGACGATGGCGGCCGTAGGCGCTGGCATAGGCGGTTCGCTAGCGGTTGCCGCACGTGTCTTGGCCAGCACCGTTCTAGCTCTTGTCATCGCCCTGCTACTATCCACGGAAGGTGACTAACGCATTGTCGTTGCCAGGCCCGCGGCCCCATCCTCCTTCTCCCCCTGCGCCACGATCCGCAGCGCCCCGTCCGGCAACGGCCGTTGCAACGCGCCGCCTCGCCCCACGGCGCCCGATCCACGCGTCGATCTCGGCCGGCTCGGTCAGGATGACCGGCATCGCCTTCGGGTGAATCGGCCCGACCTCCGCATTCGGCTCCGTGGTCAGGAAGGCGAACAGTTCGCACGTCACCTCGCCCTCGGCCATCTTCCGGGTGCATGTCCAGCCGGTCCAGATTCCCGCGAAGAACGCCAGCGGACGGCTTTCGTCCAGAGCGAACCAAACCGGCACGCTGCGGCCGTCCGGCACCTGGTCGGCTCGCAGAATGACGTGAACGGCACCACGCACCGGGACGACGGCCCAAGCCAGCGGCGCCAATGCGGGCTGGCCGGGTTTCGCACGTTGGTCACGCCCTTGATCCACTTTCTTGCCCTGCAGCGCGAAGGCCGGCGACGGCATGCCCCAGCGCGCTTTGCGAGCTCGCGGTCGCCGTCCGCGCCGGTGCGCACGATCGGCGCCCGATGGTCGGGGAAGATGCCGGGAAGCAGGGGCAGGTTGCCCGTCATGTCGCGCATCGCCCGCGCGAGGTCGCGGATGGCCTGCTGGCCTTTGGTGAAGCTGTAGAGATTGCACATTTGCCTAGCTAGGGTTGCAACACCGAATCAGAACAACGCTCCGGCTATGGGGTGGTGCAACCAACGGGTAATTTGCCTGCCGCTTGGCGTGCCACCGGCCACGTCGTCACGTCGAAAAAGCAGAGGTTCTCTTTCTCTACGTCATTCCCCTTAACCAACCGCCATTGGGCAGTTTAAGCGCCACCGCACTGTTGTTGGACGCTAAGTCGCTGTCGTTGTCGAACACCAGCAGTGCGGGTTTTCCCTTCGACGGATTGCGAATGATCATCAACCCTTGGCCAGCGCTGGTCTGTTCGGCAAACCATGTGCCGTTCCAGTCCGTAACGATACAGTTTGAGCCGCAATTTCCGGCGTCTCCGGTTTGTATTGCGCCGGCTGCGTTCGGCCACAAGACGGCCGCATACTGGCTTAGCGGTAGTCTGGGCGCGTAGACGCGCAGGTCGCTGGTATCGCTAACCTTGCTAAAGGCAAACGTGCGCTGCACGGTCATCTGGTTAATGGCGGCGGCCTTGGTGCTCAAGGTGTAAGTAGTCGCCGTGCCACCGTCGGCTGTGAAGGTGCAGACGGCTGAGACATTGACACTTCGTTTGCCCGCTTGCGCGTTGCCAAACACGCCGTGCCAGGGCGTAGTGTTGCCGCTGAACACCAGGAACGGATGGGCATCACCCTCGTCACCATATGCCTGGCCGAAGAATTCGAGCAGCAGGATGGCCGCAATTGCAGCCCAGCAGTTAGAGCCATGTTGCCGGTTTCCTCGCCGTTCGGGTTTGCTCCACGTCAATTCGTTCACCCGGTCTTTTTTGACGGTCGGTCTCCCAACCGTGTCTTGCAAATCCCGGTCACACGTCCATTGTCGAGTCCATGACCTGCTGCAAAAGCCGGCTGAGCCGCGGTGAGCACGAATAGCAGGCCGGTCCAGCGCATGATGTCCTCCCCCTCTTTCCCACACCATTAAAGGCGTGTTCGTGGCGGACGGAAAGAGAGTTCATAGTTCTTGCCCATCGATTTTTGCACTCAATCTCGCTCCGGCCCTGGCCAGCCCGGCCGCGCGCCGATGCTGGGTTGCCCGGCGGGTGGCCGTTTCATCACCACAAGACCGCTCTGTTGAAGGTGCCGGTTCAGGTGCGCGGCCACGATCCGCGCCATAGTTTTGTCCGCGCGGTGGTGGTGCTTTTCGCCGTCAAATCTGAGCGCCAAAGGATAGCGCAAACTCGGTTTCGTCGTCCGTGGCCGGGGTTTAGATCGGGAGGAGGTAGCGGCGGGGGTCTGTCCATGGCCGGACGGTATAACGTGAACAGGACAAGAACAACGCCCAACTCCACGGCCGGTGGGGTTATCCCCAGAAATCCCAGAGGCTGCCGTTCCGGAACGGCGCGGGCCAGTTTCCGTGTGGCTCCCTGCCGTCCTCAGTACGCTACCCAGTGGCGATGCCAGCCGTATCGCGGGTGCCACCAGCCCCAGCCGAACCGGCGATGCCAACGCCAAACGTAGCCCGGTCCAGGGATGGCGTACGTGGGTCCTACGTATGCCACCCCGGGCGGCGGAGCATACGGGCCCGGGCCAGCATACGGGGCAGTGGCAGCATAAGGCTGCGGGGCAGAGTATGGTGCTGGCGCGGTCGCGACGACGCATCCGCCTAGCGTGTGCTGCCAGCAACACGGCAGCGGGGAGACGAGACATCTTTGATCCTTTGTTCGAAAAAACACGAGCAGTCTTAACCGACACGGCGTAGCGAAACCTGTATCAAGAGCCGGTAACCGGCGAGAATATGGTGATGGAACAATAGTTAGCAAAGAAGGTGGCTCCCGAAGTAGGATTCGAACCTACGACCGAGCGATTAACAGTCGCTTGCTCTACCAGCTGAGCTATTCGGGATCAGTCCGCCGCCTATAGCCCCCGGCCGCCGATGGGTAAAGCCACCCTGTCTGACGACGGATTGCCGATGGCTGACAGCTGGTATGCGGGTGGTCGGACTCGAACCGACAAGGGCTTTCGGCCCGGCAGATTTAAGTCTGCTGTGGTTACCATTTCACCACACCCGCGCTGGGTTGGGGCGGTATAGACGGGCGGTGGGCGACGCGGCAAGCGAGCCTAGGCGTGGGGTTTGGCGGGCTTGTGTGCGGGGTGGATTGGCACGTCGCGCACGATCTGGACGTGCACCAGCCGATCCACCCAATGGGCGCCTCCGTACAGCTTCAGATTGAACCAGGTATAGATCATGATGATGTGCAGGACGATGACGGCAGCGAGGCACTGCCAGGCGCCGGCGCGGGTCGCGCATCTGCTGGATGTAATTCATGGCGGGGATGCTAGCACGGTGCGGATGGCGCGTGTCAGGTGGGACAACTCGGCCGGCGTGATGGTGAAGGCGGGCGTCAGGTAGACGATCGAGCGGAACGGCCGCACCCAGACGCCTTGTGCCACGAAGGCGGCCTTCAGGGCATCGAGTTTCTTGGGCGGGCGGTCCAGCTCGACGACGCCGATGGCGCCCATGACGCGGACGTCCCGCACGCCGGGCAGGGCGCGGCAGGGGGCTAGTTCCTGCGCCATCTGTTCGGAGATGGCGGCGATCTGGGACAGGCGGGGCTCGGTGGCGAACAGCTCGAGCGAGGCGTTCGCGGCGGCGCAGGCGAGCGGGTTGGCCATGTAGGTGGGGCCGTGCATCAGCGCATGGGCCGGGTCGTTGGACAGGAATTGTTCGAAGATGTGGGTGCGGGCGATGGCGGCCGAGAGCGCCATGGTGCCGCCGGTCAGCGCTTTCGACAGGGTGACGATATCGGGCACGATCCCGGCCTGTTCGCAGGCGAACAGGGTGCCGGTGCGGCCGAAGCCGGTGAAAATCTCGTCGAGGATGAGGGGGAGGGCGTGCGCGTCGGCCGCCTGGCGCAAGTGGCGCAGCACGGCGGGGCTGTGAAACACCATGCCGCCGGCGCCCTGCACGAGCGGTTCGACCAGGATGCCGGCCAGGGTGTGGGCGTGTCGGTCGAGGAAGTGTGGCGAGCTGGGCGATGCTGTCCGTGTCGCGGGGCAAGGGCAGGATGGCGTGTTCGGCCAGGTGCCCGCGGTAGAGCGCGTGCATGCCTTCCTCGGGGTCGCAGACCGCCATCGTGGCGAAGGTATCGCCGTGGTAGCCGCCCTGGAAGGCGAGGAAGCGGCGGCGGGTGCGCACGCCCTGGTTGAGCCAGTATTGGGCGGCCATTTTCATGGCGACTTCGACGGCGACGGAGCCGCTGTCGGCGAAGAAGACGTGGTTCAGGTCGCCGGGGAGCAGGGCGGCGAGGCGGGCGGCCAGGTGTTCGGCGGGCGTGTGGGTGAGGCCGCCGAACATGATGTGCGGCATTTGGGCGAGCTGTCGGGTGACGGCTTCGCGGATGTGCGGATGATTATAGCCGTGGCAGGCGGTCCACCAGGAGGCGATGCCGTCGATCAGTTGGCTTCCGTCTTCGAGGGTGATGGTGCAGCCCTGGGTGGCGGCGGCGCGGAGCGGTGGGGCGGCGGTGCGCATCTGGGTGTACGGGCGCCAGAGGTGCCCGTGCATTGAGGCGGGCACGGTTTGGGCGGGCGTGGGGTCGAAACTGTCCAGTTGTTTACGCCGTTGCAGGCCAAGCCGGGCGAGGAGCGTGCGGTCCCGGTCGGCGTCTGGATTGGGGGTGGTGAGCAGGCGGGGGCCGTAGAAGATCGAGTTGGCGCCGGCCAGGAAGCAGAGGGCCTGGGCTTCGTCGGTCATGGCTTCGCGGCCGGCGGAGAGGCGGACGTAGGCGGTGGGCATGGTGATTCGGGCGGCGGCCACGATGCGGACGAAATCTATGGCGTCGATCGGGGGGGTGTGGGCGAGCGGGGTGCCTTCGACGCGGACGAGCGCGTTGATGGGGACGCTTTCGGGGTGTTTGGGCAGGCTGGCGAGCGCGGCGATGAGGCCGGCGCGGTCGGATGCCTGCTCGCCCATGCCGACGATGCCGCCGCAGCACACGTTGATTCCGGCCTCGCGGATGTGGGCCAGCGTGTCCAGCCGGTCCTGGTAGGTTCGGGTGGTGATTATGTCGCCGTAGTATTCGGGCGAGGTGTCCAGATTGTGGTTGTAGTAGTCCAGGCCTGCGTCTTTCAGCCGCGCGGCTTGCGGGGCGGTGAGCATGCCCAGGGTGACGCAGCTTTCCAGGCCCAGGGCGCGGACGCCTTCCACCATGGTGCAGACGGCGTCCAGATCGCGGTCTTTGGGGGAGCGCCAGGCGGCGCCCATGCAGAAGCGGGTGGCGCCGGCGTGTTTGGCGGCGCGGGCTTCGGCGAGGACGGCGCCGACATCCATGAGTTTGGCGGCGGGGACGCCGGCTTCGTAGGCGGCGGATTGGGGGCAGTAGGCGCAATCCTCGGGGCAGCCGCCGGTCTTGATCGAGAGCAGGGTGCTGATCTGGATTTTCGACGGGTCGTGGTGGGCGCGGTGGGTGGTGGCGGCGCGGAAGACGAGGTCGGTGAAGGGGGTTTCCAGCAGGGCTTGGACGCTGGCCTGGGTCCAGGGTGGGGTGGTGATGGCGTTCATGCGGCGAGTGATACGGCAAGCGGCGCCTGGCAGCCATATCGGCTGCGGCGTGTGCTTCAATTTGCTTGGCCTCGCGCCTTTGGAGGGCGCTTTCAGTCCGGTGGTTTTGGGGCTTGGGTTTGGTATTTGAGGAGGACGGAGCGCTCTAGCGCCGTCAGGCTGGGTTTGGGGCCTGGCGGGATGATGGGGATGGGGCGGCGCGGCTGCGGCGCGGGTTCGGGGGTTTGGTGGGGCGGGGCTGGGCCGGCTGACGCGGCGGCGCCGAGTTCGGATCGGATGTGGGAGAGGATGTCTTCAACGGGGCGGGTGTCTTCGTGCAGACACTCGTCTTCCAAGGATCTTCCGGTAGAGCCGTTCGGCGTGTACGCGGGTGGTGTCGGTCGCGGGTGTGGCCGGCGGGGCGGGCTGCGTCGGGGCGGTGCGGGGCGCGGGTTCGGGGACCGGGTGGTCGGTGATTTCGGCGTCGAAGCGGTCTTCCAGCAGAAGGGTCTGGCGGACGCAGCGGGAGATGACGGCGAAGAGGTGGCCGAAGGCGGTGTCGCGCGGCCTGGGCGCCGGCTGGTGGCTGTAGGTGAGGCCGGGGATGGGGGTGCGGGGCTCGGGCGGCGGCTGCATGTCGCGCAGCGCCTCGCGGTGGGAGGCGCGGGCGAGGTCCATGCCCATCTCGCCGAGCTCCTCGCATTTGTCGAGGCGTTTGGCGCGGCGGGTGGTGCGGTCCGGGATGGAGAAAAATGCGTTCAGGGTGGGGCCGGTGTGGTTGGGGTGGTGGGAACGGATTAGGAACATGGATGGGGGGAGCTGGGCAAGTTTTTTGGGGTGCGATTGAGGGTTGTGGGGCGGGTGGGGGGTGGCGGAAGGCGCTTCGCTTTTCCGCCCTACGCGTGTTCCGCTGATTACGCGTGCGAGACGCTGGGCGCTGCGTGGTTGCTGGACGTTATAGGCGGGCGGGCTATTTGCGATGACACTGAGCCAATCTCTGGTCCTGAAAATCGAAACTATGCCGGCGAATCGGCAGGCCGAGGTTCTGGATTTCATCGAGTTCCTTGCCAGCCGAGAGGAGATGCAATCTCTCTCTCGCGCTGCTGCTGCGACCAACGGGCCGAGCTTCGCGGCCGTCTGGGACAATGACGCCGACAGCATCTACGATGAGTTATGAGTTCGGCGACGTTGTCCTTCCGTTTCCTTTCACCAATCACGCAGTTTCGAAGGAGCGGCCTGCCGTCATTGTGAGCAGCGTCGCCTACAATCGGTCGAAACGTTATCTGGTGTTGATGGGCTGTGACCAGTCAGCTTCGCGAGAGCGCGGCGTTTGGAGAAGTTTGGATTTCTCGGTGGCGGGAGGCCGTTTCCTGAAGCCCTCGGCTATCGAGCCCGTGTTTGCGACCGTTGAGCAGGCGCTCCTTATCTGTCAGCATAGACAGGTGGCGGAGACTGACCGGAACGAATTAAGATCCGCCGTCCGAATGATATTGGGATAGGTCACGCCGAATGCATTTCGGTTCGCCGAAAGGTCCGATGTCGAGGGAACATCAACCCATTGGTAATGTCTCCCCGATCTTTGGGGCTTCCGTATTGCGGGATTTGCTTGATTGCTCAAGCGCAATTCACCTTACGGCTTGCTGTTAAAAGTAGACGTCCGTCACCGGCGACTCGCGGCCTCATCTCATATCCCGCGCTTCCGCAAATAGTTTTGAAGTCGCAAGTAACGGGGATCTTCCGTGATTTTTGAATTTGCTTCTTTGATTTGATCTAGGCACTGAGGCAATTTCTGAGGCGGCCATTGTCGGTCAACGATCATCGTATTCAACAATTGCAAAGCCTCTGCAGGAAATTTTATGCATAAGCCTGACTCATCTAGTAGACTTACCAAGTAATCAGGGTGTTCAATTGGTTGCAGCCAGTGCTGCACAGCAGCCAAGGCGGCCGGAAACTCGCCTCGGCAGCATGACTAGCCGGGTAAGGATTTGGCTATTTGCGGGGTGGCCAGCTCGCGGGACTTGGGCCAGACCTGTTGCCAGAACGGCTGTACGCGGTTTTTCCAGTAGTCCTCACGCTGATCGGCGGCCCTTCAAGCGCCTGGGCGAGCGCCTGCGCGGATTGTTCCAGCCCTTCTTGAGGCAGCGCGCCTATAGCGGATCGGAACTCATCCACGGAATACCCTTCGGTCGGGCCCAATGACGCGTACGTCAAGAAGGCAGCAAACTGCTCGCGGTGGTCGCCAAGTTCGACGTAATGGTTTGCGCTCTCCAGAAATGGCGGTTTGAAGGCGGTCAGCAAGGGCTGATACAGGCGAGGCGACCAAAGAAAGCCTTCCCACACGGCCTTCGCTTCGGCGACTGCTCCAGTCGAATAGCGGCAATAGATATTGCGCGGTCCAAGGGCGATCCACGCGGAAAAGAGCGATCAGGTGCGAACCCAGCAGCACCCGGCCGTGGCGGAACCGATCCACCTGAACATCGCAGATTTGCGTGAAGAAGGGTGCGATGTCGGCTGGAAGCAGATCGTTGTCGTTCGGCTTCCGTTTGAACCACAGATTGATCAGCGCTTGTGTGACATGCCCGACCGGATGGTTGATGGCCTCGGTAACAGGTTGGTCAATCGGCTCGCCGTTGCGTGTTATCCCAGTGCCCCTTCCAACGGCAGTGCCAGCACGCGACGACACAGGTCCAGTAATATGCCCTCGTGGCGACTTATCGACTTGGATGCGGCCTCGATCCACCACGTGACAGCGTGGGCAATCTCCTGAGTGCGGCATCTGGCATGGTTTCAACCAGCGGCGCGGCGTTCTGCCACGAGCGCAACACCATGCCTTCTTCGGCCCAGGTCTGCAGTGCCTCGCGCCATCGCGCCGGTGGGCCACACACTATCCGTGACAGATCGCAAAGCGCATACAGGCTGTGAAAGAAACGGGTGCGGCAGACTTCGCGCCACGTGTCTTCGTGGAAGGTCGCTGTTCGGGCAGTGGCTTTGTGAGCCACTGAACGAGATCACGCCGCTTTCGCGGTGCAATGTCGATTTCCCGACTTTCCTCGTAGTCCGGATCGCCGGTGCCACTCATCCAGTGAGAGAACTCGTCACGCTGGTTGGCTGCCAACTGCCATTGCGGATATGCAGTGGACAGTTCTGCTAGCCGGACTGCCGCGATCCCCCCAGAGTGAGGCCCGATGCATTCAATTTCGCGAGACGCAGCCAGACTGAGCGGGCCACCGAGTCTTGCCATCGTTCCGGCTCCAGGTCATCCCGATATATTTCGCGCGGCGGGCCAGCCAAGATGGCCGCCTCCAGACGTTCCTGGCCGTTCCTGCCAACTCCGCCCATGCAGAACGAACAGTCTGAATACCTCCCGCCCCGTTCTATGGACCATAACCACCATGCGCCATCAGCCAACAGCCAATCCACCCACTGTTCGGGTGGGACGCAGTCATCTTGGCTGGCCGCAAACAAGGCCAGTCGTTTGAACGTCGGGTACGGCAATTCGAACCAAGTCTGGGCGATCCGCTGGCACGATTACTGTCGCTCCGCGAACCGCGAGCCACGCATCGCGCAGCAATTCGATCAGGCTCACCCAGTCGCGAAAACCCCGGTTCTGCCAGTGCGGGTGATGGACGGCAGATCCCAGTGTGATCGATCGCTGCGGTCATCGGCTTCGCCCAGCTCGCGGAACAGGTCCAGCGCATCACGCAGCAACTGCTGGAAATCCTCCAGCAGGGCCGGTAAGGCAGAGTCCAGTGTTCGTCGCCGAAGTCGCGCAGGGCGGAGTGCACATGATCGGCAGCCAGCACCAGCTCCCAGTCCACCAATTGCCGGAAGCGCGTTGGCTCGTCCACGTGCTTGCTTCCTCGTGCCCCAGCGAAATGGCTTCTTCAAGGCCACCTTGGGGGAAAGCACTCGCGTAACTCTAGGCGCAGAGAAGCGGTCAAGTGCTCTCGCTTTAATCGTCCCGCCAACGGTAGAGTCGTAGTCACGCGTGGATGATTTCACCCGCCCACTGAGCAGCAGGCGCCACAGCGTACGCATCAGTGGGCCGGGGATGGCATTGGTTGCTTGTGAGCGGATTGCATCCAGTTCGGCGTCTTGCCTTCGCGCACCTTGGATGTAAAGTCATTCAGCTTGTCTTCTATCAGCCACGGCCAGCGATCATGCAACTGACCACCGCGTTGTGCGATCCAGATTATTAGTCTTGGGTCGTTAAGGTGGCGCACGAGCCAGCGGGCCAGATGAAACATCACGTCATCCCACTGGCTGCCGGTGATGCTACCAGTGGCGAGCAGCATCGGTGGTGCGCGGTTATAAGGCGCTGGCCGTCGAATCAGGCTGAAGCGCAGCTTGGCGTCTACGTCGTTGTGTGGCGGCACCCCGAAGCGAGACAGATCGCCATGCCCAAAGCGTTCATCCGCGAAGGCTTCTAACAGCCAGTCCAGTGAGGGTACGGGATTGAAGTCGGCGAAGCGCTTCGCTGGCAATCCGGACTTGTCGGACAGAGCCCATAACATTCGACCAACGAAATCGTCTTGTTGCGTGCTGTCCTGGGCCGAGCCAGTGCATGTTTGACGACGATGGCTTCTTTGCCCTGTACGCCATCGCGGTAGGTATCCGCCCAGGCTTTCAGGGTTTCATGCAGCGCCGAATGGTCGTGGCCGCCGTAGACACCTTGTAGAGGATAGGGGTGACGCCCTTGGCTTCCCACTCGATGGCCTTGCGATGCTCTTGCCCGGCTTCGCAGTCGCCCAGCGCCCAGGCTTGCGGCGTAACTTCGCCCTGCATCCTGTCGGCGGCCAGCGCATCCATCATGTAGCGCAGCACCGGGTCGTTGATGCTGTAACCGACGAAGCAGACGACGTAGTTGCGGAATAGCTCGCTCACGAACCGGGCGGCCCAGCGCTCCGTTAGGTAGGCCAGGCCGAAATCGCCGCTGGTGACCACCAGACGGTTCAGTGCTGTATCATCCGCCTTTTCGGGCAGCAGGCCGTGCAGGATAAACCACCCCGTTCCAGCGACTGTTCTTCGGGATCGGTAGCATCGGCGCGGCATAGTCCGGAACGCCTGACTGGTACGTCTGGCCGCCGCGTGGAACACGCGGTCGAAGTTGGTGGTGACCAGCCGTAGGGCACCCTCACGGCTGCGCGCCAGGCGCAAGAGCGCCGCCTGGGTATCGGTCGCGCCCTTGCGACGCAGTTTCGGTTTAGCGCCTGCACCAGAGCACGACGGACGGCCAGGCGTTGCCCAGGCAGGCGTCGCTCCAGTAGGTCGAGCGTAGTGTCAAACTGCTCACGCTCGAAGCCTCGCGCTCGATGTCCGAGAGCGCCGTACACTTAACTGGTAGATTTTCTCCACCAGCCCCCTTGAAGCCCGGCAGGCCGGCCGGATAGGAAATGCCTGCGCCACAGAAAAACACCACGCGCCTTCCTCGTGCGCCTGCAAGAGCGTGGGGATGCCGGACCGTTGGTGACGAATTGCATTTACTGGCTTCCACCAAAGATAGCCGCCACAAAACACCGGTTCGTATATTCTTACTGCTTCTCGAAAGTCGATGCTTTGTCTTTCGATGTTGGCCCTCCGTCCATCCAACCGGCTCCGTCAGCTCGGTCACATCGGTTCGCGCGCCAAACAGGTGGCTTCGGATGGCGCGCAGCGGATCGAGAACCGGTTTGTCACTCATGACGTCGTGTCCCTTCACCTGGCACGCGTGGATTTTTAGCCGAGCGTAACCTATTGCCCCGGCGTGGAGAACGGCAATTCGGCTCGCAGGTAGCTGTGCGGCAGGTTGTGCCGTTGGAGACATCAGCCGTGTCCCCGCCGCGTGGATGCCCGGGTCAAGTCCGGGCATAACAGGGTTGTTGGACTGACTTGGTGGCTTGGGTCAGTTGGTCACCTGGCTGGGCAGATGGATTGGGGCGCCTAGATCGGCACGCCCGCCGCACTCCGGCTGGTGCGTATCGTCTGCAGCGTCTGCACGCGGGCCACGCCCGGGCCTCGGTCAGGCGCGCCGTGAGCGCGTTTTCCTGGGCGGTGCCTCTTGCCACGAGTTTGAGCAGGAAATCGCCGCCGCCGCGGATCATGTGGCATTCGCGGACTTCGGGCCAGGCGCCGACGAGGGTTTCGAAGGCGGCGAGGGCGGATTCGCGCTGGTTTCCAGGCCGACGATGACGAAGAAGACGACGTCCCAGCCGAGGCGCTGGGGGTCGGTGTCGGCGTGGTAGCCTCGGATGATGCCGGCTTCTTCCAGACGGCGGACGCGGCGGAGGCAGGGGGGGGCGCTGATGCCGGCGCGGCGGGCGAGCTCGACGTTGGTCATGCGGCCATCCTCCTGCAGCTCGGCCAGGATGCGGCGGTCGATGGCGTCGAGTTCGGGGAGGCTTGGGTCGGCCTTCATGGGGTGGCGGGGCGGGTCATGGCTGGCAGGCTATACCAGGGGGCGGGGTGCGCTTGCCATGGGGCTGGGCGGCCACGATATCGGGGGGCCGAACCGCCCAGGGCCGATCGTTCCGAACATGCCGCAGACACACCATACGCAGTTGCTTGTGATCGGCGCCGGGCCGGCCGGCTATACGGCCGCCATCTACGCGGCGCGTGGCGGGCTGTCGCCGATGCTGGTGGCGGGGTTGCAGCCGGGCGGGCAGCTGATGATCACCACGGATGTGGAGAACTACCCGGGGTTCGCGGCCGCCATTCAGGGGCCGTGGCTGATGGAGCAGATGCAGGCGCAGGCCGAGCATGTGGGCACGGCGGTGGTGCACGACCTGATCATGGAGGTGGATTTTTCCCGGCGGCCGTTCCGGTGCGTGGGGGATTCGGGCGACGTCTATCTGGCCGATAGTGTGGTGATCGCCACGGGGGCGCAGGCGCGGTGGCTGGGGCTGCCGTCGGAGAAGGCGTATCAGGGGGCTGGCGTGTCCGCGTGCGCGACGTGCGACGGATTTTTTTACCGGGGCAAGCGGGTGGCGGTGGTGGGGGGCGGCAATACCGCGGTGGAGGAGGCGCTGTTCCTGACCCATCATGCGGATCATGTGACGCTGATCCACCGGCGTGGCTCGTTGCGGGCGGAAAAGATTTTGCAGAAGCGCCTGTTCGAGCACCCGAAGATCGAGGTGGTGTGGGACAGCATCGTCGAAGAGATCGTGGGGGCTGGCAGCCCGGCCGTGGTGAACGGGGTGCGGATCAGCCATCGCGAGAGCGGGGAGGAGCGCACGCTGGGGGTGGATGGGGTGTTCGTGGCGATCGGGCATAGTCCGAATACGTCTGTATTTCGCGGGCAGGTTGAACTGGATGCGGAAGGATACGTGGTGACCACGCCCGGCAGCACGCGGACGAACGTGGAGGGGGTGTTCGCGGCGGGCGACGTGCAGGACAGGATTTTTCGGCAGGCGGTGACGGCGGCGGGCACGGGTTGCATGGCGGCGCTGGAAGCGGAAAAGTGGTTGACTGAGGTGGCCCCGAGTCCCGTTTTAGAAATCGCCTGACCGGGCGGGGCGCATTGGGGGTTGGCGGCAATGGATTGGGACAAGCTGCGCGTCTTCCATGCCGTGGCCGATGCGGGCAGTTTTACCCATGCCGGTGACACGCTGAATTTGAGCCAGTCGGCGGTGAGCCGGCAGATTTCGGCGCTGGAGGAGGCGCTGCAGGTGCCGCTGTTCCACCGGCATGCGCGGGGGCTGATCCTGACCGAGCAGGGGGAGAGCCTGAATCAGACGGTGCGCGAGGTGTTCGCCAAGCTGGCGATGACCGAGGCGCTGCTGACGGAGAGCCGGGACAAGGCGGCGGGGAAGCTGAAAATCACCACGACGGTCGGGTTTCGGCAGCGCCTGGCTGGCGCCGCGGCTGTTGCAGTTTCTGGAGCTGCACCAGGACGTGACGGTGAATTTGCTGCTGGACGATGGCGACCTCGATCTGGCGATGCGCGAGGCGGATGTGGCCATACGCATGCACCCGCCGAAGCAGCCCGATCTGATCCAGCGGCATCTGTTCGAGATCGAGTGGCATGTCTGCGCCTCGCCCGCGTATCTGGCCAAGCACGGCACGCCGAAGACGGCGGAGGATCTGGACGCGCACAAACTGATCCTGTTCGGCGACTATCATCCGCCGGTGGCCGACATCAATTGGCTGGCGACGGTCGGGCGCCGGCCTGGGTCGCCGCGGCGGGCGGTGCTGGAGGTGAACAATCTGGCCAGCATGGCGCAGATCATCCGGGCGGGGCTGGGTGTGGGGTCGCTGCCCGGGTGGATGTCGGGCGAGATGGACGGGCTGGTGCGGCTGCTGCCGGACGTGCCGCGGCCCAAGGTGGATTGTTTTTTCGTCTATCCGGAGGAGTTGCGGCATTCCAAGCGGGTCGCGGTGTTCCGCGACTTCCTGCTGGCCCGGCTGCAGCAGCGTGGTGGTTGATGCGTGACGTGGGGGCTGGGCGGGCCTAGGCTGCCCGCCTTTCACAGGTGGTGTGCCATGAAGCTGATACGCGCCGGCCTGGCCTTTGCCCTTGCCGCCTTGGCGGTGCCGGCCCTGGGCGCCTCCGTCCCCGACATCGTGGCGCAGGGGGCGCAGCCGGTGGCCAGGCCCGACCCCGGGATGGAGCTGCCGATTGCCGTGGTGCTGGAATTGCGCCATCGGGGCGAGCTGGCCCGGACGCTGGCCCGCCTGATCGACCCGGGTGACGCGCAGTTCCGGCACTGGCTGACGGCGCAGGAATTCGTCGAGCGGTTCGGCCCCAGGACGGCCGACTACGACGCAGTGCGCGCGGCGCTGGCGGCGGGGGGTGTGACGCCGGAGGCGGCGCTGGCCAGCCGCGTGGAGATCGACGCGCATGGGCGTATCGCCGATCTGGAACGGCTGCTGCATGTGCGGTTCGGCCTGTATCGCCATCCGACGGAGAACCGGCTGTTCCTGTCGCCGGATCGCGAGCCGTCGCTGGATACGGCCGCCCCGGTGATGGGGGTGGAGGGGCTGACGGATTTCGATCGGCCGCGGCCCCGGCTGGTGCAGGCGGTGGAGCGGGCGGGGGCGGGCGGGTCCGGGCCGCACGGCCAGTTTACCGCGCAGGATGTGCGCGCCGCCTATTACGGGCATGGCGGGCTGACGGGCGCCGGCCAGTCGGTGGGGGTGTTCGAGCTGGGGTCGTACAATCCGGTGGATGTGGCGACGTATTTCGACCGCGTCCACGCCGCCTCGTCGGTGCCGATCGTGAACGTCGCGCTGAACGGCATTCATGACGTGTGCCGCGGGAAGTGCCACGATGCGGAGGAGGCGCTCGACATCGAGGAGGCGGTCTCCATGGCGCCGGGGCTGGACCGGCTGGTCTATTACGGGGGGCATGTGCCGATCTCGATCCTGGCGCGCATGGCCAGCGACGATATGTGCAGCGTGCTGTCCGTCTCGTGGGGATGGCACCCGAATGCGCGGCTGGACGAGCCGGTGCTGCAGCAGATGGCGGTGCAGGGGCAGACGATCTTGGTGGCGACCGGGGATGACGGGTATCACCTCGCGCAGGGTGCGGTTTGGCCGGCCGACGATGCGTATGCGATCGCGGTGGGCGGCACGGATCTGGCGACCGACGGGCCGGGCGGGACCTGGCGGGCGGAGACGGGGTGGCGGTATAGCGGCGGCGGGCCTTCGCCGGACGCGATCGCCCTACCGGACTGGCAGGCGCCGTTCGTCAGCATCGCCAATCGCGGCTCGACCACGCTGCGCAACGTGCCCGACATTGCGGGGGACGCGGATACGGACAATTTCAGCTGCTACAATTTGCGGTGCAGCGGCGGCAACGGGGGGACGAGCTATGCGGCGCCGTTATGGGCCGGGTTTGTGGCGCTGGCCAACGAGCGTGCGGTGAGCGAGGGCCGGCCGGTTGTCGGGTTTTTTCCGCCCGCTTTGTATGGCCAGTCGGCGGCGGGCGCGCCGTTGCACGACCAGGTGCTGGGCTGGAATGGGCGGTATCGTGCGGGACCTGGTTTCGACCTGGTGACGGGGCTGGGCTCGCCCGATGGGGAGCGGACCATCCGGGCGCTGGTGCGGCCGCGTCGATAGGGCGGCCGCGCGCGAACGGGCTGACATCTTGCCGCAACATCGGCGTGCTTCGCCTGCACGGATGACGGAACCCGCGCCTCGATGACGCAGATGAAATTCGCTTTCGGGTGCGCCACGCTGGGTGTGGCGTGCCTGGCCGCGGCTGCGGCGCACGCGCAGACAGCGCCCACGGTGGAGCAGATCACGGTGGTGGGCAGCTCGCCTTTGCTGGGCAGCGGCGTGGACCGCAACGCGATACCGGTGCAGACGCAGGTGCTGGGCAGCGCCGATATCGCGCGCGAGGGGGCGCCCGACCTGCTGGGCGCGCTCGATACGCAGGTGGCGGGCATCAATTTGGACAGCGCGTCGGGCAATCCGGACCAGCCTTCGATTTTCTATAACGGTTTCGAGGTCTCGCCCTTGCAGGGCACGTCGCAGGGGATCGCGGTGTATGTGAACGGCACGCGGTTCAACCAGGCGTTTGGCGATACGGTGAACTGGGATTTGATACCGGACGTGGCGATCGCGCGGCTGAACGTGGAGGGGTCCAATCCGCTGTTCGGGCTGAACGCGTTGGGCGGATCGATCAGCGTGGCGCTGAAGGACGGTTTCTCGAACCCCGGCGGGGAGATCGATGTATCGGGCGGCTCGTTCGGCCGCGTGCAGGCCGATGCGCAGTATGGCGTGCAACGCGGCAACCAGGCGGTGTACGTGGCCGGCAGCGTGGTGCATGAAGACGGCTGGCGCAATCTGCAATCCACCGATATTCAAAACCTGTTTGCCGATTATGGGCTGAAGCGGGAGGGTGCGGAGGCGCATCTTGATCTGACGCTCGCCAATTCGGACATTAACGGGCCGGGCAGCGCGCCGGTGCAATTGCTGGCGGCCGACCCTGCCGCGCAGTTCACCGCGCCCAATTTGATCGCCAACCGATATGCCCAGCTTGCCGCGCGCGGAACGCTGGATCTGGGGCCGGTGATGTCGGTGCAGGGTCAGGGCTATGTCGGCAATTTTCTGCAACGCGTGCGCAACGGCAACGTGCCGCAGGACGGGCCGTGCAACGATGGTTCGGGCCTGCTGTGCCAGGCGCCGGGCGTGCCGAGCACGACACGGGGCGGCGGGCCGATCCCCGACTTTCTGCGAGGCGGCGCCTACAACGAGCTGGATGAGCAGACCACGAACACCACCGCATACGGCGCGGGCGCGCAGTTCACCGATACCGGCCACGTGTTCGGTCTGGCCAATCATCTCGTGGCCGGCGCGTCGTTCGACGGTGCGCGGACCGAGTTTTCCGCGACCGCGCTGCTGGGAGGGCTGACCCCGGTATCGCGCGATTTCGCCGGACCGGGCGTGGTGATCGACGAGCCGGGACAGAACGTGCCCGTGCGCGTGGCGGTCGGCGATGCCTATGCCGGCGGCTACGCGTCCGACACGTTGAATGTGTCTGGCGCCTTGGCGGCGACCGTGTCCGGCAGGTTCAATTTCGCCGAGATCGACTTGTCCGACCAAGGGGGCGGCGACCTGACCGGCCGGCATGCCTACGCAAGGTTCAATCCGGCGGCGGGGTTGACGTATCAGGCGGCGGGATGGCTGACGGCCTATGCGGGCTATGCGGAGGCGAACCGGGCGCCGACACCGGCCGAGCTGTCCTGCGCGGGTCCGCAAAACTCGTGCAGCCTGGCCAATTTTTTCGTGGGCGACCCCGATCTGAGGCAGGTGGTCGCGCATACCTGGGAGGCGGGGCTGCGGGGCCATGCGCGGCTGCCCGAGGGATTGCGGCTGGGCTACGACGTATCGCTGTACCGCACCGATTCCGACGACGATATCGTGTTCGTCAATAGTACGACGCTCAATCGCGCATTCTTCGCCAATGTCGGCCAGACGCGCCGGCAGGGTGGTTCCGCGCGGGTGGATGTGAAGGCGACCGGATTTTCCCTGTATGCGACTTACAGTTTCACCGAGGCGACGTTTCGGACCGGATACGTGGAGTCCGCCGGCAGCAATCCGGCGGCCGACGCGAACGGCAACTTGACGGTGAAGCCCGGCGACACGCTGCCGGGCATTCCGCGCCACGTGGTGAAACTGGGCGGCGATGCGTCGATTACCGGTGCGTGGCGGGCAGGCGCGGACGGACAGTGGCAGAGCGGCCAGGTGCTGTTCGGCGACGAGGCCAATCTGACGCCGCATCTGCCGGGGTTTTTCACGCTGAACCTGCACACCAGCTACGATGTGACGCGGCACGTGCAGGTGTTCGCCCATGCGCAGAACGTGCTGGACCGGCGCTACGCCACGTTCGGTACGTTCTCACCGACCGGTGCGGTCGATCTTGTGCAGGCGCCGGGTGCGACCAACCCGCGGAGTTACACGCTGGCGGCGCCCGTGGGGGTGTTCGCTGGGGTGCGGGTGACGTTTTGACGAGGACCGATCCAACCAAAAAACATTTCCCACTCACTCCGCGACAGCACCGAAAAAAGTTTTTTGCTTCTTTTTTTCAAAAAAGAAGTCCTTGCTTCCGACCCCGTCAATGTCATGAACGTTGCGCGATCAAGTTGGCCACCAGGCCCGTCCATCCCGTCTGGTGCGAGGCGCCCAGGCCGCGGCCTGTGTCGCCGTGGAAATGTTCATGGAACATGAGCGCGTCGCGAAAGGCGGGGTCGGTGGCGGCGCGCATGTCGTCGCCCCAGAATGGGCGGCGGCCCTGTGCATCGGGCAAGAACAGGGCGATGAGGCGGCGGGACAACTCGTCGGCGACGGCACGCAAGGTGACCGTCTGGCCGGAGCCGATCGGAAACTCGACCTGGAAATCGTCCCCATAGTAGGTTTGGAAACGGCGCAGCGATTCGATCAGAAGAAAATTGACCGGGAACCACACCGGGCCGCGCCAATTCGAATTGCCGCCGAAGAGCGTGTGCTCGGCTTCACCCGGCTCGTAGCCGATCTCGTAATGACCACCATCGATATCCAGGATGTATGGGGTTTTTTCGTGCGCCTTGGATAGCGAGCGTATGCCGTACGGCGAGAGGAACTCGGTGGCGTCCAGCGCGCGGCGCAACAGGCATTTCAGGCGATGGCCGCGCAGCAGCGATAACAGGTTGCGCTCGCCTTTTCCTGGCACCGACCAGTGCGAGACAAGGCTTGCCATTTTTGGGCGGTGGGTCAGGAACCAGCGGGTGCGGGCCGCGAAATCGGGCAGACGGACGAATACCTCGGGGTCCAGCACCTCGACGGCAAACATCGGGATCAGCCCGACGATGGAGCGCAGCCGCAGGGGCATATGGCGGCCATCGGGCAGCGACAGCACGTCGTAGAAGAAGCCGTCGGCCTCGTTCCACAGCCCCATGCCTTTGCCGCCCATATCGGTCATGGCTTCGGCGATGGTGAGGAAATGCTCGAAGAATTTCGAGGCCATGTCTTCGTAGACGGGATTGGTGGCGGCCAGTTCGATGGCGATGCGCATCATGTTCAGCGCATAGGCGGCCATCCAGGCGGTGCCGTCCGACTGGTCGATCGTGCCGCCGGTGGGCAGAGGTCCTGAGCGGTCGAACACGCCCACATTGTCCAGCCCCAGAAATCCGCCCTGGAAGATGTTGCGTCCGCCGGCGTCTTTCCGGTTCACCCACCAGGAGAAATTCAGCAGCAGCTTTTGAAAGATGCGCTCCAGGAATGCAGTATCGGCTGTGCCCGACATGTCCCGATCGGCTTCATAGACGCGCAGCGCCGCCCAGGCGTGTACCGGCGGGTTGGCGTCCCCGAACGCCCATTCATAGGCGGGGAGCTGGCCGTTGGGGTGCATGTACCAGTCGCGCGTCAGCAGCAGAAGCTGGTCTTTGGCGAAATCGGGGTCGATCAGCGCGAAGGTGGTGCTTTGGAATGCCAGGTCCCAGGAGGCGTACCAGGGATATTCCCAGATATCCGGCATGGAGACGATTTCGGCATTGTTGAGGTGCTGCCAGTCGATGTTGCGCGTGCGGCCGGCGGGCGGCGGAGGCTGGAGCGGGTCGCCGGCGAAGGAGCGCGCCACGTCGAAGTGGTAGTATTGCTTGGACCAGAGCATGCCGGCCAGCGCCTGGCGCTGCACCAGGCGCTCCTCGGGATCGGTCATTCTTTCTTGCAGGGCGGCGTAGAACTCGTCGGCCTCCTTGCGCCGGCGCGCCAGCAGGCCATCGAACATTTCGAAGCTTTCGGGTCCCAGCTCGGCGGGGCGCAGGCGCAGGCGTATGCAGGTGGTGTCGCCCGCCGCCAGCGCGATGCGGAACACGCAGGCCGCCTTGCTGCCGTGATCGCGCGAGACCGCCGTATCGTCGCCGTGCACGACAAAGGCGTGGAACCCGTCCTTGAACGGGCCAGGCGCATCCGCCCCGTAGAGCAGCCGGGCATTCGTGTCGTTCTCGCAAAAGACGAAGTTGTCTGCGCCTTCCACGTCCAGCCGCAGGTCCTGCATCGCGGACCGGTGTGCCAGCAGACCGCCATCCTCGAGCTTTGTGATGCGCGCGCGCATCTGCCCGGGTGACCATGACCATACGTTGCGCGCCCATAGCTGTGGCAGCACGTGCAGGGTGGCGGCTTCGGAGGCGCGGTTGTGCACGGTGATCCGCATCAATATGTCGTCGGTATCGGCTTTGGCGTATTCCACCGCGATATCGAAATAGGCGTCGTCGTCGAAGATCCCGGTGTCGCACAGCTCGAACTCCCGGTCGTCGCTTGCCGCGCCGTGCGTTCTCCTCCACCAGCCGCGCGTACGGGAAGGCGCGCTGCGGGTATTTGTAGAGCATGCACATGTAGGAGTGGGTGGGTGTGCCGTCGAGGAAGGCGAAATGTTCCTTGACGTCCTCGCCATGGTTGCCTTCGCTGTTGGTCAGGCCGAACAGGCGCTCCTTCAGGATCGGGTCGCGGCCGTTCCACAGCGCCAGCCCCAGGCACCAGCGTTGGTGGTGGTCCGAGAAACCGGCCAGCCCGTCCTCGCCCCAGCGATAGGCGCGGCTGCGGGCGTGGTCGTGCGGGAAATACTCCCACGCCGTGCCGCCGGGCGAGTAGTCCTCGCGCACCGTGCCCCATTGGCGTTCGCCGAGATATGGCCCCCAGCGCCGCCAGCCTTCGCCATGCCGGGCGGCCAATAGCCGCTGGCCTTCGGCGGTCGAAAAAATCGGCGATGGGCCGGTCACGCCGGCGCCGTGAACGCGCGCGCGCGGATCAGTTCGCCCAGCGACCAGGCCTGGAACGGACAGCCGCCGGGCGCGTGCGGCGCGTCACCGTCGGCGACTTCGCAGACATGGCCGATGCCGTACTCGGACATGCGGTCGAGCAATGGCTGCACGAAGCGCGTGCGCGCTTCGGCACGTGCCGCCTGTGTGTTTCCGCGCACGCGGAGCCAGGCTTCGGTGAACGGTCCGATCAGCCATGGCCAGACCGTGCCCTGGTGGTAGGCGCCGTCCCGCTCGCGCGGCGTGCCGTGATAACGCGGCTGGTAGGCGGGATTGCCGGGTGACAATGTGCGCAACCCCATCGGCGTCAGAAGCTGCGCCTCCACCAGATCGACCACCGCGCGGGCGGCGGCGCCGTCCAGCAAGGGGAAGGGTACGCCGCCGACGGCAAAGATCTGGTTCGGACGAACGGAGGAGTTCGAGTTGCCCGGCGTGTGGTCCACATCGATCACGTCGAACAACCCGCCCGCCGGGTTGGCGAATGTCCTCGAGAAACTCGACGATGCGCGATCGGCCAGCGCCGTCCAGCGCGCATTCCAGGCACCGCCGATGCGCAGCGCGCTGTGCCACAGCGCCTGCACTTCCACCGGCTTGCCGATACGTGGTGTGACGACCCAGTCCCCCACTTTGGCGTCCATCCACGTCAGTTGCCGCCCCGGTTCGCCGGCGCGCAGCAAGCCATCCGTATCGGCGGCGATACGGTATCGCGTGCCGTTCGCGTAGCCTTGCAGGATCGCCTCGCATGCGTCGCGCAACCGCGCGCGGACCGCGTCCGGCACGTTGGCCTGTGCGGCCAACAGGTCGTGCACGGCGACGATGTACCAGAGCGAGGCGTCCACGCTGTTGTATTCCGGCGTGCCGCCATCGGCCAGGCGGTTCGGCAGCATGCCTTCGGAGACGAGGCCGGCCCAGGCCAGCAGCACCGCCTGTGCTTCGGCGACACGTCCGGTGCCCAGCAGCAGGCCGCGCAGGGCGATGAACGTGTCGCGGCCCCATTCGCCGAACCAGGGATAGCCGGCGATAAGTCCGCATCCGCCATCGGCTGGGCGCTCGATCAGATAGGCGCGGACGGCGGCTGCGAGCGCGTCGTTGCTTGAGGTGCGGCGCGCGCGGGTTTCGAGGATGCGGGCGGCGAGCGGTGCGGCGCGTGCGGATATGCCGTCGCCGGCGCGCAATATCATCACCGGGTCGGCGTTGCCGGATGCATAGCTGAACACGCCGGGCGATACGAGATCCTCGGTGCAGTCCAGGCCGCGCCGACATTCCTCGGTGTAGAAAAAGTGCCGATACCAGCACGGGTCGTGGCGATACGTGCCGTTGGTCAGGCAGGCGGTGGCGGGCTGGCCGGCGTAGGGGCGCCAGGCGGCATTGCCGCCGGCTATCTGCGGCGAGACATCGCAGGCAGGATTCTCCTGCTGCAGGGCGTGGTAGTTGCGCGTGGCCAGCAGCGGGCGGACGTGCAGCGACATGTCGGGCGCCAGGCCGCGCCAGCGCAGCACCGTGTCGCCGCCTTCCGGATCGACGAGCAATTCGTGAACGACGGTGACGCCGCCTGGCAATTCGGCGCTCCAGCTTGGCCAGGGGGCAGGGTCGAACGTGGCCGTGGCGCCCTGTGTCGTTATGTCGGGCGCATAGCGTTGCGAGGTCAACGCGATCCGCTGACCGGCTTGCTCGACCCAGGCTTCCACGTCCGCCACCAGCACCATGCGGTCCCCGGGCGGCGGCTGCGCGGTGAGCAGCAGCGCGTGGTAGCGGCGCGTGCGCGGGCCGTGCGCGGGGCCGGACGCAAAGCCGCCGCGACCATCCGCCTCCAGCCATTCCGATGCGGCGGGCGCGTCATCTGGCATCGAGCTGCGCCAGGACGCGTTCGAACGGCGCGGTGGTGACGCGGAAATCGCCGCGGAATGGCTGGCTCAGCGCCACGATGAGCACGACGACGAGGGCGCCGGAGGCGGCGAGCGTCGCCGACATCACCATGTGCATGCGCAGGCTGGAGGCGCCCAGGAACGATCCGGCGACGATGGTCAGCGCGCCGCCGAGCAACATCACGGCCCAGACGACGGACGGGACCGTGTTGGCGGCGGCGGCCAGCCGTGCCGCGCGTGCATCCTGCAAGCGGGTGAGCGCTGCCACGAGGGCGGCGTGAAAATTCGTCTGCGCCTGATCGGTCGGGACGAAGCCGGACGCTTCTGCCTGGAGCGCGCGCAAGGCCGGCCGCGCGCTGTCGTCGGCGTGGCCTTCCGCCTGCGCCGGCCACTCGCGTGCGATGACGGCGCGCACGTAAGCGGCGACATCGGCCCGCAAAGCTTCGTGCGCCGGCAGGGCGGACGCGGCGTCGGCCACGTCCTGCACGGTGGTCGCTTCCACGCCCGAGGCGGCGCGGGCGGCGTTGAATTGTTCGAACGTGAACATGACGACGAAGGCCAGCAGCACGGCGAATGTCACGCCGATGACGCCGAACATGGCAGCGGCGACGTCGTTGTGCTGGCGCCGCACATCCTCCAGGATGATCCGTTTCGTCGCCAGTTCGATGGCCACACTGCCGATCACCGCCCCGCCGATGAGGAGGACGGCCTGCAGCCAGGTCGGCAGGCCGTACACCATGTCGACGTGCATCATCATGCGCGGCGACGGCCCGTTCGAGTGTCGGGAATCAAATGCCGCCGAACCAGTTGAATCCGGCTTTTTCCCAGAAACCGCCGGGGTAGGTGTTGGTGACCTCGATGGCGGTGATCCATTTCGGGTTCTTGTAGCCGAGTTTCGTCGAGGTGCGCAGGCGGAGCGGGAAGCCGAACGGGTCGGCGAGCGTTTCGCCCGCGTAGCGCGTGGCCAGCAGGGTTTGCGGGTGCAGGGCGGTGGCCATGTCGATGCTGCTGGGGTAGTCGTCTGCGGTGCGGAAGGCCACGTATTTGGCGCGCGTGTCGGCGCCGACGCGTTCGAGGAAAGCGCGCAGCGGGACGCCGGACCATTCGCCGATATAGTCCCAGCCCTCGACGCAGACATGGCGGATGATCATGTCGCGCACCGGCAATTCGGCGATCTGCTGCGTGGTCCAGGGGCGGCGGTCGGCGATCAGGCCCGACAATTCTAGCTTCCAGGTAGCGCCATCGACGGGTTTGACTTTTTCCACGTCGTAGTAGGCGTTGAATTTGGGTGGTTTCAGCACCATCGAGGCGGGATAGGTGGGCGCCAGTTTGTGTGGGTCGAACAGCAGGCCCTGCACGTCGTCGTTGAAATCGGCGATCGCGCGGAGCGCGCGTTCCACCGCGGCCGGGGTGCCGATGTCGCAGCCGGTCAGCATGGTCAGCGCGCCGAGCGAGAGGCCGCCGCGGATGAGGCCGCGTCGTTCGATCGCGCGGAGCAGGCCGCGATGGTCTTCCAGCACGGACGGGCCGGGCGGACGCGCGGGGCGGAACGGCGATGTCACGTGCGCGCGCCCAGGCGGGGGCCGCCGGTCAGCATGGCCCACAGCGTGCTGGGCACCAGGATCGAGAGGGCGACGTGCACGGCCAGGAAACCGACGATGACGACCATGCCGAGGAAATGCACCAGGCGCGCGCCTTGGAATCCGCCGAACAGGGCGACCAGCCAGCCGAACTGCACCGGTTTCCAGATCGCCAGTCCGGTGACCACCTGCGAGATGCCGGCCGCGATCACGACGATATAGAGAAGTTTCTGGACCGCATTGTAGGTCGCGAGATCGCTGTGATCTATGTGGAAATGCAATGTGTCGCGGACGGTCTGGATGACGTCGCGCGGCCGTATCGGCAGCAGCCTTTCGCGCAGGCGTCCGGTTGCGATCCCGTAGACGAGGTAGGCCGCGCCGTTGATGGCGAGCAGCCACATGCCGGCGAAATGCCAGAGCAGGCTTTCGGCCGCCCAACTGCCGAGGCGGAAATGCTGGTTGAAGTGCAGGCCGCGGATGATGACGCTGTCGTCGTAGATGCCCCACCCCGACGTGATCATCACCAGCATGGCCGCGGCGTTCGTCCAGTGCATGATGCGTATCGGCAACGGGTGCAGGCGGCGTCCGGCGGGGTTACGTGGCGCGGCTTGCGCGGGCATCATGTTTGGTCCCCCGGTATGCGGTCCTCTCGCGGCGCTTCGCGTGGCGGGCGCGCGTGGTTACGCTCCAAGCTGCCCGGCGCGCGTCATGCAGCCATGATCGGCCGGGCTTTGCAAACTGTCGCGCGCGCGGCCACCATCGGACGTGCCTCGTCACCGCGGAAGACTTTTCATGCATTCGGTTCGCCGGCTCGCTTTGGCTTTTCTGGCCGTCGCTCCGTGCATGGCGCAGGCAGCGCCGTCACCGGCGGAGTTGTCGGCGGCGGCTTCGCGGCGTTTTCCGCAGCCGGTTCGCGTGGGTGACCTGCTGCATCGTTCCGTGGTGCGGGCAACGGAAAGCCAGGAGCTGGTGGGCCGTGTGGACCGGGTGGTGCGCGGGCCCGACGGTACGGTGGCGGTGGTGATCGCGTATGGCGGGCTGCTCGGGCTGGGCGCGCGGCCGGTTGCCGTGCCGGTCGATGCGATGGTGCTGGTGGGCGACGTGATGGAGGTTGTGGGGCTGAAGCCGGCGGAGTTGCGCGGCTTGCCGACATTCGATGGAGCGGGCGTCAGTCCGATTGGTGCGGACGAGATTATTCGCGTGGGGTTGGCCAAGCCGTCGCATTGATCGGCCTAGGCCCTGGCTGACCGCCGGCGACCAGGTCCGCGTGCTCGGGATGGCGGCGCAGCCAGGCGGCCGCGTAGCCGCATTGGGGCACGATGCGCATCTGCTTCGCGCGCGCATCCTCGACCACCGCGGCCATCAGCTGGCCCGCTGCACCGGTGCCGCGCAGGGCGGCCGGCGCTTCGACATGGGTGATCACCAGCCTGTCGCCGTCTTGACGGTAATCGGCCCATGCGATGTCGCCGCCCACATCCAGCTCGTAGCGGCGCTGCGGCGGGTTGTCGCGAAAGCTCATGCTGTCCTCCCGCCCCGCCGTGACATGGGGGCTGTTACGTTCTGAAACCACGCGCAAAAAGACGTGCAACATGCGTCGCCTACCTACGCGTCCGGAGTTCGAACAGAGGAGGCTTCGATGGGTTTTGTGAAGAAAATGACGATCGGCGGTCTGCTCGCGGCCTGCGTGGCCGGGCCGCTGCTGGCACCCTCGCCGGCCCAGGCCTGGTGGGCGCGGCCAGGCTGGGGATGGGGCTGGCACGGCGGCTGGGGCTGGCGTGGCGGCGTGTTCATTGGCGGCCCGGCTTTCGTCGCGGCGCCCCCCGTGGTGGTGGCTCCACCGGTCGCCTATGCCCCGGCGCCCTACCGGTTCATTCCCGGGCATTACGATCCCTGGGGCCGTTGGGTGCCGCCGCACTGGGGTTATTACTGATCGAGGTTTCGGGGGTGGGCCGCTCCACCCCCGAAGACCGCGGCCAGGCTCACCTGGCCGCTGCCGCGCGGCAGCGGTCTGGGTTGCGAAGGGGCGGGCGCCCACCCTGTCAGCATTGCCAGCTTCAGGGTCGCCGGCATGCGTTCGCCAGGCCGGGACAGGCCGGCCAGCGCCGCGGGGAACAGGGCGCGGGGCGGGGTGGCGCGGTGGCGGTGGCGCACGGCGTTCGTCTCGCCCGCCGCGCGCAGCTCGCGCACCAGGTCCCACGGGTCGGCGTAGGCCAGCGTTATGTCGTCGAGGTCCGCCACCGGCAGCGCGAATCCGGCGCGCTGCAGCAGGGCGGCGCAATCGCTCAGCTCGGGAAACGGCGAGATTCTGGGTGCGGCGCCGCCGGTCAGTGCCGCCTCCGCCTCGGTGAGCGCGCGGCGCAGTTCCGCGAGCGTGCCCAGGGCCGGCAGGCTGGCCAGCAGCAGCCCGTCCGGCCGCAGCGCCTGCCGCAACTGGATGAGCGCGCCGGGCAGGTCGTTCACCCAATGCAGCGACAGGTTGGCGACGACCAGATCGAATGATCGGGGCGCGAACGGCAGGTGTTCCTCGTCGCCGGCCACGGCCGCGCCGCCGTTCAGGGCGGCCATGGCGGGCGAGAGGTCGAGGCTGATGGCGGTGATGCCGCGCGCGCGCAGCAGGGGTGCGACCACGCCGCGTCCGCCCACGTCGAGCGCGGTGGCGAAACGGTGCGTGGTATCGTCCAGCCGGTCGAGCAGGCGCTCGGCCACCTCGCGCAGCACGGGCTGGACCGGCGCCAGCGTGCGCGCGGCGCGTTCCCGGTGCAGCCGCACCGCGCGGCGGTCGAACACCAGCATGTCCGCCAAGCAACTCTCCGATCATCGCGACGACCAACAGGGTGGCACATGGGCCGCGTATCCGGCCTAGTCTATGTCCATGCTTGCCGCCTCCCTGCATCGCGCCGCGCGCGCCGGCCTCGACCTGCTGCTGCCGGCCAGTTGCGCCTGCTGCGACGCGGCGGTGGATGTGCCGGGGCAGCTCTGCGGCGCCTGCTTCGGGCGTATTTCCTTCATCGCCGAGCCGCTATGCGGGCAATGCGGGCTGCCGTTCGCCAGCCGGGCCACGGCCGGTGCTGTCCGGCTGTGCGCCACCTGCACCGCCGCGCCGCCGCCTTGGGGACGGGCGCGGGCCGCCATGCTGTACGACGCGGCGTCGCGCGCGCTGATCCTGCCGTTCAAGCACAATGACCGGGTCGAGATGGCGCGGACGCTGGCGATGCACATGCACCGGGCCGGGGCCGGCCTGCTGGCGGGGGCCGACCTGCTGGTGCCGGTGCCGCTGCATCGCTGGCGCCTGTTGCGGCGGCGCTACAACCAGTCGGCGTTGCTGGCCCATGAGGTATCCCGCCGCGCCGGGGTGCCGGCCTGCCTGGACCTGCTCGTGCGGCTGAAGGCGACCCGGTCGCTGGGCCAGCAATCGGCGGCCGCGCGGGCGCGGGCGCTGTCGGGCGCCATCGACGTGCGGCCGGCACGCCGGGCGCTTGTCGCCGGCCGGCATATTGTGCTGATCGACGATGTGCTTACCTCCGGAGCTACCGCCGGAGCCTGCACACGCGCCCTGCTTGACGCGGGCGCGGCCCATGTTGACGTGCTTGTGGCGAGCCGGGTGGCCGACCCCAGGATAGATCGGGCCGGACCCGAAGAGGATAGCCGTGACGATTGAGATTTATACCCAGCCGTTTTGTCCATACTGCACGCGCGCCATGACGCTGCTCACGGACAAAGGCGTCGCTTTCAAGAAGATCGATGCGCCGCAGGGCACGCCGGCGCGCG
This sequence comes from uncultured Alphaproteobacteria bacterium, assembly GCA_963850605.1. Classification (GTDB taxonomy): domain Bacteria; phylum Pseudomonadota; class Alphaproteobacteria; order Acetobacterales; family Acetobacteraceae; genus BOG-908. The sequence continues at coordinate 47,121 of CAWKLX010000009.1, read as the reverse complement.
CCGAAGCGGTGGCCAGGTCGGGCGGACGTTCGACGGTCCCGCAGATCTTCGTCGATGGCAAACATCTGGGCGGGTGCGACGATCTGCTGGCGCTGGACCGGGCAGGGCGGCTCGATGCGCTGCTGGCCGGCTGAGCCGAGCTCATTTTCGCGATGATCCACTACGATTTGCGGTGCAGCGACGGCCACAGTTTCGATGGTTGGTTCCGCAGCAGCGCCGCCTTCGACCAGCAGGCCAAGTCCGGGCTGCTGGATTGCCCGGTCTGCGCCAGCCCGAAAATCTCGCGGGCGATCATGGCGCCACGCCTCGGCAAGGGGGTGGCGGGTCCCGCTGTCAACGCGGCCGGGAGTCCGGCCGCGCCGCCGGCCGAGGTGGACGCATCCAAGCCGCCGGTCCCTGCGCCGCCGCCGATGCCGGACCAGGTGCGCGCCGTTTTGCAACGCATCCGGGCCGAGGTGGAGCAGCGCTGCGACTATGTCGGCCCGCGCTTCGCCGACACGGCGCGCGCCATCCACACCGGGAAGACCCCGCCACGGCCGATCTACGGCGAGGCCACGCCCGAGCAGGCCGAGGCGCTGGCCGAGGACGGGATAGAGGTCGCCAGCATCCCTTGGGTGCCGCGCGCCGATGGGTAGGGCGGCGGCGCTCCTGGCCGTCGCGTGCCTGGCCGTGCCGTGTCCGGGCAAGGCCGAACCGCCTTCCCCGCTCGGGCTGTGGCTGACCGAGGATCGGGGCGGCGTGATCAGCGTGCAACGTTGCGGCGGCGATCTGTGCGGCATCATCGTCGGCCTGTCGGACTGGCCGGCCCACGACATCAAGCGCGACTGGCGCGGCCTGCCGCAATGCCACGAGGTGCTGCTGGCCGGGTTGCGGCTGCGGGATGATGGGCGGTGGCATGGCACCGTCACCGATCCCGAGGACGGCAAGACCTACAGCGCCGAGGTCTGGGTGCCGGACGGGACCTTGCGGCTGCGCGGCTATATCGGCCTGCCGATCCTGGGCAGCACGCAGCGTTGGCCGCGCTACCAGGGTGCGGTCAGGCCGGATTGCCATTTTCAACCGCAAAAATAGGGTGGCCCATGCGGGGCAGGCATGGGTGATCGTTCATAACGTCGCTTACTATCAGCCGCGTTAATCCCATCTAAGGGCGGCAACCTTCAACGAGCGACGCCATGTCCCGCATCCTGAACGCCGTGGCCGTGCCCTGGCCGGCCTTTGTCGCAGCGTTTCTGTACTACACGCTACTGACATTGGTCGTGATCGGCATGGCGGATCTGCCGGCCATTTTCCTGGTCTCATACGGGTTGCCGGTCGCGCTTTATGTAATCGTGCTGGGTGCGCGGGCCGTGCGTGCCCTTTCCTCTGTCCGGATCGACTTGGGTCCGCTGCCATATCCGTCGCTGCGCTGAGATTTCAGTCGCGTGCCAGCGCCATGATGTAATTGATCGTCACGTCATAACTGGTGGTCCAGCCGGCGCCGGGCCGGGCGGTCATGCCGGCGAGGGCGGCGGGGCGCAGGCCGGCGGCGCGGCCCATGGCAGCCAGTTCGTCCGGCCGCACGAAATGCCGCCAGTCATGCGTGCCGGCGGGGAGCAGCCGGGCGATGTATTCGGCGCCGATCTTGGCCACCGCGAGCGAGGCCAAGGTGCGGTTGATGGTGGAGACGAACAGCGTGCCGCCCGGCGCGAGCAAGCTGCCGAGCGTGGCCACGAACGCGGCCTGGTCGGGGACGTGCTCGATCACCTCCAGCGCCGTCACCGCGTCGAACCGGGCGGGTTCGGCGAGCAGATCCTGGGCAAGCCCGACCCGGTAGTCGATCGCGAGGCCGGCTTGGGCCGCATGGGTGCGGGCAACCCCGACCGCCTCGGCCGAGGCGTCCAACCCGGTGACCGCGAACCCCGCGCGGGCCAGCGCCTCGGACGCGATTCCGCCGCCACAGCCGATGTCGAGCACGCGCACCGCGGCGCCGCCCGCCGGCACACGTTGCGTGATCCAGCCCACGCGGACGGGATTCATGCGGTGCAGCTCGCGCATCGGCCCCGACATATCCCACCAGCGCGGCGCCAGCGCGCCGAACCGCGCCACCTCCGCCGCCGATACCGCCTGTGACACCTGATGGCTGATCCCTGATGGCTGAAGATTGTCTTACCAGCCCGGCCCGATTAGACCACCCCACCCGCTGCCGGCCGGCGGGACTCGCCTGTTCCAAGGAAACCATGGCCCGCATCGTGATGAAGTTCGGCGGCACGTCCGTCGCCGACCTCGACCGGATACGCCGCGTGGCCCAGCGGGTGCGGCGGCAGGTGGAGGCAGGCGACCAGGTGGCGGTGGTCGTCTCAGCCATGGCGGGGGCGACCAACCAGCTGGTCGCCTGGTGCCAGGCGCTGTCGCCGCTGCACGACGCGCGCGAATACGATGCCGTGGTGGCGACCGGCGAGCAGGTGACGATGGGTCTGCTGGCGATCGCGCTGCAGGCCGAGGGCGTGGAGGCGCGGTCCTGGGCCGGCTGGCAGATACCGCTGCGCACCGACGACGCGCATGGCGCGGCCCGCATCCTGAGCGTGGACGCGGCGCAGATTTCCGACTGCATGGCGCGGGGCCAGGTGGCGGTGGTGGCCGGTTTCCAGGGCCTGGCGCCGGACAACCGCATCGCCACGTTGGGGCGTGGCGGGTCGGATACCTCGGCCGTGGCGCTGGCGTCCGCGCTGCGGGCCGACCGGTGCGACATCTACACCGACGTGGACGGGGTGTACACGACGGACCCGCGCATCGCGCCGCGCGCGCGGCGGCTGGACCGGATCGCCTACGAGGAGATGCTGGAGCTGGCCTCGGTCGGCGCCAAGGTATTGCAGGCGCGCAGCGTCGAGCTGGCGATGAAGGAACGCGTGCGGGTCCAGGTGCTCTCCAGCTTCGAGGACCCGGATGATCCGAACACCGACAAACAGGATCGGGGAACTTTCCTGGTCGATGAGGACGAGATCGTGGAAAAGGAAATAGTCACCGGCATCGCCTATTCGCGCGACGAGGCGAAGGTCACGCTGCGGCATGTGCCGGACCGGCCAGGCGTCGCGGCCTCGGTGTTCGGGCCGCTATCCGACGCGCGGGTGAACGTCGACATGATCGTGCAGAACGTGTCCGCGGAGGGCGCCACCGACATGACGTTCACGATCGGGCGCGCGGACCTGGCGCGCGTGGTGGCGTGCCTGGAAGGGGAGCGCGACCATATCGGCTACACGACATTGCTGACCGATCACGACGTGGCCAAGATCTCCGTCGTCGGCGTGGGCATGCGCAGCCATGCGGGTATCGCCAATACGATGTTTCGGACCCTGGCCGAGCGGGCGATCAACATCCAGGTCATTTCCACGAGCGAGATCAAGGTGAGCGTGCTGATCGCGGAAGAGTACACGGAACTTGCGGTGCGCGCGCTGCACACGGCGTATGGCCTCGATGCCTGATACCGGTCTTCTCGATCCCTTGGTGCCGGCGCCGAGCGAGGCGCGGGCGAAGCTCGACGTCCTGTGGTCGCGCGGCACCGCGTTCCTGGGGACGCGCACGGCCATCATGGGCGGGGCGATGAGCTGGGTCAGCGAGCGCACCCTTGTGGCGGCCATCTCCAATGCCGGCGGATTCGGCGTGATCGCCTGCGGCTCGATGGGGCCGGCGATGCTGGAGGCTGAAATCGCCGCGACCCAGGCGCTGACGGCAAAACCGTTCGGCGTGAACCTGATCACCATGCACCCGCAACTCGACGAGCTGGTGCAGGTCTGCCTGCGCGCGGGTGTCACGCATGTGGTGCTGGCCGGCGGCATTCCGCCCGGGCCGGCGGTGCGTGCGGTCAAGGATGGCGGGGCGAGGCTCGTGTGTTTCGCGCCGGCGCTGGTGCTGGCGAAGCGCTTCATCAAATCGGGCGCCGATGCGCTGGTGATCGAGGGGTCGGAGGCGGGCGGGCATATCGGCCCGGTGTCGCTGACCGTACTGGCGCAGGAAATCCTGCCGCACATACGCGACGTGCCGGTGTTCGTGGCCGGCGGGCTTGGGCGCGGCGAGGCCATTCTGTCGTATCTGGAGATGGGTGCGTCGGGCGCCCAGCTCGGCACGCGGTTCGCGGCGGCGACCGACAGCATTGCCCATCCGAATTTTAAGCGGGCCTTCATCCGGGCCAATGCCCGCGACGCGCTACCTTCCGTGCAGCTGGATGCGCGGTTCCCGGTCATTCCGGTGCGCGGGCTGGTGAACGAGGGTACGCGCCGGTTCCTGGATGCGCAGGCCGAGGCGCTGCGCCGTTACCAGTCGGGCGAGCTGACGAAGGAGGCGGCGCAGTTGGAGATCGAACATTTCTGGGCCGGGGCGCTGCGACGCGCGGTGATCGACGGGGACGTGGACACGGGGTCGGTCATGGCCGGCCAGTCGGTCGGCATGGTGACGCGGGAGCAGAGCGTGGCCGAGGTGATCGAGGAGCTGGTTTGGCAGGCGGAGGGCGCGCTCGCCGCGCGGGGGTGAGGAGCCGGTGCTGCGCTCGTGGATGACGACATTGCCCTAGGCGCGGCTCGCTTCGGCGAGGCTGCCCCCGCCACACCGGTGTCGCCGGGGCGGCGCCTGCTGCAGCGCTTGCGGGGCGTGATGGCGTCCGGCAGCGCGCAATTGCCCGATATCGTGGAGATGGTCGCCGGCGAGCTCGCGACCGATGTGTGCTCGGCGTATGGCTTGCGCGCGGGCGAGATCCTGGAGCTGCGCGCCACGCATGGGCTGAACCAGGCGGCGATTGGCCGCACCCGGTTGCGCGTGGGCGAGGGGATCGTGGGCCTGGTCGCGGCCACCGGCCAGCCGATGGCGCTGGCCGACGCGCAGAACCACCCCGCTTTCGCCTACCGGCCGGAAACGGGCGAGGACAGGTTGGCCGCCATGATGGCGGTGCCGGTACGGCGGGCCGGGCGCACGCTGGGCGTGCTGGCGGTGCAGAGCCGCGAGAACCGCAATTTTTCGGATGTGGAGACCGAGGTGCTGGAGACGGTCGCCATGTTGGTGACCGATCTGCTGTCCGGCGCCGGCAGCGATGCGGGCGAGGGCTTTGCCGGCAGCCTGCCGCGCCAGTTCGACGCGGCACTGCTTTCGCCCGGCATGGTGTTCGGGCGGGTGCTGCTGCATGGCGTGGTGCTGGCGCCGGACCGGCTGCTGTCGGACGATCCGGCGGCCGAGCTGGCGCGGCTGGAGGCGGCGCTCGGCGCCGTACGGGCGGGATTGGACCAGCTGATCGCCGCCCAGTTGCCGATCCTGGACGGGGAGGACGGCGACCCGCGGGATATCCTGGATACGACGCGCCAGGTGGCGGCCGGCGATGGTTGGCTGAAGCGGATGACCGAGGCGGTGGGCGGCGGCCTGACGGCCGAGGCGGCGGTGCACCGGGTGGCCGACGATGTGCGCGCGCGCATGCGCCGGATCACCGACCCGTATTTGCGGGAACGGCTGGCCGATCTGGAGGATCTGGCGACCGCGCTGCTGGCCAATCTGGCGCGCGGCGACGGGCATGTCGCGCCGGACCAGGCGGACGCGGCGGGCGCGATCCTGCTGGTGCGCCGCCTGGGACCGGCCCAGCTTCTGGAATGGCACGCGCGCGGTATCGCCGGCGTGGTTATCGAGGAAGGATCGTCCGGCGGCCATGCGGCGATCGTGGCCCGTGCGCTGGGCTTGCCGGCGGCGGGCGGGGCGCGGGGCGCGATCGAGGCAGCCGAGGGCGGTGACGAGGCGGTGCTGGACGCCGATGAGGGCACGCTGATCCTGCGGCCCGACCCCAGCGTGCGCGAGGCTTATGGCCGCGTGCTGGAGGCCCGGGCGCGGCAGAGTGCCGGCCTGGCCGGCTTCCGCGACGCGCCGAGCGTGACGCGGGACGGCACCGAATTCTCGCTGTTGATGAATGCGGGCCTGCCGTTGGAGCTGCGGCAGCTTGAGGCGACCGGCGCCTCCGGCATCGGCCTGTTCCGCACCGAGATCGCGATGATGGCGCGGGGTTCGGTGCCGGGCGTGGACGAGCAGGCGGCTATTTATGCGCGCGTGCTGGACGCGGCCGGCGAGTGCCCGGTGCTGTTCCGCACGCTGGATCTGGGCAGCGACAAGCTGCTGCCGCAGGCGGGCCGGCAGGAGGAGGAGAACCCGGCGATGGGCTGGCGGAGCCTGCGCGTGGGGCTGGACCGGCCGGCGATCCTGCGGCGGCAATTGCGCGCGCTGTTGCTGGCGGCGAATGGCCGCAAGCTCAGCATCATGTTTCCGATGGTGGCGACGTTGGCCGAATTCCGGCAGGCGCGCGGGCTGGTGTTCGCCGAGGCGGCACGGGTGCGCCCGGCACCCGAGCGGCTGGAGATCGGCACGATGCTGGAGGTGCCCTCGCTGCTGTGGCAACTGCCCGAGCTGATGGCGGAGGCGGATTTCGTGTCCATCGGGTCGAACGATCTGATGCAGTTCGTCTTCGCCGCCGACCGCGGCACGCCGGCGCTGGCCGAGCGCTACGATTTCCTGTCCGTGCCCATGCTGCGGCTGCTGAAATCGGTGCGGGCCGCGGCGACGGAGGCCGGCACATCGTTGTCGCTGTGCGGCGAGGCGGCGTCTCGCCCGCTGGATGCGGCGGTGCTGCTGGCGCTGGGGATCACACGGCTGTCGATGTCGGCATCGAGCGTGCTGCCGGTGAAGGCCTGGCTGACGACGCTCGATTTGAATGCGTTGCGCTCGTTCCTGGATACGCTGCGGCGGACGGCGGCTGGCACGAGCAGCCTGCGCGAGCCGCTGGCTGGCTGGGCACGCGAGCACGGGTTGAGGATGTGAGACCACTCTGTCGTGACGGTAAGCAGTCCTTTTTTGAAAAAAAGGACCAAAAGACTTTTGTCTATTTGCTCCGCGACAGCACTGAAGGACGTTTTTCGCTTCGCGCGTTTCGCCTGGCTGTGATCGCGCCGTGCCTGTTGCGCCGGCCGGGGTGCCTGTATGAGCATGGGCCGATGCCCGATTTAACCTCTCGATCCGATCATGTCTGACAGAAGCGCCAGCGCGTCGGTCACTGCGTCGCCCTCTGCGCAGATCGGCGCGGAGTTGCGCGCCCGGCGCGAGACGCTGGGCTGGAAGCTGCCGGACCTGGCCCGCAGCCTGCGCATTCGCGAGGTGTATCTGGAAGCGATCGAGGCGGGGCGGATCGGTGATCTGCCCGGCACGACCTATGCGCTGGGGTTCGTGCGCGCCTATGCGTCGGCGCTCGGGTTGCCGGGCGAACAGGTGGCGAGCCGTTTCCGGGCGGAGTTGGCCGAGGCGGCGGCACGGCCGGCGCTGAGTTTTCCCGTGCCGGTGCCGCGCCGGGGCGTGCCGGCGGGCGCGTTGATGCTGGTGGGCCTGCTGATCCTGGCCGGCGCCTATTCCGGCTGGTATTATGTGACCGAGCATCAGCGTACCCCGGCCGAGACGGTGCCGCCTATACCCGACCATTTGCTGCCACGTTCGGCGGAAAAGCCGGCGCCCTCGCCGCAAGTCGCCTCCATCCTGCCGTCGGCCTCGGCACCGACGCCGCCGCCCGCGCCAGTCCAGCAGACCGCGCCGTCCACCGCGCCGGCGCCTTCGGCCCAGGTGCCGCCCGAGTTCACGCGCCAATCCCGGCCCGGGACCGGCCGCTTCCCCGCCGGCCGCCATTGGCCCGGCACCCGCCGGGCAAACCGTCGTGGCGGCGCCCCCGACCGCGCCACCGGCCTATCCCGGGCCAGCCGCGCCGGCCCGGGCCGGCGCGGCCGCCCCACCCCAGGCGGCGCAGGTGACGGGCAGCCCTGGCGCTGCGGCAGGGGCGGCGGGGCACAGCATTGCCATTCATGCGACCGCGCCCGCGTGGGTGACCATTCGACCGAAGGCCGGCGGCACCGCCGTGTTCAACCGGCTGATGCATGCGGGCGACAGCTGGTCGGTGCCGGCCACCCAGACCGGCCTGCTGCTGCTGACGACCGGGAATGCCGGCGGCACGCAGATCACGGTCGATGATGCGCCGGTGGTCAGCATGGGCCCGCCGGGCACGGTGTTCCGTGACCTGCCGCTCGATGCGGACATGCTGAAATCGGGTCACTTGCCGCCTAGCCGGCCGCCGCATCCCAAGCCTGTGGTGCGGGCGGATCAGGGTGAGGCCGCGCCAGCCTCGGCATCCGGCACGCAGTAGTTTGCCGCGCCGGCGGGCCGATGCCGCGCTCGACTGGCTGAATTTTTTCACGGCCAACCTGCAGACCGCGTTCGGTCCGTTCGTGGCCGTCTATCTGGCGCAGAGTGGCTGGCGGGCCCGGGACATCGGTTTTGCGTTGGCGGTTGGCACCGTGGGGGCCATGGCCGGGCAGGTGCCGGCCGGGCTGCTGGTGGATGCGCTGGCCCGCAAGGCGCGCGCGGCCGGAGCGGCCCTGCTGGCCATCATGGCCGGCGCGCTGACCCTGGCGCTGGCGCCACGGATGGTGCCGGTGCTGATCGCCGAGCTGTCGCATGCGCTGGCCAGTTGCATCCTGAGCCCGGCGATCGCGGCCATCAGCCTGGGGGTGGCGGGCACGCGGCCGGGCGAGCGGCTGGGGCGCAACGCGCGGTTCGCGGCCCTGGGGAATGGGGTCGCGGCCGGGCTGATGGCGATGGCCGGATGGCTGGACGGTACGCGCACGGTGTTTTTCCTGGGTGCCGTGCTGGCGCTGCCGGGGCTGTTGGCACTTTGGCCGATCGGCGTGGCGGAGCCGGCGGCGAGGGGCGGGCGGGATGCTCGCGCGCCTGGTGGGTCGATGTGGCGATTGCTCGGTGACCGGCGGCTGATCTGGTTTGCGGCCGCTTGCGTGCTGTTCCACCTTTCCAACGCGTATCAGCTGCCGCTGGCGGCGGCGGCTATGTCGGATCGGCTGGGGCCGGGGGCGACCCTGGTGATCGGGGGGTGCATCCTGGGGCCTCAAGCGGTGGTGGCATGCCTGTCGCCGGCGGTGGGGCGGGCGGCCGAGCGGTGGGGCAGGCGCCCTGTGCTGATGGTCGGCATGGCGGCGCTGCCGCTGCGGGCGCTGGCGCTGCTGGCGATCGCGCGCGGTGCCGTGTTGCCGACATGGATGCTGATACCGGCGCAGTTGCTGGATGGGGTCAGTGCGGCGGTATTCGGCGTGTTGCTGCCGCTGGTGGCCGCCGATCTGACGCGCGGCACGGGGCGGTTCAATCTGTGCTTGGGCGTGCTGGGCCTGGCGGTTGGCGGGGCGGCCACGCTGGGCAATCTGGGTGGTGGCTGGCTGGGCGAGCGCTCGGTCGGGCTGGCGTTCGGCGCGATGGCCGCGGCGGGGGCTGCGGGGGTGGCGGTGGCTTGGCTGATGGTGGAGACGCGGCCGGCGCGCGATGCGGAGATCTGAAGGAAAAAACTTTTGTCAGTGCTGTCGCGGAGCAAATGGACAGAAGTTTTTCGGTCCTTTTTTTTCAAAAAAGGACTGCTTGCTTTCCATCGCCGTCTACGCCGAAAGCGCCGTGATCCTGGAGGCGGTCTGCAGCCGGCCGATGAGGGAGGAGACGAGCTGGTCGACCGTGTAGGGCTTGGCCAGCACCTCGGCCGTGCCGTCCAGCTCCCGCAACTCCTCGTCGTCCTCGTAGCCGGTTGCCAGCAGCACCGGCAGGCCGGGCCAGCGCGCGCGGGCGGCCCAGGCGAGATCGACGCCGGAGAGGGCGCCCGGCATGCGGACGTCGGTGAACAGGATCTGGACGCCGCCTGCGGTCAGCACGGCCATCGCTTCGGCCCCATCGGCCGCCGGGCTGACGCGGAACCCGCGCGCCTGGAGCGCCGCCGCCATTGCGTGGCGCAGCTGCGCGTCGTCCTCGACCAGCAGCACGTGCTCGCCGCTGCCGCGCAGGCTGACCGGTTCTTCCATGGCGGGCGCGGAGACCTCCCCGGCCGCGCAGGGCAGCAGCATGGAGACGGTCGTGCCTTGGCCGGGTGCGCTGTCGATCTGCACCGTCCCGCCGGATTGGGTGACGAAGCCGTAGAGCTGCGACAGGCCCAGTCCGCTGCCGGCGCCCGGGGGTTTGGTGGTGAAGAACGGCTCGAAGGCGCGGGCGCGCACCTCCTCGGGCATGCCGCTGCCGGTGTCGGCCACGCTGATGCGGATATAGGGTCCGGGGTCGAGCCCGTCCCCTTCACCCGGCCCGGCCTGCTCGCTTCGGCTGGTTCTGTGGTGCGCTATGGCGATCGTGACCCGGCCCTGGCCGGCGATTGCGTCGCGCGCGTTGATCGCCAGGTTCAGCAGCGCCGCCTCCATCTGGCTGCGGTCCGCCTTCACGACGCAGGCGGGCATGGCTTCGATGGCCAGGGAGATGCGGTCGCCCAGGGTGCGGGACAGCAGGTCGCCCATGCCGGCCACGATCTCTTCAGGGTCCAGCAGCTCGGGCGAGAGGCGCTGCCGGCGGGAGAAGGAGAGCAGCTGGCTGGTCAGCCGGGCCGCGCGCCGGGAGCCCTCCAGCGCGTTGTCGGCCAGTTTGACACCGCGTTCGTCCAGCGTGCCGCGCTGCCGCAGCAGCTCCAGCGAGCCCATGATGGTGGTCAGCAGGTTGTTGAAGTCGTGGGCGATGCCGCCGGTGAGCTGGCCCACCGCCTCCATCTTCTGCGCTTGGTGCAGCCGCTCCTCCGTGGCGCGCAGGGCGGCGGCCGTCTCGCGCGCCTCGGTCACGTCTGTGGCGGCGGCCAGGACGCGCTGCAGGCGCCCGGCCGGGTCGCGCTCCATCTCCAGCACGATGTCGAGGTCGCGCACCTGCCCGGCGCGGGTGCGAAGGCGGCGCGTCGCGCGGGTGAGCATGCTGCCGGCGCGCAGGGCGGCCAGGTGGTCGGCCAGCGCCAGCGCGCTGTCCGGCTCATAGAACTCGGTCATGTTGCGGCCGATCACCTGGTCGCGGTCGTATCCGACCAGGTCGAGCCAGCGGTCGCTCACGTCGAGCAGCACGCCCTCGGGGTCCATCACGTGCAGCGCGGCGGGAGTGCGCGCGTATTGCAGCTTCTGGCGCTGCTCGCTGGCGGCCAGGCGGGCGGCGGTGACCTGGCCGGCGGCCACCTCGCGCGCCAGCGCCTCGTTCACCTCGCGCAGCGCGGCCGGAGATGGCAGGGCGAGTGCCTTGGGCACCAGCGGCCAGAGCACGATGGCGGTGCCGATCGACAGCGCGGCCGTGACGGCCTTGACCGCTCCGTCGAGCCAGTAGGCGGGCACCCAGAGCGTGACCGCCCCCAGAATGTGGGTGGTGCCGCAGGCGAGTATGAAGGCGGCGAATAAGGCAAAGACCGGTTTGAAGGCCAAGTCTCGCCGGTTGCCGAGAAACAGCAGGAGCGTGACGGGAATCGAGAAATAGGCAGCGGCGATCAGCAGATCGGACGTGGCTTCGAGCCAGATCAGGCCGGGCTGCCACGCCAGGCAAAAGCCGTGTGGCGTGAGGCGTGAGAAGTCGAACGGGTTCATGGCCAGCGGGAAAAGCACAAGGTGGTCACTCGAGCCAGGGTGGCACCGGCAGCCCCTTGCTGCGCAGAAACCCGGGGTTGAACAGCTTACTCTGATATCGCGATCCGCTGTCACATAAGATCGTTACGATGACGTGTCCAGCGCCCAGCGTGCCCGCGACGCGCATGGCGGCGGCGACGTTGATGCCGGCCGAACCGCCGACCGACAGGCCTTCGTGGATGAGCAGGTCGTAGACGGCGTCCAGGGCTTCAGCGTCGCCGATCCGCACGGCGTCGTCGATATGCGCCTGCTCTAGATTGCCTGGGACGCGGGATTGGCCGATGCCTTCGGTGATGGAGCTGCCCTGGATGGAGAGGTCGCCGGATTTGACCCAGCCGTAGAGGCCGCTGCCGTCCGGGTCCGCGAGCACGATGCGTATGTCCGGATTGTGGGCGCGCAGGGCATCCGACACGCCGGCCAGCGTGCCGCCGGTGCCGCAGGCGCAGGTGAAGGCATCGATTTGCCCGCCGGTCTGCGCCCAGATTTCTTCGCCCGTGCCGTCGCGGTGGCCGGCGCGGTTGGCGGGATTGTCGAACTGGTCGGCGTAGTAGGCGCCCATTTCCGCGGCCAGGCGGCGGGCGACATGGACGTAGTTGCCCGGGTCGCGGAAGGGCTTGGCCGGGACCAGGCGCAGGTCGGCGCCGATCATGCGCAGGAAATCGATTTTCTCCTGGCTTTGCGTTTCCGGCATGACGATGACGCTGCGGTAGCCGCGCGCGTTGGCGACCAGGGTCAGGCCGATGCCGGTGTTGCCGGCGGTGCCTTCCACGATGGTGCCGCCCGGCTTCAGCAGCCCGCGCCGTTCGGCGTCGGTGATGATGGCCAGCGCCGCGCGATCCTTGACCGAGCCGCCCGGGTTCATGAACTCGGCCTTGCCCAGGATGGTGCAGCCAGTGGCGTCCGAGGCGCGGCGCAGGCGGATCAGCGGCGTGTGGCCGATGGCGGCCTCGAGCCCGTCGGCCACCTGGCCTGCCGGGGCGAGCCGATTTGTCATCTCATCCATACCGCGTCACCTTCCGCATAAGTCTCGTGGGGTCAGGCGGCGCACATGGTGGATCATGTTTCTCCTAAACAGGCCTGGGACGCGTTGTTGACGGATCCGGAGGCGCAGTTGGTGGACGTGCGCACGGATGCGGAGTGGCAGTATGTGGGCCTGCCCGATCTGCGGCCGGCGGGCAAGCAGGCGGTGTTGGTGTCGTGGCAGTATTTTCCGACGGGCAATGTGAATGCTGGGTTTCGTGGACGAATTGCGCGACGCGGGGCTGAAGCCTGGGCACCGGTTGCTGTTTTTGTGCCGCAGCGGGGTGCGCAGCATGGCGGCCGCACAGGCGGCGGAGGCGGCGGGTTTTTCGATGTGCCTGAATGTGGCGGATGGGTTCGAGGGTCATCCGGATGCGCACGGGCATCGCGGGGCGGTGAGCGGGTGGAAGGCGGACGGGCTGCCCTGGCGGCAGTAACACGTTGCGTTGCCGGGGGTGGAGCGTAGCGGAAATCTTGATCCGGCGTTGCAGCAGCAAAGCGCTTCGGGTGCGCTGGGCGGCTGGTGCAAAACTGAACTTGGCAGAAACGATGCCGCCCACACCTAAAAAGTGTTGACACGATTTCCGGTGACGATGGTTAACGAGAAGCGCGTGATGGCGAGCCGGGCAGACCCTCCCTTGGAAGGAAGTTTTCGACGTTGTTGAGCCGCCGCGTAAATGGCAGGTCATTACCTCGACAAATCCTTACCGCATGTAAGCCACCCTCAGCACCACCATCCACGGATAGCGCGTGTCCAGCACGTGGCCGTTCGCGGTCGCCAGCATGCCGTCGGGGCCGACCGGCACGTGTTTCATCGTGACCGCATCATCGACGTTGCCGCCCACCACGCTGAGCTGGCCGGGGGCGACCTGGACCACGATGTCGCAATGGGCGGGGAACGGGGCGGCGGTGGGCAGGTCGCGAAAACGCAGTTTTTCCGACGTGCCGCGGCCGGTGCAGATGATGTCGCCCAGCGCCGGGGCGGTGTTGCGCGGATCGCCGGCGGCGAGCACGCGCGTGGTGCCGGAGGCGGCGGCGTTGATGTAGGTGGAATGGTTGGGGGAATACGGAAAGTCGGGGCCGGCGCCGGCGATGCGCATGACGTAGCTGATGAAGGCGGCCGACCAGGCGAAGGCCGCGTCGCGCCGTGCCTCGAACATGGTGCCGTCGGCATCGTGCATGCCGGTCCAGGCGACCTCGCGCTCGCCAGGGTCCTGACCGATCCACCAGTATTCGCCGACACGCTGCCACAGGCCCGGCTCGCGCTCGGGTTTTTGGTCGGGGGGCGGGATCGGGCGGGTGTCCGGCGGGTCGTCGTCGACCGGCTGGCCGAACAGGCGCCATTCGCGCAGCGCGATCGCCACCGCGTCCGCACGGCCGAACGGCTCCCACGGGGCGGAGGCGAAGGGCGGCACGTGATCGTCGGCCACGACCGGGCCATGGGTGACCGGCCCCTGCGTGATCGGGGTCAGGCCGGCGGATTTCGGTTTTTGCGGGGTGGCGCAACCGGCCAGCAGCGCCATCGCGCCGAGGCAGCTAGCAGCGCGTGCGGCGCGGCTTCGGGTCGTAGCCGGCCAGGCCGGGCACGCCATAGCCCGGCACCACCAGGTTTTCGAGATCCTCCGCATCCGGCTCACGTCCGAACCAGGTGGCCGACAGGCGCGCGACCGTGCCGTTCATCTTCAGGCACCGTAGCGCATCCTCCATCTCATCGCGCAGCTCGGCCTCGCCGCGACGCACCGCGGCGCTTTCATGCGTGCGCGTCTCCGGCAACGACAGGCCTGGGACAAAGTTCGCATCCTGCTTTGCGGCGTAAGCCTGGACCAGGCTGCCGCTGAGGCTGGCATCGGCCTGGTGATGCACGACGCTGGCCGATCCCGCCAGGCCACTCTCCACCGGCACCGGCGTGAAGCCGTAATGCGCCGCCTGGCGCTGCGCCCATTCGGCATACGGGCTGCCGGTCCGTACGGCCAGGCGGCGGCCGCGCAGATCCTCCAGCCGGGCCACCGGCTCGCCGGCGCGGGCGCCGAACTGGTATTCCGACCAGCAATAGCCTTCCAGCAGCAGCATCTCGGCCGCGCGGTCAGGGGTGGCGGCGATCGGGCCGGGCAGCACGTCGAGCTCGCCATGGGCGAGGCGGGCGTAGAGGGTCGGCTGGTCGGCGACCTCGAAGGTGATCGGCCGGCCCATGCGGGCGGCGATCAGGCGGAACAGCTCTATGGCGAACCCGCTCAGCGCGCCCTGTGCGTCGTGCACCACGAAGGGCGCGGCGTCCGCGAGCACGCCGGCGCGGAGCGGCGGCTCTGCGCTGGCCGGGCGATGCGCGACCAAGCCGACGAGCAGGGCGCAGGCGACGAAGGTGGGGGGCAGGCGCATGGCCGGAACCATCCGCGCAAAGCGGCCCGTTTTGCAACGGGGCCGAACGGCTTGACACGCTATGTCACGCCCGGTAAGGCGCGCCGCTTCCACCCACTGCCGGGAACGTGGACAGGTCTTCGGGACCCGCTCCCGCCGCACGCGCATGCGTCGGCCTACCGGTGCAACAAGCATAGCGGAAAACCGCGTGCACATACACAGGAGTACTCCGCGTGACCAAGCGGACGGAGAGCAAGTTCAAGATCGACCGGCGCCTGGGCGTCAATCTGTGGGGTCGCGCCAAAAGCCCGATCAACAAGCGGGAATACGGCCCGGGCCAGCACGGCCAGCGCCGCAAGAGCAAGCCCAGCGACTTCAACATTCAGTTGAAGGCCAAGCAGCGCCTCAAAGGCTATTACGGCAACATCGGCGAAAAGCAGTTCCGCAAATATTACGAGGAGGCCGTCAGGCGCCGCGGCGACACGTCGGAAAACCTGATCGAGCTGCTGGAGCGCCGGCTGGATGCGGTGATCTATCGGCTGAAATTTGCGATCACCCCGTTTGCGTCACGCCAGTTCGTCAACCATGGGCATGTGACCGTGAACGGCCGCAAGGTGAATATCTCGTCCTATCAGGTGCGTGATGGCGACCTGATCGAGGTCAAGGAAAAGTCCAAGCAGATGGCCGCCGTGCTGGACGCGACGCAGAGCAACGAGCGCGACGTGCCCGAGTATCTGGAGGTCGATCATCGCGCGATGAAGGGCCGTTTCGCCCGGGCACCGAAGCTGACCGACGTGCCGTATCCGGTGACGATGGAGCCGAACCTGGTCGTGGAGTTCTACTCGCGCTGACGCGGATGCCGGGTCCATGCTGGCCGGCATGGACCTGACGGAACGCCTGCGCCGCCTGGCCCGGCCCGGGGTGCGGATCGATCGCGCCTACCGGCGATATCTGGCGCGCGAACCCGTGCCGGCATGCGGCGTGGCGCCGGATATGCTGATCAGCGTGCTGATGCCGGTGTTCGATACGCCGGCGCCGCTGCTGCGCGCCGCGATCGCTTCGGTGCATGCGCAGACCACGCCGCATTGGGAGCTGTGCATCGCCGACGATGCGTCGTCCGCGCCGGAGACGATTGCCGTGCTGGCGGGCGCGGCGGGGGCCGAGCCGCGTATCAGGCTTGTGCGCCTGGCGCGGCAGGGCGGGATTGCGGCGGCCACCAATGCCGCGCTGGCGCTGGCCTGTGGCGTGTTCGTGGCGCTGCTGGACCATGACGATGTTCTGGCGCCGCACGCTTTGGCTCGGGTGGCCGCCGAAATCGCTTCGCATCCCGATGCCGAACTGATCTTTTCGGACGAGGACAGGCTGGAGGACGGGCGCCGCGCCCGCCCCTATTTCAAGCCGGGCTGGAACGCGGATCTGATGCTCGGGCAGAATTGCGTCAGCCATTTCGGCGCGTATCGACGTGAGCGCGCGCTGTCGCTGGGCGGTTTCGGCGCGGATTTCGACGGCAGCCAGGATTACGAGTTTGCGCTGCGCGTGGCCCAGGCCTGCGGGCCGGCACGCATACGGCATATTCCGGACGTGCTGTATCATTGGCGGCAGTCGGCCACGTCGTTCTCGGCAGGGCATGCCGCGCGGGCCAGCGATGCGTTGCGCCGTGCCGTGGCCGGCGTATTGCCGCCTGGCACGGAGGTGGTGCCGGACCGCGTGCTGCCGCACTGGAACCGGGTGCTGCATGAGCTGCCCCGCCCGGCGCCGGCGGTCACCTATCTTGTGGCGGGCGGGGGAGCGGGCCCGGTCGATACCGATTATCCTGCGTCCGAAACGCTGGATATCGGCGACTGGCGGCGGGCGAGGGGGGACGTGCTGGTGTTTCTGGCGGGCGGACTGGCCGCGGCCGCACCAGGCTGGCTGCGCGAGCTGGTCAGCCAGGCATGGCGCCCGGGCGTGGGTGCGGCGGGGGGGCGGTTGGACCGGGCGGATGGGCGCGTCCTGCATGCCGGCTGGGTGCTGGACCGCTGGTGCGTCGCCCGGACGCTGTGCCCGCGGTCCGACCTGTCCGATCCCGGCTATTTCGGCCATTTCCGCCTGGTGCGCACCGTGTCGGCCGTCTCGCGGCAGCTGCCTGGCCATCCGGCGCGAGGTGCTGGTCGATGCGGGCGGGATGGACCCGGCGTGCGGCCGTTATGCCGACGTCGATCTGTGTTTGCGCCTGGCCGCGCGGGGTTTGCGAAGTGTCTGGACGCCGCATGCGAGGCTGCGCGTTCCGGCACCCCGGGTGCCCCGGCCGGACAGGCGGGCGGCCCGGCTGATGCGCGCGCGCTGGGGTGACGTGCTGGCGCGCGACCCCTATCTCAATCCCCATCTGATCGTGCGGGGCGGCAATCTTTCGCTCCGTCCCCGCCCACCCAGGAGTTTTTCGATATGAGCGCCGCGACCGATACGCTGGCGGGCAGGCCTGGCGATCTTGCGCGCGAGATCGCCCGGCGTCGCACCTTCGCGATCATCTCCCACCCGGACGCGGGCAAGACCACGCTGACCGAACGGCTGCTGCGCGCGGGCGGCGCCATCCAGCTTGCCGGCAACGTGCGGGCGAAGGGCGAGCGGCGGCGCACGCGGTCGGACTGGATGGGCATCGAGCGCGAGCGCGGGATTTCGGTGGTGACGTCGGTGATGACGTTCGAATATGCCGACCGGATCTACAATTTGTTGGATACGCCGGGGCACGAGGATTTCTCCGAGGACACGTACCGCACGCTGACGGCGGTGGATTCGGCGGTGATGGTGATCGACGCGGCCAAGGGGATCGAGGCGCGGACGAAGAAGCTTTTCGAAATATGCCGGCTGCGCGACATCCCGATCATCACCTTCGTCAACAAGATGGATCGTGAAAGCCGCGACCCGTTCGAGTTGTTGGACGAGGTGGCCTCCACGCTGGCGCTGGATACCTCGCCGGCGACGTGGCCGGTGGGGCGCGCGGCGGATTTCGTGGGCACTTACGACGTCTATAACAGGACGATGCGGCTGACGCAGGATCTGGCGCAATCGGATCCGCGCTTGCAGGCGCTGGGCGACGAGCTCGATCTGGTGCGCGCCGCTTTGCCTGAATGGGACGCGCAGGAGTTCAATGCGGGCAGTTTGACGCCGGTGTATTTCGGTAGTGCGATGCGCGAGATCGGGGTGCTCGACCTGCTGGATGCGCTGGCTCGTTTTGGGCCGCCGCCGCGGGCGCAGGTGGCCGATACGCGGACCGTGCAGGCCGATGAGGAGCACCTGACCGCGCTGGTGTTCAAGATACAGGCGAACATGGACCCCAATCATCGGGACCGCATGGCGTTCGCGCGTATCTGTTCGGGGCGGTTGGAGCGCGGTGTGAAATTGCGGCAGGTGCGGACCGGCAAGCTGATTCCGTTGAATGCACCGCAATTCTTTTTCGCGCGCGACAGGCAGTTGGCCGAGGAGGCGTTTGCCGGCGACGTGGTGGGCATCCCCAACCATGGCACGTTGCGGATCGGCGATACGTTGACCGACGATGAGGATCTGCAGTTTCTGGGCGTGCCGAGTTTCGCGCCCGAAATCCTGCGGCGCGTACGGCTGGACGATGCCATGAAGGCGAAAAAGCTGCGGCAGGCGCTGCAGGAATTGGCCGAGGAGGGCGTGGTGCAGCTGTTCCGGCCGCAGGATGGCAGCCCGCCTATCGTGGGTGTGGTGGGCACGTTGCAGCTGGATGTGCTGCAGGCGCGGCTGGCCGGCGAATACGGGGTGGCGATCGGGTTCGAATCCACGCCGTACAATCTGGCGCGCTGGGTTTCCGGTGACCGGCTGATGTTGCAAAAGTTTTTGGGCGATCAGCGTACGTCGATGGCGGACGACGTGGATGGCGACCCGGTGTTCCTGGCGACCTCGGCGTTCACCTTGCGGCGGACGCACGAGCAGAATGCGGGCTTGCAGTTCCGCGACATCAAGGATCATCGGGCGGAGCCGGCCTGAGGCTTGCACGAGTTCTTCGCCGAATCGGCTGCTACGGGATCGCCGCTTCGGGCGGCGCACAGCGCTGGCCTGGATGGGAACACCCGCCGGCCTTGCGGTGATTGGGTTGTGGTGTGTGGGGTTGCTGGTGGCGCGTCGGCCGGACGTGGTTTTCCGCGCCGAGCTGTGGGGCGATGACGGCTGGTCGTGGTATCCGGATGCATATCGGCTGGGCTTTCGGTGCCTGACCATGCCTGTCGGCGGCTATCTCAACACGCTGCAACGCTTGGGGGGCCTGGCCGCGCAAGTGCTGCCGCTGACATCGGTGCCCACGTTCTTCGCCTGCGTCGCGATCTGCGTGCAGGTGCTGCCGGCCCTGTTTTTGCTGTCCCCGCGCATGCATCCCGTCTGGCCGAACCCGGCCGCTCGTCTGGCTTTCGCCTTGCTGTATGTGTTGCTGCCCGACAATGTCGAGACGTTTGCAAATCTGACAAATGCCCCGTGGAACCTGGCGCTGGTGGCACTGCAGATCATCATCGCGACGCCGCCACGCGGCCGGTTCGCCACAGCGTTCGATGCGGCCGTGCTCGTCATTTCGGGTCTCAGCGGACCATTCTGCCTGCTGCTCATGCCGATCGCGTGGTGGCAGACATGGAGGCGGCGCGCGCGTGCGGATGTCTGGCACGCGTGCATCCTGGCGGCGACCGCGGGCGTGCAGCTTTGGTTTATTGTTCACGGTGCGCAAGCACATCGTGCACCGGGGCCGCTCGGCGCCGGGCCGCGCATGCTGGCACGGGTTTTCGCCATGCAGGTCCTGGCGGGCGGCGAACTCGGGCTGAGGACGGCCATGACGTTGCCGAGCCTGCCGGCCTGGCAGAGTAACGTGCCGCTGCTGTTGGCAGCTTTCGCGGGCGGGGGCCTGGGGGTCGTGGCCCTGATGAGGGGTGGCATCGCGCTACGAGCATTGGCGTTGTTCGCGGCGCTGGTGTCGGCTGCAGCGATGGTGAGCCCGCAAGCCTCGGCCACCGGTCCACAATGGGCGGTGCTGACCCACCCGCCGGTCGGCAGCCGCTATTTCTATTTTGCGATCTTGGCGTGGATGGCCGTGCTGTTCACCCTGGCAGCCGATCGGCGGAGATGGCTCGGCTGGACAGGGCGGTCGCTGCTTGCTCTGGTTGTAGGCTGGGCCATACCGACGAATTTCTTGGAACTGCCCATGCCGCATACCGATTTTGTAAGGCGCGCCCGTGCCTTCGAAACGTCTCCCCTCGGTACGCGCATGGAGTTTCCCGTCGTGCCGGCCGGCTTGTCGCCGATGGTATTGGTCAAAGGCGGTTGAGCCCGCGCGCGGCCTGACGGTTCACACGGTGGGCTGCGATGCCAGGTATGCCATGGCGTCGGCGGCCTGAAAGGGGTGTACCTCCAGCCAGTCCGGCTTGAACGTCAGGGCGCGCGCTACGGCCCCCTGGATCTCGGCCGGTGTGCGCGGTGTGGTGCCGAGCTGCAGGCCCAGACGTCCGAGGCGCGCACCTTGCGTGGCGGCCCAGCTCGTTGTGCTGTGTTCGGTGACGGTCAGGTTTTCCGGCACCAGCAGGCCGGTAGGAGCGGCTTGCATCATGGCGTCCAGCATCGCGCGGGCGAAGGTGCCTTGGCTGTCCCACTTGCCGCCGAGCTGCTGCTGCTCGGCCGTCAGCATGGGGAAGGCGATCGGCAGGCCGGCGAACAGCGCGTTCAGGCCGGCGAAGATGCGGGCGAGCGCGCCCGTGACTGCCGCCTCGCTGTAGCCGGCGTTCAGCCATTCGGCGGAGAAATCCTGGCTGTAGGGGGCCGGGTTATGCGAGGGGACCTGGAATTCCATATCCTGCGCGTATCGCGCGATCGGGCAGAAATTCACCCCGTGCAGGCGGTCCCAGGCTCCCTGCGCACGCAGGTAATCCGCCGCCAGGCTGTAGGATTCTACAAAATCGGCTTCGAAGGCCGGGTCCCAGATGATGGGCAGCGCGGTGCTGACCGGGGCCTGGTCGCGTAACGAAATGTCGAGCGTGATGGTGCGGTATGTCGCGTCCGGCGGTGCCGGCATGCCGACGGTGCCCATGCGCAGCATCAGGTTTTCCGGGGCGGTGCTCAGCACGTAGTCGATCGCGTCGAAGCGGGAGGCGAGGTGGTCCGCCATCTGCGTGTGAAACAGCACGCCGGAGAGGCCGGGCGTGGCCAGTGCTGCCGGGTCCGTCTTTCGCTGGTGGCTGTCGGACGGGGGCGGGCAGAGGTCGAGCAGGACGAAAACGGGCGGCGGACTGGCGACCATGAAAGGCTCCCGGGGCTGAACTAACAATCATGTTAGTTTGGCTTACGGGAGCTGGGCAAGTTTGTCCGGCCAAACGTCTGTACAAAGTGGCAGGACCGGAACGCATCCCGGTCCTGCTGACTGTCGGTTACAGGTGAGCTTCAGGCGGCGATGTCGGTCCGGCCGCGGCGGTCGGCCATGAACTGGTCGAACTCCTGCTTGTCCTTGGCCTGACGCAGTTTTTCCAGGTACTCGACGAACTCCTTCTGCTCGTCCTCCAGGCGCTTGATCGTCTCGGCGCGGTATTCGTCGAACGCCGCGTTGCCGCTGCTGCGCATGCCGCGCATGCGGCCCATGCCGCAGCCGCGCATGTTGGCGTTGTACCACTGGCCGCGCTGTTGCATGCGCCAGGCACGGCCGCGGCCGCTGAATATTACGAAAGCCAGGGCGGTCAGGCCGATCGGCCAGAACACCCAGAAGCCGAGGATGATCAAGGCGATCCAGGCGCCCTTGCCATACTCGTCCAGTTTTTCGACTACCGCCACGGCACGTCCCCTGTGTGAATGTGAAACACATTTACATAGATGGATGAAACGGGCCGGGCGTCAAGGGGTGTCGTGACCGGACGTGGCTGGCGTGTAGGTCAGCCAGCCGGCGAGCGGGTTCCACGTGCCGTCCGGCACGTCGCGCGGATGCTGCGTTCCGTTCAGGACGGGTATGCGGGCGAAATCGAACGGGCTGACGCCTTCCAGGCACGCGGCGTTGACGCCGAACTGGTTCGGGTTCGAGCGCCGGCGGTGATGCGTGGTGATGCCGCAGACCGAGCAGAAATAGTGTTGCGCGGCGCCGGTGTTGAAGGTGTAGAGCGTGAGCGCGTCCTCGCCGGAGATGAAGGTGATGTCGCCAAGATTGGCCGAGAGGGCGACCGCGCCGCGCATGCGGCAATAGGTGCAGTTGCACCGGCGTGGCTTCGTCAGGCCGTCGGCCAAGGCGACTTCGAAGCGAACCGTTTTGCAATGACACGCCGCTTTGACCGGGTCGCTCATGCGTGGCTCGCTTTATGGTGCGCCGACGGATTGAAGATAGATCAGCAGCCCGGCCTCCAGCAAATCCTCCGGTGACATCGGCAGGCGGCGGCGGGACCCGCTTGGCCCTTCGATGAACAGGGAGGCGACGCCGTGGGCCATGGACCAGATGTGCAGGGCCACCATCAGCGCGGGCGGGCGTCCCTTGGCCGGCATGGCGCGTGTGGCGGCGTCGGCGGCCAGGCGCATGACGCCGAAGGCGCGTTCGGAGGAGGCGAGGAGTGTCGCATCTTCATCGAGTGCGAAGCCTGGTTCGAACATGGCGGCGTAAAAAGCCGGTTCGCGTCGGGCGAAGGACAGGTAGGCGCGGGCGACGGCTTCTATGGCGGCCACTGCATGGGGTTTGCCGTCGTCCCAGGCCGCGAACAGCTCCTCGGCGAATTTGTCGAAACCCTGGCGCGCGATTTCTGCCACCAGGGCGTTGCGGTCCTTGAAGTGGCGGTAGGGGGCGGCGCCGCTGACGCCGACGGCGCGTGCCACCTCGGCGAGGGTGAACCCGTTGGCGCCGGCGGTGGCGATCAGGTCGAGGGCGGCGGCCACCATGGCCTCGCGCAAATTGCCGTGGTGGTAGGCGCGCGTGGGTTTGGGGCCGAAGCTCATGTGAAGACCGTTTAGATCAAACGGTCCTCGTGTGACAGCACTGGGCGGGAAGCTGAGGTCAAATTGCTTCAACGTGCCTTCTACGCTGGATGACGAGTGTATCCGTTCTGATCGCAGCATTATACACCACGAAGGCACACACGACACCAAGAAGCATTGCTTCCTTGTTTCGCTTTGGGAGGCACTGCACGCAACTCTGACGGACCCGGCTTTCTTTGTGGCCGTCGTGTGTTCGTGGTTGAGCTTTCTTGCTGAAGTCGCCTCGGGCGACTGCCCTTCCGAGAGCCTCAATCAGCCTGGCGGGAGCCAGTTGTCAGCGATCACGCTAGAGAGTTCCCACGGACACATTTCCGGAACGGCTTATAGCCTTTTGCAGCCGGATCGAGTGGCGGTAGAGAGCGGCATTTCAAGCCTGCGCGGTATGCGCCACGCCCTTTTCGGCAAAAAGCTGCTCCAGCTCGCCGGCCTGGAACATTTCGGTCACGATGTCGCAGCCGCCGACGAACTCGCCCTTGACGTAGAGCTGCGGAACCGTCGGCCATTGCGAGAACTGTTTGATGCCTTCGCGCAGTTCGGCATCTTCCAGCACGTTGGCGGTCGCGAATTTGACGCCGAGATGGGACAGGATTTGCACGACGCGGGCGGAAAAGCCGCATTGCGGAAACATGGCCGTGCCCTTCATGTAGAGCATGACCGGGTTTTCCGCGATCTCGTGTTCGATGCGGGCGGTGACTGTGTCGCTCATTGTGCGGTCTCCTTGAAGCTGGCGCTTTCTGGCACTGAGGTTTGCAGCGCCAGGGCGTGCAGCACGCCGCCCATGCGGCCGCCGAGGGCGGAAAAAACCATCTGGTGCTGCTGGATGCGGCTGCGGCCGCGGAACGATTCGCTGACGATGCGGGCGGCGTAGTGGTCGCCGTCGCCGGCCAGATCCTCCACGCTCACCTCGGCGTCGGGCAGGGCGGTGCGGATCAGTGTCTCGATCTCGGTGGCTGACATTGCCATGGTAAAACCCCTAGGTGCCCATCCAGCTGGCAAAAAACCGGTCGTGGGCGTCGTGCAGCGCCTTGGCCGATATGGTGGCCCCGCCGGGCAGTGTCAAATCGTGGGCCACGGCCCGCCCGATGATGGCGGCCGGCACCCTGGCCGCCTCGGCGGCGCGCAGCAGGGCGGCAGCATCGGCGACGGCGAGGATGTAGCGCGCCTGGTCCTCGCCGAACCAGGTGGCGTGGGCCGGCAACCCGGCGGGGGGGGCGACGAGCGCCACGCCGGCCTGGCCCGCCATCACCATCTCGGCCACGGCCACGAGCAGGCCGCCATCGGAGACGTCGTGGCAGGCGGAGACGCCGCCGCCCAGGATGGTGGAGCGTACGAAATCGCCGTGCAGGCGCTCGGCGGCCAGATCGACAGGCGGGGGCGGACCTGCCTCGCGCCCGGCGATCTCGCGCAGCCAGAGCGATTGGCCGAGATGGCCGGCCGTGTCCCGATGAGCACCAGCGTGTCGCCCAGGCGTGGGGCGATGCCGACGGCCTGGGCCGCATCGTCGATCACGCCCAGGCCGCCGATGGCCGGGGTGGGCAGCACGCCCGTACCTTGGGTTTCGTTGTAGAGGCTGACATTGCCGCTGACGACGGGGAAGTCGAGCGCGCGGCAGGCCTCGGCCATGCCGGCGATGGCGGCGACGAACTGGCCCATGATCTCGGGTTTTTCGGGGTTGCCGAAATTGAGGTTGTCGGTGACCGCCAGCGGGCGCGCGCCGGTGGCGGTGATGTTGCGCCAGGCTTCGGCGACCGCCTGGGCGCCGCCGGTGCGCGGGTCCGCGGCGCAGTAGCGCGGCGTGCAGTCCGTGGTCAGGGCCAGCGCGCGGCTGCCGCCTTCGATGCGCACGATGGCGGCGTCCGCGGCGCCGGGGCGTCTGACGGTCTGGCCGCCGACCGTGCTGTCGTACTGGTCGGTGATCCAGGCGCGCGAGCACAGGTCGGGGCAGGCCAGCAGGGTGAGCAGGGCGGCCTCCAAGCCCACCGGATCGGCTACTTCGCCGAGCGGGGCGGGGATGGGGGGCGCGGTGTGGGGGCGGTGGTAGAGCGGCGCCTGGTCGGCCAGCGGGGCGAGCGGGATGTCGGCTTCGACCCGGCCCTGGTGGCGGACGGTGATGCGGCCGGTATCGGTCAGGTGGCCGATGACGGCGAAATCCAGCTCCCATTTTTCGAAGATCTTGCGCGCCACGTCCTGGCGGTCGGGGCGCAGCACCATCAGCATGCGTTCCTGGCTTTCGGACAGCATCATTTCGTAGGCCGTCATGCCGGTTTCGCGTTGCGGACAGGCATCGAGATCGAGCTCGATGCCGACATCGCCCTTGCCGGCCATTTCGACCGACGAGCTGGTCAGGCCGGCCGCACCCATGTCCTGGATGGCGATGATGGCGTCTGTCGCCATCAGCTCCAGGCAGGCTTCGATCAGCAGTTTTTCCATATACGGGTCGCCGACCTGCACGGTGGGGCGCTTGCGAATCGGAGTCCGCGTCGAATTCGGCCGAGGCCATGGTGGCGCCGTGGATGCCGTCGCGGCCGGTTTTCGAGCCGACATAGACGACGGGATTGCCGATGCCGGCGGCCGCGCTGAGAAAGATCTTGTCCTTGTCGGCAATGCCGACCGTCATGGCGTTGACCAGCGGGTTGCCGTCATAGGCTGGGTGAAAATTGACTTCGCCGCCGACCGTGGGCACGCCGACGCAATTGCCGTAACCGCCGATGCCGCGCACCACGCCGTCGACGATACGTTTCGTGTTCGGGTTGTCGGGCGAGCCGAAGCGGAGCGCGTTCAGGTTGGCGATGGGGCGGGCGCCCATGGTGAAGACGTCGCGCAGAATGCCGCCGACGCCGGTGGCCGCACCCTGGTAGGGTTCGATGAAGCTGGGGTGGTTGTGCGATTCCATCTTGAAGATGGCGGCAAGCCCGTCGCCGATATCGACGACGCCGGCGTTCTCGCCCGGGCCGTGGATGACCCAGGGCGCGGTGGTGGGCAGGGTGCGCAGGTGGACGCGGCTGGATTTGTAGCTGCAGTGCTCGGACCACATGACGGAGAAGATGCCGAGTTCGGTGAGCGTTGGTGTGCGGCCCATGATGGCGAGGACGCGCGCGTATTCTTCGGTGTTGAGGCCAAAGGATTTCGCGAGGGATGCGTCGACCGAAGCGTTCACGCGGCCAGCGCCTCGACCAGTCCCTCGAACAACGGCCGCCCATCCGTGCCGCCCATCAGCGGATCGACCAGATCCTCCGGGTGCGGCATCAGCCCCAGCACGCGGCCGTTCTGGCTCAGCACGCCGGCGATGGCGTTGATGCTGCCGTTCGGGTTGCTGGCCGGCGTCGTCTCGCCGGACGGGGTGACGTAGCGGAAGGCCACGCGCCCCTCGCCCTCCAGCATGGCTACCGTTTCAGCGTCGGCGAAGAAGTTGCCGTCGCCGTGGGCCATGGGGGCGCGGAACACCTGGCCGCGCTGGTAGTGGCGGGTGAAGGCGGTGTCGGCGCGCTCCACCCGCAGGTGGCAGTCGCGCGAGAGGAAACGCAGGTTGGCGTTGCGCAGCAGGGCGCCGGGCAGCAGGCCGGCTTCCGTCAGGATTTGGAAGCCGTTGCAGATGCCCAGCACGTGGCCGCCGCGCGCGGCGAAAGCGTGCAGGGCGGGCATGATCGGCGATTGGGCCGCCATGGCGCCGCAGCGCAGGTAGTCGCCGTGGCTGAACCCGCCGGGAAGGACGGCCAGATCCAGCCCGTCTGGCAGGGTCGTCTCGCCGTGCCAGATTTTTGTGGGTGCGCGGCCGGTGGCCTGGTGCAGGGCGATGGCGGCGTCGCGCTCGCGGTTGGTGCCCGGAAAGATCAGGATGGCGGCGTTCACGGGCGGTCTCCGGTAAAGCATGGCGGGCAGACGCGGCACCAAGCTACACCACTGGCCCGATCAGGAATACCGGACGATTGACGCCGAGACTGGCTATGTGTACACAATATGTGACTACATAGGAGTGCGCCGTGCCGGGCCTGCCCTCGAATGCCGAAACCCTGCCCAAGATCGGAGTGCGGGAGTTTCGCGCCAAGTTTGCCGGCTTCATGCGGCAGGCTCAGGCTGGACAATCTTTCCTGATCACCTCCCACGACCAGGTCATCGCCGAGATCGGCCCGCCCTCTGTCCGGCGCGCGGCGCCGCGGAAGTTGGGCACCCTGCGTGGCAAGATTCACATGGCACCGGATTTCGACACCTGGCCTGAGGACATGCTGGCGGCCATGGAAGGCGGTCTTTGAAGCTGCTTCTGGATACGCATGTTCTGCTATGGTGCCTGACCGATGATTCGTCGCTTGGCGTGCACTCCCGCGCGTTGATTATCGATCCGGCCCACACGGTCATCGTCAGCATCGTGTCGATTTGGGAAATCGTGCTGAAGATGCGCACAGGCAAGCTTGAGGCCGATCTTGGCGAGATTATCCGTGATTCGGCCAGTGCCGGCTTTACTTCGATCCCAATCGCCCATGCGCACCTTCTGGAACTCGCCCGCCTGCCCAAGCACCATGGCGATCCTTTCGATCATCTGCTTATCGCGCAGGCGATCGTCGAGGATGCAACATTAGTCTCGAACGATCGCCATATGCCGTTCTATCCTGTGCGCCATATGACATGTTCCAGCTGACATGTCGCGACCACGAAACGACTTATGACAACACGCTGGACAGTCGGGGAGAACGTTCCGTGGTCGGTCTCCTGGACCGCCGAAGATAGTTATGAGCTGTCCCCCTCCGCCGATTTTCCCGGTTATGCCGATTTGGTGCAGGTGCAGCGGCCGGGGGAGGGGGTGCCGCGGTTTGCGGCGGTGCATGTGACGCGGCAGCGGCTGGGGGTGTTGGGGCAGTTGTGCCATGTGTGCGGGCGGCGGACGCTGAAGGGGGACCGCTATATTTTTCCGGTGGAGTTGGGCGGGTTCGCGGCGGTGGGGGATGGGATGCGCTATGCCGGCACCGTGCCGCCGGTGCATCTGGCGTGCGGGAAGCGGGCCAGAAAGCTGTGTCCGCATCTGAGCCATGTGCTGGCGGAGCCGGTGGCGTATCCGTCCGAGGAGAGCCAGGTGGTGCCGCATCCGGGTGTGCCGGCGGGCATGGAGGCGTTGGCAAGGACGCTGCCGCAGGGGCGACCGATCCTGTATATCTGTCTGCGCGTGTACGGGCCAAGGTTCAGCCGCCAGGTCGAACGCATGCGCAAGGCCCGAGGTGGCCGCACCGCGGAAAGCTGGGCAGCGTTCACGGGATAAGTAAAAGTCTTTTGGTTCTTTTCTTCAGAAAAGAACCGCTTACTTGCTTTCGAGCAGCAGAGCTTCCTTCGGTGCCAAAACCTGCCGAGGCACATACAGACTGAGATCGCTCATTTCCGGAATGGAAGACCCGCTTTCGATAAACTTCGTTGCCCCCGTGAGAACCTTACGGCGCAGGAGTTCGGCGCGTTCCGGCGCCACCTGGCCCTGCTCTTCAAGCGTGGCCAGCTCCGCTAGGATTGGCAGGGCTTTCGCGATCAATTCCAGCCGGTCGGTGAATTTGCGTTCGCGGAAATAGATAGCGTTGCGCCAGATTTCCAGCAGCGTGGTGCGGACCTTGTCGATCAGATCGGGCAGGCCGGCGTACGAGAAGACCTTGTCGCCGCCGGCGTCGCAGGAGAGCAGCACCAGGTCGCTGCCCGGCCGGGCGCCGATGTCGGCGAAGGTCTCGTAGAGGGTGGTCACGGAGTCCATCGAGGCCATGATTCGGGCCGGGCTGGAACGGCGGCCGCCTTCTTCCGGCAGCACGACGGTCAGGCGTTGCAGGCCGGCTAGTTCCTCATCTTGCTCCAGTAGGGAGATGACGGCGGGCAGGTAGTCGATGACGAAGCGCAGGCGGTAGAGCGGGCGGCCGATGGCCGAGGACGCGTCGGCTGCCTTGGCGCCCGGGGATGAGGCGACGATGACCATGGTCCACCATTCGCCGTCGGCGAATTCGGCGATGTCGAGCGTGGCCATGACCTGGCGTTCCACCTCGGTGAACTGGGTGGTGTAGGCCAGCATGAAGGCCTGGTAGGCGGCCAGCACGTCGGTGGTCTTGGTCTCGCCGGGGGAGCGGGCCAGGTCGCGGTAGACGCCTTCGACCACGGCCGGCACGCGGCTGGTTTCCATCGCGCGCAGCAGGCTGGACAAGCCGCGGACGATCTCGGAACGGAGCATGGCGGGGCCTTTGGTTGGGGGCGGGAGCTTCCTGACCGTTCCGTGGGCGGATGGCAAGGTTTTCAGGCGTCAGGGGCCGGTGGTTGGTCGGCTGGTGGCGTCCAGGGCGGCTTGGAGGATGTAGGCGGCGGCCATCTGGTCCACCACGGCAGCGCGGCGGGTGCGGGTCATGTCGGCTTCGGCGATGAGGAAGCGGTTGACGGCGGCGCTGGAGAGGCGCTCGTCCCACAGGGCGGCAGGCAGGGTGGTGGCGTCGGACAGGGCGCGGGCCCAGTCGCGCGCGGCTTGGGCGGCGGTGCCGAAGGCGCCGTCCATCGAAAGGGGCAGGCCGACGACCAAGCCGCCGGCGCCCTGGTGGTGGGCGATTGCGGCGATTTCGGCGGCGTTGGCGGAGAGTTTGGCGCGGCGCAGGGCGGCGTGCGGGCTGGCGAGCATGAGCCCGACATCCGAGAGGGCGAGCCCGATCGTTCTTGTGCCGAGGTCGATGCCGATCAGGCGCTGGCCGGGGGCCAGGCTGGCGCGCAGGGCGTCCATGTTGATGAGGGGCATGGGCGCCGGTATGGTCGTGCGCCCGCCCACGGGCCAGAGGTGTATCCGCAAAAATGTCGCTGGATGTCGCGACCGTTCGTCGCATTGCCAAACTTGCCCGCATCGGTGTGGACGAGGCGGACTTGCCGCGCTTGCAGGGTGAGCTGAACGGCATTCTGGGCTGGATCGAGCAACTGGGCGAGGTGGATGTGGCGGGCATCGAGCCGCTGACGGGTGGCGCGCAGATTGCGCTGCGGTTGCGGCCGGACGTGGTGACGGATGGGCAGATGGCGGACGCCGTGCTGTCCAACGCGCCCGATCGGGTGGGCGATTTTTACACCGTGCCGAAAGTTGTGGAATGAGCCTGTTCGATATGACCATCGCGCAGGCTGCTGCGGGCTTGCGCGCGCGGGATTTTTCGGCCGCCGAGCTGGTGGCGGCGCATAGCGAGGCTGCGGCGGCGCTGAATCCGCGGCTGAACGCGTTCATTACGCTGACGCTGGAGGAGGCGGCGCAGCAGGCCGCGGCGGCGGATATGGCGCTGGCCGATGGCACCGCGGGGCCGCTGTGCGGTATTCCGCTGGCGATCAAGGATCTGTTTTGCACGACCGGAGTTCGCACGACCGCCGGCAGCCGCATTCTTGAAAACTTCGTGCCGCCTTATGAGAGTTTTGTCACGTCGAAATTGCTGGCCGATGGTGCGGTGTTTCTGGGCAAGACCAATCTGGACGAGTTCGCGATGGGCTCGTCCAACATGACGTCCGCGTTCGGGCCGGTGGAGAATCCTTGGCATCGCGCGGGCGATCCTTCGGCGGTGCTGGTGCCGGGCGGGTCTTCCGGCGGGTCGGCGGCGGCGGTGGCGGCGCGGATGGCGATGGGTGCGACGGGCACGGACACGGGTGGGTCGATACGGCAGCCGGCCTCGTTCTGCGGGTTGGTGGGGATGAAGCCCAGCTATGGGCGGTGCAGCCGTTGGGGTGTGGTGGCGTTTGCGTCTTCGCTGGACCATCCTGGGCCGTTTGCGCGGACGGTGGGGGATTGCGCGCTGCTGCTGGGCAGCATGGCGGGGTTCGATCCGAAGGACAGCACGAGCGTGGATCGGCCTGTTCCGGATTACGCGGCGGCGTGCCGGCGTGGCGTGGCTGGGCTGCGCATCGGTGTGCCACGTGAGTATCGGGCCGATGGCATGCCGGCAGAAGTGGAGCGGCTTTGGCAGGATGGGCTGGCGTGGCTTCGGGAGGCTGGGGCCGAGATCGTGGATGTGTCTTTGCCGCACACGAAGTATGGGCTGGCGACATACTACATCGTGGCGCCGGCCGAGGCATCTTCTAACTTGGCGCGCTATGACGGCGTGCGGTTTGGGCGGCGGGTGGAGGGGCATGACCTGACGGAGTTGTATGAGCGCACGCGCGCGGAGGGGTTTGGCGAGGAGGTGAAGCGCCGCATCCTGATCGGGACGTATGTGCTGTCGGCGGGGTATTACGACGCCTACTATCTGCGGGCGCAAAAGGTGCGGGCGCTGATCCTTCAGGATTTCACCGAGGTGTTCGGGCAGGTGGATGCTTTGCTGACGCCGACCACGCCGACGGCGGCGTTTGCGGCGGGGGAGAAAATGGATGATCCGGTGGCGATGTATTTGAACGACGTGTTCACCGTGCCGGCCGATTTGGCGGGGGTACCGGCTTTGTCCGTGCCGGCTGGGTTGGATGGGCAGGGTTTGCCGTTGGGGCTGCAGGTGATCGGGCGGCCGTTCGATGAGGAAACGGTGTTTGCAGTCGGGCAGGTGATCGAGGATTCGGCGGGGTTTTCGGCGCGGCCTTCGGTGCGGGCGGGGGTGGGGGTATGAGCTACACCATTGAGGGCGCCAGCGGCACGTGGGAAATTGT
Source organism: uncultured Alphaproteobacteria bacterium (assembly GCA_963850605.1). Classification (GTDB taxonomy): domain Bacteria; phylum Pseudomonadota; class Alphaproteobacteria; order Acetobacterales; family Acetobacteraceae; genus BOG-908. Next base: position 15,670 of record CAWKLX010000009.1, on the reverse strand, counting down.
GTGTGGGCTGGAGGTGCATGCGCAGATCATCAGCCGCTCGAAATTTTTTTCGGGGGCGGCAACGGAGTTTGGGAGCGAGCCGAACAGTCAGGTGAGCCTGGTGGATGCGGCGTTTCCGGGGATGTTGCCGGTGCTGAACCAGGAATGCGTGGCGCAGGCGGTGCGGACGGGACTGGGGTTGAATGCGCAGATCAATCTGACGTCGCGTTTCGATCGCAAGAACTATTTCTATGCGGATTTGCCGAGCGGGTATCAGATCAGCCAGTTCGAGCACCCGATTGTGGGCAAGGGTGAGATCGAGATCGAGCTGGCGGATGGGAGTTTGCGGCATATCGGGGTGACGCGGCTGCATCTGGAGCAGGATGCGGGCAAGTCGCTGCATGACCAGGATGCTTCGCGGTCGCTTCATCGATTTGAACCGCAGCGGTGTGGCTTTGATGGAGATTGTGAGCGAGCCGGATATTCGCTCGCCTGAGGAGGCGGGCGCGTATTTGCGGAAGCTGCGCACGGTGCTGCGGTATCTGGGCACGTGCGATGGGAACATGGATGAGGGTAGCATGCGTGCCGACGTGAATGTTTCGGTTCGGCATGCGGGGGAGGATTTTCGCACGCGGTGCGAGGTGAAGAACGTGAACTCCATTCGCTTCGTGATGCAGGCGATCGAGGCGGAGGCGCGGCGGCAGGTCGAGGTTTGGGAATCGGGCGGGGAGGTGCGGCAGGAAACGCGGCTGTTCGAGCCGGCGCGGCAGATCACGCGCAGCATGCGGAGCAAGGAGGATGCGCATGATTATCGCTATTTTCCCGATCCCGATCTGCTGCCGCTGGTGCTGGATGAGTCATGGGTGGAGAGCCTGAAGGCGAGTTTGCCGGAGCTGCCCGATGCCAAGCGGGCGCGGTTCGTGGCTGGTTATGGGTTGGCGCCGTACGATGCGGGTGTGCTGGTGGCCGAGCAGGCGGTGGCGGAATTTTTCGAGACGGTGGCGCGGGGGCGGGATGCGCGGCTGGCGGCGAACTGGATTACCGGGGATTTTTTCGCGGCGCTGAACCGGACGGGCCGGACGATCGAGACCAGCCCGGTGACGGCCGCGCATCTGGGTGGGCTGCTGGACCTGGTGGCGGACGGCACGATCAACGGGCGCATCGCCAAGGACGTCTTTGAAGACATGGTGGAGACGGGGGCGGCGCCTGCGGAGATCGTTGAGCGGCGTGGGTTGCGGCAGGTGACCGACACGGGGGCCATCGATACCGCGGTGGACCAGGTACTGGCGGCCAACCCGGACAAGCTGGCGGAGTATCGGTCGGGCAAGGAGAAACTGTTCGGGTTTTTCGTGGGTCAGGTGATGAAGGCCATGGCGGGCAAGGGGAACCCGGCTTTGGTGAACGAGGCGCTGCGGGCTCGCCTGTTGGTTTGACCGGGGGGCCTGGGTCGCCTAGAACGGCGGGGCAAACGTCGTGTTGCATCCCGGCGGAGGGGTGGCCGAGTGGCTGAAGGCGGCGGTTTGCTAAACCGTTGTACACTGTAAAGGTGTACCGTGAGTTCGAATCTCATCCCCTCCGCCAGCCGATGCTCTCACAAGCCGTCAATGACTGCCAGTGACACCCGCCGCAGCTTGATTTAGCTGGCTTTCTGGCAGAAACAGCTCCCCTTGGCTCTCAGTGGCACCCGGTGAAGCCCGCGTATTGGCGGGGCACAATCTGGGGCATCGGGGCGTGGGGGTGGGGCATCGCGCTTTCAGACGTGCAAATCCGCAAGGCCAAGCCACGGGAGAAGAGCTACAAGCTCTACGACGGAGGCGGCCTGTTCGTCCTGGTCACGACGGCCGGATCGAAGCTATTCCGCATGCGCTACACCTGGGAAGGGCGCGAGAAGCAGCTGTCCTTCGGTCCGTATCCGGAGGTGACGCTGGCGGTCGCCCGGGACAAATGCTTGGCCGCCAGGGCGGCGCTGCGCGACAAGCGCGACCCTGGGGCACCGGCCCCTGCCCCGATGCTCCAGGTGGACGATCCGTCGCGCAGCTTCGAGGTGGTCGCGCGCGAGTGGCACGCTTTGCAAAAGGCCCGGTGGACGCCGAAGCACGCGGACCAGGTCATCGACACGCTGGCGGCCGACATCTTTCCCAAGCTCGGCACCCGCAACGTCGCCACGATCACGCCGCCGGAGATGCTTGAGGCGATCCGCGGCATGGAGCAGCGCCGGGCTGTGGAGACCGCCCATCGAGTGCGCCAGCGATGCTCGGCGGTCTTCCAGCACGCGATCGCCACCGGCCGCGCGACCTCGGACCCGGCCGCCGTCATTGCCAAGGCTTTGGCGCCGGTTGTGCGCGGCCAGCAGCCAGCGCTTACCGACCTGGCGGCCGTGGTCGAGATGCGGGCCAGGGTCGACGCCGAGCCCGCCTACCCGCTGACCAAGCTGGCGCTGCGCATGCTGGCGCTGACCTCGGTGCGGTCGACGGAGCTGCGGCTGATGGAATGGAGCGAGATCCAGGACCTGGACGGCGCGAAGCCGCTTTGGCGGGTGCCGGCCGAGCGCATGAAGATGAAGCGCGAGCACCTGGTGCCGTTGTCGCGCCAGGCGGTCGAGGTACTCGAGGCAGCCCGGCAGATCGCCGGCGGCGGCAAGCTGGCGTTCCCCAGCAACCGGTGGGCCCACCGGCCGATGTCGCAGAACGCGCTGGGCTATCTGCTGAACCGGGCCGGCTATCACGGGGTGCATGTGCCGCATGGCTGGCGGGCGGCCTTCAGCTCGATCATGAACGAGCTGCACCGCGCCGATCGCGAGGTGATCGACCTGATGCTGGCGCATGTGAAGGGCGACAAGACCGAGGCCGCCTATAACCGGGCGGCGCATCTCGACCGGCGGCGTGAGCTGGCGCAGATTTGGGCCGACATGATCCTCGAGGGCGCGGCGCCGGCGGACGAGCTGCTGGCGGGACTGCGCAAGCGGCCGAATCCAGGAGCTTCGTGATGGTGTTTTTGGCCGAGCGTTGCTACGTTCCCCCATCGAGCGAATGGAGCGGCACTACGCGCGCGGCCGCCGCCGATTGGTGGCAGATTATGAACTGCCGTCAGCAGAAAACCCGGTGGGCGTGCTGGAGCGGCTGGCTTACCAGCGCGGCACACCGCCGGCGAAGACCCGGGTGAACAACGGCCCGGAGTTCATCTCGCGGGTGCTGGATCACTGGGCCTACTAGCACAAGGTGACGCTTTACTTCTCCCGGCCGGGCAAGCTGACGGACATCGCGTTCGTCAAAAGCTTCAACGGCCGGCTGCGGGACGAGTGCCTGAACACGCATTGGTTCTTGAGCTTGGCGGGGCCCTTCAGGCTCTTTTGACTACCATGTATTGCGTGACGGACTGACTCTGTCGTTGTGGCGCTGCTGTGGAGAACCTGGCCCATAATGGGATCAAACATCTACTTCTAAAGACCAGTGCGCTGACGTTCTCGCTGCTGATCTGCCACCGCTGCGGTCTCAGGCGCATGCAGGCGCTCCAAAAAGGTGGTAGTGGCGACCGGCCAGGCTAACGAGTTTGCATAGAAGTCGTTGCGAATCCGGTCAAATAAGCTCACGTCGATGCAAGCACCGTCACGTGCCGCGGCTGTGAAAGCGTCATAGACAATCTCGAGCGCCGACAGCCTTCCCCGCAGCGAGTCATCGCCCATTCGGCGCTCGCGGTGCAGAGCCGGTGTCACAAACGCGTCGATGGCGTCAGCGTCAGCAACGGAAAAGTCGAGGGCGAGACCGCTGCTCATTCGCTGGGCTTCACGGCGCCAGTCCGCCACAAGGCGCGGATAGTCGACAAAGGCGCGGGGCATTCCACGGGACGCATGCTCCGCGAGTAGGCAATTTTTGAGCCAGAGCAAATCCGAATGCCCTCTCACCAGTCCATCACGGGTGGCCAGCGACATAGCCACCTCGTCCGGATGACGCACGGGTATTACCACCCGGACCGCAAGGCGTTCATTTTGTGCTGCCATAAGCCAAATTGGCGCCAACGTCGTGATTCTTGGTTCCTTAACAACGAGGAATGGCGGAGCAAACCAGGTTCGGAGTAGATCGCCTATTGCCGCGAGGAAAACAACGACATCCGGGTGAGTCGGACTGAGCCGGTCCCCGCTGATAGGGGTGGGGTCGTACCAGCTGCTGGCGGCTGCTCGAAGGAAGCTCTCATTGAGCTCCAAAGCTTCGTGCGGTTCCCAATGACCCGTAGGGTTGCTCGGGATCGCACCCACCAGTCGCTCCGGCAAGGCACCGCCGCAGAGCGACAGCACTCTGGCGAGCAGGGAGGTGCCTGACCGGCCCATTCCCAAAACAAAGATGACGGTCTTTTCCAGTGCACTGCCTTAGAATTTTTCTTCACCTATCATAGTTCAACATAGCAGAAAAAGCACCTACACCGCCGGAGATTTACGGCAGATCAAACATGCGACCAGTAGCGGCTGTCGCACGGCTGTGTGACATCGCAGCACACCTCCCTATCACGACTTGCACTCCTGTGTTGCGATCAACAGCCTAGCGCAAGCGTATGAGGAATTGATGACTCGACCTAAAAAGCGGGTATTGCTAGCCGAAATATCAGGGAGATGGCGCCGAACTCGATGGCCGACGAGGTTGGTCGCTTGCAGTCGGTCACACTAACGCTGCGGCGCGGCAGCTATCTCCAATCCTCCTGAAGTCGCAGATGTCGCTGTTTTTGGCTGTGTACTCGATGAATTGTTGACGACCAGCGTTCTGCCTTTAGCGGCACGCACTGCACGAGCAGTTTTCCCAAAGCAGGAGTTCGGGTTGATGACGAGGATTGGCGGAGCGTGCCAACTTCGAGTAGAGCGCCTATTTGCGGCAATAATAACGAAGAACGTCCGGGTAGACCGGTCGACCTAGGTGTTCAAACTCAACGGAGGCACATGCACATACAAGTTCGAGCTCAACGGCCCAAGGCTCAGGCCCGTGTAGCCGATTCGGGCCGAATAATCCGTGAACAGTTTTGCCAGACGCCGCCGGCTCATGAGGATCAGGTTCGCCTGCTCGGCCCATTCCCCTTTGCCGGTCGCCCGACACGCCTGCGCAAACGTCCAGTCGGACCAGTGCAGCAACGGCAACCCCGTGTGGTGTTCGATAGGGAAGAAGCGGTGCGGAACGGTCAGGAACAGGGAGCGCGCCACCCTCGTAAGCTCGCTGATGAACCAGGCTTGCGCGTCGGTGCTGCCGACATGTTCCAGCACAGCGTTAGAGGTCGCGATAGAAAAATGCTGGTCCGGGAACGGCAGCGCCTGCCCAGGAACGATCTGAACATAGTTGATCTCCGGATGGGCAAACTGGAAGGCGGAGGGTGCGCCCAGGCCAGCGGCCGTAAGCCGGTCGGGAAAGGGGTATTGCTGCTCTAGCATGTTCGCAGCCTCGTTAATCACGTCTGACACGCCCACATCCAGGATCGTGCTGAATTCGGGTCGGTCGGGCGATACGCAGGAAGTCGCGGTAGATCATCTTGCGCGCCGACACTACCATGCGCTCGGCCAAGGTGCCGGGCCGGGAAACTTGGTAGTAGCGGCTGTCGCGGGCGTCCTTGGACATCGAGGCACGACTCCCTGTCACGACTTGCACTCCCGTGTTACAATCACAAGTCCAGCGGCAACCATATTAGAACTCCGGGGGCCGACCAAGGGCGTAGCGTTGCAACGCCATTATCCGGGAGATAGCGCCGAAGTCGATGACAATCGAGGCCTGTAGCTCGCAGTCGAGCACCCCCATGCTGCGGCGGAGTAGCTACTTCCCACCCTTCCTGGAGCCGCGTAAGACGTCGGAGAACGTCCTGGTGGTGGTGGAAGCCATAAGTGATTGACGGTTAGCGTCTTGATCCTGCCCGGCGAGCACCGGGCCTCGTACGCGATTTGTGAAAGGGCTGGCCATTGGCCGTTAATCGAGATTGGTCGAGGCACGCTGAGACGAAACAAACAGGGGTGTGTGCGGTGGTCGCTGCTGTCATAGCAGCCGGGTCGCTAGTGATGGACCGGATGCCGCGCTTCTTTCAGGGCGACTTGATTGCCTACCTGTCCACCGGGTTCAACGGCTGGATACCGCCCGATCGCTCTTGGGCTTACGGTTTCCTATCCCGCTGGCTGATCGAGACGACCCGATATGTCTCGTCACTGCCGGCGTTGCAGGCCTTGCTGCTAGCCGGTGCAATCCTGATGCTGGCTTGCGAGTTTGGCGGCCGCCAAAGCCATATCGCGAGCCTTGCAATCGTCATTCTCGCATCGGTCGACCCGTTGAATCAGACCTATGCACGATTCTGGTTGAGCGACACAATAGCCAGTGCGGCCTTTCTTATGTTCGTGTCGCTAGTCGCGGCCTGTCTTCGGAGGGCGAGATGGCGAAACCTCTTGCCAGCCCTGCTGCTCAGCTGCTCTGTATCAATCTTTGTTCGCGTCGCCTACCTGCCGGTCGAGCTTGCTACCCTAGCCATTATTGCGCTGTCGGCAAGTGTGGTGTCGCAGCCAAACCGACCGGCTCGATTACGCCGGACCTGCGCCGCCCTGGCACTCATCCCAGTGCTGGCAGCGGGCTCGCTCGCTCTGGCCAACTCGCAAGTTTCGATCGCCTCTCTGCACGGGCAGTTCTTCCTAAACAGGAGTTCCGGCCTGTTTCAGATGGGCGTATTTCTCCCGGGCCTACGCTACGAGGACTTTCAGCGCGCGCACGTTCCAATGAGCCGTGTCGACTTTGATCAGTTGCATTTGAATGTGTACGACCAGGAGATGCAGATATGGGCCGACGGGCCGCAACATATACGCTGGTGGCTTCAGCAGCACTTGCAGGTCAACAGCTTGTATGACGCGCAGTTTCAAGCGATGTGTTCGGCCGTTTTGCGCTCAGCTTTGATACACCACCCGCAAACTCTCCCTCACCACCTATTTCGAAATACTAGCTAGATATTTCGAGCCCTGGCGGTGGCAGGCGATCTACACGCATGAGATGGGCTTTCAGCGGCCTCTGCCTGGGTGGACAGCGGATTTCCTAAGCCAAGTGACTCATCGTCGGGTTGCACCGGACATCACCGCCGAACACTCGTTGTTGCCCAGCGTGCTGCATGCCTCCATCGGTTTTTACCCCTTCTTGTTGCTGGCGGGTGGCATCGCCTCCGCCACGTTGCTGCTATGTGGATCTGTCTTCGATGCACGTCACGTGATCGCGGCCGCCTTACTGGCTTCGTTGTTGGTGGTGCCGTTCTATAGCTTGATGGTAGTCCCGCGCTATCTGCTGGCATCGGCGACTCTCTCCGAAACTCTGTTGTGCCTGCTGGTTCTGAGTTGCCTAAGCCGGTTCTGTGTTTCATCAGCCAGGTGTCGGCTCCGCACTGCTCAGCATCACGCGGTGCCGTCCAACTGAAAGCGACAGTCAATCGTGAGCGAAACTGAATGAGTTGGATCAAGCACCGGAATAACTTCGACGCTCTCCGCTTGTTGGCTGCTTTCATGGTAGTCGTCGGTCATGGCGAGATGCTGACGGGACAGCCCGTGAGTGTGCTGTGGGGGGTTCAGGCGTCACATGTAGGGCTCGACATCTTCTTTGCGATAAGCGGCTATCTGGTTACCGACAGCTTCGAGCGAACCTCTGGGATGACAAATTTTTTCGCCAAGCGCATCCTGAGGATTTTTCCTGGCCTTATCGTCTGCGTGCTGGCTAGCATGTTTGTCCTCGGCCCGGCCTTGACTACCTTGCCGCTCAGTAGTTATCTCACAAGCCACAATACTTGGAAATACCTCGAGAACATCATCCTCTGGGCACAGCTATACCTTCCCGGCGTGTTTGTCGGAGCGCCGCTTGGCGGGGCTGTGAACGGCTCGCTTTGGAGCTTGACGCCAGAGTTTATATGCTACGTCACAGTTCCGGTTTTTTCGTTGCTGCCATGGACGCTGCGTATTGCCAACCTCGCTCTATTTGCCGTTTGTCTTGGCGCGCTCAGTCTTTGGTTGTTCACCTATCAGCGGGATGTCGGCCATTACGTCTGGAACGCCGACGCCAAGTACATGCTGGCCGAAATGCCTTTCTTCTTCATAGGGAGTTTGTTGCGCGTGCTCCAGGCGCGTCTGCCGGGACTGTTCCGTGGCGATCTGGCGATGATCGCGTTGCTATCGAACTACGTCATATCGTCGATGTGGGGTTCCTGGAACGTGCCGTGCGAATGGTTCACGCTGCCTTATGTGGTCATCAGCTTCGGGCTCATGCCGACTCCGGTCCTGCGCGACGCCGCGCGCTTCGGTGATCTTTCATATGGTCTCTATATCTATGCTTTTCCGGTGCAGCAGTGGATCATCCGACACTGGCTTGGAAACGTGCCGATTTTGCGCTGTGTCGGTCTGAGCCTCGTGTTGGCGCTGCTCTCGTGGCATCTGGTGGAACGCCCAGCGCTTCGCTGGAAGTTGCTTGCGGCTGCAAAGTTTCAAAAACGTTCAGCCTCCACCAGCGTTCAGCCAGCAGCGTCGTAAGCGGCAATGCTGTTCAAGGGCAATGCCGTCTTGACTGAACAGCCGGGGCAGCAACCTTACTCGTTCACATCGAAGCAAAGCGGCTCTGTTCCGAGACAGATGCATCAACACTCCTTCACCTTCGCTTGTTGAAGGTAGACAAAACGCAAACGGGGTCTAGTTAGCGATGCCCATCGGACGGCCACAGTCCTAATGTTGTGGACTTCGAACACATTGTGAACTCGTTTAAACGGCTACACAGGGTATTTCCACCAGGGACGAGGCTCGCGAGGTCAGCATGTCCTGGTAGCAGGACACGAATTTCCCCGTCGGCAAGTGGAACGGCAGCTTGCTCGCGTATATTGCACTGGAACGGCGGCCTGGGGCGCGCCGAATAGACCGTGTTGGTGGGAATGCCCGTCTCGGATGCTACCCAGATAATTTGCATCATCGATGAGATGGCGGGCAAAGTCGGCTCACAAGGAAAAACGGGAATGACATTGAGTTTGCTTTTCCCGAGCATGGCCCCTCGCAACGTCTCGACAGCGAACGGGAACTCAAGCGTGCTGTTCAGCCTTATGCGATCATGATAGAGCAAAGTAGAAGCGTCGCAGAATTGCAAGGCCGCCAACCCGAGCAGTATAGAGGGCCCATATCGCGGCTTTGCCCGGAGCAACAAGGCGGCGCTTCCGATCAGGACAATGTAGGCCACCGGCCAGAACAATCTTCCACTTGCACGCACAATCCCCATGATCTGAGGCGTCGGCATGGAAAGAATGAGAGCATGTCCGGCGTAGACCCGGTTCGACAAGGCCAGCACTGTCAGAACCAGACAGGCCGCCACCAGACCAGCATGACTTTTGACGATTGCCGCCAGACGCTTCGGTGCCCCGAGTAAGGCAATAGCTCCAAGCGCAAGAACGCCCGCACCGAGATACTGGCTCCCTTCATACTGACCTCCGGTGGCATCGATTGGCCGCGGGAAGCCAGGGAGCAGCGCGGACCGGTCGGGCCAAAATGGGGCCAGCAGGTTCATGGAATAGATGCCGAAGCCGCCGCTTTCGGCCGCCCCCACATAGCCTAGCAGGCTCGCGAGCGCGGCGGTATTCGCCAGCAATACCAGGCTTGCCGCCAATGCTGGGACCCATTGACGGGACCGCCGGGCCAGTAGTGTCGCCGGGATTGCCAAGAGTAGGGCCACCGCCATCAGCATCAAGTAAGGATGGATCAACAACAGGACGGGAAGCAGCAGGCCTGACCCCACCGTCCACAAACCGGCACGCTGTCCTGGCCCGACCGCGCGCAGATAAAGCCCCAGCATCAACAACAGGGTAAAGTGGCCATCCAGCGCTGCATGCGGCATGCGCATCAGGAAGGACGGCAAGCTACTGGCGAGCACCGAGACAGCAATGGCCGGCAACACGCGCCGTTCCCCGGTGCCACGAAGTGCGAATACGGCAGCTACCGGCTGCATCATCCAGCATAGGGCAAGCCAACTCGTCACAGCCTGGAAGCCGGCCGGCAACACGCTTGCAAACGGCCTGAGAACCAGCAACAGGAAAGGCAGGCTGTCGGTCAGACCGATATTGGTCCCGAGCGGTGCACCAAGCGCCCGGGCTACCAGCAACGGCCAGTGCCAGTGATCCAGCAGGAAATACCGCTGGCCGACGACGTGCACCGCGTAGTCGGGCGAGTCGGGAGCGCCTGGCGGAGCCATGCCTAGAATGGCCCATGGCGGAAACGCCCAGGCGACCAGGGCCACGCCGATCCCCAATGCCGCAACGTAACCGAAAACGCGCTTTGTTCGAGCGGGTATGCGTTGCTCGCCGGGAGTGCGGGCGTTAGCCGAGCTCATTGTGCAGCCAGCGTCAGTGCTGCCGGCCGCTTGTGCCGCGACGAGGTGGAGATGACCTCTGGACGGCAGCGATTTGGCAAAATAGCGCCGCTCATGACCCTGTTCTCCCGCCACCAGGTTGGCCGCGCTGCGGGAGTGCAACGCTTGCCGCTGCGAGGCAAGTCGTTGCCACGCGGACCGTAGCTTGCCACTCGGCTCACCGGCCCTTATGCGGGCTGCCGATGAAGCCCGAGCTGCAAGCAATCGTCGATCACAGGTCCAGAGCGTCATCGTCGAGCCGGATATTACGACGTGCAGCAGGCTCCGCCGTCCTGCCCGCAACCGTGTCCGGCCTGCTGCTACTGGTTTACGCGGGTCAGCTAAGTTTGGGACATTGGCAAACCGACGAATTCCGCTACTTCACGAACCAGCGGCTACATGGGGCGCGGGAGGTGGTCGCTCGGCTGGCCGCCTGGCCCCGACCATTTTCGGAGTTGCTCATCTACCTGTACGGCCAGACCGTCCTCGCGGCCGGCAAGCCGCTCGTCGGCGAGGCGCTGGCGCTGCTTTGGGCCGGGCTTGTCGCCGGTATGGTGCTCGCCGCGCGCGCAAGCCTCAGGCCGTCGCCGTTCCGCCTCGCCACTTCGGTCTGCCTTGGCATCGTATCGATGGTCTTTTTAATGGAGACCTACCCAATTACGGAAATGTTTTACTGGCCCGTATCGTCCGTAGCTTATTTGCCGACCATAGATGTCATCGTAGCTCTGCTATTCTTGATGAATGACAAGTCCGAGCCGCGACGTCGATTGTGGTGCGGCATCGCACTCACGGTGGCGGCAACCAGCCACGAGATCGGTGCGGCCTTTGCCATCGGCGTTGCTGTCGCCGGCGCGAGCCGTGCGGTGCTGTCTCGTGGCCGCGTCGCGGCACCTCGCCGCCGCATGATCGCCGTCGTGGCTGGCAGTGCGTGGTGGCTTGTGCCCGGAATGATCGGACTGACCATCATAGGGGGGGTAGCTCTCTATCGGTCAGCTTACGTTGACCTCGGTGCGGACACGAAGCCCTATACTGGCCATCTCATGGCATCCGCCCTGGCAGCTGGACGCCAATTGTCGATCGATTTCGTGACAACCGGCGACTCCGGTGCGTCGTTTGCGGCCATTGCGGGTGCAGTCGCGACCAAATCGCTGTTTGCTATCGGGTTCGCGTTGGTTTGGCTGCGTCTTGGAGATGTCAGGCTTGGTTTCTGGCGACTGGCTTTCGCCTTCGGCCTGGTTGTGTCTGCGTTCTTCTCCCTTGCCGCGGCCTTCTACCACTATGGCGATTTGTGCTGCGAGCGCCAATCCACGATCCGGCACTGGCTGATTGATCTGCTCTGGATACTCGCCGCGGCCGGAATACTGAGCCGGTTGAATGGCTGGCCGATTACCAGGCGTTCGTGGCCCTTGTTACGCCGGATCGGTCCAGGCGTTCTGACCGTGTCCTCGTTTCCCGTCATCTTCCAGCTCGGGGGCACTCGTGAGGATTTTCGTTTGCTCTCCCTGTCCCGGCAGGCACGCGCCCATACCTGGGCATCAGGTCAGCAACACGGGACGGACCGGATGACGTTCTATCTCCCACCGGATAAGCCGGGCATGCTGGTGCATGGCACGTCTCAGCCCCTCGACACCTACGTGGTAGCAAGCAACTCGCCCCCGTTCATCGCCGAAGTCGCACGGTTCTTTGGCAAATTTTTCGTTACGACCTGTCAACGCTGGCAAACCGACAAATCCTGGCTCTACGATGGCAATTTCATTCCGGCCTGTCCGCCCCATGCCGGACCGCCCGATATCGTCTTCAACTCGCACTGAGGTTGCTTGAACATTGAACGAGACATCGCAATCCGAAGCGTCGCCAAATGCTCGTGATGAGAAAACCGTTCAACCCGAAGTCGGGGTGGCGGCCAACGCGACGAGCATCTGGGACCGGCGCTACGAGGGCGGCCAGCATGTCGGCTCGCAGGCGACGGTCGAGGGCGACCCGGTGGATTACACACAGCACAAATTCCTCTACCGTCACGCCATCGCGATGCCGACCACGGGCCACGAGGATGGCTGGGTGGTGGACGAGGCCGGCCGGCGGTGGATGACGCCGGCCGCCAAGCGGGTGTTGTCCATCGGCTGCGGCATGGCGTTCGTCGAGGAGCACCTGCTGCGCGCCGGCTATGCCGAACATATTCTTGCCTATGAGATGTCGCGCTCCGCAATCGAGGCGGCCAGGCAGCGTCTCGCCGATCTCGCCGACCGCATAGACCTGCGTTCAGGCGACGTATTGAGCGAAAATCTTTCCGACGCGTCGTTCGACGTCGTATTCGTGCAGGCGGCAATTCATCATTTTATGGATATCGAGGCGATGTACCAGCTGATGCACCGCGTGCTGGTGCCTGGTGGGCTGCTCATCTTCGACGAATATATCGGACCTGATCATCATATCTACGACGCCCACGTTATGGCGCTGATGAATGAGGTCGATCGCTGCCTCGCCGATCGCTACCGCTATGACCACGTAGCCAAGCACGTGCGACCCGGCATTCCCGTCCCGTTGCTGAGTGGATGATGCGGCATGATCCGTCGGAGGGGGTACACGCTTCGCAAATCATGCCTCTCACGTATCGCTATTTCGACGTTGTTGACCGGCGAGACTATGGCGGTGCCGTGATGCGGCCGTTCTTCACGGGCATCCTTCCGAACTTTGACTGGGAGGACCCAAAGGATCAGACCGTCGCCCGACTGATTGTGCTGATAGAGCAGCTGTTGACCCGGCACGGCATCATCCCAAACTATCACAGCCATGTCGTCGCCCGCCGGCGCGAGACGGTCCGGCCTCGTCTTGAACAGAGTGAGACCGAACGCATGACCTACGCCGACTGGCCCGGTATCGCCGAGCAGTCACCCGACACCGGCAGACAACCGGCTAGCAGACCTTGGTGGACCCGCTAGACGCCCGCCCCACAGCGTGTCGCGATTGTGTCGGCCTGTGGACGCTCATCGATGCAGCCCTTAGAAAACGTGCCCGTGATCGTTGAGTGGGAGCGTGACAGGATGCAGTTGCGGCATGTCTCCACCGCGGCAATCGCGGGCACCGGCAGAACCCCGCCTGACCTGGATATGAATGGTCCGCCATGACAGCGTTGTTTGCCGACGGCGAGGAGGCGGAGCGGCTGGGCGGCCCGATTGCCCGCCTCTACCGTGCCGGCCTCGCCCGCAAGCCCGATGCGCGCGGTTTGCGTGAGGCGGTGCAGCGGCTGCGCAATGGCGAGTCGCTGAATGCGGTCGCCGCAGTTGTCGTTGGCAGCGCCGAGTTCCAGGCCCGACATGGCCCGGACGCGAGGCCGGACGAACTGCTGATACACGAGTTGTTCCGCAGCGGCCTCGGGCGGGTCGCCGATGCAGGAGCGCTGCAGGACTTCCTTTCGCGTGCCGCTGGGGGAGCGACCCGAGTGGAGACGCTGCTTCTCGTCTCCAGAGTCGGCGGAGGCGCGTGCTCGCATCGGCATTGCGGACGTGCTGTTCGAAGATGGCCTGCCGCCCGGATCCGATCTCGCCTACCAGCTTTGGCTAAACCGGCAGGAAGCACCGAATGAGACGGAGTTGGCCACCGCCGAGCGGCATGTGGCCGCGTTGGAGCAAACGCAGCGGGCCACGCCGATCGGTTTGTTACTCGCTGTGCCGCCGGTGCGACCGGACCTGCTCAGGGAAACGGTCGCAAGCCTGGCGCGACAACTCTGGACACGGTTCGAGCTGCTGCTGATCTGCCCCCCCGGCCTGCCGCATGCTGCGCGAGCCGCCGCAAAGGCTGTGTGTGGCGGTATGCCGCAGGCCCGGCTGGTCGAGGCCCCGGCTCGGGTGACGCGGCCAGTCTTGCCGCAGCCGGGCTCGAGGCGACGACGGCCAGGCACGTCGGCTTCATCGACGCGGGTGACAGCCTGCCCGATATGGCGCTGGCGCTGCTGGCCAAGCCCTCGCGGCATGCCCGGAGGCGGTGCTCGTCTATGCCGACGAGGATCTGAGAGACGGTGCAGGCCGCCGCCGAGCCCCGTCTGAAGCCGGACTGGAGTTCAGACCTCGCCCTAGCTGGCGATCTTGCCGGTCAGCCCGCCCTGTTCAGCCTGGCCCGGTTGCGCGAGATCGGCGGTATCGATCCAGCGTCCGCTCCGCATCACCGCTACGCTCTGTTATTGCGTGCGACCGCCGGTGTTCCGCCCCATCTGCTGCGCCACTTACCGGCGGTGCTTTATCATCGTGGCCGGATGCGTCTGGATCGGCCCGCTCCGTTTCCGACGCTCACGGCCGCCGATCCCGCCGTCGGCCGACTTGTCAACGCTGAACTTGCGCGCTCCGGCAGCGATCTGCGCGTCGAACCGGTTGCGCGTGCCGGTGGATCTGGCCTCGCCGTGGTGCCGGCGCCGGAGAAGCGGCCGCTGGTCAGCGTTATCATCCCGACCAAGGACGCGTTCAAACTTCTCGCCCGCACGGCGCGCGATCTGCTGGACAAGACGGACTACGACCAGATCGAGCTAGTGCTAATGGATAACGGCACGTCCTCGTCGCGTGCCCAGTCACTGCTGCGACGGCTCGCGCAGGACCGCCGGGTGAGAGTAATCGCGGCACCCGGACCGTTTAACTGGTCGAAACTCAACAACCAAGGCGTGGCGGAGTTGCAGGGCCCAGTGCTGCTGCTGCTGAACAACGATGTCGAGGTGATAGAGCCAGGCTGGCTCGGCGAACTGGTCGCTCAGGCCATGCGGGCGGATGTTGGGGTGGTCGGGGCACGGCTGCTCTACCCGGGTGCGGACCAACGGCTGCAGCATGGCGGAATCGCGCTGGGGCGTGGCGGCACGGCGACCCACATTATGCGTCACGCAACACCCGATCAGGCTGGCCCGTATGGCGAGCTTGCGATGACACGCGATGTGGCCGCGGTGACTGGCGCATGCCTGATGATCCGGCGCGATGTGTTTGATGCTGTCGGGGGGATTGACGAAACGCTCCGTGTCACCTGGAGCGATATCGATCTCTGTTTGCGTGTTCGCGACGCCGGCTACCGCGTCGTCTGGACTCCGGACGCAACACTGATCCATCTCGAGCTCGCAACGCGCGGACGCGACGTGAGCGCGGCTGCGATCGCCCGTCACGAGGGGGAGCAGGCGGCCGTGCGCCATCGCTGGGGTCGGTTGGCCGAAGCCGATCCGTTTCTCAACCCTGCACTCGAGGCGACAGAGACGGCGATCGTGCTGCGGGCAATTGTGACATGAACGAGCTCTACCGCGTCAGCGCTGGAATACTGCCTCCGCGAAACATTAGCAGTACGCAACCGAACCAAAGGCAACATAA
>CAWKLX010000008.1:0-145489 GCA_963850605.1 uncultured Alphaproteobacteria bacterium | reverse complement strand
GCCGCCTCCCACGGTCGCTCCAGAGGATCGCCCGCGTTTGCTGGCGACGTGAAGCCGACCCTACTCGGTGGCGCAAACGCGATAACAGGTCTACGCCCCCCCGATACCGAGATTTGCCGCCAAGGCTTCCGCATCATATGGTCGATATCGATACAACACCTTAGCGAGGCTGAACGTGGCACGCAGTCGATCCTGGCTTGCACGGCGTATCACCTTCGCATCGGCCCTGGCACCTTTGCTGTGGGTCTGTTCTGCCCCGGCGCTGGCCAGCCAGACCGGCACGCTCGGCGGCAATGGTGGCACGCCGTTCCAGTTCACCTGCCCAGCCGGAAGCTATCTGGCCGGGATCAGGGCACGGGCGGGGCAGGTGGTGGACCATGTCGGCGCAGTCTGCGCAGCCTGGGACCCTCAGCATGCGGCAGCCGGCCCGCCCCGTGACATGCGGGCCGAATTCGGCGGCCCCGGCGGTCTGTGGACCAGGTTCGGATGCCCGGCCGGCTCGGCTCTGGCCGGCTGGACCATCGAGCAATCCTATGGCGACAGTCCGACGGTGGTGGGTTCGCTCAGGGCGCCGCAATGTCGGTCCCTGGCCAAACCCGCGCGCGCCGTGCCCACCGAAGACCACCTGATCGGGCATCGCCAAGGGCGTTCCGCATTCCCTGCCCGTTTTTCGGCCGCCGCAGACATTACGTGCCCGGGCGGGCAGGTCGGGGTGGGCATCTTCGGCGGGGCAGGGAGTTATGTGGACCGGATCGGGCTGATGTGTGCCGCCCCCGCCAAAGCGGGCCGCTGAACGGTTCGCCAACACACCTATTCGGCGGCAACATGGCATCGTCCAGCATCGGACCTGCCTTCGGAGCAATCACGGTTGCCGCACAATATGTGTTGGCAACGGTCGCATCGTCCACCTGCACGCCTCTCAGCCGCCCGAAACCCGCCCGCCACCCAAACCCAGGGTAGGGCTTAGCCGCCACGACCGTGGCGAGGGCGCAGCGGCCGCCCTATAAATGCCCCATGACCCCCCACGCCCCCAGCTACTACGCCGCCACCGCCAACCCCGCGCCGGACCGCCCGGCGCTGGAAGGCGAGGCGCGCGCGGACGTGTGCATCGTCGGCGCCGGTTTTACGGGCATCTCCGCCGCACTCGAACTGGCCGAGCGCGGCGCCTCCGTCATCGTCCTGGAAGCGGCACAAATCGGCTGGGGCGCCTCCGGCCGCAATGGCGGGCAGATCGTCAACGGCTATTCGCGGGAGCTGGACGTGATCGCGCGCCGCTACGGCCCCACAGCCGCCGACGCGCTGGGCGGCATGGCGCTCGAGGGCGGCCAGATCATCCGCGACCGCGTCGCACAATACGAGATCGACTGCGCCCTGGTGCCAGGCGGGGCAATGACCGCGCTGAACCCAAGGCAGATGCGCGGCCTGGAGCACGCCGCCAAAGTATGGGCCCGTCACGGTCACACCTCCGTAAGCCTCGTTTACCGGGCGGGCCTGGGGAAAATCGTGGCGTCGGACCGCTATGTGGGCGGCCTGCTCGACCCGCTGGGCGGCCACATCCACCCGCTCAACCTCGTGCTGGGCCAGGCGGCGGCCGCCGAGCGTCAGGGCGCAAAAATCCACGAGCATAGCCGGGTGACCGCCATCGACAGCGGCAGCAACCCGTCCGTCTCGACGAATCGCGGCACGGTGCGCGCCAACTACGTGCTGGTCTGCGGCAACGCCTATCTGGGCGCGCTGCTCCACCGCGAAATCGGCTCGAAAATCATGCCGGTCTCCAGCCAGGTCATGGCCACCGTCCCCATAGACCCGGCCAGGCTGGAGGCGCTGCTGCCAGCCAATTACTGTGTCGAGGACGCCAGCTATTTCCTCGACTATTTCCGCCGCACCCCAGACCACCGCCTGCTCTATGGCGGCGGCACCGTCTATGGCGGCGCCGACCCGGCCAGCATCATCGGCAAGATCCGCCCCCTGATGCTGAAAACCTTTCCCAGCCTGGCGGATGTGGCCATCGAGTTTGCCTGGAGCGGCAATTTCGCGCTGACCTTGCCGCGCATCCCCCATGTCGGCCGCGTCTCGCCCACCGTGCTGTTCAGCCACGGCGACAGCGGCCACGGGGTGACCACCACCCACCTGCTCGGCCGCCTGCTTGGGGAGGCGGTCTCGGGCGAATCCCGACGTTTCGACGTGTTTGCCGGCCTGCCCTACCTGCCGTTCCCAGGCGGCCGCACTTTTCGGGTGCCCCTAACGATCGCCGGCTCGTGGTACTATCGCGCGCTCGACCGCCTGGGGTAGGCCGCCGTGCCGCGATGCAGCACCAGTTGTCAGCCCCTGCCGCAAACGGCATATTGACCACCGCCAGCTAGACTGTCGCGCCGGCTTGCGGCGGCCATGCCAAGGGAGTGCGCCGCCGATGAATGCTCCAGGTCCCGAAGCGGTCCGCCTCGTCGTCTGGGATCTGGACGAGACGTTCTGGCACGGCACGCTGAGCGAGGGCGGCCACCGCTACCGGCGGGATGTGCACGACATTGTCATCACCCTGGCCAATCGCGGCATCGTCAGCTCCATTTGCTCGAAAAACGATTTTTCGACAGTGCGGGCCGTGCTGGAGCAGGAAGGCATCTGGCAGTATTTCGTCTTCCCCAGCATCAACTGGGATCCGAAGGGGCCGCGCCTCGCCCAGTTGGTGGAGGACGTGCAGCTGCGCGCCCCCACTATCCTGTTCATTGATGACAATCCCATGAACCTGGGAGAGGCGCAGCATTACGTGCCCGGCATTCAGGTCGCCGATCAGCATATTATAGAACACATGCTTGAAAGCCCGCTGTTCCGCGGCAAGCCGGACACCGGTCTGACGCGCCTGAAACAGTATCAGGTCCTGCAACAGCGCAAGGCCGACGAAGCCGAAGCATCCGAAAAGACCGGCGGCGACAACACGGCGTTCCTGCGCGAATCCGGCATCGTCGTGACTATCGACCACGATTTGGAAAAACACCTGGACCGCGCGATCGAGCTGATCAACCGCACCAACCAGCTCAACTACACAAAGAAACGGCTCTCCGAAGATGTCGAGACCGCGCGCGCGGAATTGCGGGAGATGCTGTCCGGCCATGCGGTGCAAGCGGGCATATTGCATGTGCGCGATCGCTACGGCGATTACGGTTATTGCGGCCTGTACGTCGTCACCAGCGGATCGACCGGGCGGCTTAAGCAGTTCTGCTTTTCCTGCCGCATCCTGAACATGGGCGTGGAAACGTGGCTGTACAATCGCCTCGGTCGCCCGCCGCTGCGCGTGAAGGGTGACGTGCTGACCGACGTTCTGGGCGATACGCGGGACGTGGATTGGATTACCCTGCGCCTGCCGGATGCCGAGATCGCCCACGTGGCCGAGGCACGCAGCTTTGACTACGTGTACGCGCGCGGCGGTTGCGATCTAAATGCGCTGGCGCATTATTTCAACATGGCGGCCGGTAAGATCCATGGCGAGTATAACACCGTGGAAGACGGGGTGATGCTGCCGCTGCATCATAGCATGTTCGCGCGTCACGCCATTGCCGGCCTGCGGCCAGCGGCCCAGCGTGCGTTCGAGAAATTGGGCTACAAGCCAGAGCATTTTCGTTCCCTGCTCAGCGAGATACCGTCGACCGGGCGAGCACTGTGGATACTGAGTTTTTGGGGAGAGGTCGGCTATGCTCTCTATGAGCACACGTTTTCAGGCAGTCGGATTCCGGTGGCGGCGCGCAGCTTCAAGGCCAATATGCAGGACATAACGCAAGCCGATCCGGAGAAATTCAAGGCCGATGCTGCCCTCATCGCACATGTGAAACGCCACTTCACCTACAAGGGCATGATCGACGAAGACATGTTCAAGGAGAATGTGCGCATGGTGCTGGGCCGTAAGACCCCGGAAACACGCGTGTTCATCCTGCTTGCCGCCGAAGACCACGTGAGCAAGGACAACGTGGTCACGATCAACAAGCGCAAGCAGAACGTAAACCTCTGGACTGCTGCTGTTGCCCGTGAGTTCAGCAATGTCGAGCTGTTGCATATGACGGATTACGCGTCGGCCCAGGAGCGCACGAAAAACCCCAACCATTTCGACCGCATGGTCTATTTCAAGGTGTTCCAGGACATCATGCGCCGCGCGTCCGATACCCAAATTGTCTCGGCAGCCGAGTAGGCGATAATCACCATCCGAACCGCTCTCTACTCCCGGTTGAAAAGCGCGTTTGGCCGCAAGCGCGTTCTCGGCTATCGTCGAATGGGCACATTGCGCAGGATCAAGGGTTGATGCCGCCACGCTACGTCATCCATGTGGGACCGCTGAAGACCGCATCCACCTATATGCAGCAATGCTTTACCGCCGTGCAGCCGGCGCTTCAGGAGCGGGGAGTCTATTACCCGCCCGAGCTGATCGACCCCGACAACAAGCACATGCACATGCCCGTGTATGCCGCCATGGTACGAAAGCAGCATGAGACGCTGCGCCCCATCTTCGCCCGCATCAATGGCGAGGGCCACAAGACCGTCGTGCTCTCTTGCGAGCACCTGATCTTCCTCAACCCCGACGAGTTCGCTCTCCTGCGTGACCTGATCGGCGTGCCGGATATCCAGATCGTCTATGTGATGCGCCGCTGGAGCGACCGGATTGCCTCGTTGTGGAACCAGGCACTCTTCATGGGCAGCGCGCAAACGCTGCCGGAGTTCTACCTGGGGTTGCTGGATGGGCGCACCCCCGAATACTACCGCAAGAACCTGGGCCCACACGCCGGCGGCCGGGACATCGACTACAGCCTGTCCTGGCGCGAGCACGCAGCCGTCTTCGGGCGGGATGCGGTGCGGCTGTTCTCCTACTCGACGGTGATGGACGGCAAGTCGGACGTGTTCGAGCGGTTCTGCACCGACGTGCTGGGCATGACGGACGTGCCGACGCCGAAATTCCTGGGCGACAAGCGATGGGCCTCCATGCCGCGTGACGAGGCGGAGGTGCTGCGGACGCTGAACGGCATGTATATCCGGGAAAAGGGCGAAACCACCGTCGGCATACGCAACATGATCATGTGGAAGCGCGTGCCGTTCGACCGCGCTGCGATGGCCGCCGCGATGGAGGGTGACACCGCCGAGCTGGCCATCGACGACCGGGCGGTGCATTTCGATGCGGCCTATCAGCGCATGACCGAGTTCGCCGATCGGGTGGTGCAGGGGCCTGGCGTGGTGGCGGGCGAAGTGTTCTCGCGCCAGAAGCGGCAGAGCCCTTACGCGCGACAAGGATGGCTGGTGCAACCCGGGGTGGCGGACAGCCTGCGTGACTTATATGAGCGCATTAAGCTTGCCATACAGAAACCGGCTTGAGCTTTTGCGCCCGACCGACGACATCTCCTGCTCAATAAGGGGCGTGGCCTTGGATCGGGCGACGGGAGAGTGCGATGGTCATTGACGAGATCGTCCGCGAGGGATTGCGGCAGACGGCCCCGCCCGAGCAGCTGCCCGAGCTGACCGAGCTATGGGCGGCCTCGCGCAAACCATCCAACGACCACGCCTCGATGGTGGAGTTCGTCGAGCGGCTGACTACCGCAGGGCGCCGCAGTGTAGCGGCCGAGACGGTGCGTCACGTGGTGGCCGCGCGCCAGGACCTGCCCTGGCCGCTGATGATGCAGGCAGGGCTGGAGGCGGCCGCCGGCCGGCACGAAGCGGCCCTGGCCATCGGCCGCACGCTGGAACAGCGTTTCCCCGCCTTCGAGCGCGGCGCGCACGTGCAGTTGGCCGCACTGACCCGTCTACGCCGCTTCGAGGAGGCGGAGCGCGTGTTGGCCCGCGCCGAGCCGAAGAACGCCGACGCCCCCTGGCTGCTCTCCGACAAGGCCGGGCTGCTTGAAGCACGCGGCGACTGGGCCGGGCTGCTCGAGGTAGCGACGCGCTGGCGCGAGTTGGTGCCCGACAAGCCGCAACCGGCGGCCATGCTGATCATGGCACTCACCGGCCTGCGCCGCTTCGATGAGGCCGAGGCGGCTGTGCGTGAGGCGCTGGCCGGATTCGCGAGCAGCGCCCCGGTGCGACGCGCATCGGCAGCACTCGCCGAAGCGCGCGGTGACATCGGCCAGGCTTTCGCCCGCTGGCATGAGCTGTGCGACGCCCAGCCGGACAACAAGGCCGGTTTTCACGGCATTCTCGCCCTGGCCCGCCGCACCCGCCGGTTCGACCAGCTCGGCGACCGCATGAAGCAGGCGTTGGAGCGGTTCCCGAAAGACCGGGAGATCCTGACTTTGGGCGCCTCCATCGCGGGCAATGAGGATTGGCAGGAGGCCGATCGGCTCTGGCAGATACTGGAAAAACTGTATCCGGCCGACCCGGAGATTGCGCTGAACGTGGCAACAGTCATGATCGGCATACGTCGCGAGCGCAAAAAGATGCTGGCCGAGGTGCGTCGACGGCTGGAAAGCGTGCACTCGCGTTTTCCGGATTTCGTGCCGGCGTATGTTGCGCACCTGGAAGCATTCCGCCTGGCCGGTAGCCTGGACGAGGCGGCCGCGCGAGCGGCGGAATGGGCCCAGAAATTCCCGCACAATATAAAGCTTGCTCTGGCCCGGATCGCGGTCGAGGAAGAGCGGGGCGCCTATGACGATGCCACCGCTCAGGTCCAGGCATTGCGGGCGCGCGGCGAACCGGCCGCCGAGCTGGAAGCCACGTATGTCCGCGTGCTCTCGCGTGCCGGCCGGCATGAGGAGGCGGAAGCCGCATGCCGCGCGGCGCTGGAAACCTACTCGGACGACCGGGACCTGCTCTCCGAATACGCGCGCCTCGCCTCTCGCCGTGCCGACTGGCAGGAGGCGGTGCTCCGCTGGGTGGAGGCACAGCGCAAGCGCCCGCACGATTGGAAGATTACCGAGGAGCTTCGCCTGCTGCGCCAGCAACTGGCGGGCGAGGATGTGGGCGAACCGGCGCCGGTCCTGTCGGCCGAGGAAGAAAGCAATGTTTTCTCCCGCTTCGAGAGCCTGGGCGGCACAACGACCGGCTGCGAGTTCGGCATGGTGCAAAGTCAGTTCGGCAGCCGGCACGTCAGCCTGCTGCGCTGGACCAAGAGCGATATTGACATCCTGACCGAGGCGGTGGAGCGCGAATTCGAAGGCGTAGGCGAGGAGCAGCATACCCAGCTGACGACGGTGCGGGTGTCTGCCGATCGCGAGGAGTATGTGACGTCGGATAAACGGTTCGACATGGCGTCGAATACGTTTATCAACATCACCGACGCGCCGGCCGATAAGATGTTCATCCAGACCTGCCGCCGCCTGCGCTTTCTGCGCGGCAAGCTGATCGAGGATTTGCATTCGGCGGAGAAGGTGTTTGTGTTCAAGGTGGCGCACGAAGTGGGCGAGGAAAAGCTCCGCCGCTTGTTCCGTGCCTTGCGGCGGTACGGCGATATAAAGCTGCTATGTGTGTTGCAGACCCGGGCGGGACATCCCGCCGGCACGGTGCATTGGCTGGAGCCGGGCTTGCTGGTCGGCTACGTCACGTATTTTTTGGAATCGGCCGAGGGTGGCGCCCGCGGTATCGAGTTCGAGACGTGGAAGAAGGTGACGCTTCAGGCCGACGCGCTGTTCAACCAAACGCAGCAGGTGGCAGCACAATAAGAAGGCAAGCTCTTCTTTCTTGAAAGAAAGCTAAAAACTTCCTTTGGGCTATCTCGGACTCAATTTCCAAGAGTTTGGTCCTGTTTTCAAAAAAGACTGCTGATTTCTAGAGGTGTGTCGTGGAACAGCTTCGATGGCTCCCCGCCATCACCGATTTCCGCCCGCGCCTGCGCGCGGTAGCAGGCTGGGCAGACGCCGTAGCCCTGGCCAATACGCGTCTTGATTTCGTGCGCACCAACGCGCTGGACGAGACGGT
The DNA here is from genome assembly GCA_963850605.1 of uncultured Alphaproteobacteria bacterium. Taxonomy (GTDB): domain Bacteria; phylum Pseudomonadota; class Alphaproteobacteria; order Acetobacterales; family Acetobacteraceae; genus BOG-908. The sequence goes on along the minus strand of CAWKLX010000008.1, from coordinate 137,608 downwards.
GCGCCGTGTGGTCACCGCACCGCCGTCCGATACGGGCACGAAACCGGTGCGCCTCGCCATTCTCGGATCGTCTACGCTGGCCCATTTGCACGCCGGCGTACGGGTTGCCGCGCTACGACGCAATATCTACATCGAAACGTATGAGAACGACTACGGCCAGTACATGCAGGAGCTGCTGGAGGTCGATAGCGCACTGCATGCATTCTGTCCCACCGCTGTGCTGTTCGCCTTTGACGCGGCGCATTTGACCCAGGGGCTGAACGCGGCGATGCCCAGGCCAGATGCGGACGCGGCGCTTGCGGAAGCGCTGGGCCGGATCGAGCGCTGCTGGACGCTTGCTCAGGAGGCGTTCGGCTGCCCGGTGATGCAGCAAACGGTGCTGGACGTGTTCCCGCCGTTATTGGGCAGTAACGAGCATCGCCTGCCTGGCTCGCGCAGCCGTTTCGTGGCGCGGCTGAACGAGGCGCTGCGCACACGTGCGGATGCGCGTGGCGTGGACCTCGTGGCCGTGGATCATGCGGCCGCACGGGACGGCCTATCCGCCTGGCACGATCCAGCCCTATGGCACCGCTCGAAACAGGAGGTGACGCCAGCGCGTGCCCCGGCTTACGGCGAGCTGGTCGGCCGCATCATCGCCGCGCGCCAGGGCCGCTCTTACAAATGCCTGGTGCTTGACCTTGACAACACGTTGTGGGGCGGGGTGATCGGCGATGACGGCATGGACGGCATCGTGCTCGGTCAAGGCAGCCCGCTCGGCGAAGGTTTCACGAGTGTGCAGGAATACGCGAAGGAGCTGGCCCGCCGCGGCGTGATCCTGGCCGTGAGTTCGAAGAACGACGAGGCGAATGCTCTGGAGCCATTTGAAAAACATCCCGAAATGGTGCTGCGCCGCGGCGACATCGCGAGTTTTCAGGCCAACTGGTCTGACAAGGCAGCCAACATCCGCGCGATTGCCGCCGACCTGAACATCGGCCTGGATGCGCTGGTGTTCCTGGACGACAACCCGTTCGAGCGCAACTTCGTGCGCGAACAATTGCCGATGGTCGCCGTGCCCGAGGTGCCGGACGACGATCCCGCACTGGTGCCGGGCGTGCTGGCGGACGCGGGATATTTCGAAAGCCTGGGCATCACGGCGGAAGACCTGGAACGCACGGCGCAGTATCAGGAGAACCGTGCCCGCGCCGACCTGCAGGCCAGCGCCGGCGACATGGAATCCTATCTTCGCGCTCTCGACATGCGCATGGTCTGGAATCGTTTTGACGCAGTCGGCAAGCAGCGGGTCGTGCAGCTGATCAACAAGACCAACCAGTTCAACCTAACAACGCGCCGGCATACGGATGCCGACGTGTCCGCCATCATGGCCGATCCGCGCAGTTTCGGGTTGCAGATTCGGCTACTCGACCGGTTCGGCGACAACGGGATCATCGCCATCGTCATTGGCCGCACAACGGCCCTGGACACGATCACGATCGACACCTGGCTAATGAGCTGTCGGGTGCTTGGCCGCGGTGTGGAACGCACAACCCTTAACCTTGTCGTCGATCAGGCGCGCGCTTTGGGCGCGACCAGGCTTATCGGCGAGTATGTTCCCACCAAGAAAAACGGGATGGTGCGTGACCATTACGCAAAACTTGGTTTCGCGCCGCTGTCGCACGATGAGAGCGGTGCCAGCACAGCCGTGCTTGAACTCACCGCGTTCGAGCCAGCCAAGACATTCATCGACGTGACCGAGGGACCATCCGCATGACCGACACGGCCAAAATCTACGAGGCGCTGACGGAAATCTTCAACGACGTGTTCATGAAGGACGACATGAAGCTGACGCCGGAGATGTCAGCCAAGGATGTGGCCGGCTGGGACAGTTTCAAGCAGATCGAAATCATGGTCTCCATCGAGGAGCGTTTCGGCATTAAGTTAAATACGCGCGAGATCGATGCGTTGAAGAACGTGGGCGATCTGGCCGATGTGATCGCGCACAAGACATGAAGGAAGACTTCTTTTCTGAAGAAAAGAAGCGAAAGACTCTTTTCCGGCTATCGACGGACCCAACGGAAAGAAGTTTTTGGTCCTTTTTTTCAAAAAAGGACTGCTTCCTTTGAGTTTCCCAACGCTGCTGGCGGCGCTGCGCCGGCATCCGCGCACGCACGCCGCTTTCGTGTTCGAAGACCACGTCACCAGCTTCGCCGAACTCGACGCACGCAGCGACCGTGTCGCACAGGCACTGCAAGCCTCGGGTATCGGCCCCGGCGCGCGCGTCGCCTATATCGGCCGCAACACCGACGTGTTTTTCGAGCTTCTGTATGGCGCGATGAAAGCGGGTGTGGTGACGGTGCCGGTCAACTGGCGGCTGGCACCACCGGAAGTGGCCGGCATCGTCGCCGACGCGCAAGCTCGGCTGGTGGTGCTGGGACGCGAATATGCGGGCGATCCGGCCTATGCCGAATGGCCCGGCGCGCAGGTGCTGGCCGGTGAGGCGCATGACGCATGGGCCGCCTGGCGCGACAGGCGCACCGCCGCCCCGTCCACGCATGTGCCGGCGCCGTCCGATGTCGCGTTGCAGCTCTACACCTCCGGCACTACCGGCCAGCCGAAGGGCGTGATGCTGACGCATGCCAACCTGATGTCCTCGCATTTGGCGGGCGCCGAGCACGATTTGGGCTGGAATCGCTGGACGCCGGACGATGTGGCGCTCCTGTCCATGCCCGTCTCGCATATCGCCGGCACTGGCTGGGGGCTGATCGCGATGCATTACGGCGCCACCTGCCATATACATCGTCAATTCGACCCCGCCGCAACATTGGAGGCCATCGCGCGGCACCGCGTGACAAGATGTTCCTCGTGCCGGCGGCACTGCAGATGCTGGTGCGGCATCCGGGACGCGACAGAACACGGATTTCTCACGTCTCGCAGAGGTGGGTTACGGTGCCAGCCCGATGCCCTTGCCATTGTTGAAAGAATGCATCGACGTGCTCGGCCGTCCACTCGTGCAGTTTTATGGCATGACGGAAACCTCGGGCACGAGCGTGGCATTGGCACCATCGGACCACACCCCGGATCGCCCGCACCTTCTGCGCGCCGCCGGCCGCGCGCTCCCCTGGGTACGGCTACGGGTGGTTACGCCGGACGGTGCAGGATGTGCCGCCCGGCGAAGTGGGAGAACTGCTGATCCACGCGCCCGGCAACATGGCCGGCTACTGGCGGCGCCCGCAAGAGACGGCACGCACGATCGATGAAGATGGCTGGCTGCACACCGGCGACGCGGGCACGCTGGACGGGGAGGGCTACGTATACATCCTCGACCGGGTCAAGGACATGGTGATCTCCGGCGGGGAGAACGTGTTTCCGGCCGAAGTGGAAAGCGCATTGTGCGAACATCCGGCCGTAGCGGAAGCCGCTGTCATCGGCGTGCCGGACGCGCAATGGGGCGAGGCGGTGCATGCGGTGGTGGTGTTGCGGGCGGGTGAGACACTCGATGCGGACGCCCTCACCGCCTGGGCGCGCACCCGTATTGCCGGCTTCAAAGCGCCGCGCAGCATATCCTTCGCAGACGCCCTGCCGCGCAACGCAGCCGGAAAACTGCTGAAGCGCACGTTGCGCGAGCCGTTCTGGCGCGGGCGCGAACGCCAGGTCAACTGACCGAATTACGGAGGGCGCCATGCACGACATTGAACAGAATACCCGGCTTGTGGTCGGCCATTTCGATGATTTCGTGAACCGCAGGGACCTGGACGCGATCGACCGCAACATGACAGCGGACTTCCTCGATCACGACGGCCCCGGCGGCCGCGAGGCGGACCGGGATGCCGACCGCGTTATGATGGCCAGAATGCACGAACTCTTCCCCGATTTGCGCGTCGAGGTGCGGGACAGCGTGGCCCAAGGCGACCGCGTCGTCGTCCGCAACGTATGGACCGGCACGAACGCGCAGACGGGCAAACGCATGGAGTTCCACGGCTTCGTCATGTGGCGCGTGGCGGGCGGAAAAATCGCCGAACGCTGGGCGACAGTCACGCCGATGCAGGAAATCGCCGCAGAATCGCTGCGCTGGTAGTTGCGCACGCAAGCAAGGACGGAAAGATGTCGATACCCAACGCGCAGAACACTGCCGTGCTGTTCCTCGATCTGCAGGAGGAGATCGTCAAGCACAGCCGCACCGCGTCGGTCGCGCAGCTACAGCGGGGTGCCGGTGTGCTGGCCAGGCTGGCCGCCCTGCACAAGCTCCCGGCCTTCATCTCGGCCGTGCCGCCCGGGGGCGCCACGCTGGACGCGGTGGTGGCCCCGCTAGCCGGCGCGGACCCGCGGATGCGCACGCAGACCACCGCTTTCGCCGACAAGGTTCTGGTCGAAGCATTGCAGGCGACCGGCCGCCCTGTTCTGATTCTGGCAGGTGTGGCCAGCGAGATCGTGGTTCAGCGCACCGCGCTCGATGCACTTGCCGCCGGCTACGAGGTGATGGTGGCCGTGGACGCGTGCGGCGGCGTCAGCGCGCGCACCGAGGAGGCGGCATGGCGGCGCATCACGGCGTCGGGGGGTGCCACTACATCGGTGACAACCTTCGCCGCGGAATTGGCCGGCGATTTTTCGACGCAGTTGGGCGGTGCCACCATGGCGCTCATGTACGACACGATGGGCTGACGCGCCCAACCCTCAGCCGAGATCGCGCGCAGCCGAAAGCACCTCGGCCGCGTGACCCTCCACCTTCACCTTCGGCCAGACGCGCGCCACATATCCGTTTGCGTCCACCAGGAAGGTGGAACGTTCAATCCCCATGTATTTCTTCCCGTACATGGATTTTTCGACCCACACGCCATACGCCTCGGTCAATGCGCCTGCCTCGTCGGAAGCCAGCAGAAAGTCCAGCGCGTATTTCGCGGCGAATTTGTCCAAAGCCCGCACCGGGTCGCGCGAGACACCCACAACATCGAGGCCAAGCCCAGAGAATTGCGGCAATGCCTCCTGAAAGGCGCACGCCTCCTTGGTGCAGCCCGACGTGTCGGCCTTCGGATAAAAGTAGAGCACGTACGGCTTGCCGCGCAGCATCCCCGCGCTGACTGTGCGGCCGCGCGAGGCGGGAAGCGAGAAGTCTGGGGCCTGGTCGCCCTGGTTGATCGGCATGTACTAAACCGTCTCCTATATGGCGGGCGAACACGGTGCGCACACGGTGCGCCAGGTCGTCCAGCCGTGCCTCGGTCGAGATCGTATCGCAAGGTGCAAGGCGATGCAGCGCGCGCGCAATGCGCTGCGCCGCCGCATCGGGCAGCGTGGTCGGAATGGTTCGGCCGCCGGTAATCCGCAACAGGCCCTGCACCGCCCGCCACGCACGGTCCGCCTGGATCAGCAGGGCCGCGTCACAAGCAGGCAGAGCACCAGCCTCACCTAACCGCGCGAGCGCCACGCGGGTGCAGGGGTTCAGCAAGGCCGGGCGCCGCGCGTGGATCAATTGCTGCGACTGGGCCAGAAACTCCACGTCCATCAGCCCGCCCGGCCGCATCTTGGCATCCCATACACCGTGATCCGGCAACTCGGCGGCCAACCGCCGGCGCATCGCCAGCGTGTCGGGCCGCACTGCCGCCACATCGCCCTGGGTCAGCGCCATGCCCATCGCGCGCGCCACACGTGACCGAAGTGGGCCTGGCCCGGCGACAACGCGGGCGCGGGTCAGCGCCAGCCGCTCCCAAGTCCATGCACTCTCGCGGTGGTAGCGCTCGAAGGCGGCCAGCGAGACCGCCACCGGCCCTTTGCCGCCCGACGGGCGCAGCCGCATGTCCACATCGTACAACCGGCCATCGCGCGTTTGCTACTGTCAGGGCGGCAATCAGCGCCTGCGCCGCGCGCCCGAAATACTGGCTAGGGGAGAGGCGCACCGGGCCGGTGCTCTCCACCGAAGTCTCCGTGTGGTCATAGATCATCATGAGGTCGAGGTCGGACCCTGCCATCATCTCGCGCGATCCGGCCTTGCCAAGCGCCACCACGACCATGCCGCCGCCACGCAGCTTGCCGAACCGGCGCGCATGGTCCGCCATCACCTGCGGCAGAAGCTGGTTGATGGCGGCCTCGGCCAGCGCGGTACGTGCCTCGCCACAAAATCCTGGTCGAGGCGGCCGTCCAGCTCGGCCACCGCCAACCGGAATTCCTCGCCGCGCACGAAACGGCTGGCGATGGCCAAAGCCTCGTCCGGCGCACGTGCGTCGCGCAGCTGGGCGGCCAGTGAGGCGGCCGGATCCGTGTCGATGTCGCCTGGCGCCACTAACCCTTCGAGCGCGGCCGGGGTCTGGGCAAGATGATCGGCGAGCCAGGGTGCCGCCCCCATCACGTCGCCTAGCCGGTCCAGCAGTGCCGGGTTGTGGCGCAGCATCGATAGTATCTGCACGCTCGAAGGCAGGCGGTGGAAGAACTCGTCCAGCCTGGCCCACACCGTATCCGGTTGTGGCTGGCGCTGCACCACCGCGGCCAGCGCCGGCAGCAGGTCGGACAGCAGGGCGCGCGCCCGTTCGGAGCGGAGCGCGCGTGGGCGCCCCTCCAGCCACCCCTCCCAGACCGGATTCCCGGGCGGATTGCCCGACGCAGCGCTGGGTTGGGCCGGGGGACGCTGGGCATACAGGTCAGGAGGATCTCCGGGCCCGGCCAGCACGCCAGCAAACACCGCGTGCACCGCCTGGAGGTGCGCGAGCAGCGCGTCCGCGAAAGATGGCGCATCGTCCGCGCCCATGAAAGTAGCGAAAGCCTCAAATCCGTCCGAGCTTTCGGGCAGACTGTGTATCTGGCGGTCGGCCACCATTTGCAGCCGGTGCTCCACGCGGCGCAGGACCATGTAGGCGTCCGAGAGGATGCGCACGTCGCCCTCCGGCAAATGACCTGCCGCCTCCGCCGAGCTCAGGGCCGCCAGCGTGCCGGGCAGACGCAGCGCCGGGTTGCGCCCGCCCCAGACGAGCTGCAGCGTCTGCGCGCAAAACTCGATTTCGCGTATGCCACCCTGGCCCAGTTTCAAATCATGGCCCAGCAGCCGCGACTCGGGCGCACCCGACAGCGGCAGGGCGGCATTGCGGACCCCGTCCATGCGGCGTTTTATGCCGCGTATGTCGGCGATGGCCGCGAAATCCAAGTGCCGCCGCCAGATGAACGGCCGGATCGCTTCCAGGAACCGACGCCCCAGGGCCAGGTCGCCTGCCACTGGACGCGCTTTGATCATGGCCGCCCGTTCCCAGGTCTGCGCCGCCCCCTCGTAATAGGACAGGGCAGCCGGCAGCGAGATGGCCGGCGGCGTCGATCCCGGGTCGGGCCGCAGCCGCAAATCGGTGCGGAACACATATCCGTCCGTGTCGCGCTGTTGCATCAGCGCCACCAGGTCGCGCGCTATCCTGGCGAAGATGGCGGAGATGCCGTCGGCGTTGTACGAGTGCGCGTCTGGGTCAAAGATCAGGATGAGATCAACATCGCTGGAAAAATTCAGCTCCCGCGCGCCGAGCTTGCCCATGGCCAGCACGGTAAAACCCGCGCGGGTGGAGGTAGCCGGATGCGGCAGGCGCAGCTCGCCGCGCAGATGCGCGGCATGCAGCAGATGGGTCACCACCACGCGCAGCGCGCCCTCGGCCAAATCGGAGAGCACGCCGGTCACCTGGTCCAGCGTCCAGGCGCCGCCAATATCGGCGACCGCCGCCGCAAGTGCGATCCGCCGCTTGGCCGTGCGCAGTGCGGACGCGATGTTGGCGCGCGGCAAGGTGGGCGACAAGCGGGCCACCTGGCCCAGCGCCAGGTCGCACACGCCGTCCGGACCCTGGGCCGCGATCGCCCGCAGCGTGTCTGCCTCGCGCAGGGCCAGTTCGGCGAGATAGGGGCTGTTGCCGCCCAGGCAGGCGAGCAGGTCAGGCAGCACGCCGTCATGCGGCTGGGGAAAGGCGGCGAGCAAGCGGTCCGCGGCCAAGCGGTCGTGCGGCGGCGGAAACGGCATCCTGCAAGACTGGCGCAATCCGGGCCGTTGCAACACTGGGCGTGCATAGGCGGCGGAACGCCGGCATGAGGCGCCTGCGGTCCGTGCTGCGTGTTCTGGCCGAGATCGGGCTCGGCCTGGCAGGGCTGGCGGTGCTGGCGGCATGCGCGCTCGCCTGGCGGTTGGCGCAGGGGCCGCTCGACGTCACCTGGCTGCTGCAGCGCGAGCGGGCCCATCTATCAGTGCCGGGCGCTACCCTGCGGGTCGGCAGGGCCACCCTGGCCTGGAACGGCTTCTCGTCACGGAACCAGAAGCTGAACATACGGCTGCTTGACGTTTCGATCACTGCACCGGGCGATGGGCCGCGCGGGCATGTGGGCGCTGCCAGCATCGGGCTGCCGATCGGGCCGTTGCTGCTCGGCCGGCTGGCACCAAGGGCAATCGCCGCCCAGAACGTAACGCTCGACCTGCAACGCCGCGCGGACGGCACACTGGCGCTGGGCCAGACCGGAAAGGGCGGGGGCGGACTATCCTGGCCGGCGCAACTTTCGAAACTGCGGATCGAAAACGGCACGGTCGTGCTGCGCGATGCTGCCCTGGGCGTGGTCTGGCGCATGGACGACATGCAGGCATCGTTGGAAAACGCAGGCCACCGCATGCGAGGCGACGCACGGGCCACTCTGCGTGCTGGCAGTGTGGACTCCGTGCTCGACTTGCATGTGGAGCCTGCCGGCGCGTTGACACGCATGTCGGGGACGCTGGCGCCGGTGAACCCGGCCGCGCTGGCGCGGTTGTCGCCGGGCTTGGTCGCGCTCGCTGCGTTGGATGCGCCGGTCGGCTTGTCAGGCATGGCCGATTTCGGCCCTGGCCTTGCACTGGCATCAGCAAAACTCGGCGTGCAGGTGGGCTCCGGACGGGCTTTCGTCGGAAGTGGACAGGTCGGACTTGCCGCGTTCCAAGTGTCCATTTCGGGCTCAGCGAGGGAAATACATCTAGATTCGATCCGGCTTGCCTTGGCCCAGGCCCCGAAAACAACGTCACCGCCGCCGGTGTTCTCGGGACAAGCCACAATCTCCCGCGCTGGCCAGCGCCTGCATGCGACATTCTCCCTTGACCTGCCGCAGGCCTCCATGGCTGACCTTGGCCACTACTGGCCGGAAAGGGTGGGCGGCGGTGCGCGCGCCTGGCTTGTGCGCAACGTCAGCGCCGGCATTGCGCGCTCGGCCCATGTGCAAGGCAGCGTGGATGCCGCGCAAGACTTCTCCGATGTCACACTCGGCGCCCTGTCGGGCGGCTTGCTGGTCGATGACGCCACCGTCTGGTGGCTGCGGCCGGTGCCACCCCTGGTCCATGCCAGCGGCCACGTGAACATAGAGGGCCCGGATTCGCTGCTGGTCACGCTGGACCGCGGGACGCAGGACCGGTTGGTGCTGGCGCCCGGCTCCATCCACATCACCAAGCTGGAGGAGCCGCACCAGTTTGGCGACATCCTAGCGAGCCTCTCCGGTCCGCTGGCTGATGCACTGGCGCTGCTGAACCACCCGCGCCTGGGATTGCTGTCGCGCGGCCATGTGGAGATCGTCAACCCGTCGGGGGACGTGCAGGCGCTTCTGACCCTGCATGTGCCCTTGGAGGACCGGGTGACGATGGACCAGATCCCCATCAGCGCCCACGCCACTCTCGCCGACGTGCATCTAGGCGGCATCGTCGGCGGCCGCGACCTGGACCGTGCGGCGCTGAGACTGAGCGTGACCGGGGATGGTCTTGATCTCGATGGCCAGGGGGAGGTGGCCGGCATTCCAGCAGGGCTGGCCCTTGCCATGGATTTCCGGGCGGGGCCGCCCAGCCAGGTGCTGCAGCATCTGACGGCCTCCGGCAGCGTGACCGGGGCGCAGCTTTTGGCGGCGGGGGTGCCGGACGCCGCGGCCAACATCATGACCGGCGGGCAGACCGGGTTGCTGGTCGATTACGCGGGCCACCGGGACGGCACGGCCGATATCAGGCTGGACGCCGACCTGGCGCAGGCCGCGTTGGCCACCCCGCTGGGCTGGTCCAAGCCAGCGGGGCAGCCGGCGAAGGCAGGGGCGCACCTGGTTCTGGACCATGGGCGGCTGGCGGGTCTGGACCAGCTCCATGCGGAAGGGCCGGAGCTGCGCCTCGTTAGCCGCGCCGAATTCCTCAGAGGCGGACGGCACGCGCTCGTGCTGGAGCGGGTGCAGCTGGGACAGACGGACGTGCATGGGCGTGTGCTGTTCCCGGCCGGTCCGCACGACCCGATCGACATCTCGCTTGCCGGGCCGGCGATCGACCTCTCCTCCTATCTCGCTCAGCCGGCCGTCGGTGGCGTGCCAGCGCCGCCTCGTCCAGATCCGCCGGACAACGCGACGCCCGGGCAGGCCTGGTCCGCCGATCTGCGCTTCAAGAAAGTGCTGCTCGCGCCGGGCCGCAGCGTCGCACCCGCCGCGCTGCAAGCGCGGAGCGACGGGCGGCACATCACGCAGGCGGATGCGAGCGCCGGGCAGCCGGGCGATTTCGCCGCCCATATCGTGCCCGCGCCGGGTGGCCGCCGCCTGGACGTGCGCGCGGGGGATGCGGGCGACGTGCTGCACGCGCTCGGCATGGGCGACAATCTTTCGGGTGGCTCGCTGGTGCTGGACGCAACCTATGCCGACACCCAACCCGGCTCGCCGCTCTCCGGCACGGCGACCTTGGCGCAATTCCAGGTGCATCAGGCGCCGGCAGTCGGGCGGCTGATGCAGGCAATGACATTGTACGGCCTGGTCGACGCGCTGCGCGGCCCTGGCCTGCGCTTTTCCAAGCTGGTGGCCCCGTTCCGGTGGCACCGCCGTGTGCTGCATCTGACCAGCGCGCGCGCCTTCTCCCCCTCCCTCGGCATCACCGCCCAGGGCGACATCGACTTGCGGCGCCACGTGGCCGACCTGCGCGGCACGGTGGTGCCGGCGTATTTCTTCAATCAGTTGCTCGGTGACCTGCCGATCGTGGGGCGCGTGTTCTCGCCGGAGAAGGGCGGTGGCGTGTTCGCCGCGCGCTTCTCGGTGCGCGGGCCGCTCTCGAACCCGCGCGTCGGCGTTAACCCGCTTGCTGCGCTGACACCGGGCTTCTTGCGGGAGGGTTTCGGGCTGCTCGCGCCCGCGCGCTCGGCGCCATAGCGGCGGGCAGGCGGTCGACCGCCGACACTGTTTCGTCGAGGCTCGCCACGTAGCGCCGCATGGCTGCCAGCTTTGCGGCGCCCTGTCCCACGCCGGAATGGAAGTGCATCAGACCGCGCCGCTCCCGTGGCGCCGTCTCGGCGGCGCGGGCAAAGTCGACGAACCGGTCGAGCGTTTTGAAATCGCTGCCGCCGAGGGCGTGCAGCGCGTAATTGGCCAGGGCCTGATCGGTGTAGCGGGCGACAAGGTCGGGGGGGACTGCCCGACGCAAGCCCCGCACGAGCGAGCAGAGCGGCCGCAGGCGTCCCGCGTGATCGGCCGCGATGATGCCTGAGGAGCCAAGTGCGAAGCTGCCGTCTGCCAGGCGCGGATCACCGCGGAACAGCCAGGCGCCAAACCAGCCCTCGGTGGCTTCCGCGATGCGGTCCGCGCCACGGCCCGCCACATGGGTGAAAAGCCGGTCTTCGGTGGCCATGTGGATGCGGCGAGAGGCGGCAAGCCTGGCCAGCAGCGGCCTCAGCCGCGCATTGGCCACCACGTCGGCGTCCATATAGACGACGGGCTGATACGCTTCCAGCGCCCAGTCCGGCAGGTCGTATCGTGCGAACAGTCCGTCATTGCCGGTGATCCGCACATGCCGCCAACCTCCGGCGAAGATGCCGGGAACCAGCTTGGCTACGGCTTCGGCGGACCAGTCGGCTGCGATGCAGAGCGAGCCGTCATACGCCCCGAACCGGTGCAGCGCGTCCAACGCGACTTCCAGAACCTTGTAGAACTCGTCCGGCCCGAAGACGGTGAAGCAGATGACCGGGTTATAGAGAACGAGGCGCAATACGCGGCCACCCGGCGCGATCACGCTCATCTGCCGGGGCGTGGCCTCCTCGGTCACAAACGGACCGGGAAGCCCTGTCGGATCGATCTCCAACCCGTCCAGCAGCAGAACCGGCTTGTCGCCGAAGTGCAGCGACACTTGCACCGCGCGGGACGGCCCGCCCTGGCGCATCCATTCATGCGCTCGCACAATCCAGGCAACGCATGGCGCCAAGCCCCACGACGCAGAACCGGCTCGCCTCGGACTTCGCGGTCAGCTCGATCCCGCCATCCTTGGTAGCGCGCAGCCCGCCGCGGTCGCAGACCATTTCGACCCAGCAGCCCGCGGCGCGCAACCGCCAGGGTGAAGGCCGGTCCAACCCCGCCAGGCACAATCCGCCATCGCTTGCCGGAACCACGCTGCGTTGCGCGGCCCCCGTCATCGGATCGATCACGATCAGCCAGGCCGAAACGCCCGAAATGTGCAGAACAAGGTTACGCTGGCCGGGTGCACAGGCGGCGTGGCGCAGGCCGCGTGCCGCGGTGTCGAGATGGAGCGTTTCACCGAGGCTGGTGAGCAGGAACCCCGAGTTTTCGTCGCCGTTCATGCCGGCCCTGTAACAGACTGATTATGCGCCCGCTACGATCATTCCATCGATGCGGATCGTCGGTGCATCGGTTCCACGCCGGAAGTTCAGGTCATTGGCAGGCCGCAACGTTGAAAACATCTCGATGAGGTTGCTGGCCACCGTGATTTCGGCCACCGGCTCGGCAAGTGCGCCATTGCGGATCATGAACCCCGCAGCACCCCGGCTGTAATCACCGGTCATGCCGTTAATGCCCATGCCGATCAGTTCGGTGACATAGATTCCCTCGTCGATGTCGGCCATCAGTTCGGCGGGCGTAGGTTCTCCCGCGGCCATGTACAAATTCGTGGCGGACGGGCCAGGTGGGCCGCCGGTGCCGCGGCTAGCATGGCCGGTGGTGCGCAGGCCGAGCTGGCGAGCGCTGCGGCCGTCGAGCACCCAACTGGTCAGGACACCGTTTTCGATGAAGGCGCGCGGCTTCGTCGGCACGCCCTCGGCATCGAACGTGCCGGAGCGGCCGCCGCGCACACGGCGCGGGTCGTCGTTGATGAACACGCCGTCGCGAAACAGCTTGTGACCCATGCGATCTTTCAGGAACGACGTGCCGCGCGCGACGCTGGCGCCGTTAATGGCGCTCGACAAATGGCCGACCAGGCTGTTGGCCACGCGCGGATCGTAGACCACCGGCATCTTGCCGGTTTTCGGCCGCGTCGGGTTGAGGCGGGAGACGGCGCGCTCGCCGGCGCTGTGGCCGATCGCTGCGGGGTCGTCCAGGTCGGACAGGTGGGTGGCGCCATGGTAGTCGTAGTCGCGCTGCATGCCCGTGCCGGCACCCGCGATGACACTCGCGGAATGCGAATGCGAACTGCGGGAATAGCTGCCCGCAAAACCCGCCGAGGTGGCCAGGAACACATCGGTGCGGCCGAAACCGGCGCTGCCGCCTTCGGAGTTCGTCACACCATGCACGGCCAGCGCGGCGGCCTCCGCCGCCTCGGCCCGTGCGATCAGGGCGGCGACGTCCGGTTCGGTCGGGTCCAGCAAGTCGAGGGCCGACGCATCCTCCGGCGGGGCGGCGTCCTCGCACAGATCGGCCAATGCATCGTCCGGCACGACCCGAGCCATGGCCACGGCACGTTCAGCCAGCGAAGCAAAACGGGCCGGGTCCACGCTGGAGGCGGATACGATCGCGCTTTTCCGGCCCAGGAACACGCGCAGGCCGAGATCGCGTGATTCGGAGCGTTCCAGCGTCTCCGTCGTGCCCAGCCGCCGCTCGACACTTAGCGAGGTGCGCCCGACCAGGATCGCATCGGCACGATCCGCGCCCGCGAGGCGCGCCGCGCCCAAGCAGTTCATGCAGAACGTTGAGGCTCATGCCGCCAAGCGCTCCGTGATGGCGGACAGGCTCGGCACGCTCTGCGCCGGCCCCATCGCGGCCAGCGTCGGCACGCCGCGAAAGATGCGGGCGGCGGTGCGCTTGATGTCGTCCACGGTGACGGCGTCCAAACGAGCGACCGTTTCGGCCGTTGGTATGATCCGGCCGTAGATCTGCAACTGACGGGACAGCTGTTCGCAGCGGCTGCCGGTGCTTTCCATGCTCATCAATATGCCGGCCTTCACCTGCGCCCGCGCGCGGTTCAGCTCGGCCTGGTGGGCGTCGATCTGCACGCGTTGCAATTCCTCCAACGTCGCCGGCACCAGCTCGGCTGCCTCTTCCTCGCCCGTGCCTGCATAGATTCCGAACACGCCGGTCTCCACATAGGGTGCGACGAATGAATAGACGGAGTACACCAGCCCACGCTTTTCCCGAATCTCCTGGAACAGGCGGGAAGACATACCGCCGCCGAGCAGGCCGGAGAGAAGCGTGGCCGCGTAGTAATCGGGGTCGGCATAGCCCACCGCGGGAAAGCCCAGCACCACGTGCACCTGGTCCAGGTCCCGCTCCTCGCGGAACTCGCCGCCGGCGTAACGGCCGGGCGGCAAGGGACGCGGCTGTTCGGCCGGCAGATCGGCAAAATGGCTCTTCACGAGATCGACAACCCGGTCGTGCTCCAATTTTCCCGCAGCAGCCACAACAATGTTGCTCGCAGCATAATGGGCCTGCATGTATGCCTTGATGTCGGCGCCCTTCATGCCGCGGATAATTTGTTCCGTGCCTAAGACCGGCCGGCCCATTGGCTGATTGGGAAAAGCCGCTTCCTGAAAATGGTCGAAGATGATGTCGTCCGGGGTGTCGTTCGCCTGGCCGATCTCCTGCAGGATCACGCCGCGTTCACGCTCGACCTCCTCCGGCGCGAAGGTGGAATGGGTCAGGATATCGCCAATAATATCGGCGCCCAGTTCCAGATCCTCCTTGAGCACCTTGACGTAGTAGGCGGTTTGTTCGCGCGCGGTGTAGGCGTTGATGTGGCCGCCGACATTCTCAATCGCCTCGGCAATCTCGGCCGCGCTCCGACGCTCCGTGCCCTTGAATGCCATGTGTTCGAGGAAATGGCTGACGCCGTTTTGCGACGCTTCCTCGTTGCGCGTGCCGCTCGCGACATACGCGCCGAGCGAGACGGTTTCGACGCGGTCCATCGTCTCGGTGACCACGGTCAGGCCGCTGGGCAGTTGGGTGACGCGGATGGCGTCTTCGGCGATCATGGGCGATTCCTTGCAACAAAAGCGCGGATCACGGCCTGGATCTCCCCCAGGTCGCATGCCGCGTGCAAAAAGCTTTCTGGCCTTTCATATAGGTCGGCCAGATGCGGAGGCAGGGGGGGGCGTGCACCGGTTGCGTGGGCCATGGCCTCGGGGAACTTGGCCGGATGGGCCGTGGCCGCGGCTACGGTCGGCAGATGCGGGCAGGGGTTCGAGCGGGCGGCGGCCGTGCCAATGGCGGTGTGCGGGTCGGCCAGATAGCCGCATTGATCGTGAAGCCGGGTAATCTCCGCCGTGGTGCCCGCATCGTCCAGCCGGAACCCGTGCAGCAGCGTTTTCGCCCGGACCCATGTTTCATGCGGAACTTCCATGCGTCCGGTTTGCGAAAAACCCTGCATGATGGCCGCCGTGCGTGGCGCGTCGCGGTCAAGCAGTTCGAACAGCAGGCGCTCGAAATTGGAGCTGACGCCGATGTCCATGCTGGGCGACAGGCTCGGCTCCACGGCGCGCACGGACATGTCGTTATCGGCCAGGAAGCGCGCCAATATATCATTGCGGTTGCTGGCCACCGTCAGCCGCGCCACCGGCAGCCCCATGCGCCGCGCCGCCCAGGCTGCCAGCACATTGCCGAAATTGCCGGTAGGGACGGCGAAGGCCACCTCCCGCTCCGGCGCGCCGAGTGCCAAGGCGGAGGCCACGTAATAGGGTATCTGGGCCGCGATTCGCGCCCAGTTGATGGAGTTGACGGCCGATAGCCGCATATCGCGCCGGAATGCCTCGTCGGCGAAGGCGGCTTTGACCAGCGCCTGGCAATCGTCGAAATTGCCGTCCACCGCGATGTTGAGCACGTTGGGTGCGTCCACCGTGGTCATCTGCCGCCGTTGCACCTCGCTGGTGCGGCCGGCCGGGTGCAGAATGGCGATATCCACACGCGCCCGGTCGCGGCAGGCTTCTATGGCGGCGGAACCCGTGTCTCCGGAGGTGGCCCCCAGGATGGTCATGCGCGTGTCGCGCGCGGTCAGCACGTGGTCGAACAGCCGGCCGAGCAGCTGCATGGCCAGATCCTTGAACGCCAGGGTCGGGCCGTGAAACAGTTCCAGCGCGAACAGGTTGGCGTCTAACTGCACCAGCGGCACGGTGGCCGGGTGGCGGAACGTGGTGTAGGCCTCGCGGCACATGACCTGGAGTGCCGCGAAAGGGACGCAGTCCCCGACGAAGGGCGCGATCACCTGGGGCGCCAGCTCGGCATAGGGCAGGCCGCGGAGCGCCCGCAGGTCGGCGTGGCTCAGATGCGGCCAGGTTTCGGGCACATAAAGGCCGCCATCCTCGGCCAGGCCGGCCAGCAGGATGCCCGCGAAATCCTGCGGCGCGGCCTGGCCGCGGGTGGAGATGTAGCGCATCGCTGTAGCGTCAGGCCGGGTGGTGCCGAAGCCTCACGCGCGTTCCTTTTCCGCCACGCGCACCGGCGTGCGCGCTACCGACTTGATCGCCGGCCGCGGCCGGCCGGAGGCCTCGCCGATCTCGCGGTCCTGCGCCTCGATGAACGCGCGGGCCGGCTCGTCGCCGTCCAGCCCGCCCAGCTCGGTGTAGGGCACCCGGCGGTTGGAGCTTCGGGTACCGTCCACGTACGCGACGTCGAAAGCCACGAAGCTGCTGAGTATCTTGCGCTTAAGGGCCATTATGCACGTCCGATCCGACCGGTGCCTCGTCAGTAGCGGGGGCGGGCTCCGGCTCGCCGGCGGCGGCGCGGCGCTTGGCTTCGGCTTTTTCGGCCTTCTTCGCCTCCGCTTTCGCTTCCTTGGCGCGCTCGCGCTCGGCGCGCTGAAAATTGTAGTTGGGTTTGAAAACCATGGCTCGCTCCACGCACGGCGGGGTTGGGTTGGGCTATATGGCAGAGGGCCGCGCGTACGGCCACCTGCCCCGCCGCCCCGCCCCGGTCACGCGTTCGGCAGCAGCTTGTCGATGCTGGCGGCCAGGCGCAGGTCCCGGTCCGACAAGCCGCCGGTGTCGTGCGTGGTGAGCAGGATGTTGACCCTGTTGTAGACGTTGTCCCATTCCGGATGGTGGTCCTGGGCCTCGGCCAGCAACGCCACGCGGCTCAGGAAACCCCAGGCGGCGGAGAAATCGGCGAAGGTGAACCGCCGGCTGATGGCGTCGCGCTCGGCAACCAGCGTCCAATGCGGCAGGGTGTGGGGCAGGTCGGCGCGTTGCGCGTCGGTGAGCGGTGTGGCCATGCTCGCAAATCCGTCCGTGAGAGATCGATGCCAGCCTACACCACCCCACCCAGCGAGGACGATATTTTGGGCATGGCCGAAGCGGCGCTGGCCGCCTTGCCGGACCGGCTGTCCCGCCACCTGCAGGGGGTCGCCATCCTGGTGGAGGACGCGGCCGACGAGGAGACGCTGGAAAGCCTGGGGCTGGAGCATCCGTGGGAGCTGACCGGCCTGTATCACGGCATCCCGCTGACCGAACGCAGCGTCTCCGACCCGGTGCACCTGCCCGACCGCATCGTGCTGTATCGCGAGGCCATCCTGGTCGAATGGATCGAGGCCGGCGAGGATCTGTCGCGGCTAGTGGCCAGCGTGCTGGTGCACGAAGCGGCGCATCATTTCGGCATGTCGGACGCGGAGATCGAGCGGATCGAGGCGGACATGCTGGGGCGCTGATCTAGGGCAATCGCGAAAGCGCCGCGGGCAGGAAGGTTCAACCACGCAGGCACGAAGAATGCCGGGCCTGTCGGATTTCCCCCTGCAGTGCCCCCAAAAGTGAGACAGCGAAGCAATGCTTCTTGGTGTTCTTCGTGCCTTCGTGGTGAATTTAGCGGCACTCGGAATGGATACGCTTGTCAGCCGGCGTAAAAGCCTCGTTGAAGCGATTGCTCTGGAAGATGATCCCCTGCCGTTGTGTCTACAATCGAGTAGTTAGATCATGGATGTCGAGTGGGACGAGCGACAAGGCCCGGCTGCTCCCAAACACAAGCGATTACCGCAGGACAATCTCCACGCGCCGGTTCTGCGGCTCGCGCACGCCCTTGGCCGTCGGCACCAGCGGATTGCTTTCACCAAAACCGTGGATGCCGATCTCGCTTCGCGCCACACCGTCGCGCACCAATTCCGCCTCCACGCTTTGCGCGCGGCGCACGGACAGGCGCTGGTTGTAGGCGGCGGTGCCGGACAGGTCCGTGTAGCCGTTCACTTCGATCCGCGTGGTCTGCACGTGCGTGCTTGCTTGCGCGGCTTCGGCCACGATCTGGCGCGCCCGCGCGGTCAGGTCAGCGCGGTCCCAGTCGAAAAACACCAGGTAGGTGCGCGACGGCTGCACCTCGGGCGCCGCCTGCTGCGCCGGCGTGGGACCCGGCGGGGGCGGTGGCGCCGGCTGAAACAGCGCATATCGAAAACCCAGCAGCGCCGCATGATTGAAATTATTGCCGAAATGCCGGGTCGCGTCGATGCCGACCACGGTGCGCGTCACGCCGCCCTCACCATTCGGCGTCGAGACGACACGCAGAAAACTGCGCGGAAACGCCGGCAACGGGTCGAGCAGGCCGACAAACCGGTACTCCGCCGTCAGCGACAAGCCTGGCAGGAACGAGAGCGGCACCGACACACCGGCAATGCCTTGATAGGCGAACCCGCTCGAATCGCTCTGCCCGTTCAGCCCCTGAAACCCGGCCGGCCTCGGCAATTGCGTGGCGCCATACGCGGAGAAATTGACGTTGTGCAGCGACTCGATCTGGCCGCCGGCGCCCAAACCGACATATGGCGAAATCGGCAACGAAAGCGGCACATCATACAGCACGTTGGCGAACCCGCCATATTTCTGCTCGAACCCGCCCGCCCGGGATGGCAACGCCGTGCCGCTCACGCCGCGCACGTGGTTGGTGATGAAATCCCCCTCGATCTCCACCCGTAATCCGTTGCCCAATCCGTAGCCGAGGCTGACCTGGCCGGTGGCGCCCACATCGAACTTGTAATTGATGTTGTTCGGCGCACGCGGATATGGTGCCGCTTCCACAATCTCGTTCTGCTGGACGTTGGCGCCGCCGCCCAAGCTGACATACGGGCCGGTCACCGGTTGCGCGTGCGCCAGCACTGGCATCAAACAACTGCACGCAAAGCAAAGACGTTTCATATTGCACCCAGACCGTTTGCGCGCCGCTCTGCCACGCGACCGAGGGGCGTCGCAAGCCGACGGCCTGTCATGGCGACAAGATTTCCCCGGGTGTGACTTTCCCGTTTGTCCTGGCACGCGACTCCCGATACCGGGCGGTGGCGCCGGATCGCACACCTTGTATAGAAGTCGGCCCCGAGCCGGAGCCGCCGCCCCACCCATGCACACTTTCACGTTCCGCGGCGAAAACCTGCTGCTGGACCCGGCCGGCGTGCTGGTCTGGCCACGCCTCTCGCTCCTGGCGGTGGCCGACCTGCACCTCGAAAAAGGCTCTTCCTGCGCCGCACGCGGCCAACTCGTGCCACCGTGGGACACGCACACCACGCTGGCGCGCCTCGCCGCCCTCGTCGCGCGCCACGCGCCGATCACGCTGGTCGCCGTCGGTGACAGTTTTCACGACGCGCACGCCGCCACCCGCCTCTCCCCCGCCGACCACGCCGCCCTGGCCGCCATCGGCCACGCCACCCGCCTGGTCTGGGTGCGCGGCAACCACGATCCGCTGCCGCCACAGGGCGTCTCCGGCGAGGCATGCGAGTCCTTCGCCGCCGAAGGGCTGCTGTTCCGTCACCAGGCCCACGCGAAACAAGGCGAGGCCGACCCCGGCGAGATATCCGGCCACTTCCACCCAAAAGCCCGCGTCGCCACCCGCGCCGGCGAGATCACCCGCCCCTGCTTCATGACCGAGCGCGCACCGCATCATGCTGCCCTCCTTCGGCGCCTACACCGGCGGGCTGGAGGTGCGCAGCCCCGCCATCGCGCGCCACTACCGGCAGGGCGGCCACGCCTACCTTCTGGGCCGCGACCGGGTGTTCTGCTTCGCTATTCCGCCGTCCGGGCAGGACGCGCAGGCCACGCCGTGCGACGCGGCCCAGGACGGCCCAGCGCTTGCCACCCGCGGCCGGGTGTACAATTCGGGTGATGACCCAGCCCGCCCTCGTCTGGTTCCGCCAGGACCTCCGGATCACCGATCAGCCCGCCCTTCTGGCCGCCGCCGCCGAAGGCGGCCCGGTGCTGGCCCTGTATGTGCTGGACGACAGCCTGGCCTGGCCGCTTGGCGGCGCCGCACGCTGGTGGCTGCACGGCAGCCTGCAGTCGCTGGGCGCTGCACTCGAAAAACTCGGATCGGCGTTAGTGCTGCGACGGGGACGGGCGGACCAGATCGTGCCGGCGCTGGCCCGCGAGATCGGGGCTGCCGCGGTTCACGCCGGCATCGCACACGAACCGGCCTGGCGCGCGGCCGACGCGGCTGTGCGCGCGTCGCTGGAGGCGGAGGGCCGGCGCCTTGTCCTGCACCGCACCTCCACCCTGATCGACCCGGACGCCGTGCGCAGCCAGACCGGCACCGTGTATGGCATGTACACCCCGTTCGCCCGCGCGGTGGAGGCGCTGGGCGAGCCGCCCGAACCCACGCCCGGCCCCGCAAAAGACTGAAGCCGGCGCGCCTCCGGTCGCATCGGACAAACTCGCCGACTGGAACCTGCTGCCCACGCACCCCGACTGGGCGGGCGGTTTTCGCACCACCTGGGTCCCGGGCGAGGCGGCCGCGCAAGCCCGCCTGGCGAAATTCGTGGGCGCCGCCGTCGCCCGCTACGGCACCGGCCGCAATGTGCCCGGCGAGGACGGCACGTCCATGCTGTCGCCCCACCTGCATTTCGGCGAGCTGTCGCCCCGCACCGTCTGGCACGCCAGCCGCGCGGAGGGGGATGCGGCCGACCACGATACCTATCGGCGCGAGCTGATCTGGCGCGATTTCTCCGCCTATCTGCTCTGGCACCACCCGACCTTGCCGGAGAAGCCGCTGCGCCCGGCATTCGAAAAGCTCGGGTTTCGCCGCGACCCTGCCGGCCTGCGCGCCTGGCAGCGCGGTCGGACGGGCGTGCCGATCGTGGACGCCGGCATGCGCCAGCTCTGGCAAACCGGCTGGATGCACAACCGGGTGCGCATGATCGCCGCCTCGTTTCTGGTGAAACATTTGCTGATTTCCTGGCAGGAAGGAGAAGCCTGGTTCTGGGACACGCTGGTCGATGCCGACCTCGCCAGCAACGGGGCGAGCTGGCAGTGGATCGCCGGCACCGGCATAGACGCGCAACCGTTCTTCCGTGTGTTCAACCCGGTGACCCAGGGCGAAAAGTTCGACGCGGACGGGGGCTACGTGCGCCGCTTCGTCCCTGAACTGGCGCGCTTGCCGGCAAAATATATCCACGCCCCCTGGACCGCCCCCGACGCGGTGCTGGCGGCGGCGAGCGTGGTGCTGGGACGCGACTATCCCCGCCCCGTTGTCGACCTGGCCGAAGGGCGCACTCGGGCACTGGATACCTACCGCCGCACCGTGCGCGAGCCGGCCGCGTGAATATTCCCGCCGGCCGCAGTTTGCGCGTGGTGGGCGACGTGCACGGCGATTTGCGCGCGTTCGCCTTTGCCGCCGACACCGACCGCTTCGTCATCCAACTGGGCGACCTGATCGACAGCGGCCCGGACAGCGCCGGCGCCCTGCGTCTGATGTTCCAGTTGATCGACGAGGGCCGCGGCCTGTTCCTGGTCGGCAACCACGACCGCAAGCTCGGCCGCGCACTTCGCGGCGAACGCGTGCGCGGCGGCCCGCAACTCGATGCGACGATGGCCGCGCTGGATTCGTCACTGCGCGCACGTACGCTGACCGAGCTGGAGCGTGCGCCCGCCTGGCTGATTCAGGAAAAACGATTTTTCGTCCATGCCGCCTTTCACACCGGCATGTTGTCCCACCCGCCGCCCGATCCGCTGGGTCCGGTCGATCCGCTGCTGTCGCGCGCCATGTTCGGGGAAACAACGGGGCGCACGCAGGCGGACGGATTTCCGGAGCGGTTGTTACGTTGGGTCAACCATATTCCGCCTGGGATGACCGTCTACTGCGGCCACGACCAGCGCAGCCGCGACGGCCGGCCGTGGGTGGCGCATGGCGATGGCGGCGGCTCGGCTGTCTTCATGGACACGGGGGCAGGGAAGGGCGGACATCTGAGCTGGGTGGATTTGGATTGATATGTCGCCCAACCGAGGCCGCTAATCCCTAGTGCAGAAAGAATGAGGCGCACTCGACGTAGATGTAGTGGACGGCCATGACGAGGTTGTCGAAGCGTGCAGGGCTGCCTGGAAATGGCTCGTTGCCAACCCGGCGCGTATACCGCCCATCGGCTCACGCGCGTGGGCGTGTGTCAGCCTCGAGCGGATTGGAAACGCGTGGCGCGTGTAATCGCGCACTTGCCTGAATGCCGGCTTCGCTGAACGGTAACATTCCCGTCATGCAAACGCCCCAATTTCCGCCTACAGCGTGGCGTCATGACATCGACTCTGACCACCGTGCCCGGCCGCGTGAGGCACACACCAGCCCCGCCCGGCCTTCGTTTGCGCGAGGACCGGGTGCGTGGCCAGAGCATGCGGCAATTGCTCGCCTGCCGCCGCGTGCTCGCCGTGTTGCTGTTTACACCGATCTGCTGCGTCATACAGGCGGTTCTCCTGGTGGTGCCCGGCCCTGGTCGTGTGCTGTTCGCCGCGTTCTACTGGTCCAGTGTGGCGCGACTGCTGGGCCTGCATGTGCGTGTGGTGGGCGAGCCGGCGCGCCGCCGGAACCGGCCAGTCATCTATGTGTGCAATCATGCCTCGTGGCTGGATATCCCGGCGCTGGGCGGGAGCTTGCACGCCTGCTTTGTCGCCAAGGACGACGTAGCCGGCTGGCCGATCGTCGGCACCATCGCCCGCCTCGGCCGCACTTTGTTCGTCAGCCGCGCGCGCCAGAATATTGGCCGGGAGCGCGATCTGATGCAGGCCCGATTGGCCGATGGCGACGACCTGATCCTGTTTCCGGAAGGGACCAGTTCGGACGGCAGCCGCGTGCTTCCGTTCCACTCCTCGTTTTTCGCTGCCGCCTATGGAGAGGCCGAACCGCTCATCCAGCCCGTTTCGGTCGTCTATGACCGCCTGGCCGGCCTTCCCGTCGGCCGCGTCAGCCGCACCGTTTTCGCATGGTATGGCGATATGAGCCTGGCGCCGCATTTGTGGAAGCTGGCGCAGTGGCGCGGCAAGCGGGTCAGCCTGCTGTTCCACACGGTCATGGACCCGAAGGATTTCACGTCACGCAAGGCGCTCAGCCAGGCTGCCTGGCAGGCCGTGGCCGACGGTGCCGCCGCCTTGCGCCAGAATCGCGCCGCGTGAACGATCGGGCTTGACCGGGACTCGCGCATGCTGTGCAGACTGCACGTATCTCGGGAGACCGGCTTGACGATCACGGGAAACAGTTGACGGCGCGCGCGCCCAACCCGATTGCTCCGCTCTTCTCCGCAGCCGCGGACCCGAGCCGGAAGTTTTGTCCCATGATCTCCAGCCAGCCGAAACGTCTGCACGTTATTACGTGGGGCTGCCAGATGAACGTGTATGACAGCGCCCGCATGGCCGATGTGCTGTCGCCCTTGGGGTATGCCCCGGCGACAGGGCCGGAGGATGCCGACATGGTCATTCTTAATACCTGTCACATACGCGACCGGGCAACGGAAAAGGTGTTTTCCGAGTTGGGCCGCTTGCGCGCCATCAAGGCTGCGCGGGCGCAGGAGGGACGCCCCACCATATTGGCGGTCGCTGGCTGCGTCGCCCAAGCCGAGGGCGCCGAGATCTTGGCGCGTGCGCCGTATGTGGACATCGTGCTCGGCCCGCAGACTTATCATCGCTTGCCCGAGATGGTGGCCCAGGCCAGCCGTGCTGCCGGCGCTGTCATCGATACCGACTTTCCGGTGGAAACGAAGTTCGACCATCTGCCCGAAGCCGCGGCTCCGCAGACCACAGGCGGGCTGACCGCCTTTCTCAGTGTGCAGGAGGGCTGCGACAAGTTCTGCTCGTTCTGCGTGGTCCCTTACACGCGGGGCGCCGAGTATAGCCGGCCTGCGGCCTCGATCCTGGCCGAGGCGCGACGCATGGTGGCGGCGGGTGCGCGCGAGATCACCCTGCTGGGGCAGAACGTGAATGCCTGGCATGGCGCGGGCCCGGACGGCGCGCCAAGCTCGCTCGCCCGCCTGCTGTATGCCTTGGCTGACATCCCCGGCCTGAGCCGCCTGCGCTACACGACGTCGCATCCGCGGGACATGGCCGACGATCTGATCGATGCGCATGCCGATCTGCCGCAGTTGATGCCCTTCCTGCACCTGCCGGTGCAATCGGGCTCGGACCGCATGCTGGCGGCGATGAACCGGAAGCACACCGCGGCGGACTATCTGGCGCTGGTGGAGCGGCTGCGAAGCCAGCGCCCTGACATGGCGATGTCGTCTGACTTCATTGTCGGCCACCCCGGCGAGACGGAGACGGATTTCGAGGCGACCCTGGCCCTGATTCGTGCGGTCAAGTTCTCCCAGGCGTTCAGCTTCAAATACTCGGCCCGGCCTGGCACTCCCGCGGCCGGTGCGCCGAACCAGGTGCCGGAGGCGGACAAGGACCGGCGACTCTACACGCTGCAGGACCTGCTTCGTGAGCAGCAGGCCGATTTCAACGCGCGGTGCGTGGGCCTGACCCTGCCTGTGCTGATCACTGGCCCTGGCCGGCGGCCCGGCCAGATCGGCGGGCGTTCGCCGTACTTGCAACCCGTTCACCTGACCGGATCGGACACACTGATCGGCCAGGTAATCCCCGTGCAAATCGAGGCCGCACACACCAATTCGCTGTCTGGAGCAACCCCCAAGGAGAAGGCCTGCGCTTGACCCAACTATCCCAAGCCGCTGCCGCGCCTGGCCGCGCGATCACGTTGGCCTTCAACGACAACGCCCTGCTGCCATTGCTGCTCGGCGATCACGATCGGCACCTGGTGCGGCTGGAACAGGGGTTTGGGGTCAGGCTGGCCTGCCGGGGTAACCGGGTGGCGATCAGTGGCGAGCCCGATCGTGTGCAGGCCGCACACGCCGCCCTGACCGGCTTGTGGCGCCGATTGGAGCAGGGGCAGAGCGTGGCCTCCGGTGACGTGGACGCCGCCATCCGGATGCAGGCCGCGGCCGACGAGGATCCGCGCCTGCCGCTGTCGGACCTGCCGGCCATCCGGACACGGCGTGGGGCGGTGGGGCCGCGCTCGCCTGGGCAGTCCGCGTATATGGATATCCTGGCGCGCCACGAGATGGTGTTCGCGCTTGGTCCGGCTGGCACCGGCAAGACCTACCTGGCCGTGGCGCAGGCGGTGGCCATGCTGCTGGCCGGCCGTGTGGAGCGGATCGTGCTGTGCCGGCCGGCGGTGGAGGCTGGCGAGCGGCTTGGGTTCCTGCCGGGCGATCTGAAGGAGAAGATCGATCCGTATCTGCGGCCGCTGTACGATGCGCTGCACGACATGATGCCGGGCGACCAGGTGATACGTCGGATGGGCACGGGCGAGATCGAGGTGGCACCCTTGGCGTTCATGCGCGGGCGTACCCTGGCGCATGCGTTCGTGATCCTGGACGAGGCGCAGAACACCACCGAGGCGCAGATGAAGATGTTCCTGACGCGCATGGGCGAGGGGACGCGCATGGTGGTGACCGGCGACCTGACGCAGATCGATCTGCCGGCCGGCGTGCGCTCCGGGCTGCGGGATGCGGTGGAGACGCTGGAGGGGGTGGCCGGGATCGGGTTTGCGCGGTTCGGGACGCGGGACGTGGTTCGCCACCCGCTGGTCGGGCGCATCGTGGACGCCTATGATCAGCGCGCGACCGCCGCCCGCGAGACCCGTGGGCGCACCCGCCGGGAGCCGGATGGAACCCCCTAGTCCCAGCCCCGCTGACGCGGGGTTCTTCGCCAGTCCGGCCACGCGGCCGACCGTTCTTGTGCTGGACCGGCGCTGGCGCGCGCTGGTTCCCCGTGCCGCGGCGTTGGCCGCGCGCGCCGCGATGGCGGCTGGGGGCGCCGGAACCGTCGTGCTCTCCAGCGACCGGGAGGTGCGTGCGCTGAACGCCCTGCACCGGGGCCGCAACAAGGCGACCAACGTGCTGACCTTCGAGCCGGCCATACGGGGATTTCTGGGCGGGGATATCGTGCTGGCACTGGGCACTGTGCGGCGGGAGGCCAGGGCGGCCGGGCGGCCGGTGGCGCACCATCTGGCGCACCTGGTGGTGCATGGGGCGCTGCATCTGCGGGGCCACGACCATGAGCGGGCGGGCGATGCGCGTCGTATGGAGCTGGCCGAGGCGCGCACGCTGCACCGCATCGGGGTGCCGAACCCCTGGCGGCGCGCGTGAGCGACGCGCATACCGCCAGTCTGTTGACCCGGCTGGGCACATTGCTGACCGGCAGCCGGCGCCGGGCGCAGGACCATGGGGTGCGCGACACGATCGCCGAGCTGGTGGCCGAGTCCGCGGGGGCGGGCGAGAGCGATGGCGAGGTGCCGGAACTCGACCGTCAGGAGCGCGCGCTGATCGCCAACGTGTTGCGGCTGCGCGGCACGCAGGCAGACGACATCATGATCCCGCGCGCCGACATCGTGGCCATGCCGGTCGATTTGACCCTGGCGCAGGCGCAGGAGCTGATCCGGCGGGAGGGGCACTCGCGGCTGCCCGTCTATCGCGAGCAACTCGACGACGTGGCCGGCATGGTGCACATCAAGGATGTGTTCGCGTATGCCGGGCGGCCCGAGGAGTTTCGCCTCGACACCATTCTGAGAAAACCGCTGCTCGTGGCGCCGCAGATCCCGGTGCTGGATTTGCTATTGCAGATGCGCACGGCCCGGGTGCACCTGGCTTTGGTGGTCGATGAGTATGGCGGGATCGATGGTTTGCTGACCATCGAGGACCTGGTCGAGACCATTACGGGTGACATCGCCGATGAGCACGACGAGCCGGATCTGCCGCGCATCACGGAGCGCGCGGACGGCACATTCGACTTGGATGCGCGATTGCCGGTGGAGGACTACGAGGCGCGGTTCGGCACGTTGCTGACCGACGAGGAGCGCGAGGCGGATATCGATACGGTTGGCGGGCTGATATTCACGCTGGCCGGGCGCGTGCCGGCGCGGGGCGAGGTGATCACGCATCCGAACGGGACGGCGTTCCGGGTGCTGGAGGCTGACGCGAGGCGGATACGGAGGCTGCGGGCGAAATTGCCTAAAGCTTGATTCGACCGGACAGCCCGCGGGTCACGTTCTTACCTTGTGTTTTGACGAGCATCTTTACCCCCAGCGGACGAATTCCGTTCGGGTGGACGATGCTCGCGGTGGATGAGCGGCGCGGAGACGCGGGCGCCCCGGCTGGGTTGCCCGTTCTTGTGCGGGTTCGACGCGGCGGCGTGTTCACCATCGTCGGTCGGGGTGGCGGGTGGTTCTGTCCGACAATTTCGGGGTGGTTTTGGGGGCGGGGCGGTCCGCTGAGGGCGTGCTGGCGCGGCCCGGGTTTTCGGTGGGTGCGGGGTCGGCTGGGGTGGCGGGGTTGCGGAGGTCGATTCCGAGGTCTTGGCCTATTTGCATCAGGATTTCCTCGACCAGGACTTCGCCGTCCGGGCCGGCCGGAAGCGCGTGATCGAAGGATTCGAGGGTTTCGCGGCGCAGACAATCGCGGTGCGGGCGCGGGTTGGGCGCGGGGTTGGGTGCGTCGTGCCGTTGAGTGGTTCCGGTGGCGGCGGGTTCGGGGATGCCGCCTTCGGCCAGGAACATCTCCAAGAGCATGGTCTGGCGGACGCTGCGGGAGAGATGGGTGAAGAGTTTGCCGTAATCGGGGCCGCGGCGTCGGGCTTCGTCTTTCCAGGCGTCGATTTCGGCGGCCATCGAGGTGGCGATGCGGGCGACGTGCGGTGCGGTGAAGATTTCGTCGAGCGCGCGGTCCGATGCCGCGCGGGCGAGGCCCATGCCGCGTTCGATGAGGTTTTCGCAATGGTCCAGGTTCCGCTCGCGGCGCTGTTCGGCGGTGGGCCGTGGCGTGGCAGGGTCGCGGAAGCGGAAGTATGCGGTCACGTGGCTGTGGTTCCGGCGGTGGGTGGCGCCCCGGCAAAGACCACGGACGGGCGGAGCTAGGCAAAGGATTATTTTCTTCTGCTGGACGACCGGCGCGGTCCTGCCGTCCAAGACGGGAGCGGCTCGCGATGGTGCAGTGAGCGTGACCCGCTCGGGGAACGGCCTTGCCCGGCGACCCGCCGCGCCACCTGAAAAAATCCATAAATTTATTCGTTGACGAAACAATTTTCATCCCATTTTGTAATCGAGACGACCGGGATGGGCGCGGAACGGCGACTATTGCGGTTCTGCAACGGGCATCATTTCGTTGCTAGAATGTAACCAGGTCTTCCCTGCTGCGGGGGGATCGCATCGTCAGTTCGATGCGTAGGGGGAATGGTGGCGTGAACCAGCTTTCGATGATCCAGTACGACCTTGTGGCGAATATATTCTCGTTCACCATCGGGGCCATGGGCATAGCCACCGCCTTCTTCTTTCTGCAGCGTGGCGAAGTATTGCCGCGATATCGCGGCGTGGTCACCATCATCGGCCTGGTCACGATGGCCGCGACCTACAATTATTTTCGCCTTTTCGAGAGTTGGCAGGCCGCGTTCACGGTGGTGGGCAGCGTCGTCCATACCACCGGGCATCCTTATAACGATGCCTATCGCTACGCCGATTGGCTGTTGACGGTGCCGATGATCGTGATCGCCCTGGTGCTTGTGCTCGACATGCCAGCCCGCCAGGCGCGGTTGCGCGCGATTGTGCTGGGCGTGCAGGCCGCCGAGATGGTGCTGCTTGGTTATCCGGGCCAGATCGCCACCAGCCCATCCAACCGATGGCTCTGGTGGGGGGCGGCGATGGTTCCGTTCGCGATCATCGTCTATCAGCTCTATATCGGGTTGGCCGACGCGGTGCGGTCGCAGCCGGCCTGCGCGCGGCCGCTGGTTGTCTGGGCACGGTTCATTACGTTAGTGACCTGGTGCTTCTACCCGGTGGTGTACGTGCTGCCGCTGCTCGGCGTCACCGGCTCGGTGGCGTTCGTGTCGACCCAGATAGGGTATGCCGGGGCGGACCTGACGGCTAAGGCGGTGTACGGGGTGATGATCTACCTGATCGCGTCCCGGAAATCCTCGGTCGGCACGGAGGTGGCGCGGCCGCAGACGCACGATCTTCGCCGGGCGGCCTGAGCGGGCCGGGTCATGGAGTGCGATATCGCCATACTGGGTGGCGGCTGCGCGGGATTGTCGCTGGCGACGCTGCTGGCCGATGCCGGCCCGCGCGGCCCGCGCGTGGCGATCGTCGAGCCGCGCAGGGCGTACCGCAACGACCGCACCTGGTCCGGCTGGCACGACCGGCACCGTTTTGGCGCCTGCGTGCGGGCGCGGTGGACGCGCTGGTCGCTGTCCAGCGGGCAGCGCCGGGTTGTGCGCGCCAATCCGGCGACGCCTTATGAAACGATACCGGCCGACCGGTTTTACGACGCCGCGTTGCAGGCGATCTCGCGGGCGCCCCGCGTGTGCCTTTATACGGCGACCAGGGCGGGCGCGGTGGGCGAGGCCACGGACCGCGCCTGGGTGGAGACCGATGCTGGCCGGCTGACCGCGCGGCTGGTGGTCGATACGCGGCCGCCTGAGATGCAGGCCCGCCATGGGCTGCTGCAGAGCTTCGCCGGGATGGAGATCGAGACCGACCGGCCCTGTTTCGACCCGTCCACCGTGGGGTTGATGGAGTTCGGGCCTGCGTCGGATGACGGCATCACCTTCCTCTACACCCTTCCTTTCTCCGAAACACGCGCGTTGCTGGAATTGACCCGGATGGCGCCGGACCGCGGCCTGGCGGAAGACGGGGGCGCGTTGCTGGCCATGCTGGGCAACACGTTCGGCGCTTTCCATGTCGTTCGTGAGGAGAGCGGCTGCCTGCCCATGCACCCGGCGCTGCCCGCCCGTCCGGTTCGCCGGGTGCTGCGGCTGGGCACGCCTGCCGGTGCGCTGCGTGCTTCCACGGGCTACGGGTTCGGCACGATCCAGGCGCAGGCGCTGGCGCTGTCCGGCCTGCTGCTGGCCGATATGGACGCGGCGATCGGCTGGCGGGCCGCGCCCCCGCCTGGGTGGATGCGGTTCATGGACCGGCTGTTTCTACGGGTTTTGCGCGCCCATCCGGAGGTCGGCCCGAAGCTGCTGACCACGCTGTTCCAGCGCTGTCCCAGCACGCCGCTGATCCGCTTCCTGGGCGGCACGGCGGGTCTGCTGGATGGCGGGCTGGTGGCGCTGAGCATGCCGAAGCTGCCTTTCCTGCGGGAACTGGCCTTGCCTGCATGATCACGCTGTCGCTGCATTGGCAGCTTCTTCTGTGCATGCCGGTGATCGCGCTCTCCGGCCTGCCGCATGGCGCGACCGACTGGCACGTTGCCAGGCGTGTGTTCAGACCTCGGCTCGGGCGGGCATGGCCGTTCGCTTTCGGCGGCTTCTATGGCGGGCTGATGGCGGTGGCGGGTGCGGGCGCGATGCTGGCGCCGGGGACGGCGATGCTGGTCTTCGTGGGCGTGGCGGTCTGGCATTTCGGCGCCGAGGACGCGCGGTCCCTGGGCCTGTCACGCGTGCCCGCGGCCATATTGGCGCTGGGCGTGATCCCGGTCCTGGCCCCTGCCTTGTTCTGGCCTGGCCAATATGGGCTGGTGCTGCGCACCCTGGGTGTGGCCGTGCCGGATGCCGGCACGATCAGGTTTTTTGGCGCGTGCGCGGTGGCGGTCAGCATCGCCGGCTCCGGGGTGGCGATCGTCCAGACCGGCAGATGGCGGTTGGGCGCCGAGCAGGCGGCCGTGCTGGGCCTGCAGGCGTTTCCGCCCCTGGTCGCCTTCACCGTCTATTTCTGTGCGGTTCACGGTCCGCGGCATGTCGCCGCGTTGCCGGCCGACTGCCGCGCGTCGCCCTGGTTGGTGACGCTGGGCGCGGCCGTCATCATTGCCGGTGCCGCGGCCCTGGCCGCGTCCGCCCGGCATGGCGGGCTGGATTGGGCGGCGACTCAGGGCGT
This sequence comes from uncultured Alphaproteobacteria bacterium, assembly GCA_963850605.1. Classification (GTDB taxonomy): domain Bacteria; phylum Pseudomonadota; class Alphaproteobacteria; order Acetobacterales; family Acetobacteraceae; genus BOG-908. The sequence continues at coordinate 106,381 of CAWKLX010000008.1, read as the reverse complement.
TTTCTGGGGCCTGGCGGCGCTGACCTTGCCGCATGTGCTGCTGGCCCGGCTTTCGTCCCCGATCTTGGTGGAGTGTTTGGATGGCTGACCTGCGCGGGCGTTGCAACAATGTCGAATATTGCGCGAACGCCACGACCCGACGCGTCGTCGCTTTGCCCGACGACGTGCCGTTCGCCTGCCCCAAATGCGGCGAGCCGCTGGAGGCGCTGGAGGCCGCGCAGCGGAGCAGCCGGAACCGCAAACTGCTTGCGGTGCAGGCGGTCGTGATTTTGGCGGGCGCGGGTGCGGTCGGCTACAAGCTGCTCGGGATCGGAGCCTCGTCCTCGCCGGCCGTCCCGCCGGCCGCTGCCGCGATTGCCGAAAACGTGCCGGAGACGCCCGCGGCACCCGCCGCGCCGCCCCCGGCCGCGCCCGCCGCGGTACCGGCGGCGGCGGCATCCACGCCGGTCGCTGCGCCGCAGATATTGCTGCGCATGGCCGGTTCGAACGTGGTGGCGGACCGGCTCGCGCACCGTCTGGCGGCCGGCTATCTAGGCCTGATCGGCGATACCGACATCACCTTGCAGGAGGACCGCCCTGCCTCCGTGGTCATCAGCGGCAACCAGGCCGGCCAGCACGAGGCCATCAGTATTGCGAGCGGAGCCTCGGCGAGCGGGTTTGCCGCCCTGTTGCGCGGCACGGCCGACGTGGCCCTGTCGGTGCGGCCGCCGACCGCGGCCGAGGTGGATAGCCTGGCCAGCGTGGGTGACATCACCAGCGCCGCAGATGAACATGTAATCGCCGTCGATGGGGTGGCCGCGATCGTCAGCCCGGCCAACCGCCTGGCCTCGCTGACCACGGCGCAACTCCGCGGGATTTTCGCCGGGACGACGACCGACTGGTCGCAACTCGGGGCGGGGCGCGGTGCGATCCACCCGATCCTGCAGGCGCCGGATGCAGGGCAGGACGAGGCGGCCGCCGCCCTGCTCGGCCCGGCGGGGCCCGGCGGCAAGGTTGCCTTCCTGCCCAGCGAGGAGGCGGTGGCCAAGGCGGTGGCCGGGGACGTGCATGCGATCGGCCTGGTCTCGACGGCGGCCATGGGGCCGGCCAAGGCGCTGAGCGTGGGCGAGGCCGGGGCGGCCCCGATCGCGCCGACCGAGCTGGCCGTGTCGACCGAGGATTACCCGCTCACCCGCCGGCTGACCCTTTATACCGGCAGTGCGGGGGCCAGCGGATTTGCCCGGCGGTTCACCGATTACGTGGCCTCGCCGGCGGGCCAGGCGGCGGTGGAGGCGGCAGGCTTCGTGCCGTTGACGGTGCGGGAGGCGCCGGTCGAGGTGCCGGACAGCGCCAGCGCGCGCTATCGGGCGCTAGTGGCGGGCGCGACGCGCGTGTCGATCGATTTCCGGTTCCAGCCTGGCTCGGTCGAGCTGGACAGCCGTGGCGTGCGCGACCTTGAGCGCCTGGTGGGCTACCTGCGGCAGGTGCATGCGGATGGCGGCCGGCTGATCCTGGCCGCGTTCGCCGATTCGCAAGGGGCGCCGGCGACGAACCTGCTGGTGTCGCAGAAGCGGGCGGACGCCGTGGCCGCGGCTTTGGCGAAGGTGCAGGTGACGCCGGGTCGAATTGCCAGTTTTGGTGATGATTTGCCGGTGGCCGACAATGCGACACCGGCCGGGCGGGAGCGCAACCGGCGGGTGGAGGTCTTTTTGCGGAAGTAGGGGCGGCGGCGAATTGGCGGCGCTCATCCTTGGAAAGGCAAGGCCTTCTTTTTTGAAAAAAAGAAGCAAAAAACTTTTTTCAGTGCTGTCGCGGAATGAATGGATAAAAGTTTTTTGGTCCTTTTTTTCAAAAAAGGACTGCTTGCCTTCAGGCGGTCAGCCTCAGCACAGGTTCGAATCACGACCGAGCGGGCAGCGAGTTCGGAAAGATGTCCAGGATCTCGTCGGGGCTCGGAACGCGGCCGTTCGTCTCGATGAAGTCGTAGAGGAAACGGATGTAGCCCCGGCCGATGCTGCGGGTGAGCCCGCCGGCGAGCGCCGCGTTCAGCACCGAACCGACCACCGTACCGGGACCCGGAATGAATTTGAGCACGCTGCCGATGGCCCATCTTCCGGCCAGTGAGGCGGCCAGGGAACCCAACGTCGTCGTCATCAGCTGTGTCGTCTGCGCCCGGTCCAGCGAAAGGCCGAACGCGTTGCTGATGCCGAACAGCATGCCGGCCTGGATCGGCGCCAAGGTCGCGATATCAGCGAAGGGGATCGGTATGGCGGACGCGGCGGCGGCGGCGGTGGCCGCGGCGGTGACGTAATCCTCGGCGAGCGAGCGGTTGAGGTCGCGGTTGATCTTTTGGGCGGCGGCGAAGGCGGCGCGATGGCCCTCCGGCAGGGCGACGTAGGTGGACCTGACCAATGCATCTAGGCCGAAAGCCGGCGTGCTGCGCCGTGCTAGCGCCCGGACGGGGACGATGTCGGCGCAGATCGCATGACGGTCGGCCATGATGCCGGCAACGACGCCCGGAAAATCCGGGTCCTCGTCGTCCTTTGTCAGCACGACGATCGCGGGAATGTCGTATTTGTTGAGCACGCGGACGATATCGACTTCGCAATCCTGCACCCGGCTGCTGGGCGAGGCGATGCAGACCCAGCCGATATGGAGCTGGTCGCGCGTGTCCTGTTCGGCGCGGCACCGTTCGATTTCGGCGCGCATGTCGGCCAGCGTTGCCGCGTAGTCCTTGGCCTCTAGCCCCTTGGTGTCGAGGATGCGGAGCGGGGAGGTGGGCGCGCTGTACCATTCCGCGTGTTGCGTGACCGGGCGGCCTGCCGCGGTCTGGGCGAACGATTTGCCGAAGACGCTGTTGATCAACGTGCTTTTGCCCACTCCGGTCTGGCCGGCGACCAGTATGTTGACCTGGCCGATCTGGCGCAGGTGCTTTTCGGTTTCCTGCAGGAGCGGATCGAGCAGGGTGGCCGCGTCGGCCTTGGGTTCGGTTACCGCGGGCGTGGCCTGGTCCGCGCATGCGTGACGGTCCGGCATTGTCCAGCCGCGCATGGCGAGTGCGGACATCGACATGTCCGACACTGACATGCCCGCGGTATCCGGCCCTAGGAAACTCATTCGCCCGTATGACATGACCCCGACTTCTGTGCAGCACCGAACCGTTGCAGATTGGATGCGTCTCTATCGTGTCAACAGGAGGTCTCGAAAAGAAGACGAAATTTCGGTTCAGTGCTCTCGGCTGAGGTGCCGCTGCTGCTTCAGACGTCCCGGAAGGGTGGTGATGTTAGCAGTTTGTTTGCCACTACTCCGTACCATTTCCGCGTCGATGGAGGAGAGCAGTTTCGATGAACATGGTTTCCTCGGCTACGCGGCTGGGCTGCACCATGTGCCGCGAACACGTGACCCTGTTCCCGTTCACCATGGCGTTCCAGCCGGTCGTCGATGTGCAGACCGGCGCGATCGCCGCGCATGAGGCTTTGGTCCGCGGCCCTGACGGTGCCTCCGCCGCCTCGGTGCTGGCGCAGGTCAACGACCTTAATCGTTACGCTTTCGACCAGGCCTGCCGGGTCAAGGCCATCGAGCTGGCGGCCAGGCTTGGGATGGCGGCACGGCTAAACATCAATTTTCTGCCGAATGCGGTCTATGACCCGCGAGCGTGTATCCAGCTGACGCTGGAAGCGGCGACCCGGACCGGCTTTCCGGTTGATCGCATCACGTTCGAGATCATCGAGGCGGAGCAGATCGCCGATGACGACCATCTCGGCCGCATCATCAAGGAGTATCGCCGCCAAGGATTTGGCGTTGCGCTGGATGATTTCGGGACCGGATTCTCGGGGCTTTCGCGACTGGCGCGTTTTCGGCCCGATGCCATCAAGCTGGACCGCGACCTGATTGCCGGCTGCGATACCGATGTGGTGCGGCGAGAGATCCTGATTGCGATGGCCTCGCTGGGCCGGGCGACCGGGGTGGATCTGGTCGCAGAGGGGGTGGAGACCGCGGGCGAGCTCGGCGTGGTGCGTGACGCCGGAATCCGATTCGTGCAGGGATACTACTATGCAAAGCCGGCCTTTGAACGGCTTGTCAGACCGAGCGAATTGCCGGGTTGAGGCGGCCTCATTCCGGACCGGACAGTCTTGATGACGAAGCTGCTCGTCAGGAGAAGCTGTGGCCGACCTGTTGCGCCGGCGGCCATGGGCGGGCACACCCCGCCTATGCCGATCAGCTTGGACGACGTACGGCGGTGGGACGCAACCGACCCGCTGCGGGCGCATCGCGCGGACTACATGCTGCCCGCGCAAGGCGTGTATCTGGACGGGAACTCCCTCGGGCCCCTGCCGCGCACCACGCGCGGCCGGCTGGCGCAGGTGATCGGCACCGAGTGGGGCCAGGGTCTGATCGGCAGCTGGGGCGAGGGCTGGATGGAACTGCCCGCCCGGGTGGGCGGCAAGCTGGCGCCACTGCTGGGCGCGGCACCGGACGAGGTGATCGCGGCCGATAGGTACGAGCGTGAACCTGTTCAAGCTGTGCGCGGCCGCCCTGACATTACGGCCGGGGCGGACCACGGTGTTGACCGAGGCGGGAAATTTCCCGACCGACCGGCACGTGGCCGACGGGCTGGCGCGCCTGCTACCATCGCTGCGCGTCAGGACTGCGCCAGCCGATCGCCTGGCGGACACTATCGACGCGGACACCGCCCTGCTGTTGCTGTGCCACGTGCACTATCGCAGCGGCGCGCGTCATGACATGGCGGCACTCAACGCCGCCGCACGCAATGCCGGCGCGCTCGTTGTCTGGGATCTCAGCCACAGCGCCGGCGCGGTGGAACTTGCGTTGAACGCGGACGGCGCCGAGCTGGCGGTGGGGTGCGGCTACAAGTTTCTCAACGGCGGCCCCGGCGCACCGTCCTTCCTGTATGTCGCGCGTCATCTGCACGAGGCGGCGCGCTCGCCGGTGCAAGGGTGGTTCGGGCACGCCGCACCGTTCGGCTTTTCCGACCTCTACGAGCCGGCGCCCGGTGTGGCGCGTTTCCTCGCGGGCACCCCGCCGGTGCTGGGCCTGGCGGCGCTGGAGGAAGGTGTGGAGGCGTTCGCCCGCGCCGATCGCGCGGCTTTGTGGGAGAAATCGGCGCGGCTGTTCGACCTGTTCGCCGCCCTGACGCCGGGGCTGGAACTTCTCACGCCTCGCGCGCCGGAGCGTCGCGGCAGCCACATCGCGTTTCGCCACGCGAGGGCCGGGGCGATCATGCAAGCGTTGATCGCGACGGGCATCATCGGCGATTTCCGGCCGCCGGACGTTCTGCGGTTCGGCCTGACGCCACTCTATATGCGCCACGAGGATGTCTGGATCGCCGCCGAAGCGATTCGACATGTTGTCGCTTCGATGGCGAGCTGCCGGAGATGAGGTTGCTCGATCGATTCATGGCCGCGGGGCGCGGCTGGTCCGCGCCTGAGAAAATCGGTTTCAGGGATCTTACCGAGGTCCCGCGACCCTCGTTGCTGCCCTGGCTCGATCGGCCCGGGCTCCACGACCGCACGCTGACGCCACACCAGCGCGCATGGCGCCGAGATGGCGTGGTCATCATGCCGAAGATGCTGTCGGACGAGGAGATCGACCCGTATGTCGCTGTCCGCTCGAAGCTTGGCCTGCAAGGGGGATGGCACTCGCCGACCCCCTATCTGCACGTGCCGGAGCTGCGGTCGCTGGCACTCGCCCCGAAGCTGATGCGGATCCTGCGGGACCTGCTCGGCGAGGACATGATGCTGCATCTGTGCCTGACCGGCTGGGTCAGCACGGAGCGTGACTGGCATCAGGACGACTATCTCAACCCTGGACACGTCAACAGCTATTACGCGGCCGTGTGGATTGCACTGGACGACATTGCTGCCGAGAGCGGCCCGTTCGAATACATTCCGGGTTCGCATCGCTGGCGCCTGATGCGACAGGCGCGCGTGCGCCGCTTCTTGACCCCCGAGGAAGAGGCCAGCCGCGACCCCCGAACCGGCGCCGAATTCTGGCCGAAGCTGAGCGAGCGTTTCGTCGTGCCGGCGATCGCGCGCGAGATCGCACGTCGGAAGATCGCACCTGTGCAGTTCCTCGGCCGCCGCGGCGATGTATTGATCTGGCACAGCCGCCTGATGCACCGCGGGTCGCGTGCGCGCGTTCCCGGTGCGGTTCGCAAATCGCTGATCTGTCATTATTCAGGGGTGCATCACCGAGACGACATGGCGCGGCGGGCGCAGGACGAGAATGGCATGTGGTACGCCGTGTTCGATCACGAGCTGCAATGACAATGCTGGGTCGTCGGATTGGATTTGCCTTCACGAGAGCATCATCCGATCGAACGGAATCGTTCGGTCGGATAAAGATGCTCGCCAAAACAATCGGCTAGAGCTTGGTCCGTGAGCCAATGCGAACGGATCATGCTCTAAGCAGGACTGGCCGTCAGTGCTTCAGGCTTGGCACAACCGCAAAAACGCCGCCGTCTTCCCCCGCCACCCCGACTCGGCCGCGAGCGCCAGCCCGCGCGCCCGTATCGCCTGATACAGGCACGTATCGTCGCGCAGCCGCTGCATGGCCTGTGCCACCGCCGCCACCGACCGGCCATCCACCACCAAGCCGTTTTCTCCGTCCCGCACCGCGTCCGTGCTGCCGCCGTCCCGGCCGGCTATGACGGGCAGCCCGCAGCTATTGGCCTCCAAGAAAACCAGTCCGAACCCCTCGGTGTCGCCGTTCGGCAGCTCGCGGTTCGGCATGACGAACACGTCGCCGAGCCGGTAATGATCGACCAGCTCGTCATCCGACACCTGGCCCGCGAAAATGGTGTGGTCGCAAACCCCCAGTTCGGCCGCCAACGCCTCCAGTGCGACGCGATACGGGCCGGTGCCGACGATCAGATAGCGGATGTCGGGTGCTTCGGCGTGTATGAGCGCGAAGGCGCGCAATGCGGTATCCACGCCTTTTTTCTCGAGCAGGCGGCACACCGAAACGTAAACAAAACAGCCCCCCAGCCGGTAGAGCTCGACCAGGTCGGGCGCGCGCGCGGCGGGCGAAAACCGGTCGCCATCGACCCCGTTCTCGATCAGGTGCACACGGCCGCCATGCGCGTCGCCCAGCAGATCGGCCACCGCCCGCTCGGTGAAGCGGCTGACCACCACGATGCAGTCGCTGGCCAGCAGCGCGCGCCTGGCGCGGGCATGGCCCGCGTCGTAGCTGTCTTCCGTGGTGATCTCCTCGCCGTGCACGTAGATCACGGTGCGTATGCCGGGCAGGGCGGCACATAGCCGGGCGACCCAGCTGCTCGCCTGCAGCTCGCCCACGCAGACCGTGCGCACACCGCCGGCGATCAGCCGCAGCAGAAGGGCGGCCACGCGCAGGCGAATGCGCAGATCGGCCGCCAGGAACAGCAGGCGGTCCACACCGCGGCGCGGCGCCGATGCCATGACCGTGCGCAGCAGCGCCACGCGCTCGACGCGGTAGTCCTGGCGGCGGTCGTGCTCTCGCCAGCCGATCACCGGCAAGCCGTCCGCGTAGCTCACCCTGGGGGCGATCACCACGATCCGCCCTGCGGCACAGCGTGCCAGATTGCCGTAAACCACGGCGGAACCGCCGCGGACAGGCGGAAAATTATTGGCGACGAGCGCCACGCGCGCTGGCGTCGCGGGCATGGCTAGGCTGCCTGGGCAAGGTACGCGGGCAGCTCGGACAGGCGCGCGAACACGAAGCCCTGGCTGGCCAGAGCGTCCAGAACGCCTGACAGGCGATCGTAGAAACCGTGCAGCTCGGCCCGGGTTTGCACATAGGGGTTGCGGCCGACAGCCAGTGACGAGCTGTGGAAGCTGAGCACGAACACGTTCTGCCCCCGGGCGCGCAAGTGGCGCAGCAGGCGCAGCATGGCGCGCACGTCGTTGCCTTCCGGCGACAGGGTGATGCGCTCGGCGAAACGGGCGCGGGTCAGCACCCCAGCCAGCCGCCAACGCCGCCACATGGGCGCAGAGAGCGCGCGATAGACCGGGGGCGCCAGCCTGCCACCCCACCCCACGACGCTGCGGCAGAGCGGCACTTCGAGCAGCAGCCGGTTCTGGCCGAACCAGAACGGTGCGCACTCGTAGCCCGAAAAATCCGGCCCGCCCTGTTCGGACGCCGAGGTGCGCGGGGCGACGCTGATGTCCATGGCGAAACCCTGCGAACTCGAGCAAGGCGGCCGTGTTCGGGCCGAAACCGTAGCGCCCGGCCCGGTAGATCGTGGGCGCGGAGCCGAGGCGCTGCGTGAAGCAACGTTTCAAGGTCATCAGCTTGCGCGCCTCCAGCGCGGCCGGGAGATTGCCGGAAAAGGACGCCTCCAGGTCGTGCTCGGTCGCGTCCACACCCACCTCGTCGGCTTCGCCGCCATCGAAAGGCGGGTTCACCCAGGGGTGGAGCTGGATGCCTGCCTCGCAGCGATCGCGGTGGATCTGGCGGCGCAACAAGTGAACGACGTCATCATCCTGCAGCACCGGGTATGTCAGCAGATAGGTCGGGCGCGCGCCATAGGCGCCGAGGATCTCGTGCAAGTCGCAGATATTGCGCATGCAGGCCGTGGAATGGGCGGTGGCGGCGACCGGCCGGTCCCAGTCGAAATCCTCTTCGGCATCGACGGCAATGGCACAGACCGGCTGGCTGGAGGCCGCCTGAGCGGGAACGATCCTGGCGAACACGTGTCCGAAACTACTCCAGCGCCATGGGGGCAGCCTATCGCGCAGGGCGCGGCTTGTCACACCGGCGGGGCTATGCGCGTATGCCGCCCGATGCAGGCCCGCAACGAAATGCTCGACTGGATCGACTCATTGCGGGGCATCGCAGTGACCCTGGTGATCGCCAGCCACGCGATGCCGGTGCTGCACGGCCTGCCTTGGACGATCAAGCGGGTCAGCAATCTTGGTTTTTTCGGTGTGCAGCTGTTCTTCGTCGTGAGCTGTTTCACCCTTGCCCGATCCTGGCGCGGGCACGAGGTCGTCCGGCCGCCCAGCCTGACGAGTTTTGCGCTGCGGCGCGTGTTCCGCATCGTGCCGGCCTACTTCCTGGCCGCCCTGCTGTATGCGTGGCTGTTACCGCATGGGCCGATCACCGTCACACGGTTGGCCACATTCCTGACCTTTCTGGGCGGCTGGGCACCTTCCCAGATGCCGACCGTGCCTGGCGCCTGGATCGGGGTGCCGGGCGGATGGAGCATCGAGGCGGAGATGATGTTCTACGTCGTCTTCCCGGTGCTCATGCGGTCCGTGCGTGGCGTGGCGCCGGCAATGGTGGCAGCGTTGGCCAGCCTGCCGCTCGCCTGGCTGGCCAACATGGTGGCGCGCGGCACCTACATCCAGGCCGATGGAACGATCGCCACCGGGCAGTTCCTGTACTACTGGTTGCCGAACCAATTGCCGGTTTTCCTGATCGGGCTGCTCGTCTCCGAGATCAGCGTGCGATCCGAACCGGGGCAGGGCTGGGCAGAGTTCGGAGCCTGGGCAGGCCGGCGCGGGCGCGCGTTGCTTTCTGTCTCGGTGCTCGTTTTCCTCGCGCTGGCCTGGGTTCCGTTACCGCGCGTCCCCCAGCCCAATTGGGGCTTTATCGACACCCCGGCGGTCGCGGCGGCCGCTTTCGGCGGGGCGGTGCTGGCGCTGCGGTTCGGGCGGTTCGACTGGGTGGCGTGGCCGCCGCTGACCGGGCTGGGACAGGCCAGTTTCAGCGCCTATCTGCTGCATTTCGCGATCATCGCCGCGGTCGAAGCGATCCTGCCCCCGTCCGTGACCCGTCTGACCGGCATGTCCGCTGGCCTGGCCAGTGTCGCGATCTTCGGTTTCGTGCTGGCTGCGACGGCTGGCTTCTCGCGGGTGACGTACCGGCTGATCGAGCAGCCCGCGATCCGGGTGGGCGGGCATGTGGTACGCCGGTGGGCCAGGGCCTGAATCCGGCATTTGCGAAACGTTCACGAGTTGACTGCATGATCGGCGGCTCCACGGGCGCATCGGAGAGCGGTCAGAATGAGCCACACGGCAATCGGAGACTATGCCGCCGGTACCAGGCGGCGCCTGAGCGACCGCATCGAGGACGCGTTCGACCAGGCTTGCGAGCAAGGCCAACTGGAAGTCGCATCCTGCCTGCTGCAGGGACTGGATCTCGCGCTGCTGGGGCGACCCACCCCGTGGAACCGACGACAAGCCGCACTTGGGCTGTTGCGGGCTTCGCACGACCGGCTGGAAAGACTCCGTATGGCGGCGGGAGTACAGCAGGTACGCACCGGGACACGCTCTGGCGGAGGCGCGGGCGCTCATCAACGGCTAAACGTGCAAATGTCCGTTACACCAACGTTACGATACGATTGTGTATTGACCGTCCCATGCTCGTCGATGAGGATTGCAGGGCTTTCAGCGCCCCGCGGGCCTGGCGGCCCGGATGCTGGCTGCTTTGGGTCAAGCTCCGGTCCTTCATTCAAAGGAGCTGTGGCGTGTCGAACGCGAGGAATTACGGATTTGCACTTATTTTAGGCGCAAGCGGCTCTGCGCTGGCCGCCCCCCCGATCGTGCTTCCGGGGCCGGGCAGTTTCTACGTGACTCCGGCGGCCACCGCGGAGCTGGCCCAGCTATGCCCGAGCGGAACCGGCTACCCGGTCGAATGGAATTGGCGCGGCAAGGCCGAGACCAGTCCTGTTGCGGCCACCTCCGGCCAACCCAGGATCGATCAGGTGCGTGGCGGGCAAGTGATCGCATCGTATACCACGTTTGCAAGCGGGCCCGGATGCACGTTGGCGGGTGATGGCACAGATCACGTGAACCCCGAACCCGCGGCCGCCTCTGGCTGTGGCCCATTCAACCGGGAATACACGTTTCGGCTGTGGGACACGGGCGACGTCTTCATGGTCTATCCAGCCGTCTATAGCGGGGACCTGAACCAGCCCTGGATAGGGCCGCAGTATGACTCCTACGCCGTTTATGCTGCGGGCGGACCCCCGACGCCCCCGGACGGCATCACCATTCAAGGCGTGGTTCAGAACAATACCCGCCCGGTCATCCTGCTGACCGGCTACACGTCCAACAATACGCTGGGACAAGGGCCGGTCTATTTCGACCAGAGCAACGGCTTCACCATGGACAACATCGATGTCATCGCGGGACCCGGTGCTGTCGCCGCGAAAGCCGGGGTTTATGAGGCCGGGGGCAGCAATCTGACCCTCAGCAACATGCGGATTTCAGGGTTCGCCCGATCCGGGGTGAATGGGCTGTTTCGGTGCGGGAGGCTATAGCGGCACACTGACCCTGCGCGGACTTGAGTTGGATCATAATGGCGGCCCGACCGGCCCGGCCCACAACGCCTATATCGGCGCCAGCATCAACGACCCGAATTTCACAGTGAACATGGAGCACTCATGGTCCCATCACGCCTATTACGGGCATCTTTTCAAATCGCGTGCCCAGATCAACGTGTTCACCGCCAATTTTTTCCAGGGAACTCTGCCCTGGGGCGGTCTCGGCCAGGCGGAGAATTATCTGCTCGACGTGCCCAATGGCGGACTGCTGACCGCACGCGACAACGTGTTCTTGAAGAATATGTCGGGCGCCAACTCCAACGCCATGTCGGTGACCTTCGCGATGGAGGGCATCATCGACTCGCGGGCGCAATCGATCGATCTCGAGAACAACAGCTTCGTGACGTTTTCCAAGACGTATGACGGGTTTCATCAAACCTATCCGCTCTCGTTCTTCTACCCCAATATCCGCCCAGACGATCCGGCTTGGCCGGCCAGCATTCCGACGCGCATCATCAAGAACGCCTTCGTCGGCTATTGTCCCGCAGGCGGCGGAGCTGAGGATTATCGCGGCGACATCAGTTTGACGGAGGCATTCTCCGAGGTGTCCAGGACCTATTCGTTCAGCACCAAGGTTCTTGCCGACGACACTACGCTGGCGGCGATCTACCCGGCTTACGTGCCGGTGGTGGGTCAGCCTGCTTACATACAGCAATTGCAGACGCCGCTTGCGCGGGCGAAGCAGACGGTCGGTGCCCAGGACTGAACGAAAAAGGTCGGGGCGATAGCGGAGCGCTTGGTCCAAGCCCTCCGCCATTCCTGCCTGTCAGTAGAACAGGATTGCGCCCGCGGTGAAGGCGTTGGAGGTGACGGATTCGGGGCCATGCGACTTGGCCTCCTCGTGCGCATACTCGCCGACCAGCGTTACCCAATCAGTCAACGAGTAATAGGCGGCGCCAACATAGGCCTCGTTGCGCCGCACGAGGTTGGGGTCGACATCGCCCGCCGCACGATAGAGCGAGCTTTCGCCGTAGCTGGCGGCGAGCTTGAGTTTCGGCAGCACCTTGTAAGTGCCCTGGATATAGCCGCCCTCGGAATCCCGGAGTTGTCCACCGGCCGAAATGCCGTCGAAGAACTTCGCCGTCGTGCCCACGCCCGAGCCGCGGTAGTAGTAGCCGGTCACCGTTGCCGGGCCGAACGTGAGCGTCGCGCCACCTTCGCCCGCACCCGCGACCTTGTTGTTGGTCGGCACGCCCTCGTTGAGCGGGGTGATGTTCTGCTGCGACTGCGTCATGAACCCCGCCCATATATGGGCTGCGAAGGCGGCGCTCTTGTAGTCCCAGGTCAGCTTGCCTTCGAACTCTGGCGTGCTGTGCACATTGGCGCTGCCGGACAGGCCCGAAAAGTTGAATTCGTTCATCGGCTGGATTGCGCCGATCGTGGCTTGGAAGCCTGCGAACATCGGGCTGATATAGGTGATCTGCGGCAGGAAGTCGGCGTAGATATAGCCGAGCCCGATGCGGCCGAGCGACGTATTGGCCGGGTCCGCGTTCCCGCCCGTCGCACCCACGCTCAGCAGGGTCGCGTCGTTGAGAATGGCGTCCGAGCCGAAGATGGCGATGTCGCGGCCGATCTTGATCGTGCCGAGCTGCTTTGTGCCAAACGTCAGGAAGGTTTTGCGGAAGTCGCCGCCGGCGGTGCCCAAGGCCGTGGCGTTGCCGCCGCTATTGGCGCCCAGGATACCGGCCGTGGACGAGTTGATGCCGGGATAGACGCCGAAAGTGGCCGAGACGTCGATGCCCTCTTGCGTCGTATTGGCGGTGAAGATGAAGGCCCCGGGCAGCAGGCCGTTGCGGACGGCCGACGAATCGAAACCGCTGCCGTCGGCAAGCCCGCCCGCCGGCGTGTGGCCGGCACTGTCGGCGCTGGAATACGTGTAGAAGCCGTTGACGATACCCGAGAAGTTCAGATCGACCGCGCCCACCCGCATCGTGACACCGGCGCCTGGCTTGTAGGGCTGCACGTGCACGATGTCCGGACTTGTCTCCATCTCCTGCGCCATTGCCTCCATCTTGTGCTCGGAGGCTTGCGCGGCGGCGGCGCTGGCGGCGGCCGCGAGCGCGTCGCGGCGGGACTGAGCCTCGGCGTCGTCGGAGGGCGGGTTGCCGATCGGGGCTTGGGCTGCCACGCCTCGGCGATGACGGGCCGCGGGGCCGCGGCCGTGCAGATGTCGTGCCAGCAGACTGCTGTATTCACCCTGCGACAGGCTCCCCCGGGCGTGCAGGATATCGAGCAGGTCAGTGTAGTCGTCGGCCCGGGCCGGTCCGCCGGCCAAGGCCAGCAGCGACACGGAAGCCAGAGCAGCCGTGGTGATTTTCATGATCGTCCCCCTCAGCAGAGCCGCGTTGGCCGCGGTCTCTCGTCCCGCCATGTGCCGGCGTTCGTTCGGGTTGCGACGCTAATCCGAGCGCGTCGGCGCCGCGCAGTGCGACCTTAGTCCGATGTTGCAAGTTTGACGACGCTCGGGGCTGTCGGGGGCGGCACGGGGCGCGCTAGTGTCGCAAGGATGCGACATCATCCGCCCGCCGACATCGCCCTGCCGCCGGTGCATATGAAACCGCAGGCGACGGAGACCTGCGCGGTGTTGATCGCCGACGACCACCCGCTGTTTCGCGACGCGCTGGCCCAGATCGTGGGATCCACGCTGGAGAGGGCGAGCGTGGTCGAGTGCGGCTGCCTGGCCGATGCGCAGTCGGCCCTGGCGGGCGCCGATTTCGACCTGGTGCTGCTGGACGTGAACATGCCCGGCATGAACGGCATGGCCGGGCTGCTGGCCATACGCAACGCGGCGCCGGCGACCCCCGTGGTGATCGTATCGGGCCGGGAGGACAGGGATACGGTCGATCAGGCGATGGGCTGCGGGGCGGCGGGCTTCATCCCCAAATCGCTCTCGCGAGACGGCATGCGCCAGGCGCTGCGGGCGGTGCTGGCCGGCGAAATCAGCCTGCCGCACGACGCGGCCCTGGATGGCCCGCCGGAGGGACGCGACCGCCACGCGGCCATGGCGGCGCTGTCCAGTCAACAACGCCGCGTGCTGGAGATGATCTCGGCCGGCAAGGCCAACAAGATCATTGCGTACGAGCTTTCCATCTCCGAAAGCACCGTCAAGGCACATGTTACGGCCATCCTGCGCAAGCTCAACCTGCGCAGCCGTATCCAGGCCGCACTCTACGCAACCCGTCAGGGATAGGACAAAAACCCCCCGTTCTTGTGGGGGGCTGGCGCCCGTGCCAATCATTTCTCATGCGCCGAGTCGCCCGCCTTTGCACCGTGCTGCTGGCTCTCTGGCCGGCTGCCGGGCTGCACGCCCAGATGCCTTTGGTGCAATCCGGGCCGCTGACCTTCGCGCCCCTGGTACGCCGGGTCGTGCCGGCCGTCGTCAACATCGCCGTGCGCATGAACGTCGCCGACCCCGCCGCGGCAAGCGGCATGCCGCCGGAGCTGCGCGGAACACCGTTCGAAAAAACATTCCGCGACAGGCTGCGCGGCCGGCGCGAGCAGATGATCGGGGCGGGCTCGGGCTTTGTGCTCGACCCATCCGGCATCATCGTCACCAACAACCACGTTGTGGGCCAGGCCGACAAGATCCTGGTCAGTTTCACGGATGGCAGCGAATTGCCGGCGCGCATCATCGGCACCGACGAGTTGACCGACATCGCGGTGATCAAGGTCGATGCCAGCCACGCGCTGCCGGCCGTGCCTTGGGGCAACAGCCAGATCGTGCAGGTAGGCGACTGGATCATGGCCGCCGGCAACCCTTTCGGCCTGGGAGGCTCGGTCACCGCCGGCATCGTCAGCGCACGGGGCCGTGACATTGGCGCCGGGCCGTTCGACGATTTCTTTCAGCTCGACGCCCCGATCAACCCCGGCAATTCGGGCGGCCCCAGTTTCAACATGGCTGGCGAGGTGGTGGCGCTGAACACCGCCATTGTCTCGCCCACAGGCGGCTCGGTCGGCATCGGTTTCGCCATCCCGTCGGAGATCGCGAGCCGCATCGTCGATGAGCTGCTCGAAAAAGGGCACGTCGACCGCGGCTGGCTGGGGGTGGAGCTGGACACGACGGGCCACGCGCATGGTGCGGCCATCGCGGCCGTCAATCGTGGCGGGCCGGCGGCCCGCGGCGGGCTGCATTCGGGCGACCTGGTGACCGCCATCAACGGCGAGCGCGTGGAGAACACGCGCGAGCTTATCCGTGACGTCTCCGCCGTGAACCCGGGAGCCATCGCGCGCTTGCGCGTGCGGCGTGGCACACAGACCGTGGACCTGGCCGTCACGGTGGGCCGCCGCCCGCCCGAACCGCCGCAAGCCGAGCCTGACCAGTGATGAGTCGTCAGTCGTCAGTCGATCGGACGATACCAGTGCTTTTCTGACGACTGACGACTGACGACCGGAGACCGAGATGCGCATCCTTCTTGTCGAGGACGACCCGACCGTCGCCGGCTTTGTGGCCAAGGGGCTGCGTGAGGCGGGGCATGTGGTCGAACACGCCGATAACGGCCGCGACGGGCTGTTCATGGCCGCCAGCGAGGCGTTCGACACCATCATCCTGGACCGCATGCTGCCCGGCGGAATTGACGGCATACGCCTGCTGGAAACGCTGCGCTCGCAAAACAACGCCACACCGGTGCTGCTGCTGTCGGCGCTGGCGCAGGTCGATGAGCGGGTGGCAGGGTTGAAGGCGGGCGGCGACGACTATCTGACGAAGCCGTTCGCGTTTTCCGAGCTGCTGGCGCGCGTGGAGGCGCTGACCCGGCGCGGCAAATCGGATGGTCCGCAAACGAAACTGCTGGTCGGCGATCTGGAGATGGATCTGTTGTCGCGCATGGTGCGGCGCGCGGGCCAGAAAATCGACCTGCAGCCGCGCGAGTTCCGTCTTCTGGAATACCTGATGCGCCATGCCGGCCAGGTGGTGACCCGCACGATGCTGCTGGAGGGCGTGTGGGACTACCATTTCGATCCACAGACGAACGTGATTGACGTGCACGTGTCTCGGCTGCGGCAGAAGATCGACAAGCCATTTCCAAGCGCGCTGATCCATACGATACGCAATGCCGGCTACATGCTGCGGCCGGAATGAGGCGTCGCATGGCGACGTCCTGACGATCGCACCTCCGATGACCGACGATTGAGGGCCGACGGCTGATAAGGTCCGCCGGCCTCCGTTTCGCGATGCTGTTCGGCGCCGTCTTCGCGGCCGCCGCCCTGGCTTTGGTCCTGTTCCTGTGGCTCTCCACCGCCGGCCTGCTCGACCGCCAGGTGGAGGCGGCGATCAACGCCGACGCTCAGGGTCTGGTGGAGCGCTGGTCCGAAGGCGGTGTGCCCTCGCTGCTGCTGACCATCCAGGATCGGCTAAGCGAGAACGTCGATGACGACGCGATCTACGAGCTGACCGACCCGCTCGGCGCCACGGTGGCCGGCAATCTGGGGCGCTGGCCGGATCGGGTGATCAACCCCGGGGTGATCTACGAATTGCAGGTTGTTCGCGCCGGTACCCGGTCGGTCGCCGACGTGCGTCGCTACGACCTGCCGGGCGGGTTCCGGCTGCTGGTCGGGCGCGACGTGCGCGGCCGGGTCGAGCTCAGGCGGCTGCTGACCAATGCGCTGTTCTCCTCGCTGCTGGTGGTCGCCGGGCTTGGGGTGGCGGGCGCCCTGGTCATTCGCAACCTGTTCCGCCGCATGGTCGCCGAAGTCTCCGCCACGGCCGATGCCATCGCCGGCGGCGACCTGACGCCACGGGTGCGGCGAACCGGGAGCGGTGACGAATTCGACCGCATGGCCGAGTCCATCAACACCATGCTGGAGCGGATCGCGCGCCTGATGGATGGGGTACGGCAGGTCAGCAACGCCATCGCCCATGATTTGCGCACGCCGATCACCCGGGCGAGGGCGCGCCTGGAAGACGCGGCCCTGCACGCGCGCACCGACGCGGAGTTGCGGGCGGGAGTGGAGCGCGCGGTGGCCGACCTGGACGGCGTGACGGCCGTTTTCCATGCGCTCATGCGCATCGCCGAGATCGAGGTCGGATCGCGCCGCTCCGCCTTCGCCGACGTGGATCTGGGACCGCTGCTGGCCGACCTGGCCGAGCTGTATGGGGCTGTGGCCGAAGAGCACGGCCTCAGCCTCCGGTTGGACGTGCCGGACACGCTTGCCATACTCGGGGATCGCGATCTGCTGCAGCAGGCGGTGGCGAACTTGCTCGACAATGCCATCAAGTTCTCGCCCGCCGGCGGTTTGGTCACCTTGTCGGCTCAGCGGACGGACCGGCAGGTGCGGGTGGCGGTCACCGATCAGGGGCCTGGCATCCCGGAGGCGGACCGGCCCCGGGCCACCGAGCGTTTTTTTCGCGGCGAGACAGCACGCAGCACGCCGGGCTCGGGCTTGGGTTTGGCGCTCGTTCAGGCCGTGGCGGTGCTGCACGAGGGAATGTTTCACCTGGACGATGCCCAACCCGGCTTGCGCGCCAGTTTGGTTTTGCCGGCCATGGCGACACAGATGAACATGGCTTCATACGCGCCCCACGCGCCGGAGAGTGGGCTTGTGGCACATGCGGAAAATACATGACCCGTTGCACGACCGTTCTCTTGCTGGCTGTCGCCGCCGTGCCATGCCGTGCCGAGGAGCTTCAAAGCTTCCCGTTGACAACCGACACGCCGGCCTATTGCGCCCAGTTGGCGCGGCAGGTGGCCGAGCATCATAGCCCGTTGCTGGACGTGCAGCGTCTTCTCGCCGAGGGGCGGGAGATGTGCGAACAGGGCCAGATACGCGGTGGGATCCGCCGTTTGCGACGCGCTCTGGTGATGTTGCGGCACCGGGCGGTCGGCAAGGGTGAGCCGTAGAAGCTGCCGCGACGTCAGGGCGAGGAGATCTGCTTGGAGGCTCTGGGCGGATACTGCATGATGAGCGTGTGCGACGAGTAGGAAATCCAGAGGTGTACTTTCGTCTGGAAATCCGCGCCCAGCAGCATGTCGGTATCGTCGCCCGCGGCCTCATCGAGCACGGCGACTTTCATGTTGCCGAACACCAAATCGCCCACGGTCAACTCTGGCAGCTTTATGTCGGCGCTGGCGACCTGCCCGGGGCCTATTCCGCCCGTGTGTCGAGCGCCGGAGACTGCGCGCGGTACGTCGATGCCGAGGCGCCTGGCGGCGGTCCGAAAAATCGATGATTGGGGAGCGCCCGTGTCGATCAGGGCGACAAGAACCTGATGACCGACCATCACCCTCACACGAGGCCGGCGATCCTGGCCGGTTGGCTCCAGAGCCACGCTATAAAGCGGGCCGGACAGGAAGGCGGCCGGCGTGCTGCAATCGCCAGCCGGCTTGTAGAGTACGATCTTCGAACTCTGGAAAATCCAGGTCGATGTCGAACTGGGACACCAGATCGATGCTCAGCAGCCCGTCCGCCCAGTCTATAGGCAGGTCGGCCGCGGTGAAATTATAGTCGCGGGCGTGCAAGCCCCCGAGTTCGACGTTGTGCGCAGTCACATATCGTGCAGTGCGCGCGCCACCTATCCCGGACACGGTCGCAAGCGTGTTGCGAATTTCCTCCCCCCGCATATGCACCAGCCCCAGCCGATCGACGGCAGCCTCGGACAACAGGCTGGTATACGCGCCGGTGTCGAAGATCAGTCTCGCGGGTCGGCTGTTCAACCGTAGCCCGACCAACACATGGGCATTGCTCGCTTGCAGCGGAAGTTGCGATACCCGCGCCATGGTGCACTCGCCGCCTCTGGCCGGCGGCAGACTGCCTGAGGCGATCGCCAACGCAAGTGAAAGCAGGCATTGGCGTGAACGCACGATCTCCCTCCCGGCATCGCGCGCATGATTACGAGGCAGTTACGATAGGTCAACATAAGCGGTCGTTGCGCCTGAGCACTCGCTTTGTCTGACCGTCCACTGCGCGGTGGCGAACACCCCATGAAGATGTCAGCCGCTCAGCAAGGCCGCGCCGCATCGCGCTCCGCCGACCCAGGTATCTGCTTCTCCGAGGCCGATGCCGGTTGTTTGCAGGACTGTGCCCAGAACCTGGTCGATGGAGCCGGCAGCGCCACCAAGGATGGTGGCGACGCCGGTGGACAAAGCCGGAAGCGGCACGGGATTGACCTGAATGCTGGTCTTGGCCAGGAGGGTGTTGACGAGCGCCGCCGTGAAATCGGTCGTGTCGGTCGTTTTGACGACGTCGTTCTGGATGTCGCTATAGGAGTAATTCACCGGCACGGCCTGCTGGTCGCCGACCTGCGCATTGGCCTGGCCGGTGACGGTGACGAGCCCCAGATTGACGAACGTGGCGGGTGCGACGGTGGGTTCGGTCATGTAGTTGGTCATCTGGGCCGCGGTGACCTGGCCGACGAAGCCGTGCACCAGCCCAGGTGTCACATCGAGCGTGGCGGACGTGCTGGTGGCATCGAGCGGCCGGCACGACAGCGAGGCGAGGGAGGCGGTGCCATAGCCGACTTCCAGATACAATGGCAGCTGCACGAGTGGCAAAGCCGGTGTGCCGATCAGCGACAGATTGAGATAGAGGCGCAATTGGGCGGTGTGCACGCTGCTGCCGGCGACGCCGACCGCGATGGCGGTTTGGCCCTGCGCGGGTTCGCCCAAGCTCATCATGCCGGAGACCGAGGCCACGCCGGGGATTGCGGCGCCGATGGACAGGTTGATCAGGTGGGATTGCCCGCCCAGCTCGACGGCTGCCTGGACCAGGTTCATCGCCGACGCGGTGGCCGTGGTGTCGGGCTCCGGATCGCTGATGGAAAGGTTGGAGTAGGGGCCGAAGGAGATGAGGCGGGAGAGGTCGACGGTGTTGTTGGCGGACGCCGCCTGCTGGAGCTGGGAGAGCGCCGAGGTGGCGGTGGGGGCTGCCGAGGCGAGTGCCGCGAGAAAACGGGGCAGCGGGATGGTGGCCGACACTGCCTGCTTGTAGGTACCCCCGACCTGGCCGGCCTGCACGGAGATGGCTTTGGCCAGCGCGAACAGATCGACATTGGCGCTCGCGAGATTGTTGTAGTCGATCAGCGAGAGTTGGACGTTGCCGCCGACCAGGGCGCCGAGCACGGCGTTCTCGACACCGTTGTTGAGCGAGGCGACGCGAGAGCCGATGGTGAAGGACGCGGTGTTCTCGAGCGTTGCGATAGCCTGGGTCGAAATGGCTTCGCTGTTCTGCACCTTGCTGCCGGCGCCGCCGGCCAACGCGAAGACGCGGCCGAAGAAGAGCGGCTGTTGGTGCTGCATGGTGACGCGCACGGCGTTCGCCGATGTGAGTGGAGCTGGCTGGAACCTTTGTGACACGGGAATGGCGGGGTCGGGTGCGTATGTACCGAGTTCGACGTTGGAGACCTCCGATCCCAGGTAGCCGTTTGTCACGGCGTTGGCGGAGGCGGCCGCATTTGCGCGGGCGAGATCGGTTGCGGCCGCGATAGACGCCACGTCCGTGGTGCTTTGCAGCAGGCGCCTGGCGCTGAAGATGTTGCCGACGTCGATCGCGAGGCCAGCCATGGCGAGCATCGGGACGATGGCGGTCGCGAAGATCACGGCCGTGGCACCGCGCTTGTCGGTGCGGAAGCTGGACGTCCTCATCTTAGTATCCCCCGAATTGTACGGTGCAGGTGCGGGTTATGTTTGTTGCCGGAATAGCCAGGAGAGACGCCAACATGGGGATTGGCGTGTCGCGCAAATTGTAGGCGATGGTGACGGAGTAGAAGGTGGCGGGCGTGCCCGTGGTGGCGGTGGTCACGGTGAGGTCGGTTTGCCGCAGAAACGACGAGTTGGCGGTGGCGTCGGCCACGTATTGCTGGGCGAGGGTGTTCCGCTCGGCCGGGTTCAGGCCGGCGATCGATGCCCGGGCGCCGGCGCCGGCGAGCTCTTCGACCTCGTGAATGTAGGTGAAGTATAGACCGAAACACATCATGCCGAGGATCATGAGGAGCAGTATCGGTGCGACGAGAGCGAATTCCAGCGCCGCCACGGCGGCGTCGTCTGCCCAAAATCGACCAAACTTGGAAGTATCGGTATTTCGATATTGCGCTAGCCGTGTTGCCGGATGCGGGCTGTGGTGCTGTACCATTTCACGCCTCGGAGTTGGAGAGGCCCTGCGGGATACAATCCGAAGTAGCAACGCCTGCAACCTGGAGCAAGGGAAATCGTAACGAAACCTTCATAGGCCGTTGAAAAATATTATTTTATCGCGTGCATCCGATAACCGGGTTCGTGCGTAACGGACGTTCTCGTCCCGGCCGCGGCGGGCTGCGCGATCGCGGGGGTGCATGACCGGCGCGTTGCATCATGGTTGCGAATACTTGGGTAATCGGCCGGTTTGGGCAACATGGTCATGCCGATACGGTTTGGAATGTCGCCCGGCTCAGGGTTTATGTGGCCGTTGAGTTGCGCGGCCCCTCATGCGCGATAGTGTCGTGACGGCTCGGTCGTGGAATGGATGGGCACGGTGAGCGACGCGGCGTTTCGGCTGGAGGAGACACGCGCCTGACGCGCGGTAAGCGGCATGACCGAGCTGGTTTTCGCGATCGATTTTACCCGATCCGGCAATAGTAGCCGCTATGTTCTGGATGGATGGTCGCATCCCGAGCAGGAGCACCGTTGGACCATGGGCCGTGGAAGCCGGCTGGTTCTGCCGCCCGCCGGGTTCGGCCCCGACTGCGTGCTCGCCGTGACGGCCACACCCTGCCGCGATCCGCCGCATCTTGAAGGACAGGCGGTGATGCTGGCGTTGAACGGGCGCCTGCTGGCCACGATTCATATCGCGGAGCTGCAGGTGCTGACGTTCCGGTGGCCTGCAGGTCTGGACGGTGCGCGCGATGCCGTCCTGAGTTTCACGCATTTGAGTTGCGGCCAGGCGCGTGCGCCCTCGCAGATGCGGGGCGGCCAGCCGCTTGGGCTGATGATGCATAGCCTGCGCGTGTTCCGGCTGGACTCGCCCGATGTGCCGCCACTCACCCGCGGCGCGGTGTCGGGTGAGTGGGGACAGGCTGCGGCGGGGCGGGGTGCCTGGGTGGGGCTGGCCGGTCTTGCCGGCAAATTCGAGAGCATTGGCCAGGGCTGTCAGTTCGGGCTGGTGCAGCGGGCATGCGGCATCGAGCCACTGGGTTTGCTGCGCTTTGTCGATACGGTCACTGCCAAGCTGGTCGATGCGCTGGTGGCGGATTTCGCGGGCGTGGATGATCCGGCGCGGTTGCGGCTGCATTTGACAGCGGATGCCGAGCCGCGCGTGCGTTGGGAGCAGACCGATTACAAGCTGCTCTACGATACGCGCCTGGTGGCGGCTGGGGCCGATCCTGGCCGGGTGCGCGACGGGCAGGCGAGGCGCCTGGGCTTCTTGCGGCGCAAGTTCCTTGAGGAGCTTGGGTGCGCGGAGAAGATTTTCGTGCTGACGCGGGGCCATTGCCTGACGGAGACGGAGGCGCTGGCGGTGTATTGCGCGCTGCGCCTGCGTGGCGCGAATGTGCTGCTATGGACCGTGTTCGGCGACCGGGAGCGGGCGGGGCAGGTTGACCGTTTGCGCGCGGGTTTCCTGCGCGGTCATCTGGGCGACGTGGACCAGCACGGCTACGGTTCGCAGGACGCATGGCTGAGCGTGATGTCGAACGCGGTAGCGCTCGCCTAAACGAGCAAAAGTCTTTTGCTTCTTTTCTTCAGAAAAGAAGAACTTTCTTGCTCACTGTGGTGGATTGCTTCGCCGCGCGCGCAGTGAAGATTCGCTAATCGCGTGTGTCCGTGTCGGCATTTTGCCGGAAGGGCGACAGCTCCATGAGGCCGGCGATTTCCGCCTCCATGGCCGGGCGTTCGCGGGCGAGGTGGTCGCCGATGGCGAGACGCAGGCCCGGGTGGTTGATCCAGTGGGCGGAGTAGGTGGGGGTGGGGAGGTAGCCGCGCTGGATCTTGTGTTCGCCCTGGGCGCCGGCTTCGACGGTGCGCAGATTATGGGCGATGGCGTAGTCTATGGCGCGGTAGTAGCAGAGTTCGAAGTGCAGGAAAGGATAGTCGCCGATGCAGCCCCAGTTGCGGCCGTAGAGCGTGGTCGGGCTGGCGAGGTTGAGGGCGCCGGCGACGAGGCGGCCGCGATCTTCGGCGAGCATGAGAACGACGGCGTCGCCGAGGCGTTCGGAGAGCAGGGGGAAGAATTTGTCGGTGAGATACGCGCTGCCCCATTTGCGATCGACGGTGGATTCGTAGAATTTGTAAAAGGCTTTCCAGTGGGCGCGCTGTATCTCGCTGCCGCGGAGCGTGTGGAATGTCAGGCCGCACGAATTTGCGTCGCGGCGTTCGCGTTTGAGGGATTTGCGCTTGCGGGCGTTGAGCGCGCCGAGGAAATCGTCGAAGGTCGAGAAACCTTCGTTGCGCCAGTGGTATTGCACGCCGATGCGCTGCAGCCAGCCGGCCTCGCCGAGGGCGTCGTATTCCGGTGCGGTGCAGAAGGTGATGTGGACGGAGCTGAGCTGCAGTTCGCGGCAGGCTTGCGCGAGGGCGGCGGCCAGCGTTTCGATGTCCAGGCCCGTGTCCGGGCGAATCAGCAGGCGTGGGCCGGTGACGGGGCTGAACGGGGAGGCGACCTGGAGTTTGGGGTAGTAGCGGCCGCCGGCCTGTTCGTAGGCGCGGGCCCAGCCGTGGTCGAAGACGTACTCGCCGTAGCTGTGGCCCTTGGCGTACATCGGGGCGCAGGCGATCAGGCGGCCGCCTGCGTCGCGCAAGGCGGCGTGGCGGGGCAGCCATCCGGTGCGGGGTCCGGCCGAGCCGCTGTCTTCGACGGCGGAGAGGAAGGCGTGGCTGATGAAGGGGTTTTCGGCGCCGGCGCAGGCCTGCCAGTCGGCGGCATCGATGTCGTGGATCGAGCCGTGCAGGCTGAGGCTGAGGGCGGGGGAGATGTCTGGCATCGGCCGGGATATGGACGTGGGCGAGGGTGTTGCTAGGCGGCGCTGGCCAAAGACGTGTTTGAGCCTGGCCCAACTCCGCGCCAGAGGGAATGCTTTTATGCCCTGGATTTGAGGAATTGGGAGAAGGCTTCGAGCGTGGTCGGGGAGACGTGGTGTTCTATGCCCTCGGCGTCGTTTTCGGCGTCCTCGCGGGGGACGCCGACGGCCATCAAAAGGTCGACGACCAGGCGGTGGCGGGCGCGCACGCGGCAGGCCAGGGCCTCGCCTTCCTGGGTGAGGAAGACGCCGCGATAGGGGCGGGCGGTGACCAGGCCCTCGCGTTTCAGGCGTTCGATGGTTTTGACGACGGTGACATGGCTGACGCCGAGGCGGCGGGCGATGTCGGTGGGGCGTGCCTCGCCGGCGGCGGCGAGCAGGTCGGCGATGAGTTCGGCGTAGTCCTCGAGCAGGGCCGAGGAGCGTTGGATACGGGCAGCGCCGAACCGTTTGGCTTGTAGCGCGTCGGCGGAGGGCTGGGGATCTTCCAACGGCGTGGCCGACCTTCTGCGAGGGATGTGATGTCTTACGCGTTTGCCTTCCCGGTAGCCTAGACTACATGTTTTAGCATGAGCCTCAACTTGAGTGAGCGCACCACGCGCGACATACGCGCGGTGCTGGATGGGCGTGTGCGCGGGTTGCGGGCGGTGCTGCCGTTTCTGGGGCCGGCGGTGGTGGCCAGCGTGGCGTATGTCGATCCCGGGAACATCGCGACCAACATCCAGGCGGGGGCGCGGTATGGGTACGGGCTGCTATGGGTCGTGCTGCTGGCCAATGGGGTGGCGATGCTGTTCCAGGCGCTGAGCGCGCGGCTGGGGATCGTGACCAACCAGAACCTGGCGGAATTGTGCCGCGCGCATTTTCCGCGGCCGGTGGTGTTGGGGATGTGGGTGACGAGCGAGGTGGCGGCGATGGCTACCGATCTGGCCGAGTTTTTGGGCGGCGCGATCGGTCTGTCGCTGCTGCTGCATCTGCCGCTGCTGGCCGGGATGGGGGTTGTGGCGGTGCTGACGTACGCGATCCTGCTGCTGGACATGCACGGGTTCCGGCCGTTGGAGCTGGCGATCGGGGCGATGGTGGGGGTGATTGGCGGTTGTTACGTGGTGGAGCTGGCGGTCGCACCCCCGGATTGGTGGGCGTCCGGCATCGGGCTGGTGGTGCCGCGGCTGGCCGACCATGACGCGGTGCTGCTGGCGGTGGGGATCGTGGGGGCGACCGTGATGCCGCACGCGATCTACCTGCACTCGGGGCTGACGCAGTCGCGTGCGCCGGCGCGCAGCCAGGCCGAGCGGCGTCGGCTGGTGCGGTATTCCAACCGGGAGGTGGTGTTTTCCCTGACGCTGGCCGGGGTGGTGAATTTGGCGATGGTGATGATGGCGGCGCGCGCCTTTCATGCGGGGCATCCCGGGGTGGCCGAGATTGGGCAGGCGTATGAGACGCTGGGGCCGCTGCTCGGGGCCGGGGCGGCCGCGGTGTTTCTGGTGGCGCTGCTGGCGAGCGGGGTTTCCAGCTCGGTGGTGGGGACCATGGCGGGTCAGGTGATCATGCAAGGGTTCGTGGGGTGGCGCATTCCGATCTGGGTGCGTCGGGCGGTCACGATGCTGCCGGCGTTTTTCGTGGTGGGGGCCGGGTATGACGCGACGCGCAGCCTGGTGTTGAGCCAGGTGTTGCTAAGCCTGATGCTGCCGATGCCGATGGTGGCGCTGCTGATGTTGAGCAGGCGTCGGGATGTGATGGGGGCGATGGCGCCGGGTGGTTGGCTGATGGGGGTGGCGTGGGTGGCGGCGGCCGGCACGCTGGGGTTGAACGTGGTGTTGCTGGCTGGGCAGGTGGGGTTGATTGGCTGAGGCGGTGACGTGTCTTCTGCCTCAAGGCTTTCCCTCCGATCTGCTGGCGTCAGCGCGCAACCCGCTCCATTGACTTGGCCTGTTGCCAGGCTTGTTCCATGTCGGGGAGGGACGCTTCCATCGCGGTTTGGCCCGCGTCGGCCAGGGTCGCTTCGACCTGGGTGAAGCGGCGGGTGAATTTTTCGTTGGCGGCGCGGAGGCAGGTTTCGGGGTCGAGGCCGAGTTTGCGGGCGAGGTTGGCCATGACGAAGAGCATGTCGCCGAGCTCGTCGGCGAGGCGGGCGGGGTTGGCGGCGGGGAGTTCGGCGCGGAGTTCGGCTAGTTCCTCGTCGAGCTTTTCCAGCACGGTGGCGGCGTCTGGCCAGTCGAAGCCGACGCGGGCGGCGCGTTTGGTGAGTTTTTCGGCGCGGGTGAGGGCGGGCAGGGCGATGGGGACGCCGGCCAGCGCGCTGTGTTCGTTTCGCGTGCGGCGTTCCTCGGCTTTTTGGGTTTCCCATGCCTGGGTTTGGGCGGCGGCGTCGCGGGCGGCGGCGTCGCCGAAGACGTGCGGGTGGCGGCGCACCATCTTGTCGCAGATGGCGCGGGCGATGTGGGCGAAGGTGAAGTGGCCGGCTTCTTCGGCCAGCCGGGCGTGGTAGACGACCTGGAACAGCAGGTCGCCCAGCTCGTCGGCCAGGCCTGGCATGTCGGCGCGCGCGATGGCGTCGGCGACTTCGTAGGCTTCCTCGATGGTGTAGGGGGCGATGGTGGCAAAATCCTGGGCCTGGTCCCAGGGGCAGCCGGCGGCGGGGTCGCGCAGGCGGGCCATGATGTCGAGCAGTCGGCGAAGCTGGTCTGCGGCGTCCGGCACTGGCGGGGTCCTTCACGGCGGTCGCGGTCACTTGGACCGGCGCCTTCGGGTGGGCAAGCGGGCGGCGGCGCCGGTGCCTCGACCGGGGAGCGTGGTGCTTGTAGCGTGTTTGCATGAGTGCATCGCCGGCGCGCGGCTTGTTACGTTGACTGGGCTGTTGTCGCGGCTGTTTGGGCGGCGTGCCTCGCCGCCGGTGGTGCAGGAGGAGTTGCCCGCGCCGGCCGCGCGGGCCGCGGTGCCTGGCGTGGCACCCGTTCCGGTCGGCATCTTCTACCTGCGCACGGCGCGGGGGTTTTGGGTGGAGGTGGCCGGGCCGGTGGCGCTGGGCAGCCCGACGCTGGACCCGGCGCATGCGCTGCTGGTGCTGCGGCCGGAGACGCTGGCCAATGCGGGGGTTTTGCTGGCGCCCGATGGCCGGCCGTTCGCCGTGCCGCCGGACCCGCGGCGGGCGCCGGCGAGCGCCGCGCGGCTGTTGCAGACGACCGAACCGCAGACGGTACGATTGAAATATCCGGTTTGCGGCAGCGCCTTCCTGGCGGCCGAGCCCGCGCCTTCGATGCGGCTGCGGTTCGAAGGCGGGGGCGACACGATGGATGCCGCCTTCACGCTGGTAGCGGTGCCCGACGCGCATGTTTCGGCCTGGGTGCGGGCGGCGGCGGGCGAGTTGGGGGCGGTGCTGGCCTCGGGGTTGCGGGCGGCGCCGCTGTCGGACGCGCTGCGCCGGGAGACGCTGCGGCCGGAGCTGGCGGCGGCGCTGCTGCGCCTGTTGCCGGAGGAGGAGCTGGAGGCGCTGGCGCGCATGCTGCTGGACCAGCCCGCCCAGCGCACGGCGTGGCAGAGAGCGATGCCGGGAGATGTGTGGCTGGCCGACCATCTGCCGGCGCTGGCGGCTTGGGAGAAGGACGGACGGCCGGGCGTGCCGGGGCATAGCACCGTTTCGCCGGCGGGGGATGAGGCGGCGCTGCTGCTGCTGGAGCGGGGCAGTGTGCCGGCGGGGCTGGCGCTGACCGCGCTCGCGCGGCGGCAGATATTGCCGCGCCGGGTCGCGTGCGTGCTGGCGACGGCGCGCAACGAGGCGCCGTATCTGCTCGATTGGATATCGTATCATCTGTCGATCGGGTTCGAGCATGTTTTTCTGTATACCAACGACAATCAGGATGAGTCGGGGCCGCTGCTGGCGGCGTTGGCGCGGCATGGGGTGGTCACGCTGGTCGATAATGCGCGCGGGCCGGAGATGGGGCCGCAGACGAAGGCGTATGCGCATGCGCTGACGATGCTGCCGCAGATACTGGATTACCGTTGGACGGCGGTGATCGATCTGGACGAGTACGTGGGCTTCGATACGTCGCTGTTCGGCGGTGTGGCCGACCTGATCGGCTTGCAAGAGTGCCAGAGCTGCGACGCCATCGCGCTGTGCTGGTTGTTTTTCGCGGCACAGCCGCACGAGGCGTGGTCCGACGAGTCCACGCTGGCGCGGTTCACGCGGCGGGAGCGGAGCGTGAACGCGCATGTGAAGACGCTGTTCCGGACACGGTTGTTCTGGGATTCGCAGCCGCATTTTCCGCGCGCGACGATGGGGCGGCCGTTCGTGTATCGCACGCAGGATGGGCGGGCGCACCATCATCCGGGCATGCAGGGCATTACCGCGGCGTTCGCCGAGCATCCCGGGGCGGAGCAGGCGTGGATCAATCATTATTTCCTGCGCACTGCGGACGAGGCGTTGTGGAAATGGTCGCGCGGGCGCGCCGACTGGCCGGAGGGCGGGCAGGATTCGCGGCGCGACGAGTTCCTGTCGCTGGTCGCCACGTCGTTTCTGCAACTGGGCCGGCCGGAGCATCTGGTGGAGGACCGGCGCATTCTGTCGTGCGCGCGGGGGCAGGCGGCGGTGCTGAGCGGGTTGCGGGCGTTGCCCGAGGTGGCCGAGGCGGATGGTGCGGCCAAGGCCGGCTTCGCGGCGCGGTTGCGGCAGAACACCGCGGCTTTCCTGGCGCGCCCTTTGCCACAGGATGCGCCCGAGCCGTGGCGGCATTTTCGGGATGTGCTGGCGAGCGTTCAAGCGTGAGATGGAGGGGTTTTTGCGAATGCGATATGCGATTCTGGCCGGCGCGTGCGTGCTGCTGTGGGGGCCGGCGATGAGCGCGCCGGCGCCCGGAATTGCCGAGCTGCACGATGCGCTGACCTCGGGCCGGACCAGTTCCGAGCAGCTGGTGCAGGGGTATCTGGCGCGGATCGAGGCGGTGGATCGCCATGGGCCGGCGCTGCAAGCGGTGCTGGCGGTCAATCCGCGCGCGCTGGAGGATGCGCGGGCGCGTGATGCGCAGCGCGGGGCGGCGGCGCGCGGGCCGTTGTACGGCGTGCCGATCCTGTTGAAAGACAATATCGAGAGTGCCGATCCGATGCCGACGACGGCGGGATCGCTGGCGCTGGCGGAGAATGTTTCACATCGGGATGCGCCGCTGGTGGCGCGGTTGCGGGCGGCGGGGGTGGTCATCCTGGGGAAAACCAATCTTTCGGAATGGGCGAACATGCGCGGGTCCCGTTCGGTGAGCGGGTGGAGCGGGGTTGGGGGGTTGACGAAGAATCCGTGGTCGCCGAACCGGTCCGCGTGCGGATCGAGCTCGGGCAGCGGCGTGGCGGTGGCGGCGGGGCTGGCGCCTGGGGCTGTGGGGACGGAGACGGATGGGTCGGTGACGTGCCCTGCTTCGGTCAATGGGATTGTGGGGTTGAAGCCGACGCTGGGGCTGGTGTCTCGGCACGGGATCGTGCCGCTGGCGCATAGCCAGGATACGGCGGGGCCGATGGCGCGCAGCGTGCGGGATGTGGCGTTGATGTTGACGGTGATGGCGGGGAGCGACCCGGCCGATCCGGCGACGAAGGATGCCGATGCGCACCGCGCCGATTACGCCGCGGGGCTGGATGCGGGGGCGCTGCGCGGCAAACGTTTAGGAATCATGCGGTTCGAGGCGGGGTTTCATCCGGAGACGGACGAGGTTTTTGCCCATGCGTTGGATGTGTTGCGGGGGGCTGGGGCTACGCTGGTGGAAATACCGAAGCTGCCTGGGTCGGACGCGATCGGGGATGCGGAACAGATTGTTCTGCTGACGGAGTTGAAGGCGGATCTGGCGGTGTATCTGGCGGGGACGCCGGCGGCGGTGAAGTCTCGCACGCTGGGGGATTTGATTGCGTTCAACAAGGCGCATGCGGATCGGGAGCTTGGGTTGTTCGGCCAGGAGCTGTTCGAGAAGGCGGAGGCGACGGCGGGATTGAGCGATCCGGCGTATGTGGCGGCGCGGGCGACGTCGCTGCGGCTGGCGGGGGCGGAGGGCATCGATCGGATGTTGGCGGCGGACCATCTGGATGCGTTGGTGGCGCCGACGGCGGGGCCGGCTTGGACGGTGGACACGGTGAATGGCGACCATGCCAGCGGGCAGACGCCGACTTTGCCGGCGGTG
The DNA here is from genome assembly GCA_963850605.1 of uncultured Alphaproteobacteria bacterium. GTDB lineage: Bacteria > Pseudomonadota > Alphaproteobacteria > Acetobacterales > Acetobacteraceae > BOG-908. The sequence continues at coordinate 76,005 of CAWKLX010000008.1, read as the reverse complement.
GCGGGGTATCCGCATTTGTCGGTGCCGATGGGGTTGGTTTTTGGGTTGCCGGTGGGCTTATCCATTGTGGGGCCGGCTTGGTCGGATGCGCGGGTGTTGGCGTATGGGTATGCGTTTGAGCAGAAGCTGGGGTTTGCGGCGCAGCCGGGGTTGAAGCCGGTTGTCGCGGATGCCGGGCTGTTCTTGCCTAAATAAGCAAAAGTTCTTTGCTTCTTTCTTTCAAGAAAGAAGGTTCTTTTCTTCTGATTGGCAATCGCGGCTACGGTTGCTAGCGGCGGATGAGCGGGGGCGGCATGCCTTGCTGGATGGCGGCTTGCACCACGCGCTCGTAGATGGTGGGCGGCGGTGGTTTGGGTGGCACGCGCAGGCGTCTTGCCGTTATGAAAGGAAAAGTTTTTTTAATTCTGCCGTCCACCCGCTTGCCATGCACAAACGACCGTTTGCGAAAGAAGATGCTTTCCGTTGAAGGACCGCTAGGGCGGTAGGTTAGGACATTGAACGTAGCCCCCGAGAGCGCCACACAGGCCAAGTGCGTTCGTCTTTTCGGACATCATTCGTTGCTGATCGCGACTTGTGTAGGTTGGGTAAGGCACCATTGGCTGTGCAGCGTCTGAGTTAGATGCCTCGTATTGCGGCACCTTGGCTGCGAAATCCATGCGCCAATCATCATCCCGTTTGTGGCTACGGCCGTAGACCGTGATCTCTTCAGTTCCGCCATTCGTCTGTTTGGTGTCGATTTCTGGCCCCTCAAGACAGAGCAGGCAATCTCCGAAGAGGGACGAGAGAGAACCATTTTTCGACCGGTATTGCACCTGATGGTTCGGGCTTGCGATTTGTCTGCCGTTGAGAGACACGTGGGGCCGCATGCTGGCCGGATGCCTGGCGATGATGAAGCACGCTAGATGGCCTATTTTGAGCCAAACAAGCCGCATTTGCAGCGAGCAGCACCAGCAGTCCGACCAACACCTTGTTCACATGCCGCCTCGCTGAAACCCAGAGCCACACGGTTCATCTTCATACAGCCTTATCGCCGGCTTCGCGTGCAGTTTTGGACAAAAATCGTGCGGCGACGCCAATAACGACCATGCCAGCGGGCAGACGCCGACTTTGCCGGCGGTGGCGGGGTATCCGCATCTGTCGGTGCCGATGGGGTTGGTTTTTGGGTTGCCTGTTGGGCTTTCTATTGTGGGGCCGGCTTGGTCGGATGCGCGGGTGTTGGCGTATGGGTATGCGTTTGAGCAGGCGCTCGGGTTTGCGGCCGAGCCGGGGTTGAAGCCGGTTGTGGCGGATGCGGGGTTGTTCGCTCCGCAATCAGCTGCAAGCAGCTACTCGTCAGCAGAGAGCGGCAGCTACGCGCCGAACCCGGCCGGTCGGGCACTTCGGCTAGCTTCCCGAAAGCGGACTTGGGGACCTGATTCTGGATAGACGGACATGGGTGGAGAGCGGTCGGTCTGCTTTCGGTAGAGCGGAGCGGTAAGCGGACGTCCCTGGCCGACCTCAAGGCAAATCCCTTGTCTTTGTCGTCCTATCTGGCTTCGTAGTGAGAACGAAAGTCGCCATTGAGGGCGGCAGACTTGCTGCAATAGCTGCGGTAAACTATATCGCAATACGCAGCTTGATACTCGGCTCAGAAAGCCCCGAGCCCCCGAAGTAGGTCAAACATTTTAGCAACATTTCGAAGCTGCGATAGGTCGTGCTCGGAGAGCGGATCTGGATCGAAGTGCATCACGTCATTGCGGATCGTATTGATCTTTGCCAGCTCAGAGCAGAATGCTGCCCTGTCAAGATACAAGCCGAGTTTGGCCCAATTGTCGACATGTCCCAATATTCGAACATAATGTCCGAACGACAGCTCCGAAATCGCGGAAAACTCTTTGGGCAAGTGTTCCTCGCCGCAAGCCGTTTTTATGTCTGAGATTGTCAGCTTTTTACCTATCAGAGAACGGAGGTTGTTTTCGATCTCAGCCAACAAGAGGAACGGCGTGCTAATGTCTTCAAATTCAAGAGCTATGTCAGTTGCAGTTACGATTCCGGATATTTTCCGGTCAGGAGACCTTACAAGCACGTAGTTATGTTCTACAATAATCCTTATCCCAGAGAATAATGAAGCGGAAATTACAATTTCTTGATGATCATCCATATATGTTTGCACATCAGGGCCAGCGGTTTTTGTTGCTAGTCGGGCGCCAATTGATGTCCAACTCACGACACCCTTTACCTCCCGATCAGTGGTCATAACAGGGATTTGAGAGAAGTTGCGAGCCAACATAAGCGTAACCGCCTCTTCCAAAGTTGCATTGGGCTTGACGCTTACAGGCGGATTGTTTGCGGAGGCGATTTTGCCGATCTTAAAGGAGGGATCGCCCGCCGAGGCGCTGTCTTCTACGACTTCCTGCACAGGTGTCGTCAACCGACAATCAGCGTTGTCGTGATTATCTGATTCCGCCGGATGCTCCGCTATTAGTTCGAATGTGATGGGCGTATCAACCCAGATATTCAAATAGTTCGGAACTGTACGAAGCCCGGCCATGCTCATCTGACGATTGATATAATCGACGTTTCCCGGCGTGCGCCGCTGTGCATCAAACCAGGACAAGAAGGTTCTTATAGTAACTGGTGTCGCCGTCTTCCCTTGTTTCAGGTCGGCTGCAACTTGCTCCAATTCTGGATGGTCAGACGGCATACACGCACACTCCTAGGGGACCAGCTTCAACGGGTTTGCGGGAGATCGCTACCAGGGCACGCTCTGGTTGGCAAAACAGAAGCGCATGCGGTTACGGCTGCTGGCTATCCAACCCGCCAATCCGCCGGTGAGATGACGGCCGACACATCTGACCTTGGCGAACGTCCTTTGCTGGCGTGCCACCCGAAAGCGGACGGACACCTTCCGGCCAAACCCGGACGTGAAGTATGTTTACCGTTCGGGTGTTGAAGCTGGAAGGACAGCTCGTCCGCGGGACGCTCGTCAATGGCCGATTTTGCCGCTGAGGATCGCAAGGCCGTGCACCATCGGCCAGCAGCCTAGGGCGAGGGCGCATTGGCCGGTTTGAGTTGGGAAGTCGTTGGCGACTGTAGGGCCGTTTCCTCTATCTTTCGCATCTCGATGCCCGTCCAGGGGCGGCGGCTGGCGACATAGGCGGCGGCGTCGATGATTTGTGCGTCAGTCAGGTGGCCGGCGACTGCCTGCATGGGGGCGGCGCCAGAATCGTTCCGGGTTTTGGCGCGGAAATTCTTGAGCTGGCGGGCCAAGAAACTGGGGGAGGCACCGGCGATGCCGACGAGTGCCTGGCCGTGGCAGGTTGTACAGGCGGGCGGGCCTTGGGCGCCGTGTTCGGCGATGGCGCGGCCGCTGGCGATGGCGCCTTCGGGCACGTAGGCGATGTGTGTGTGTTGGGGTCGCGCTTTTCTAAACGCTCGGTGTCGGTCGGGCCCTCGACGATGCGCTGGCCGAACTTTCACATCGTTCGAGGCGGCCAGTGCTATCTTCGCGAAAACTGCCGCAGTGATAAGTGATGTGACCAGCCACCAAAACGGCAGCCGGTCACAAGGGGATCAGTTCGCGGAAACGAGGACGTCGATTGACGTCGTGTAGTTGCCCAGCGTCACGTCAACCGTGCTGGTTCCGGGATGCAGCCCATGCAACATACCTTTGCTGTCGACAGCAACAGCGGGGTTAGCCGCTTCATCTTGAACCCGGAATGTCACGCCACCACGTAACATCACCCTTTGCGTAGGCGTGCTGGCGAACATGACTTCAGGCTGAAGGATGCCGCCTTGCGTCATGGTGATTCGCTCATACTTCAATCCGTCCAACGAATGAAGCAGATAGTCCGCCCAGAACCCGGCCGGCCTCTGATCTGGCGGCGCGACCTGTGCCGAGAAGGTACGATCGGCCCTGACATCATCACGGTATCTGACGATCACGCGAAATTTAATGTGGCCGTATGAAAGGGGCGTGATCATCGCATAGGTCTGCCCATCATCGGACCGAAGCAGTTTCGGGCTGAAAAAGCCTGTTGCTGTACCGAAATCGTCGCGTTCCGATGCTGTCACATCAACAATCTTTTCCGGGAACGCTAGCCGCACGGGGAACGGCGTGCCCATTGCGATGTGAGACGGGTGTTTGTCCGAGATACGGGTGGGCGCATCGCGAGGCGTCCCCATTGCCTCGCGGTCAACAATTTTGGCGTCAGCTGGTCCTGCTGCGTGTTGCACCGCGTTTGGGCCGGGCGGGTGCGCGTTGGAGAACCAGTCGATAGCTTGAAGGCGGTCGAAATCCGTTTGGTGGAATATGGCGGAGGAGTCAGGCAGACGCACCCGGTCGGCGGCAGCCGGGGACCGTGTATTTGGGGCCCTGAGGCTGGGGAAGGCCCATTGTGGAGCCGGCGCGGGGGAAGCCGATATCGTTAGACATGCCGCGAGGGGCACCAGGCAATGTTTCACGGCCTGCCTATTCCGGGATGCAGCAGGGCCGATGCTACGGCTCGGGTGACCTCCTCGGCGGGGGCGCTTGTTCTGTGGTCGATGCGGCCGTCGAGGAAGAGGAAGGCCAGGCCGTGGACCAGGGCCCAGCAGCCCAGGGCGCGGGCGTTGTGGTCGGTGCGGTCCGGGGTGTCGGCGGCGACGCGGTCGGCGAGCACGGTGTAGGCGGAGTCGCCGGCGGTGCTGAGGTTGGGGTGTTTGCCGAGGTGTCTGGGGCCGAACATCAGGCGGAACAGGGCGGGGTTGTCCAGCGCGTAGCGGACATAGGCGACGGCCTGGGCGACAAGGGCCTGGCCGGGCGGGGCGGTGGTGTCGGCTTGGCGCAGGGCGGCGCGCAGGCCTTCGAAACCATGGGCGGCGGCCGCGGCGAGCAGCGACTCCTTGTCGGGGTAGTGGCGGTAGGGGGCCATGGCGGAGACGCCGGCGCGGCGGGCGACGGCGCGGAGCGAGACGGCGTCGGTGCCGGCCTCGGCCAGCAGGTCCAGGGTAGCGGCGACCAGGGCGGTGCGCAGGTCGCCGTGATGGTAGGTTTTCCCCGTGGATGTTGACAGTGTAAGCGCATCGGGCATATCTACAGTGTAAGCATCAGGCGGGCGGTGTCCATCGGTGCCTGTGGGAGGGCGAGTGTGATGAGCTATCCGCGTCATTCGGTCGATTTGTCCGGCTACCCCGATCTGGTGGTGGTCTATCTCGGCTACCGGGCGAAGGGGCTGAAGGGATTGCGCGCCATGCTGCGCATCGGGCGCGGGCTGGGGGAGATTCGGAAGACCCCGCCGGATGGGTTGTTGGGGCATGAGGGGATGTGGTTCGGGTTCATGCATCCGGGTTTTCGGCAGTATTGGCGTGATTTCGACAGTCTGGAGGCGTTCACGCGCGGGGCGCAGCACAAGGCGTGGTGGGGTGATTTCGCGCGCAATCCGGCGGATGGCGGCATCTGGCACGAGACGTATCGGCTGCGCGGGGGGATGGAGGCGATTTATTCCGGCATGCCGCGGATTGGGCTGGCGGGTTTTGCGCCGGACCGGGCACCGGTGGGTGGGTTTGCGAGTGCGCGGCAGCGTGTGGGGGCGGCTTAACTAGCAAAAGTCCTTTGCTTCAAGAAAGAATAATCTTCTTTTCTGAAGAAAAGAAGGAAAAAACCTTTCCTAATCCACGGAGCCGTAGGCGATCAGCGTGTTTCCGGCCGGGATCAGGATCAGGCCGCCACCCGCGCCCAGTGGGCCTTGAACACCTTTGGGAAAGCTGCGTGGTCCAGGCGACGGCGCCAGTCTTGCGGTTCAGGACGTAAAGATTGCCCGCATTCGAAGCGGCGATGACACTGTCGTTGACCACCAGAGGTGGCGTAACCTCACGTGAATTCCCAAAAGTTATGTGCTTTTCACTTATTAAGATAGAAGATGTCTTTCTGAAGAAACGTTGCCGGCGCCCCACAGCAGTTTGCCGGAGCCGGCCGCGTAGGCGGACATGGTTCCACTGCCGTTGACCGAGAACAGGCGGCCTTGGTCGTACGCCAGGCCGGTGCTGGCGCCCGAGCCGATCGATACCTTCCAGACCACGCGGCCCGTAGCAGCGTCGATCCGGTCGATCTCGCCGGGCGTTCCGGAGGCGAGCGCATACACGCTGTGATCGGCGACCAGCGGGAAGCTGGCTGGACCGTCCAGCATGGCTGTCCAAACGGGCTTCAGTTGGGGTCCCCACGGCGCGGGGAAATAAACGGCGGCGTTATGGGACGGTTTGACCTGGTAGGCGGTGGCGGTCAGGTCGGCGCCGAGCGCCGTGGCGGGCAATAGTGTCGCTACCGCGAGAATCGTTAACCGCATCGATCTCACCCCTGGCTTTGGAAGTATCGATAGTAGATTGTTCCGCCTGTGGCGACAACCAACGCGCAATTGCAAAAAGTTTCTTGATCCTCGTTTCAAAAATGACTGCAGCGCGCTTCATGTATCGTGGTCTGGGTGCTGGTGGCTGACGAGGCCCGCGTATTTTTCTTCCGTCTCTACGCCGGGCAGGGTCGCAAGCGTGGTGAACCAGGCCAGGCGGGCTTCGATGCCGTACTGGGCGGTGGGGGGTGCGGCCTCGGGTGTGTCGAGGCTGCCGACGGTGACGTCGATCTTTTCGCGGCCCAGGCTCTGGTAGGTGAGCGGGGTGCCGCAGGCGGCGCAGAAACCGCGGGTGGCGACCGACGAGCTTTCGAACAGGGCGGGGGCGCCGCGCGTCCACTCGAGGTCGCCGCGCGCCACCTGTGCCAGGGCGGCGAAGGGGCCGCCGACGGCTTTCTGGCACATGCGGCAGTGGCAGATCTCGGTGTGGGGCTGGGCGTAGAGAGCGTAGCGGACGGCGCCGCATTGGCAGCCGCCGGTGAGGAGGGGGGTGCGGTCGGGCTGGGCCATGTGCGGTGCCTCCGTGTGGCTGGCGTGTCCAGATTATACGGATTTCGCCACTGGACAGGTAGTTGCCGTCTGCGTTAAATATTGCGTCTTAGCGCAAGGAGTGAGCAGCCATGGCCGACGCGGTTCCTCGTCCCACCTTCATTCCAGCCTTGTTCTACAAGGACCCGGTGGCGGCGCTCGATTTTCTGGAGCGGGCCTTCGGGTTCGAGCGGTTCATGGTGATCACCGATTCGGAGGGGCGGATGGTGCATGCCGAGATGCGTTTCGGTGACGGGATCGTCATGGTCGGGTCGGAATGGTCGGCCGATCGGCAGAGCCCGGCCTCGCTGGACGGGCGGATGACGCAGGACGTCAAGGTGGTGGTGGCGGCCGATATCGAGGGCCATTGCGCGCGGGCGAAAGCGGCCGGGGCGCAGGTGACACGGGAGCTGGCGGACGAGTTCTATGGCGACCGGGTTTATGCGGCCAAGGATCTGGAGGGCCATAGCTGGAGTTTCGGGCAGACGGTCCGCCAGGTGAGCCGCGATGAGGCGGAGGCCAGCAGCGGGCTGACGATCGAGGGCTGGGTATAGCGGTTTGACGGCACATTCCGCGCTGGATCGCACGCTGGGCGCGCTGGCCGATCCGAACCGGCGGCGGGTGATCGATCTGCTGCGGCGCGGCCCGTTGCGGGCGGGCGAACTGGCGGCGGCGGCGGGGCTGAGCCCGCCCGCGATGAGCCGGCATTTGCGCACGCTGCGTGATTGCGGGCTGGTGGAGGAGAGCCACCAGGGGGTCGATGCACGGGTGCGGGTGTATGCGCTGCGGGCTGGGTCGATGCAGGCGCTGAAGGCCTGGGTGGACGAGACGGAGGCGCTGTGGGCGGGGCAGCTCGCGGCCTTCAAGGCGCATGTGGAGCGGGACGGTTGAGCTCGCGCATCCTGGTCGCTGTCCGTGTGCGGGGTAGCCCGGTCCGTGCGTTCGAGGTGTTCGTGCGGGAGATCGGGGCGTGGTGGCGGCCGAGCGCGCTGTTTGCCTTTACGGACGGTCGGCCGGGCAGGCTGGGGTTCCTGGACGGCGCTTTGGTGGAGACCAAGGAAGAGGGCGAGGTTTTCGAGATCGGGCGGGTGACGGCGTGGGAGCCGGGATCGCGGCTGGGTTTTACCTGGCGGCAGGCGAGTTTCGCGCCGGGGCAGGTGACGCAGGTGGATGTGCGGTTCGAGGCGGCGGGGGAGGAGACGCGGGTGACGGTGTGCCATACCGGGTGGGACAGCGTACCGGCCGATCACCGGGCGCGCCATGGATTTCCCGATGCCGTCCATCTGCGGCGCCATGGCGAATGGTGGCAGGCGCTGCTCGCCGCCTATGCCGGCGATGTGGCGGCTTGCGGGCGCGAGACGTGAAAAAGGCCGCCGGCGATGTGCGCCGGCGGCCTTTTCTGATCTGCGTCGCGAAATGCGGCGTTCTACATTTCGGAGACGCTGCCGGCCTCAGGACCCTTGGCGCCCTGGCGGACGGAGACGCGGACGACCTGGCCTTCGTTCAGCGTGCGCAGGCTGCCCAGCACCGACATGTGCACAAAAATGTCCTTGCCGCCGTCCTGCGGCGCGATGAAGCCGAACCCCTTGGTCGGGTTGAACCACTTGACCGTGCCTGTCGTCTCGACCGTGGGTCCGGACGGGGCGGCGCGGTCGCGTGGGCCGGCCGATTGCGGGCGCGGGCCGCGCGAGGGGGCGGCGGTGGTGGGGTCGACGCTGACGACCTCGGTCACCTGCAGGCCTTTCTGGCCGGGGCCGACGCGGACTTCGAGGGAGGTGCCCTCGGCGACCGAATCGTGGCCGGCGCGCTGCAGCACGGCGCAGTGCAGGAAGGCGTCGCCGGACCCGTCGCTCATGGCGACGAAGCCGAAGCCTTTTTCCGGGTTGAACCACTTGACCGTCGCCGGCTGGCTGGGTCCGAAAGCGGCGGGCGAGGGACCGGAGCGGCCTCCGCCGTTGAGTGCGCCCCAATTGATGTCTGGGCCGGATGGCTGGTCGTCGTCGAAGCCGCGGCGGCGTGGCTGGTAGGGTCGGCGTGCAGGTTGGGACATTATCTCATTTCACAAAACAAACGCGAGAAACACATACGCCCTCGCGCAACGGGTTCAACCTACATCTGATTGCCAAAGTGTTAAAGTCACAGTTTCGCGGCGCCGGTTCGCGGGTCGGTTGAATAGCTTGCCAGGACATGCGGCGCAAATGGCGAGTTTGGTCGCTCGTCAGGGGGGTATGGAGCCGGGCAGGGCGGTGCGCAAGGCCAGGCCTGCCAGCGCGCCGCCCAGCAGGGTGGGGATCAGGCCCAGTCTGAGGCGGAAGATGGCGAGGGCGGCGGCGAGGGCGATGGTGGCGGCCGGCAGGTCGAGGCTGGCGAGGATCGGGGCATCGAAGGCCAGGCCGAAGCCGTGGACGGGGGTGGTGGCGCGGAACAGGACGTGGAGCGCGAACCAGACGGCGAGGTTGAGGATGACCCCGACCACGGCGGCGGTGATCGTCGACAGGGCGCCGGCCAGGGCGCGGTGGCCGCGGAGTGCCTCGATGTAGGGGGCGCCGACCAGGACCCACAGGAAGCAAGGGGTGAAGGTGACCCAGGTGGCGAGCAGCCCGCCGAGCGCGCCGGCCAGCATGGGCGCCAGGCCGGAGGGGTGGCGGTAGGCGGCCAGGAAACCGACGAATTGGTTGACCATCACCAGTGGGCCGGGGGTGGTTTCGGCCAGGCCGAGGCCATCCAGCATCTCGCCGGGGCGCAGCCAGTGGTAGTGCTCCACGCCCTGCTGGGCGACGTAGGCCAGCATGGCGTAGGCGCCGCCGAAGGTCACCACGGCCAGCCCGGTGAAGAAGACGGCGATCTGGCTGAAGACGTGGGCAGGTCCGAGCAGGATGAGCAGGGCGGCGGTCGGGCCGAGCCAGAGTGTCAGCCAGATGGCGGCCTGGCGGGGCTGGCCCCGGGGAGCGGATCCGGCGGGCACGGTGCTGGCCGGGGCGGGGGCGAGAAACCAGCCGCCGATGCCTGCCGCCAGGATGATGGCCGGAAACGGGATCTTGAAGAAGAAGATCGCGACGAACGCGGCGGCCGCCACGGCGACCAGCGCGCGGGTGCGGAGCGCGCGGCGGCCGACCCGAAGCACCGCTTGCAGCACGACGGCGAACACCGCGCATTTCAGCCCGAAGAACAAGCCGGCCACCGGGCCGACCTGGCCCCAGGCCGCGTAGATGACGCTGAGCACCATCAGCGCCACGAGGCCGGGCAGCACGAAGAGCAGGCCGGCGGCGATGCCGCCGCGGGTCCGGTGCATCAGCCAGCCGAGATAGATGGCGAGTTGCTGCGCTTCGGGACCAGGCAGGACGGTGCAGAAGGAGAGCGCGTGCAGGAACTGCTGTTCCGGCACCCAGCGTTTCTCGTCGACGACGACGCGGTGCATGACGGCGATCTGGCCGGCGGGTCCGCCGAAGGAGAGGCAGGCGATGCGGGCCCAGGTGCGCAGGGCTTCGGCGAAGCTGACGGATGGTTCGGCGCTCATCTCAACACCGCAGAAGGAATATTATGCCAACTCGGCTTAGGATTTCTCATAGGTCGATCGTCAGGCCGTCATGGGATGGTTCGATCCCGGTTGACAGGTTTGTCGACATCCAGTGCCAATCCAGGTCGGAGCCCATATGGGTCAGGATCGTGCGGCGGACGCCCAGGCGGGTGCGCCACGCGTCCACGAGCGCCACGTGGGCGTGGGTCAGGTGTGGCGTGCGCTGGAAACAGCCGACCAGCCAGGTGTCGATGCCGGCCAGCGTGGCAAACGCGGCCTCGTCGAGGCGGACCACGTCGGTCGAATAGGCGAAGCGGCCGATGCGCAGGCCCAGCGTGCGCATGACGTGGTGGTCCTGGTCGAAGGTGACGACGCGGGTGCCGCAGAGCTCGATCGTGTCGCCCGGGGCGATCACGTGGAAATCGAGCACGGGCCGGTAGAAATCGGGCGGTGTCCACGGCCGGAAGGCGTAGTCGAAGCGCCTGGCCAGTTCTTCGCGTGTTTTGGCCGTGGCATAGGCGGTCAGCGGCTGTCCGGTGATACGGTTGAGCAGCCTGATGTCGTCGAAGCCGGTGACGTGGTCGGCATGGGCATGGGTGAAGATCAGGCCGTCGATGCGCGGCACGGCGGCCGCCAGGAGCTGGGCGCGCAGGTCGGGGCCTGTGTCCACCAATATGCGGCCCTCCGGCGCGTCGATGACGATGCTGGATCGGCTGCGGCGGTTGCGCGGCTCGGCGGGGTTGCAGGCGCCCCACGCCCCTCGCCCATCGGCGCCGCCCAGGGTGGGCACGCCCGCCGAGCCGCCGCAGCCCAGGACCGTCACCCGCACAGGATCACGCGGCCTTGGTGAACAGGTTGAAGAAGTTGCGTGTGGTCAGGTCGGCCAGGGCGTCGTCCTCCAGTCCGCGCAGGCCGGCCAGCACGTGGGCGGTGTGGGCGACGAAGGCCGGCTCGTTGCGTTTGCCGCGGAACGGGACGGGTGCGAGATAGGGTGAATCGGTTTCCACCAGCAGACGGTCGGCGGGAAGATCGGCGGCTATCTGCCTGAGCTCGCTTGATTTTGGAAAGGTCAGGATGCCGGAGAAGCTGACGTAGCCGCCGAGTGCGATGGCGCCTTCGGCGAGTGCGCGGCCGGAGCTGAAGCAGTGCAGCAGGAGGGAGAAAGCCCCCGCCGCGTGTTCCTCCTGCAGGATGGCGAGCAGGTCGTCGTCGGCATCGCGCGCGTGGATGCAGATGGGCAGGCCGGCCAGGCGCGCTGCCCTGATCTGGGCGCGGAAACTGGCGGCCTGGATGTCGTGCGGGGCGCGATCGTAGAAGTAGTCGAGGCCCGCTTCGCCGATGCCGATGACGCGGGAGTGCTCGGCCATGCTCGCCAGGGTAGCGGGATCGGGGATCGCTTCCTCGGCCGCGTAATGCGGATGGGTGCCCATCGTGCACCATAGGCCGGGCACCTCCTCCACCAGCGCAAGCTGCTCGGCCGCGCGGGACAGGCGGGTGCCGATGGTGACCATGCCGCCGACGCCGGCGTCGCGCGCGCGGGCGAGGACGGCGGTTCGCTCCTCGCCGGCGAAGTAGTCCAGGTGGCAATGGGAATCGATCAGCATCAGGGGCCTAGACGGTTTCTTCGACGTGGCGAGGGAAGACGCCCTGCGGTGGCGGCAGGGCGGTGCCGGCCGGCAGCCCCTGCCCTAGCGCGGCAAAATCGCGGGCTGTGTCGGGCACGCCCAGCTGGTCCAGCATGCGGCCCATGCTGGTCGGCATGAAGGGGGTGAGTACGGTGGCGACGCAGCGCAGTGTGTCGGCCAGGACGCGCAGCACGTCGGCCATGCGGCCGGGGTCGGTGCGGCGGAGCGCCCAGGGCGCTTGCTGGTCGATATAGGCGTTGCCGGCGCGGACCACCGTCCAGGTCTTCTCCAGCGCCTCGTGCAGGGATTGGCGGTCGATCAGCGGCCGCAATGCGTCCGGCAGGGCGTGGGCCGCCTGCAGCAGGGTGTCGTCCTCCGCGGTGCGGGCGCCGGGAGCGGGCAGCGTGCCGCCGAGATTTTTCGCGATCAGCGAGAGCGACCGTTGCGCCAGATTGCCAAGATCGTTGGCCAGCTCGTTGTTCATGCGAGAGATCAAGGCACGCTCGGAAAAATCGCCATCCCCGCCGAAAGGCACCTCGCGCAGGAGAAAATAGCGCAGCGGATCGATGCCGTACTTGTCCGACAGGGTGAGCGGATCGACGACGTTGCCGACCGACTTGCTCATCTTGGCACCGTCCACGGTCCACCAGCCATGCGCGAAGATGCGGCGTGGCACGGGCAGGCCGGCGGCCATCAGGAAGGCCGGCCAGTAGATGGCGTGAAAACGCTGGATGTCCTTGCCGACCAGGTGCAGGTCGGCGGGCCAGAAACGCCAGTTTGCCGCAGCCTCATCGGGGTAGCCGAGCGCGCTCAGGTAGTTGGTCAGCGCGTCGAGCCATACATACATCACGTGATCCGGGTCGCCGGGCACCGGGATGCCCCATCGGAAGCTGGACCGGCTGACCGACAGGTCTGCCAAGCCGCCGCGGATGAAACTGAGCATTTCGCGCCGCTTGGAGGCTGGGCCGACGAAATCCGGGTTGTTCGCGTAATGGTCCAGCAGCCGGTCCTGGTAGGCGGATAGCCGGAACAGGTAGTTGGGCTCCCTCACCCACTCCACCGGGGCGCCGGTCGGCGCTGTCCTGGAGCCGTCCGGGTGCGTGGTGAGGTCGGCTTCGGCGTAGAAATCCTCGTCGCGGACGGCGTACCAGCCTTCGTAATGGCCGGGATAGATGTCGCCGCTGGCGGCCAGGCGCGCCCATAGGGCGGTGGCGCCCCGCTTGTGGCGTGGCTCCGTGGTGCGGATGAAATCATCGTTCGAGATGTCGAGGCGGTTCAGCATCGCACGGAACTCGCCCGAGAGCCGGTCGGTGAACGCTTGCGGGTCGAGCCCGGCATCGCGCGCCGCCTTTTCGACCTTCTGGCCGTGTTCGTCCGTGCCGCTGAGGAAGTAGGTGTCGATGCCGTCCAGCCGCTTGAACCGGGCGATGACGTCGGCCGCGATGGCGGTGTAGGCGTGCCCGATATGCGGGGAGCCGTTCACGTAGAAGATCGGGGTGGTGAGATAGTAGGTCATGGGGTCCTGCGGGGCGGCTGCGCCGCGGGCCGGGCCTGTATCACGCGCCTTTCAGCAGCGCCAAACCGGCGACGGTGGCCTGGCGGCGGTCCATGTTCGACCGTTCCGTCTCGTCGGCCAGGCGGGCGATGGCTTCGGCCGTTTCGGCCCAGCGCACGGGTGAGGCGGACGCGATCAGCCGGGATTGCGCGGCGTCCGCCGTGCCGCGCAGATGGGCCGTGACCGCGGCGGCGATGCCCTGGTGCAGCAAGGCCATGAACGTTTCGAACGCAGCTTGCTCACGAAGTGAGTTCGGCCATTTCGTAGGCCCTGAGCAGCCGGATGTCGGGCCCGGCATGCAGCGCCTCGGCCGCGAGCGCCGCGAGTTTGGCGCCGCCCGCTTCGGCCAGCGCCACCGCCCGGCCGGGCGAGCCTTGGGCCAGAGCGGCGAGGGTTGCGCGTTCGGCTTGCGGCGTGGACGGCAGATAACGCTGCAGGGCCTGGGCCATTTCCGCGCCATCCAGCGGCGAAAGGGCCAGGTTGCGGCATCGGCTGCGTATGGTGGGAAGGAGGCGGCCGGGGGCGGAGCAGACGAGCAGCAATACCGCGCGGCGCGGCGGCTCCTCGAGCACCTTGAGCAGGGCATTGGCTGAACTCGGGTTCACGTCCTCCGCGCCGTCCAGGATCACGACGCGCCAGCCGCCCTCGGCCGGGGTCAGGCGGAGAAAGGCCGGGATCTCCCGCACGCTCTCGACCGAGACCTGTTTTTTCAGCCGTTTTTTCTTGTCGTCCCACTCGCGCTCGACGCTGAGGAGGTCGGCGTGGGTGCCGGCGGCCACGCGCCGGAACACCGGGTGGGTGGGGGGCATGTCCAGCGTGTCCGCCCCGCCCGCCAGCAGGCGGCGGGCGAAGCGGTAGGCGAGCGTGGCCTTTCCCACGCCCTCCGGCCCGGTGATCAGCCAGGCATGATGCAGGCGGCCGCCCGTGATGGCCCCGCACAACGCTGCCTCGGCGGCCGCGTGGCCGAAGAGGCAGTCGTTGGCGCGCGGGTCGGGTGCGGACACTTACGGGCTGGTGTAGTTCCCCGTCGTGCAGCCGGCGAGCTTGTTGGAGTAGATCTGCTGGACCTGGTAGCTGGTCTTGCCGGCCACCAGCGTGCCACTCGTGCCCTCGCACAGATCGCCCGTCTCGGACCCGTTGCTGGTGTTCCAGGCTTGCGGATAGTTGGGATGCGAGCCCGGGGTGGGGAACGCGTCGCTGACCGCCTCGGCCAGTTCGTGCGCGGAGATGATGGTGGTCGTGCTGAAGTCGTAGCCGCAATCGGGCATGATGCCGTAGAACACGCCGCCATAGGTCTTGGATGTGAAATCCTTCGTGATAGGCGCCGAAGGACGAGCACGAGGTCAGCCCGCCGAGCGAGATGCTGACGCCGGGCGGGAAGTAGGTCATGTAGATCGTGTTCGCGTCAGGCTTGGGCAGCACACCTTTGGCGACCTGCCCGGCTATCTCGGCCTGAACCTGCTTGTCCTTCAGCGCGCTGCCCTTGTGGCTGGGGGTGATCGTCACGGTTTCGCTGTAGGTGCCGCGCGAGATCGTCTGGTTGGTGCCGGGGTGGCCGTTGATGCCGGTAAGGTTCGTCTGATACTGGCTGAGCTGGTCGAACCAGGTGCTGTTGGTGGCGGCCGAAAAGAAACCGCCGATGCCGCTGGCGACCGTCGCATTGACGTGCGGGCCCCAGAGCACGACGACCACCTTCACCTTCGAGATGACCGGGCCGCCGTAATAGTTGAGCGATCCCGAGCCAAGCGCATCCTGGTGCAGGGCGGCCTTGCCCGACGGGGTCAGATACATGCCGTGCGGGGCGGCGATCGCAGCCCCCGTGGTGGCCATCAAGAACATTGTCGTCAGTGCAGCACGGCGCATACCTGTCTCCCCTCGGTGCGGAACTGCACCGGGCGCGTCATAGCGCGGCAACCCGGGCCTGTCTTGTTCATTGAGGGCCCGGGCCGCCATTTCGCCGGGGTCGACTTCGCCCGGAACGGCGCCATTTCTCCGCGGTCAAACCTGAAGAGGCTTCATGTCGGACATACCGGTCACGCTCACTGTCAATGGCCGGCGCCACACGCTGGCGCTGGATCCGCGGACCACGCTGCTGGACGCGTTGCGCGAGCATCTGGGGCTGACGGGGACCAAGGTGGGCTGCAACCATGGCACCTGCGGGGCCTGCACCGTGCATATCGACGGGCGGCGCCAGCTGGCCTGCCTGACCCTGGCGCTGGCGGCCGAAGGGCGGGCCATACGCACCATCGAAGGGCTGGCCGAGGGCGGCGTGCCGCACCCGATGCAGGCGGCGTTCGTGGCGCATGACGCGTTGCAATGCGGCTATTGCACGCCGGGACAGATCATGTCCGCGGTGGCGTGCATCGAGGAAGGGCATGCGCGGACGGATGACGATATACGCGAGTATATGAGCGGCAATCTGTGCCGCTGCGCCGCCTACCCGCAGATCGTGGCCGCGATACGCGATGTCGCCCAGCGGAAGGCCGCCTGAGATGCAGCCATTTTCCTATGTCCGTGCGGAAAACCTTGATCATGCGCTGCGCGAGGCGGCGCAGGACGGGGCGTCCGTCATGGCGGGCGGGACGACCATGGTGGATTTGATGCGCGGCGATTTGGCGGCGCCGAAGCGTCTGGTCGATATCGGGCATCTGTCCGAACTGTCCGCCGTGGAGACCTCGGGGCCGGTGATACGGTTGGGCGCGCTGGCCCGCATGGCCGATGTGGCCGAGGACGAATTTTTGGCGCGCAACTACCCTGCCCTGACCGAGAGTTTGCAGCTGGCGGCCTCGCAGCAGATACGCAACGCGGCGACCGTCGGCGGCAATATCCTGCAGCGCACGCGGTGCCCGTATTTCCGCAATGGTGTTTCGGCCTGCAACAAGCGTGTGCCGGGCTCGGGATGTTCGGCGCTGGATGGCGAGGACCGGGAGATGGCGGTCTTTGGCGTGTCCGACCGGTGCGTTGCCAATTACCCGGGCGACTGGGGCACGGCGCTGGCGGCGTTCGATACGGCGGTGGAGATCCGGTCGGTGTCGGGCACGCGGACTGTGCCGTTCGAGGCGTTCTTTGTTGCGTATGGCGACGATCCGGCGCGCGAGACCGTGCTGGCGCAGGGTGAGATCGTGACCGCATTGACGATCAAGGCCACGCCGGCGGGCCGGCGATCGACCTATGTCAAAGTGCGGGACAGGCAGAGTTACGCTTACGCGCTGGTCTCGGCCGCTGTCGCCCTGGAGATGGATGGGGATACGGTGCGGGACGCGCGCGTGTCGTTGGGCGGGGTTGCGTCCAAACCCTGGCGATCGCGCGCGGCGGAACAGGCGTTGACCGGACAGCTTCTTACGGAAGAGGTCGGGTTGCGGGCGGGGCGCGCTGCTTTCGCCGGCGCGCGGCCTGGTCGCCACAACGCATTCAAAATCGAGCTTGGCAGTCGTGCTGTTGCGCGCGCGACGCTGACCGCAAGCCGGAGGATTTAGATATGGATGGTGGTATCGGACTTCCCGTCACGCGACGCGATGCGCCGGCCAAGGCGGGCGGTGTGGCGCAATACGCGGCCGATTTCCCGCATGCCGGCACGACATATGCCGCGCTGACGACGAGTGGAGTGGCGCGCGGGCGGATCGCGCGCATCGACACCCAGCGGGCGGAGGCGGTGCCTGGCGTGCAACTGGTGCTGACCCATCGCAGCCTGAACGAGGGGCTTGGGAAAGAGACGTTCGCGATGAAGGGGGGGCATATGCAGAGCTCCTTCATGCCGCTGACCTCCGACGAGATCCATTACGCGGGTCAGATCGTGGCCTTGATCGTGGCCGACACGCAGGAGGCCGCCGAGGAAGCGTCGCGGCTGGTGGATATCGAGTACGACGTGCAGCACGCCTCGGCGGCGATGGACGATGCGGATCGCACGGTCTCGCCGCTGGACGACAAATCGGTCGATGTCGGCGATGCATTGGCGGCGTTTGCGAGCTCGCCGGTCAAAATCGACGCGACGTATGTGACGCCGGCGCAGCATCACAACCCGATCGAGCTGTATGCGACGTCGGCCGAGTGGCGCGACGGCAAACTTCTGGTGCATCTGCCGAGCCAGTGGGTGATGGGCACGCGCATGGGGCTGGCGACCATTTTCGGTGTGCCGGCCGAGGACATTCATGTCGAAAGCCCCTATATCGGGGGCGGATTCGGCGGCAAGGCGACCATTTTGCCGCATACCGTGCTGGTGGCGATGGCCGCGCGTCGGCTAGGGCGGCCGGTCAAGCTGGTGGTCCCGCGGGAGGCGATGTTCACCGTCGGATCGTTCCGGCCGGCGACGATCAGCCGGGTGCGCCTGTCGGCCGAGCGCGACGGCACGATCACCTCGGTGATCCACGAGCAGAGCGGGCAGAGTGCGGCGATCGATCATGTGGCGTTCGCCGTGACCGAGGTGACCGGGCGGATGTACGCGTCGCCGAACATCCGGGTGCGGGAATCCATTGTGGAGACGGACGTCAACACGCCCGGCTTTCAGCGGGCGCCGGCGGAGGCGCCGGGATTTTTTGGGTTTGAGAGCGCGATCGATGAACTGGCGCTGGCGCTCGGCATGGATCCCATCGCCTTGCGGGCGAAGAACGAGCCGGCGCGCGATCCGGTGGGTGGGCTGGAATGGAGCAGCCGTGAGCTGACGCGCTGTTTTGCGCGGGGCGCGGAGGTGTTTGGCTGGGACAAGCGTACGCCTGAGCCGGGCAGCATGAAGACCGCGGACGGGCTGCTGGTGGGCTATGGATGCGCGACGGCGTGTTATCCGTCCGCGTGCGGGCCATCGGCCGCGCGCATCCGGTTTTCCGCCGACGGCAGCTGCGTGGTTTCGCTGTCGGCGCACGATCTGGGGACCGGCGCCTATACGGTGATGGGGCAGATCGCGGCCGACGTGCTGGGGGTGCCGAACCATTTGGTCAGGGTGCAATTGGGGGATAGCTCGCTGCCGTCGGGCATTTTGGCGGGTGGGTCGGTGACGACGAGTTCGTCGGGGTCGGCGGTGCATGTGACGGCGCTGCAGGTTCGCGATGCGCTGTTGCGGGCGGCGGGTGACGGGAGTCGCCTCGAAGATGGCCGGGTGGTCGGGGCGGATGGCAGCTCGCGTGCCGCCACCGAGGTGCTGGAGCAGTGCACCGGCGGGTTCATCGAAGAGACGGGGATGTGGAAGCCCGATGCCATCAGCCAGGACCAAGCCGTCAAGGGATTGGCGGGCGGCATGGCGTTCACCCCGGCGCTTGGCAAATACGCGTCCTATTCGTTCGGGGCGCAGTTTGCCGAGGTGCATGTCGATCCGTTGCTGCGCACGGTGCGGGTGGCGCGGATGGTGGGCGTGTTCGATTGCGGGCGGATCATCAATCCGCGCACGGCGCATAGCAATTTGTCGGGCGGGATGATCTGGGGGGCGAGTTTCGCCTTGCTCGAGGAAACGCAGATCGATCGCAAGCGTGCCAGGTTCGCCAATAGCGATTTGGCGGGATACCATTTCTCGACGAACGCCGACATCGGCGAGGTGATTGTGGAGACGCTGGACGGCAACGATACGCGGACGAACCCGATCGGCACCAAGGGCGTGGGCGAGATCGGGATCGTGGGGATGCCGGCGGCGATCGCCAATGCCGTGTATCACGCGACGGGGATACGGGTGCGCAAGACGCCGATACAGGTGGAGGATCTGCTTTAGGCTGAGCTTTGCGGGGGGCGGCGCGGCACGGGCCGCGCGCTGACCGCCGGGCATAGGCGGGCGCTGGAGCCGGATGAGCAGCCCATTGGGCGCCCAGAGCACGATCCGTTCGCATTGGCTGACGGACCAAGCTCTAGCCGATTGGCTGGCAAGCATCTTTATCCGACCGAACGAGTCCGTTCGATCGAATGATGCTCTGACCCATTGGCTGGCAAGCATCTTTATCTGATCGAACGAGTCCGTTCGATCGGATAATGCGCTAGCCACGCATGCGTGAGATGTCCAGCAGGACACCGGCCTCCAGCTCCTTTTCGTCGAGGCGGTAGTGAACCAGGTCGCCGATGCTGACGATGCCGGCGAGTTTGCCGTCGGCGAGGACCGGGAGATGGCGGATGCGGTTGGCTGTCATCTTGACCATCATCGCCTCGATGCGGTCGGCGGCAGTGCAGGTGACGACGTTGGTGGTCATCAGCTCGCGCACCGGCAAAGCCATGATGGCGGTGCCGCGCTTGGCGAGCGAGGTGACCAGGTCGCGCTCGGAGAAGATGCCGGCGAGCTTGCCCCACTGGTCCTCGACCACCAGGGCGCCGACGCGGCGTTCGGCGAGCAGGCGGACGGCCGCCTCGATGGTGTCCGTCTCGCGCACCGTCGAGACCTGGGTGCCCTTGGCCCGCAGGATGTCCGAAATCTGCATCGTTTCAACTCCGTGGCGCGTGATGTTGGGCGAGCATAGGCCGGTTCGGCGCGCTGGCGAAGGGGACCGGACGCGAACCTGCCGGCCAAATTCCGCCGCGGTAGGCGCCGGCCGCGGTGGCGCCGTATAGTTCGCGGAAACTGTCCGGCAGGGGGCGGGCGCTGGCGTGGGAGAGCCAGATGCGCAGCAGCAGGCGGCGCTGGTCTGTGTCGTCCGCATCGTCGAACGGGGTGCGGCCGTGCAGGATGACGGTGTTGTTGACGATCTGGATGTCGCCGGGGGCGAACGGCATCTCGACGGCGATCCCCGGCCGTTCGCAGAGCGCGTCCAGTGCGTTCAGCGCCGCGATGTCCTCTTCGGTCAGGCGCGGGGCGGCGGGGAGGAGCTGCGCGTTGTGGATGAACTGGCGGAGGTAGCGGGCGACGAAGATGCCGTCCGCCTCGGCGAAGACGGGCATCATCATGTAGGGGCGCTGGCCGGCCGCCTGCTCGCCCCGGCGGTCCTGCGGCATGGGGCGGAACAGGCGGGCGGCCAGGTGGGGCGCTTCGGCCCGCAGGATGTCGGCCAGGGCGCGGGCGCTGGCCAGGCGGCTGTGACCGCCGGCCCGCGCGGGGCGGATGCAGGCGAGCAGCACGCGATCGGCGCGGTCGCAGTGGAAGGGCAGCGCGCCCGCGACATCATGGCCGCGCACGCGGATGGATTTCAGGTTGCGGCCGGTGTTTTCGACGCGGGCGGTGAACTCGCCCTGGCGGGACTGCGAGACGGGGCGGCCGAACAGGAGCGATAGGAGAAAGGCCGCGCGTTCGTCGGTGGCCGAATCGCCGGACAGAGGCAGGCCGTGCAGCAGGCAGAAGCCGATGCCGCTTTCCAGCATTTGCTCCACCCGGTCGGAGAGCGGGGCGGCGGTGGCATCAGGCACCCAGCCCGAAGCCGCCTGCGACAGAGTGTTGGTATGGGCGGCGCGCGCGGTGATCTGGGCGGCCAGCGTGGGCGGGAGCTCGATTCGCCAGGCGCTGGGCCGCAGGTCGCCTGCCCGCCAGCCGGTCTGGGCGCGCCAGAGCAGGGCGGGGTCGGGCGGTGGGCGTTCATGCGCGTGGAAGGCGGGCGGGGCACTGACGGCCGGCATGGCGCGGCACCTTTCGCGGGCGGATGATCCCACGATTGCGCCGGAAGCGCGCAGGTTCAATCCCCGGACCTGCGTGGCCGGCAAGATAGGCTTGCCGAGGTATGGACATCCATGTTCCTAATACGTTCTGGAATTACCTCAGGACGTGCCATGGACGCAGACAGCCAGGCCACCCCGGACAACCCCGAGCGCGACGAATGCGGCATGCGGCTGTGCCAGGCGCTGGCCGAACGGGGATTGGCGCTGGCGCGGGCAGCCGCCGACGAGGCGCAGCGGACGATGCGGCTTGCCCGGTCGCCTGCCGCCGAAGCGGTCGAGCCGGTGGAGCGGTTCATTCGCTGCTCCCGGGCGGTGCGGCGTGCCATCCTTCTGGAGACGCGCATTGCCGCCGGCGAGTACGAGCCCCGCTTGCCGATCAATGGCGGGGTGGATGCGCGCGGGCTGAGCGCGGACGAGCTGCTGGAGGACGACCTGGCGGGGGAAGAGTATCGCGAGGTGGCCGATATCCTGGCCGACATCCGTGCGGAGCTTGGCCCCGCCCCCCTGGAGCAGGCGGCGAAGCCGCGGTCCGGCGCATCGTCTCGGACACGGCTCAATGCGTCATCGTCTATCGGAACATACCCCGGCTGAGCCAGGGGTTCCCGGCCCTCGTGGCTAGATCCGGCGGTTCGCGAGGCCTGGACCACGCGGCTTCACATCTTTTTATATCTCTTAAGATGTCGTCTCCGGCGGCCCGTGATCTCAAACGGGGGCCGGCGGTCGGGACTGCCGGGCATTTTGGCGGAGACCACCATCATGACGACGTCATCCTTCTTCCACGTGCCGAACCGGTTCGCCGATCGCAGGGCGTGGCTGCCGATCATCTGCCCTGCCTGCCACTTGGTGGCGCACGCCGTACCGGCCGGCCCGGAGGCCATGGCGGTGGCCTGCGAAGCGTGCGGGGACTACCGGCTGTCCTGCGCGGGGCAGCGGATTTTCGAGACGCAGCCGGCCTCGGTCGACCGCGAGCAGTTGAGCGAGGCCGTGCAGGATAGCTGCCTGATGGCGGAGTGCGACTGGCCGCTGATCGACGGCGTAGCCGCCGCCGCTTTGGTGGCGATGGCTACCCTGCCGGGGCCGGCTTATGCACCGCCTCGCCCGTCCGGCATGGAGGCGGCGGCGCGGTGATCCGCACCGCGCCGCGGGCGGTCATGCCGCATCTGCCGCGACGAGCGCTCGCCGGCGCGCCCGGCGCGGCACCATGACCAGGCCCACGGCTGCCAGAACCAGGGCGGAAGCGGCCAGCTCGCGCCGGCCGACGGCCTCGCCGCCCAGGGAAGCGGCAAGAGCGAGGGCGACGAGCGGGTTGACGTAGGCGTAGGTGGACAGGCGTTCCGGCGGCCAGATCTGCACAAGCCAGCCGAAGCAGGCGAAGGCGACCAGCGAGCCCATGATCACCAGATAGGCGGCCGCCAGCAGCGACCGGGCCGAGACGGCGGATGGATCGAACTGCGACCACTCGCCACGCCCGAGGGCCACCGCCAGGCAGGCCAGGCCGCCAAACGCCAGTTGCAGGGCGCTGCCGAGCAGGGCGGAGCGGCCGGGCGGCATCCGGCGCGCGATGGCCGCCCCGAACGACCAGGCGACGGCCGAGAGCAGCACGACGCAGGCGGCCAGCCCGTCCAGGGCATCGCCGGCGCCGGGGCGGACCAGGACGGCCACGCCGGCAAAACCGGCCAGCAGACCGATGGCCGCGCGCGGGCTGGGGCGGCCGCTGGCGCCCAGCAGCCATGAGACGAGCGGCGTGAACAGCGAGACGGTGCAGCCCAGGATCGCGGCCGGGCCGCTGGTCAGCCGGGTCTCGCCCCAGCACAGCGCGGCTTGCGAGCCGGCGAACAGCAGCACGCCGGTGACGGCGGCCGAGGCCCAGCCGCGCCGGTCCGGCCAGCGCGCCCCGCGGACCAGGGCGAAGCCGCCCAGCACGGCGGCGGCGATCAGGCAGCGCACGCCGATCATGCCGAAGGGCGGCAGGGTTTCGACGGCCACGCGCAGGGCCAGGAAGGTCGATCCCCAGATCAGGCACAGGGCGACATAGGCGGCCCAGGGGCCGGCGGATCGCCGGTCTGGCGCGCGGGGCGCAAGCGGGGGTGGCACGGGCGGCTCCGGGGGATCAGGGAACCAGCCACATAGCCTGTCTGCCGCCCTCCTCCCAGGTGAAGCGGGCGCGGCGATGGCTGCCCTGCCCCAAATGCAACCATTCGAGCCGGGCCAAGGTGAGCCGGACGGCGCAGAAGACGGACCGGGCGCCGGCTTCGTCGGCTTGGCCGGCCATGTCCGGCGCGGACAGGGTTGTTCCGGGGCCGGGCATGACGCGGTAGGTGGCCCTGCTCTCGGGCCGGAGGTTGGCCCAGGCAGCGTCCGCCACATCGTCCGTGGTGTGCAGGCTCGTGTGGCCGCTGGCCCGCAGCTGCACGCGGGCCGCCGGGTCCCAGCCGTGCAGGGTCGCGGCTCGATTGGCTTGCAGCTCGGCGTGTTTGGCCGAGCGTGTATCCGTGTGTACGTCCAGCGCGCGCGTTGGCTGGTCAAACCTGCGCAGCACAACGGTCCTGACCTGGGGGGTGGCGTCCAGGCCGGCGGTGGCCAGGCCCATGGTGCGCCACGGGCTGCCCGGATTGGCGGCGCCGTCCTGCAACCGGGCCAGCGCGTCCGACAGGATGTCGTCCAGCGTATCGAACATGGGTGTCCTATCACGAAGCGGGGCACGACGCGCGGGCGGGCTTGCGCAGGACGCCCCGCCCGGCAAAACAGCACGCCGACATGCAGCAGGACAGGTTTTTAGATGGAACGCACTACCGCCGGTGGTTTGCAGGTTGCCCGGGTGCTGCACGATTTCGTGGCCGGCGAGGCGGTGCGCGGCAGTGGCGTATCGGCCGCCCAGTTCTGGAGCGGGTTTGCCGCCCTGCTCGATGAGCTGGCCCCGCGCAACCGCGCCCTGCTGGACCGCCGCGACGCGCTGCAGCGCCAGATCGACGCCTGGCACGTGGCGCATCGCGCCGAGCCGTTCGATATGGCGGCCTACGAGGCGTTCTTGCGTGAGATCGGCTATCTTCTGCCCGAACCCGCGCCGTTCGCAGTGACGACCGCGAATGTCGATGCGGAGATTGCGCAGATTGCCGGGCCGCAGCTGGTCGTGCCCATTTCCAACGCGCGCTATGCGCTGAATGCCGCCAATGCACGGTGGGGCAGCCTCTACGATGCGCTTTATGGGACGGATGCGCTGCCGGAGGTGGCGGGTGCGGCGCGTGGGCGGGGGTATAATGCGGCGCGCGGGACGCAGGTGATTGCGCGCGCGAAAGCATTTCTGGACGAGGCGGTGCCATTGCGGGGCGCGGCCTACGCCGATGTCACCGGCTTCAGGGTGGATGGCGCGGCGCTCGCGGCGGTGACGCGGACCGGCGCCGTGGGGCTTGCCGATACGACGCAGTTTGCAGGCTATCGGGGTGAGGGTTCGGCACCAACGGCCATTCTGTTGAAGCAGAACGGCCTGCACATTCTGATCGATATCGACCGCGGCACGGTGATCGGCCGCGATGATCCGGCCGGCGTGTCCGATGTGATCCTGGAATCCGCTGTCAGCACCATCATGGATTGCGAGGATAGCGTGGCCGCCGTGGATGCGGGGGAAAAGGTTGCGGTGTATCGCAACTGGCTGGGCCTGACGCAGGGCACGCTGTCGGCCTCGTTCGACAAGGGTGGGGAGAGAGTGGCGCGGCGGTTGGAGCCCGATCTGGTGTTCACCGCCCCTGGCGGGGGGACGCTGACTTTACCGGGCCGCAGCCTGATGCTGGTGCGCAATGTGGGCCACCACATGTACACCGATGCGGTGCTGATGGCGGACGGATCGGAGATTCCTGAAACGATGCTGGATTGCGCGATCACCGCGCTGATCGCGACGCATGATCTGCGGGGCGCGCCCGCGCTGCGCAACAGCCGCACCGGGTCGATGTACATCGTCAAACCGAAGATGCATGGGCCGGAGGAGGTGGCCTTCGCCGCCGAGCTTTTCGCGCGCGTCGAAGACCTGTTGGCGCTGCCGCGACGCGCGCTGAAGATGGGCATCATGGATGAGGAACGGCGCACCAGCGCCAACCTGGCCGCCTGCATCCATGCGGCGCGCGACAGGATCTTCTTCATCAACACCGGCTTTCTGGATCGCACCGGCGATGAGATACATACGTCCATCGAGGCCGGGCCGATGCTGCGCAAGGGCGACATGAAGTCCGCAGCGTGGCTCGGCGCGTACGAGGACCAGAACGTCGATATCGGCCTGGCTTGCGGGTTTCGGGGTCACGCGCAGATCGGCAAGGGGATGTGGGCGGCACCCGACCGGATGGCGGACATGCTGGCCGAGAAGATCAAGCATCCCATGGCGGGCGCCAACACCGCCTGGGTGCCCTCGCCTACGGCGGCCACGCTGCATGCGCTGCACTATCATCAGGTGGATGTGGCCGCCCGGCAGGCCGAGCTCGTGGCGCGGCCGCGTGCGCCACTTTCCGATCTGCTGACGATACCCCTGGCGACCAGCAACTGGGCGCCGGACGATGTGCGGCAGGAACTCGACAACAACGCGCAAGGCATTCTCGGCTATGTCGTCCGCTGGGTGGACCAGGGGGTGGGCTGTTCGAAAGTGCCGGATGTGCATGATGTGGGGCTGATGGAGGATCGGGCGACGCTGCGCATCAGCAGCCAGCACATCGCGAACTGGTTGCTGCACGGGGTGGTGACCGAGGCGCAGGTGATGGAGACGCTGCGGCGCATGGCCGCCGTGGTCGACCGGCAGAACGCGTCCGATCCGCAGTATCGCCCGATGGCGCCAGGGTTCAATGGGCCAGCGTTTCGCGCCGCGTGCGACCTGGTGTTCAAGGGGCGTGCGCAGCCGAACGGGTATACCGAATTCATCCTGACGGAGCGCAGGCGCGAGGCGAAGGCGAGGTGACGCAGCCGCCCGCGCCGCAGCCGCCGATCGGCGGCTGGCGCTTTCGGCGACGGGCGCTTTCGGTGACGGGCGCGATGGCGCCCTACTCCGTCGTCGAGCCGTCGGAACAGGTCGTCGGCATCGCTGCTTGATTGCGACGTCGACCATGTCGATCTGCGGCTGGAGATAGGCTACACCCGGTATGCGGCGCGCGTGCAGCGGGGGCAGCTTTCGCGACACCCGCGTTTACAGCATCATTGATTCGGAATGGCCGGCGGCACGGGCGAAGCTGCGGCGGCGGTTGGAGAAAGATGAGCCGCGCATTGCCCGACCTTTTCATCGGGGCGCATGCGGTGGTTGGCCGTTTGCCTTTGGTGACCCGTGATATTGGCCGTTACGCGACTTATCTCCGACGATCAGGTTGATCACACCTCAATCTACGGCATCGTAGCCGGCTTCAGATGGCGCGTCGTGTTGTCAGACCACCCGTTTATGCGCGGTAAACACCTCGAACCCGTCATCCCGCGCCACGCCCACCAGCGTCATGCCGGCTGCCTCTGCCGCGCGCACGGCGAGCGCCGTGGGGGCCGAGACCGCGACCAGCAGCGGGGCGCCCATGCGCGCGGCTTTTTGTACGAGTTCGATCGAGATGCGGCTGGTCAGGAGCACAATGCCGTCTTCGGCCCGGGCACCGGCGCGGGCCAGTGCGCCGCCGAGTTTGTCGAGTGCGTTGTGGCGGCCGACATCCTCGCGGATGGCGAGCAGGCCCGCTTCAGGGGTCCAGAAGCCGGCGGCGTGCACGGCGCGCGTTGCCTGGTTGAGCGGTTGGGCGGCAGGCAGGCTGGCCGCGGCGCGGGCCAGCTGGGCGGCGGTGAACACACGCCCCGCCGGCACAGGCGGCACCGGGCGGAGCGCTTCCTCGAGGCTTTCCAGGCCGCACATGCCGCAGCCGGTAGCGCCCGCCAGGCGGCGGCGCCGCGTCTCCAGCGCCGTCATGTGCGCGGTCGCGATCCACATCCGCAGTTCGATACCGCCCTCGGCCACGACAACCGAGAAATCCTCGATGTCGGAAGGGGCAGGCACGATGCCTTCGGACAGGCTGAACCCTGTGGCGAAATCCTGCAGGTCGGCGGGACTTGCCATCATCACCGCGTGGGTCACCCGGTTGTAGGTGAGCGCGACGGCGGTCTCTTCGGCGAGGGTACGGGTGCCGGCGTGGGGTTCGCCGGCGCGCCAGGCGATGCGGGCCACGCCGACAGTGGGAGGCGGCGTGTCTGGGGTCAGGAAAAACGCTCGGTGAGCCGGCGGCGCAGGCGTCCGATCTGCGCGACCCCGGCCAGGCGGCGGTCGAGGAAGTCCAGCGTGTCCGCCTCGCTGCGTGGGGCGGCGACCCAGTAGAGCAGCGTGCTGGAATAGACCGCCGCCAGGATGGCGCGCTTGGTGTACCAGCTGAAATCGGCCGAGCGATCGCCCGCGGCGTGCCAGATGGCATCGACCGTGCCGGCCGTGCAGCGGGCGGCGCGGATGGCCTGGCCGGGTGTCGCCAGCACGGCCAGCGCGCGGCGGATGGCGGCGCGGTGCGGCTCGGCCTGGGTCAGACGGGTGGCGATCAGGGTGCGGACGCGCTGCGAGAGTTCTCTGGCCGGGCAGTGCCGGGGCGCAGGCCGCCACCATGTCCCGGTTGGCCAGATCGATATAGGCTTCCACCATTTCGGGCGGGCCGGCGGGGAAAAGCAGGTCGGCGTTCGGCCCCGCCGCCTCGCGCAGCGCGGCCGCGGTCCAGCCCAGGCGGGGGACGGCCGGCAGCACCGCGCGGATGGCCGCGTCGCGCGCGTCCTGGCGGTCGGTCTGGCTCATTCTGCCTCCTGCTGCGGCGCGTGCTGCGCCAGTTCTTCCGAAAAGCCGAATTTGGCAAAATCGGTGATGCGCATTGGGTATAATATGCCGTCCAGATGGTCGTTCTCGTGCTGCATGACGACCGCGTGCAGGCCGGACGCCTCGCCTTGCACGGGTTGCCCGTCGCAATCGACTCCGGCGTAGCGGATGCGGGCGTGGCGGGGCACGGCGGCGCGCAGGCCTGGGATGGACAGGCATCCCTCCCAGCCCAGCACGGTGTCGTCGCCCAACGGTTCGAGATGAGGATTGATGATGATCTGCGGGTCGATCGCCGCCTCGCCGGTGCGCGCGCTGGGCAGGTGCCAGACGAAGAGGCGCAGCCCGACATGGACCTGCGGGGCGGCCAGTCCGATGCCGGGCGCGTCCAGCATGGTCTCTACCATGTCGGCTGCCAGGCGCCGGATCTCGGGCGCACCCGGGTCCGGCACGTCCACGGCGCGTTGGAGCAGGACGGGGTGCCCCATCCTGGCGATTTTCAGCAATGCCATGCCATGCTCCGCCCTGCCAGATTGCCCCTTGGGGTGACTTGCCGAGCTGTGATATAGGACGCGCCTTGCCGGTGACAGGTCCGGAGGATAGATCACGCCCATGCGCGACACAGATCAGGAGTAGGCGGCCAAGTGCAGGTTCTCGTTCGTGACAACAATGTCGATCAAGCGCTGAAGGCGCTCAAGAAGAAGATGCAGCGCGAGGGTATTTTTCGCGAGATGAAGCTGCGCCGCCACTTCGAGAAGCCGTCCGAACGCCGGGCCCGTGAAGCCGCCGAAGCCGTTCGTCGCGCCCGTAAGCTGGAGCGCAAGCGCCTGGAGCGCGAGGGCTTCTAACAGGAAGACAGGCGAGGGCTCTGCCCTCGACGGGCTGGGGCCGGTCGCCCGAAACCTCGTTGTTGCTGCGCTGCGGTGAAACCTCGAAACTTGCTTTCACGTCACGGGTTATGTCTCCGGTTCTGCAGGAGACACCCCGATGCGCATTGCTCAGATCGCTCCGCTGCACGAGGCGGTCCCGCCTAAGCTCTACGGCGGCACCGAGCGGGTTGTCTCGTTCCTGACTGAGGAGCTGGTCGCGCAAGGCCACGAGGTGACGCTGTTCGCGAGTGGCGACTCGGTCACCACCGCGCGCCTTCAGCCGGTTTGGCCGCGCGCCCTGCGCCTGGACCCTTCAATTCGCGATCCGATCGCGCCGCATATGCTGATGATGGAGGAGGTTTACCGCCAGGCCCAGGATTTCGACGTCCTGCATTTCCACATGGATTATTGGCCGTTCAGCCTGTTCTCCCGCCAGCCGGTACCGTTCGTGACAACCCTGCACGGCCGCCTGGACTTGCCGGAGTTGCAGCCGGTTTTCAACACGTTCTCAAAGATGCCGGTGGTGTCGATCTCCAATTCGCAGCGTCGTCCCCTGCCCCAGGCGAATTTCGTCAAAACCGTGCTGCACGGCCTGCCGGACAATCTGCTGACGCCGCAGGAGGTGCAGCCGAGCTATCTGGCGTTCCTGGGCCGGATCGCACCGGAAAAGCGGCCTGACCGTGCCATACGTATCGCGCGTGCGGCGGGCATTCCTCTGAAGATGGCCGCCAAGGTGGATCGCGCCGACCAGGAATATTATGACACGCTGATAAAGCCGATGATCGCCGAAGGCGGCGTTGAGATGATCGGCGAGATCGGTGATCGCGAAAAACCCGATTTCCTGTCGGGCGCGGTCGGTTTGCTGATGCCGATCGACTGGCCAGAGCCGTTCGGCCTGGTGATGATCGAGGCGATGGCGTGCGGCACGCCGGTGATCGCATTCAATCGCGGTTCCGTGCCCGAAATCATCGATGACGGAGTCAGCGGATTCATCGTGGAAGACGAGACGAGCGCCATAGCCGCGGTCAGCCGGCTGCACACCCTGCCCCGCGCCCGGGTACGCGCGCAGTTCGAGGCGCGGTTCACGGCGCGACGGATGGCGCAGGACTACCTGGCCTGCTTCCGCGCGTTGGGTGCGGGCGAGCGTGTGCCGCTGCGCATGGTGAGCTAAGCCTCGGCGGCCGGCTGCTTGCGTGGTGGCCGACCCGACGCTACAACGCCGCCCTTGATCGCGCGTCCGGGCCTGTATGGGCATGCCCGGCCGCGACGCTCGTGCTTGGCGCCACCCGGCGCCCGACAGGCGCGAGGCTACCGTAGGAGTACGCGAAATGCCCAAGATGAAGACCAAGTCTTCCGTCAAGAAACGCTTCAAGATCACCGCGACCGGCAAGGTGTTGGCCGGCCCAGGTAAGAAGCGCCATAATCTGTCGGCGCGTTCACAGAAGGCGATCCGCTCCAACCGCGGCAGCCAGACGCTGACCCATGCTGACGGGCTGACCGTCAAGCAATGGGCACCGTATGGTCTGGGTTGAGGAGCGCATAGATGGCACGCGTCAAACGGGGTGTGACGACCCACGCCCGGCACAAGAAGGTTCTCAAGCAGAGCAAGGGGTTTTTCGGCCGGTCCTCGACCAATTACCGGATTGCGCTGGAGCGGCTGGAGAAGTCGCTGCAGTATGCGTATCGCGACCGGCGCGTGAAAAAGCGTGAGTTCCGTGCGTTGTGGATTCAGCGAATCAACGCGGCGGTGCGCGAGCACGGTTTGACCTATAGCCGGTTCATCCACGGGCTGGCGCAGACTGGCATCGAGATCGACCGTAAAGTGCTGGCCGCGATCGCGTTCGACGATCCCGGCGCTTTCTCGGAGATCGTGAAGGCGGTGCAGGCGACCATCGAGGCGGGCGCGGCACCCGAGCAGGCGGCAGCTTAACACTTCCTTGTTGTGGGGTCTGGGCGAGGGTGTGCCGGGACGCTTGGGTGTCAGCCACACCCTCACCCGACCCTCTCCCAAGGGGCGAGGGCTGTGGCCCGGTTTGGGGAAGTAGTCGTGTCGGACGATCTTGAGGCGCTGCGTTCACAGACGATGGCGGCGCTTGGCCAGGCGGCTGACATGCGTGCATGGGACGTGGTGCGGGTCTCCATACTCGGCAAATCCGGTGCGCTGACCAGCTTGCTGAAGGAGCTCGGCAGGACCGCGCCCGACCAGCGGCGGGAGCGCGGGGCGGCCCTCAATCGGCTGAAGGACGATCTCGCCGACGCTATCGAGACACGGCGCCGCGCATTGGAGGCGCAGGAACTGGCGGCGCGCCTCGCGGCCGAGCGCATCGACATCACGCTGCCGCCTCGTCTCGAGCCGGTGGGCAGCCTCCATCCGATCAGCCGGACGCTGGAGGAGATGTACGCCATCTTCGGTGCCATGGGTTTTTCGGTCGCCGAAGGGCCGGACATCGAGACCGACTGGCATAATTTCTCCGCGCTCAACATCCCGGGCCATCACCCGGCGCGTGACGACCACGACACTTTCTATTTGCCGGGCGAAGCTGGCGGCCAGCCGCGCGTGCTGCGCACCCACACGAGTCCGGTGCAGATACGCACCATGCTGGACCAGCCCCCGCCGATCCGTGTGATCGTGCCCGGTCGTACGTATCGCGCCGACCACGACGCCACACACTCGCCGATGTTCCACCAGTGCGAGGGTCTGGTGATCGACCGCGGGATCACGCTGGCGCATCTGAAAGGGTGCGTGACGGATTTCCTGCGGGCGTTCTTCGGGTTGGCCACCCTGCCCGTCCGCTTTCGCGCCAGCTACTTTCCGTTCACCGAGCCGAGCATGGAGGTGGATATCGGCTGGAGCCGTGCCACCGGGCAGATCGGTAGTGGAACAGACTGGTTGGAGATACTGGGCAGCGGCATGGTGCATCCGAAAGTGCTGGCCAATTGCGGTATCGATCCCCGCGCCTGGCAGGGGTTTGCGTTCGGCATGGGGGTGGAGCGTGTGACCATGCTGAAACACGGCATGCCGGATCTGCGCCCGTTCTTCGAGAGCGATGTGCGCTGGTTGCGCCATTACGCGACATCGCCGTTCGGTCCTGCGACGTTGCATGAGGGCGTCGCTTGAAGATTTCGCTGGCCTGGCTGCGCACGCATCTCAGCACCGACGCGACGCTCGAGCAGCTCACCACGACGTTGTCCAGCATCGGGCTGGAGGTGGAGTCAGTGCATGACCGCGCGGCGCCGCTGGCGCCGTTCCGCACCGCGCGGATCATCGAGGCGTTTCAGCATCCCAATGCCGACCGGCTGCGCGTCTGCCGCGTGGATGCCGGCACCGGGGAGGAAATCGGCGTGGTGTGCGGGGCGCCCAATGCACGCACCGGTCTGCATGCGGTGTTCGCGCCGCCTGGCGCGCACATCCCTGGCACGGGGATCACCCTGAAGGTCGGCGAGATACGCGGTGTCACCTCCGCCGGGATGCTGGTCAGCAGTCGGGAAATGGGACTGGGCGAGGAGCATGACGGCATCGTCGAGCTGCCGGAGGGCACGCCCGTGGGGTTGTCGTACGCCACGTGGGCCGGGCTGGACGATCCGATGATCGAGATCGGTGTGACCCCCAATCGCGGCGACGCGCTGTCGGTCCGCGGGGTGGCGCGTGACCTGGCCGCTTCTGGTATGGGGGAGCTGCTGCCGTGGTCCGCCAGGACCGTGCCGGCCGGCGGCGAGGCGCCGATCGGGTGGCAGATCGACTGGCCCGAAGCGTGCCCCTGGGTCGTCGGCCGGAGTGTCCGTGGCGTGCGCAACGGTCCGAGCCCCGAGTGGCTGCAGCGGCGGCTCACAAGCATCGGCTTGCGGCCGATCAGCGCGCTGGTCGATATCACCAACTTCTTCACCTACGACATCGGCCGTCCGCTGCACGTGTTCGACGCGGACCGTATAGCCGGCCCCCTGCTCACCTTGCGTCGCGGCGCCGGCGAGACGTTTCGCGCACTGAACGGCCGCGACCTGACGGTGGGCGCGGACGACCTGGTGATCGCCGACGCGACCGGCGCGGTATCGCTGGCCGGCATCATTGGCGGTGACGCGACGGGCAGCTCGCCCGCGACGGACCACGTCTTCATCGAGTGCGCCCTGTTCGACCCTGTGGTGGTGGCGCGCGCCGGCCGCCGCCACCAGCTGCACACCGATGCGCGTGCCAGGTTCGAGCGCGGCATCGATCCCTCGCTGCTCCCGGCCGCGCTCGACGCGGCAACCGCCATGGTGCTGGAGCTGTGCGGCGGGCAGGCAGGCGCCATGGTGCAGGCCGGCGCGGAACCCGCCTGGCAGCGCCAGGCCAGCCTTCGATATGAGCGGATTGCCGGGCTGGGCGGGGCCGACATCTCCGCCGAGCGAGCCGCCGACATACTGGCGCGACTGGGGTTCCGCGCCACGGCCCGGAGCGACTCCCGGATCGTTGTCGCCGTTCCACCCTGGCGCAACGATGTGGCGGGTGCTGCGGGCCTGGACCAATGGCCGGCACTCGAACCCGCGCGCGCGGCTGGCGCGGCCGAGGGCGCGGCCCTGATCGAGCCGGAATGCGATCTGCTGGAGGAGGTTCTGCGTATCGCCGGCCTGGACGCGATCGCGCCCGTGTCCCTGCCGGTGGCCAGCGCCGTTCCGGCAGCGTCGCTGACCCCGCGTCAGGCCCGCAGTTCGGTTGTCCGCCGGGCGCTGGCGGCGCGCGGTCTGGCCGAGTGCGTCACCTTCAGCTTTGTGGCGCGCCGCCACGCTGCTTTGTTTGGCGGGGCTCCCAACTCGTTGACCCTGAGCAACCCGATCGCGGCCGATCTGGACCAGATGCGGCCCACCCCGCTGGCCACCCTCGCTCTGGCCGCCGCCCGCAATGTGGCGCGCGGGGCTGGCCAGGCTGATGTGTTCGAGGTTGGGCCGGCTTATGCCGAGACCGGCCAGACCATGGTCGCGGCCGGCCTGCGCTCGGGCGCTCCGGCGCGGCACTGGCAGGCTAGGACCACGGCCGAGCCGGCGCTGCTGGCGAAGGCGGATATGTGGGCGCTGCTGGCGGAGATCGGCGTGCCGCTGGAGGCACTCTCGGTCACCCGGGATGCGCCGGCACACTACCATCCTGGGCAGTCGGCGACCCTGCGTCAGGGGCCGCGCGTGCTGGGCTGGTTCGGTGCGCTGCATCCTGCCGTGCTGGCCGCGCTCGATCTGCCGGGGCAAAGCTGCGGGTTCGAGGTGCTGCTCGATGCGGTGGCCGATCCGAAGCGCCGGCGGCGCACACCGCCCGACCTGGCGATGTTGCAGCCCGTGTTGCGCGACTTCGCTTTCCTCGTCCCCTCGGATATGCCGGCGGAAACCGTTTTGCGTGCAGCGCGTTCTGCCGACCGTAACCTGATCGCCCGTGTCGCGCTGTTCGACGTGTTCGAAGGGGGTAGTCTACCCGCCGGGCAAAAGTCGCTCGGACTGGAAGTGACGCTCCAGCCACGCGAACGGACGTTGACGGAGCAGGATATCGAGGCGGTGTGCAAGAAAGTGGTCGATGGCGTGGTCAAGGCGAGCGGTGCACAGCTTCGTTAACGCCATGGCAGGCGCGGTGTGATGCCGTTTGCCGATCCACCTGCTCCAGGTCGGGCCGGAGGCGGTCTGGCGCATGATTTGAACAATGTTCTCACCGTCATCACCGGCAATTTGGCGCTTGCGGAGCGTCATGCGGCGGGCAATCCGAAGCTGCTGAAACTGCTCAACAACATGCGTCTGGCGACAGACCGCGGAACCGCGTTGGCCTTGAAAATGATTGCAGCCGAAACCGGCCCGGACTCGGTCGGATTCACGACCGGCTTTGCCGAGGAACCGGCACGCTTCGGCGACGTCGCCACTTCGCGGCGCATCCTGGTGGTGGAAGACGACCCGATGGTGGCCGAAGTGGCCGTCACAGTGCTGCAGGACATGGGCCATGTCGTCATTCTGCGCTCGGATGCGCCTTCGGCCCTGGCGACGTTGCGCGAGACGGGGTCGTTCGATCTCGTGTTCTCCGATATCGTGATGCCTGGCGGGATGAGCGGCATCGAATTGGCCGAACAGATCGCCGAGGCGTTTCCGCGCCTGCCGGTGCTGCTGGCGACGGGATACAGCAACGCGGCCCTGGCCCCGGGCGCGTTGCGGTTTCCGGTGCTGGCCAAACCTTATAGCGTGCAGGAGTTGAGCCGGCGGGTGGCTTCCATGCTGCCGGGTTAGGTCAGAACTTCCTTTCGCGAAAAAGAGGCAAAAAGCGTTCGCTTGGCGGTTGCGGCCCTATTCGGAATGGTCCGCCCTCCCCTTTTTTGCGGTTTGCGCCTATCTGCAAGCCATGACCGACACGCCGCTTGCCCTGATCCGCAACTTTTCGATCATCGCCCATATCGACCACGGGAAATCGACGCTCGCCGATAGGCTGATCCAGGCCTGCGGCGGCCTTTCCGACCGCGAGATGACCGCGCAGGTGCTCGACAATATGGAGCTGGAAAAGGAGCGCGGTATCACCATCAAGGCGCAGACCGTGCGCCTGGCGTATCGGGCGCATGACGGGCTGACCTACCAGTTGAACCTGATGGACACGCCCGGCCATGTGGACTTCGCCTACGAGGTCAGCCGCAGCTTGGCCGCCTGCGAGGGCAGCTTGCTGGTCGTCGATGCCAGCCAGGGTGTCGAGGCGCAGACGCTGGCCAACGTGTATCAGGCGATCGAGGCGCATCACGAGATTGTCCCGGTGCTCAACAAGATCGACCTGCCCGCCGCCGAGCCCGACAAGGTGCGCGCGCAGATCGAGGACGTGATCGGACTGGATGCGTCGGACGCGGTGATGATCAGCGCCAAGACCGGGCTGAACATCGAGGGCGTGCTGGAGGCGCTGGTGACGCGCCTGCCGCCGCCATCGGGGGATGCGAACGCGCCGCTGAAGGCGCTGCTGGTGGATAGCTGGTACGACCAGTATCTGGGGGTGGTCATCCTGGTGCGCATCAAGGACGGCCGGCTGCGGCGCGGCCAGAAGATACGCATGATGGCCAACGGCCACGCCTATGTGGTCGAACAGACCGGCGTGTTCACGCCGAAGATGGTGGCGACCGACGATCTTGGCCCGGGCGAGATGGGCTACATCACGGCGGCGATGAAGACCGTGGCCGATTGTAACGTCGGTGACACCATTACGGACGACCGTGCACCGGCGGCCGAAGCGCTGCCGGGGTTCAAGCCGAGCATTCCCGTGGTCTGGTGCGGGCTGTATCCGGTCGATGCGGACCAGTTCGAGCACCTGCGCGAGTCGCTCGGCAAGCTGCGGCTGAACGATGCGAGTTTCCATTACGAGGCCGAAACTTCTGCCGCCCTTGGTTTTGGTTATCGCTGTGGTTTTTTGGGGCTGCTGCATCTGGAGATCATCCAGGAACGGCTCAGCCGCGAATTCGACCTCGACCTGATCGCGACGGCACCTTCCGTTGTCTATAAGCTCCACAAGAACAACGGCGAGGTGATGGAGCTTCACAACCCCTCGGACATGCCGGATCCCACCTACATCGATCACATCGAGGAGCCGTGGATACGGGCGACCATCATGGTGCCGGACGATTATCTCGGCAACGTGCTGACCTTGTGCAATGAGCGGCGCGGGCGCCAGGTGGATCTGACCTATGTCGGCACGCGCGCGATGGCGGTGTATCAGCTGCCGCTCAACGAGGTGGTGTTCGATTTCTATGACCGGCTAAAATCGATCAGCCGCGGCTATGCCAGTTTCGACTACGCGATGGATGGGTATGAGGAGAGCGACCTGGTGCGCATCTCGATCCTGGTCAACACCGATCCGGTGGATGCGCTCAGCTTCATCGCGCACCGTTCGGTGGCCGAAACGCGGGGCCGTTCGATTTGCGCCAAGCTGAAGGAGCTCATTCCCCGCCAGCTGTTCAAGATCGCCATCCAGGCCAGCATCGGCAGCCGCATCATTGCGCGCGAGACACTGGGCGCGCTGAGCAAGGATGTGACCGCCAAATGCTACGGCGGCGACATCAGCCGGAAGCGGAAGCTGCTGGAGAAGCAGAAGGAGGGCAAGAAGCGCATGCGGCAGTTCGGCAAGGTCGAGATACCGCAGAGCGCGTTCCTGGCGGCGCTGAAGATGGATGCGTAGCGCTCGGCTTGCGGGCGGGCTTTAGCCCGACTAATTTGCCCCGCGCTGGAGGGATGGCCGAGCGGCTTAAGGCGCACGCTTGGAAAGCGTGTGTGCGTGAAAGCGTACCGTGGGTTCGAATCCCACTCCCTCCGCCAACTCGGAACAGAACTGCGAACGGCGCGGGTTGCTCGTACCCGCCTCGGTCATGCGGTGGAATTCAACGTCGTGGTTGAACCGGCGGCCGAGGCGCGGCCAGGCACGAGGCGGCTGGGCTTATCGGGGCTGGGGGTTGGACATGATTGCGCGTGAGCGGATGCGGGTGCTGGTGTCGCAAGTCGCCATCCTGATCTTCGTGGTTGTGGCGCTTGCCGTCAGCTGGCGACGTGGGCATCCGGTGACGCGCACCGAGGAGGTTGGCCTGGCCATCGTAGCGGGCAGCGTGGGCTGGCACGCCTGGCGTTTGTTCAGGGAGCGGCAGTGGCGTCTGAGACGATGACGGGGCGGCGGCCGCGTCACCAAGCGGCAGTCGACACTTGGCTCCACCATGTGTCCGAGCGCGGGAAGCGCCGGGCGCTGAATAATTTAACGGCCTCCCGCATCTGAACCACTCGTTAATACGTAGGACAGGTGTGGGCACGTGCGGTGATACCCGCCTGGAACGGCGCGCCCCTGGGAGAACCTCATGAAACGCACCCTGCTTGCGGCCTCGGCGCTCGTGCTGTCGGCCGTCTCGACCACGGCATTCGCCTCCAGCCACCGGGAGGCGCCGATGATCGCCGGCATGCCGCGGCTGGACGGCACCGATTTCTACATGTTCAACAGCTATGAGCCGGGCCGGCAAGGCTATGTGACGTTCATCGCCAACTATATCCCGCTGGAGGATCCGTTCGGCGGGCCGAATTTTTTTGCGATGGAGAATAACGGGTATTACGACATCAATATCGACAATACCGGCAGCGGCAAGCCGACCTACACGCTGCGTTTCCGCTTCACCGATTTCGATAAGGGCCTCGCGCTGACCGTCGGCGGCGTGAAAGTGGCGATACCGCTGATCAATGACGGCCAGATCACGCCCGCCAGCAAATCCGCGCAGAACGTGCTGGAGAGCTACACGATCTCGCTCGTCACCTACGACAAGGACGGCAAGCCGCACGAGAAGCAGCTGAGCTCGGCCGGCGGCGACAACGTGTTCCACAAGCCGGTGGACAATATTGGCGACAAGTCCATTCCCAACTACGCAGAATACGCCAATAATTTCGTCTATCAGATCCAGATCCCGGGCTGCAGCAGCCTGGCCCGCGTCTTCGTCGGCCAGCGCAAGGACCCGTTCGTGGTCAATCTGGGCGAGACGTTCGACCTGGTGAACTACGCCCATCCGGTTGGCGAGCAATACAACAATTCGGCGATGGACGATCTGGCGGCCAAGAACGTCACTTCGATCGTGGCCGAAGTGGCTGCTGGCTGCCTGACACGCGGCACCGAGCCGGTGATCGGGGGCTGGACGACGTCCTCGCTCGGCACGACCGATCAAGAAGGGCAAGACGACCTATGCCGAGGTGTCGCGCCTGGGCAATCCGCTGGTCAATGAGCTGGTGATCGGGCTGCCGGACAAGGACAAGTGGAATAGCTCGGTGCCGGCCGATGACGCGCAGTTCGCCAAGTATGTGACGAACCCGACCGTGCCGGCGCTGATACAGGCGCTGTTCAACACGCCGGCCCCGACGCAGTTTCCGCGCCAGGACCTGGTGGCCGTGTTCCTGACGGGTGTGGCCGGCATCAACCAGCCCGCGACCCCGCCTACGCCGTCTGAAGAGATGCGGCTGAACACCAGCACGCCGGTGACGGCATATGGGTCGCAAAACCGGCTCGGCGTGATCGGTGGCGACAGCGCCGGTTATCCGAACGGCCGGCGCCCCGGTGACGACGTGGTCGATATCACGCTGCGCGTGGCCATGGGCAAGCTCTACGCCCTGGGTCTGTTCGGTGGGCCGGGCAACGCGCCCTCCGGCAATCTGGAGTTCACTGACGGCGCCTACGCCGACGATACGCATTACCTGCAGGTATTCCCGTATGTGATGCCGCCGCTGTCGAGCTCGCCGCAGCCGATCCACTTCCCGCAATAGGCTTATCGGGCTTGTTTGAGATGCGTTTGTCAGGCGCGGGATTTATCCCGCGCCTGATTTTTTCCGCGCTGGTGTGTCTGGCCGGTGGAGCGGCGCGGGCTGCGCCGTTCGTGCCGGCGGGCGACGATATTGTTCTGGAACGACTGCCGGATGCGGGCGATTCCGCGTCGCGGGCGCTGCGGGCGCGGCACCGCGCGCTGGCGGCCGATCCGCGAAATTTGGGTCTGGCCGTGTCGGTCGCCCGCGGCGACCTGGATCGTGCCCGGGCGATGGGCGACCCTCGCTATCTGGGCCGGGCGCAGGCGGCTTTGGCGCCCTGGCCCGCCTCACCCACTGCACCGCCGGAATCGCTGTTGCTGCGGGCGGTCATCCTGCAGAGCAACCATGATTTCGCTGGCGCGCTGGCGATCCTGGACCAGGTGCTGCGTGCACGGCCCGGTGATGCGCAGGCCTGGCTGACCCGGGCCGCGATCCACCAGGCCCAAGCCGATTACCATGCGGCGCTGGCCGATTGCGGGCAGGTGGCCGGACATATACTGGGTCTGGTCCCGGACGTGTGCACCGCCTCGGCGATGTCGCTGACCGGCCATGCGCCGCTCGCTTTGCGCGCCGTGGCATTGTCGCTGCAGACCAATGCGGCGGAGGCGGCGCGCGCGCCGGGGGTGGCGATGTGGGCGTTAACCCTGGCAGCCGAGACCGCGGACCGGTTGGAAGATCCATCGGCTGAGGCGTGGTTCGGGCGGGCGCTGGCGTTGGACGCGACCGACCCGTATCTGCTGGGCGCGTGGGCCGACTGGCTGCTGGATCACGGCCGCGCCGGCGAGGTCAGGACCTTGCTGGCGGCAAAGACCCGCATCGACCCGCTGCTGCTGCGCCTGGCTTTGGCAGAGCGGGCCCTGGGTGATCCGGCCGCCGAGGGGCACGGGGCCGATCTGGCAGCGCGTTTCGAGGCGAGCCGGTTGCGGGGTGACTCGGTTCATCGGCGGGAGGAAGCCCGGTTTCAGCTTGCCCTGCAGCATCAGCCCGCGCGTGCTCTGGACCTGGCACGCGCCAACTGGGATGTGCAGCGCGAGCCGGCCGATGCGCGGATCTTGTTGGAAGCGGCGCTCGCCGCGAAGCAGCCGGCCGCCGCCGGCCCGGTGCTGGCCTGGCTTGAGACAAACGCGGTGCAGGATGTGCGGCTGGCGGCGCTGGCGGTGCGCGTGCACGCCGCGGCGGGAAGCTGAGCCGGTGCGCATGCGTGGTTGTGCGGCGATCGTGTTGGTGTTCGGCCTGTTGCTGCATGGCTTCGCGGCGCGCGCGCATAGCGCGAGCAGCTCGTATCTGCATGTCGATGTTGCGGGCAAGCAGCTGATTGTGCAGTGGTCGGTCGCGCTGCGCGACCTGGACTATGCCATCGGACTCGACAGCGACGACGATGGGTCCATCACCTGGGGTGAAGTGCGCCGGCATGCCGGTGCGATCGATGCCTATGCGCTGGCGCGGCTGCGCCTGTCGGCAGACGGCGCGCCGTGCAGCTCTTGGCCCGGTCACGAACCTGGCCGATCAGCTCAGCGATGGCGCCTATGCGGTGCTGCGGTTTTCGGCGAACTGTCCGGCCGTGCCGCGGCGCGTGGCCGTGCATTACACGCTTCTGTTCGACCTCGATCCGCTGCATCGCGGGCTGCTGACGCTCTCGGTCGGTGGCGTGCCGCACGCCTATGCGCTGTCGCCCTCGCGACAGGACGCCAGTTTCGACGTGACGCCGGGCTATGGCGAGACGATCCGCAGCTTTTTTGCCACCGGCGTGGATCATTTGCTGACCGGCATCGACCACATGCTGTTCGTGACGATGCTTCTGGTGCCTGCCATGTTCCGGCGGAGCACGCAGGAGTACGGACCGGGCGCGCGCATGGTGCCCGTCACCGATTTCCGCGCCATGTTTATTGAGTCACTCAAAGTGCTGAGCGCGTTCACCCTGGCGCATGGCACCACGCTGACGCTGTCGGTGTTGCACATCGTCTCGATACCAGAACGGGTCAGCGAGGCCGGCATCGCGCTGACGATATTGGCCACCGCGCTCGACAACGTGCTGCATTTCCTACCTGCCCGGCGCTGGCCATTGGCCTTTGCGTTCGGCCTGGTGCACGGCCTGGGGTTCGCGACCGCGTTGGGGCCGATGTCGCTGCCGCCGGTGGCGCTCGGCGTGGCGCTGGTCTCGTTCAATCTGGGGCTGGAGGCGGCACAGGTGACGATCGCGTCGGTCGTGTTGCCGATCGGGTTTCTGCTGCGCCACACGATTGTTTATCCGCGCCGCATTCTGCCCGGGATATCGGGCGCGGTCGCCGTTCTGGCTTTGGCGTGGTTTACCGACCGGGCAGCCGGGCTGGGGTTGATACCTTTCTGAGCGTTACGCTCGTGTCCTGACATGGCTGTGCGGATGGCCGCCTTCCTCGCCCGCATGGCTGTGCACGGCGTCTTCGGTGACCGCCGGGATGAGGGTGACGCGGCCATAGCGCACCCCCCGCTCGGCCAACACCGTTTCGGCCAGGCGCCTCACATCCTTCGTCGCGCCTCTCAGCAATGCGACCTCCAGCCCGCTCTCGTGGTTGAGGTGGACGTGCATCGTCCCGAGCGACAGGTCGTGGTGGTCGTGGAACAGGGCGGCGAGGCGGCGCCCGAGGTCTCGGGTGGCGTGGTCGTAGACGTAGACGGCGGCGGCTACGCAGTGTGGCGCGTCGTTGCTTTCCAGCAGCGCTTGCTGGATGCCCGCCCTGGCAAAGTCTCGTATCGCCTCGGACCGGCCTTTGTAGCCGCGCACCGCGATAAGCTGGTCGAGCTCGGTCATCAACTCGTCATCGATGGTGATGGTTATCCGCTGCATCCGAGCGCCCCCGTATCCCCGATCATGCAGTATGACATTTTCGCCGCTTCCGCATATTTTTGATTGAGGCCGCATCCGCCCGGCACTGGCGCCTGTAAACCGATAGGCATCCAAGGACAGACAATGCACCGGTACTATTTCGGCTTGCCGGTGTTTCCGGCCGTGCTTGTCGCATGCGCCGGTGCATTGGCCCAGTCGCCGAATGCCCGTCCCCTGACAGCGGACCCAGGAAAGACACGGGCACGCAGCGCCATAGAGCAGATCGTTGTCACTGCCTCCCGCGTCGACCTGCTCGGGCGCGCGCGCACCGCAAGCCAAGGCTCGGTCACAAGGAAGGAGCTGCAGTTGCGCCCGGCTTTTCGGGTAGGTCAGTTGTTCGAGACCGTGCCAGGTCTGGTCGTCTCAATCCACTCGGGCGAGGGCAAAGCGGCGCAATACCTGGCGCGCGGGTTCAACCTGGACCACGGTACCGACATCGCGAACTTCGTGGACGACATGCCAATCAATCGGCCGTCGAACACGCATGGCCAGGGTTATAGCGACCTCAATTTCCTGATACCCGAGATATTCGGCGGACTGGATTACACGAAAGGCACCTATTATGCGGCCGTCGGCGATTTCGGCGCCGTAGCCTCCGTCAGATTGCGGCTGGCGGACGAGTTGCCGAACCAGCTAATTGCGAGTGTGGGCACGCTGGGCGACCAGCGGATTGCCGCGACCGGCACGCTTCATCTGGGCAATGGCGACCGTCTGTCCGGCGCCATCGACCTGAGCCATCTCGATGGCCCGTTCGATCCGCCGGAGAATTTCAGGAAGATTGCGGGCGAGTTGCATTACGCGAGCGGGACCGTCACCGATGGGTTCACGGCGACCGCCCTGTATTACAAGGGCCAGGGCCTGCTGACGACCGATCAGCCGCAACGCGCCATCGATGAGGGTTTGATCGGCCGGTTCGGTACGCTGGACCCGACCGACGGCCAGTTTTCCGAGCGCGAAAGCCTGTCGGCCCATTACGCGCATGAATGGGATGGCTGGCAGTTGCGGGTGAGCGGCTACGGCATTCACAGCCTGCAGACATTGTGGAACGACTTCACGCATTTCCTGTTCGATCCCGTGCGCGGCGATCAGGAGGAGCAGGCAGAGGATCGTACCACCATCGGCGGCGAAGCGACACTGTCGGCACATTTTGGTCTGGCCGGCATCGAAAACGATTTTGTGGCCGGCGTGCAGGGCCGCCACGACGATATTTACACCGACAAGCGTCACACGCGGCAGCGGCAGGTGCTCGATTATTGCGAGGGCAGCACTGGGATCTACTCAGTCGGCAAGCCGGCCTGCAACGCCGACAGCATTCAGGTTGCCGATACCGGCGTATTTGCCGAGATGACGACGCATTGGCGGCCCTGGCTGCGGACCGTGCTGGGTGTGCGGCAGGAGTTCTATAACGGCACAGACCGCAGCCTGATCACAGGATTCAAGGGCGTGGGGTCGCAAACCCTGTTTCAGCCTAAAGGCAGCCTTATCCTCGGTCCCTGGCCCAACACCGAATTCTATATCAGCGCCGGCCGCGGTTTCCACTCGGACGATGTGCGTGGCGTGTTCCAGACATTGCCGCTGGAGGGTGTCCCCGGCTTGTCACACCACACGCCGTTCATGGCCAAGGCCGATGGCGAGGAGGTGGGTGTACGGACAACTCCGTTCCCGGGCTTCAGCCTGCAAGCCGCCCTGTTCCAGATCGAGTTTTCCTCGGAATTGACCTATGACCAGGATATGGGTCAGGACCAGGCGCAGGCAGCGAGCAAGCGGCGTGGGGTGGAGGCGTCCGCCCAATACCGGCCGTTCCCCTGGATCGAGCTGAACACGGATGTGGCGGCCACACGCGCCCGGTTCCGGACCGGCGCCCCCGCCTCCTACGGCTTGAACGGACTGTATATAACGGATGCACCGGATTTCATCGGCTCATTCGGCGCGATCGTGGACAATCTTGGGCCGTGGTACGGGGGGGTCCAACTTCGCGTGCTCGGCTCCTATCCGCTGAACCCCGATAACGTCGTGCGGGGCACGGGTTATCACGAAGTCAACCTGGATGTAGGCTACAAGATCACGCCCGCCACCAAGGTGCAGATCAGCATCTACAATGTGTTCAATGAACGCGACGATGCGTTCAACTACGACTACCCGACGCGGCTTCCAGGCGAGCCGGCGGGCGGCATCACCGACGAACGGCGGAACCTGCAAATCCACCCGTTGGAGCCGATCTCGGCGCGGTTGATGCTGACACAGGCATTTTGAACGCGCGCTGGGGTCAGGCGCAGATCGTGGCGAACCCGATCAGTGCGGAGGCCGTGATGGCATCGATCATCGGCCTTGTGCACTCTGCCATCATGCAGACATCACCTACCGCTTCGCTCAGGCGATGGCGATCGAGCGACCCCGTATAATTGTCGATCACGTCCAAAGCGGCCTCGGAGAAATCGAACTCTCCGCAACGATCGCACGCGATGGCAAGGCTGTGGTCCGGCAACGGGCTTAGATGCGCCAGGAACAAGCACACCGGGCAAATGCCCGCGGT
Source organism: uncultured Alphaproteobacteria bacterium (assembly GCA_963850605.1). Lineage (GTDB taxonomy): Bacteria > Pseudomonadota > Alphaproteobacteria > Acetobacterales > Acetobacteraceae > BOG-908. The sequence continues at coordinate 31,528 of CAWKLX010000008.1, read as the reverse complement.
ATGGTTTGCGATGTCACCCACCATGTGAGCGTGCCGGCATTCGGGATGGTGTGTCTGAGAAAGACGTCGCCATGACTATCGTCTTAGATCCACCATGTGGGTTTGCATAACAAAAGCGCAACAGGGTCCCCGACGTCCAGTCTCGAAAAATCCCAGCAGCTGTCGTCGGGATCATCCATCAGCCCGCCCGCCGCTTCTCGCGCTTCCGTTTCGGTCTGAAAATGATGTGTCCATGATCGCCCGTCACACCCGGCGTGAATGACGAGCCACTCGCCATCGTCCTTCCTGCGCCCGCGCAGCACCCTACACGATGTTCCGCCGACCGGCACATCATTCTTGAGGCGGGATAGAGAGGCAGGTGAGTGTGACACAAACAGCTCCATCGCATTGCGGCGCCGCCATATCGAAGACGGATCAATCGTCATACGAGGAGCGGGCGGCAACGGATGCAGCCACGCGGGTGAAGATCGAGGGGGTTTCGGTCACGCATTGGTGAGGCCTGGCTCGCGCGGGGCAAGGCCGGCATACAGCATGGCGTGGGCCACCCTTGACCGGGCAGACGCCTCTGGCCTTGTGTGCGGCGTGCCGCCTGCAACCCGCCTTACCCGGTCCAGATGCTAATCAAGACAAATCGCGATCTGCGGATCGATTTTTTTCGCGGCCTGGCCCTGTGGTGGATTTTTACCGATCACATTCCGGACGACTGGCTGGGCGCTTTGTCGATCCGCAACTATGCGCTGTGCGACGCGACCGAGATCTTCGTGCTCCTGGCCGGGTATGCGGCCGGCATCGCGTATGGCGGCACCATGCGGCGCCAGGGCTGGCCCTACGCCGCGGCCGACGTGGTGCGCCGTGCCTGGACGTTGTACATCGCCCACATTTTCCTGTTCGTGGTGTTTGCCGCCCAGGTCGGGGTGTCGGCCGTGGCGCTGGATCGTGCCGACTTTTTGGACGAGATCCATCTGGACGTTCTGGGTGCCGCGCCATACCGGGCACTGGCCGAGGCGCTGAGCCTGCATTTCCAGCCGGCCTACCTGAATGTGCTGCCGCTCTATGTGGCGCTGCTGCTGCTGTTCGCGCTGGCGCTGCCGCTGCTGCGCCGGCCGCCGGTGCTGGCCGGGCTGTCGCTGGCGCTCTATGTGGTGGCCCGGCTGTTCTCGCTGAATCTGCCGAGCTGGACCGGTGGCGGCTGGTTTTTCAATCCGCTCACCTGGCAGTTGCTGTTCATGATGGGTGCCATCCTGTCCTACGCGCCCGGCGAGCCGCCGCGCCGCCATCTGCGCACGTTCGACGCCTTGTCGGCGGCCGTCGTGGTATTCGGGGTGCTGATGCAATGGGTCGTCTGGCAGCATCCGACCTCGGTCGGCTGGCTGCCGGACGGGGTGGTGCGCGTGCTGATGAATGTGGACAAAGGCGGGCTGCACCCGTTCCGGCTGATCTCCATCCTGGCGCTGACATGGTTGTGCACGCGGCTGATACGGCGGGATGCCGCATGGCTGCGCGGCGTGTGGGCCGCCCCGTTCGTGGTGGCCGGCCAGCACTCGCTGCCGGTGTTCTGCGCCGGCATTTTCCTGGCGTTCCTGGGGCGATTGGCGACCGAAGCGCGGCACGGCGTCATGGTGCAGATAGGAGTCAACCTGGCCGGCGCGGCCTCGATGTGGGCGGTGGGGTGGGTTGCCGCCTGGTATGCCGAGAAAGGGCGAACAGCGGCCCGGGGTGCGCCGGAGGTGCGCCCGGCTCCGGCCGATTGATCGGCCTGTGTTAGCTGGACGGTCACGTTCGCGCGCGATGATGTGCCGTGCGGGACACGCGACCGTGCCCTGCGGCAACTGCACCGATGGCCGCGCTTTGGATGGGCATGATGTCGGATATGAAGGTCTCGCGCGCGCCGGCGCCAGCTTCGCCCACCGCGGCTTGTGCGCCGGAGGGCTCGGGCGCCGTCGATGCCTGGCTGCGCCTCGTGCTGGCCGAACAATTCGACCCGGTGCTGTCCGAAGCGCTTCCACCGGAGATACTTGCGGCGCTGGCCCAGTTGCACTGAAGATCGGACCGGTTAGCGATCGGGCGATCCGGCGAAAGGGTGGCTGATGCGGCTCGTGGCTGTGCAATGCGCCCCGGGCGCCGACCGCGCGGAGAACATCGCGCAGATCGGGTCGCTGCTCGGCCAGATCGACGATAGTGTTGCGCTGGTCAGCTTGCCGGAGATGTGGAGCTGCCTGGGCGGCGACCGTGCGACGAAATTGGCCCAGAGCGAGGTTTTGCCCCCGCCGGGCTCGGCGGAGGGCGCTGGGCCTGCCTGGCGTTTTCTGAGCGAGACCGCGTGCCGTCTCGGGGTGACCCTGCATGGCGGCTCGATCGGCGAGCGGGCGGGCGAAACCCTGTTCAACACGACGCTGGTGTTCGGGCCGGATGGGCGAGAGCTGGCGCGCTACCGAAAGATCCATTTGTTCGATGCGGTGACCCCGGCAGGACGGGGTTATCGCGAGAGCAGCCTGTTCGGCGCCGGGTCCGACGTGGTCACCTGCCCTGTCAGCTGGCCAGGTGGCCAGGCGCTGCTGGGATTGTCCATTTGCTATGACATCCGCTTCGGCGAGCTCTTTTTAGCGCTACGTCGCGCCGGCGCTGACCTTCTGGTGGTGCCGTCGGCCTTCACCGTGGAGACCGGGCGGGCTCATTGGGAGGTGCTGGTGCGCGCCCGCGCGATCGAGACGCAATGCTGGCTGCTGGCTGCGGCCACGACCGGCACCCATCGGGATGCGGCGGGCAGGCCGCGCGAGACGTATGGGCATAGTTTGATCTGCGATCCGTGGGGGGAGGTTCGGGCGCGGCTGGATGACCAGCCGGGTGTGATCTCGGCCGAGTTCGATGCCGGCATCCTGGCGCGGGTGCGTGACGCCATGCCGATGCTGGCGCATCGGCGGCTGGCGTGACAGGCTGGACGGTGCATGACCTCCGGCACTGACGCGGCGTTGGACCGACCTGCGACGGACCTCGCGCTGGAGTCGTTGGCCGACGAGCCGGCGGTGCGCGCGGTCGGGCGGATTTGTGTGGTGGCGTCCAGCGCCGAGCTGGCGCAGGCGAGCCGGGCGCGGCTGGTGGCGCGCTACGGCGACGTGCCGTTCAGCCGGGCGGACGTGGTCGTCTGCTTGGGCGGCGACGGGTCCATGCTGGAGACGCTGCACCGGACGCTGACTTGCGACGTGCCGGTATACGGCATGAATTGCGGCTCGGTCGGCTTCTTGATGAATGCGTTCCACGAGGATGACCTGCCGGCCAGGCTGGCCCGCAGCCAGGCCGTGTCGCTGCACCCGCTCCGCATGCACGCGATCACGCGCGCCGGCGTGGTGGAGGAAGCCCTGGCGTTGAACGAGGTGTCTCTGCTTCGCCAGCTTCGTCAAACGGCCAAGATACGGATCACCGTTGATGGCCGTATCAGGTTGGAGGAGCTGGTATGCGATGGGGTGCTGGTGGCGACACCGGCCGGCTCGACGGCCTACAACTTGTCAGCGCACGGGCCGATCGTGCCGCTGTCGGCCAATTTGCTGCCGCTGACGCCGATCAGCGCGTTTAGGCCGCGACGGTGGCGGGGCGCGCTGCTGCCGAGCACGGCCGATATCCTGTTCGACATCCTGGAGTCTGACAAACGGCCGGTCTCGGCGGTGGCCGATTTTACGGAAGTGCGCGACGTGGCGTCGGTGGCGGTCAGCGAGGATCGGAGCGTGAAGACGACCATCCTGTTCGACCCCGAACAGGGGCTTTCGGAGCGCATCGTCGCCGAACAGTTCACCGTGTGAGGCGCGCCCTCGCGCTCGGCCTGGGCATGCTGACGGCATCGCCCGCCAGCGCCGCCCCGCCCGGCCCGGCCGCGCCGGCGTGGTTCGTGCCGCCGCCGCCGCGTGCGGGGATCGAGCGGTCGCAGATGGATGTGCGCGATTTTGGCGGCCGGGAGGAGATTACGGTCACCGGCCACCGCGCCCCCATCCAGCGCGACCCGCATGGCGAAGAGACGCGCGACGCGCAGCCGTTCCACTCCGACGCGGCGGCGCCTACGCAGCGCATAACGCCATCCCGCGACTGCTCGCCCGCCTACCAGACGGTGGCAGGTCAGGCAGCTTCGGGCATGGATATGATGAGCATGGGGAGTGCGGGGTGCAATTGACCGAGGTTCATTGGCCTACAGGCACAGCCTGCCCTGGCGGCCGTATTCGCAGTCCGAACACGGGTTGCAGCACGGGCGTGCGGCGTACAGACTTCGTAGCTTGCCCAGCAGCCGGCCATGGTGGCGAGCACGAGCGCGAGCCCTTCGGCCGGCAATCGCCGGGAATGCTCGATAGCCGCCGAAGCGGCTGGGAATTATGTGTCGATACACCTCGACAATGGCTGTACGAAGCTGATGCGCGCCACCCTGTCCGGCTTGCTGGCGGCCTTGTTTCAGCATGGTTTCGCGCGTGTGCACCGCGGCTGGCTGGTCCATCCCGATCGGGTCCAAGCGGTGGAGCCGACCGGGACTGGCGACTACCGGCTGATGATGCCGAACGGGCTTCTTGTTCCGATGTCCAGACGTTATCCGGCCGCGCTCGCCATGTTGCGGGAGCGGCCTTCCGCCCGGTCTATCTGGAGCATTATCCGATCGAACGCACTCGTTGGATCGGATGAAGAGGCTCGCGAAAACAATGACGTAGAGCTTGGTCCGTGAGCCGGTGCGGACGGATCAGGCTTTAGGCGGCGGCGCTGAACGCCTCCGCATCGTGCAGGCTGGCGGCGGCCAGTGCCGCGTGGCTGTTGGGGTCGCGCATCATGTATCCCCGGCCCCAGACCGTGCCGATCAGGTTGCCGGCGCCGGCCTGGGCCAGCTTTTTGCGCAGCTTGCAGATGAACACGTCGATGATCTTCATCTCCGGCTCGTCGATGCCACCGTAGAGGTGGTTGAGGAACGCCTCCTTGGTCAGGACCATGCCGCGGCGCAGCACGAGCAGTTCGAGGATGGCGTATTCCTTGCCGGTCAGGTGCACCGGGGCGCTATCGGCCAGCACCTCGCGGCTATCCAGATTAAGTTGCAGGTTGCCGATACGCAGCACCGGCTGGCTGTAGCCTTTGCTGCGGCGGATGACCGCCTGGATGCGGGCCAGCAACTCGTCCTTGTCGTAGGGCTTGGTGATATAATCGTCCGCGCCCATGCCGAAGCCGCGGACCTTGGCGTTCGGACGGTTCAAGCCGGACAGGATCAGCACCGGAGTTTCGACCCGGCCCGCGCGCATCCGGCGCACGACTTCGAAACCTTCCATGTCGGGCAGCAGCAGGTCGAGTACAACGATATCGTAATCATAGTGCCGCACAAGCTCGAGTGCTTCTTCGCCGGTGTCGGTCTGATCGACGATCGCACCCTGGCCGCGAAGCATCAGAGTGATCGCCCGCGCCGCATTGGTATCGTCTTCAACCAGCAGGACCCGCATTGCCATCTCCTGTCATTCGATACGATAGTCATACCACCTGGGCGTGTAGGGTGCCACTGTTTTTTCGCGTTTTTGTGAAATTTATTGAGAGACTATCTATTTCGGCGCAAATCCGGCCAAGTTTGGTCGATAATTCTCACGTTTTTTCGAGTTTTATGTCGTCTGGCGGGACCCGTCGCTAATTATGGACATGTCTGCTGCGATCGACGCGCTGGCCGAGATTGCACCGGCCACGCTGCATGGCAGGGTGAGTGGCGTGTCGTCGCTTGGCGTCACTATATCCGGCCTGACCTCGCTGTTGGCGGTCGGCGATCGGGTCCATATCGCGCCGCGGTCAGGGCCGGGTGTGGTGGCGGAGATCATCGGGAGCGGTTCTGCCGGGCTGCAGGCGGCGCCTTTCGGGCAGACGGCGGGCTTGGGCAATGGCGCGGAGGTCCGGGCGGATCTGCCGAGCACGACACTCTCGCGCGTAACGCGCCGTGGCGACCTGGCGCCGTGCGCCGGCTGGCTGGGCCGTGTGGTGACACCGCTCGGCGCGCCGGCGGACGGGCTCGGGCCCCTGCCCCGCGGCAGCAATCCCAGGCCTACCCGTGCCGCGCCACCACCGGCCATCTCCCGGGCCCGCCTTGGCGCCCCCATCGACCTTGGCGTGCGGGTGCTGAACTGCTTCACGACCTGCCGGACCGGCCAGCGGCTCGGCTTGTTCGCCGGTTCCGGCGTCGGGAAATCCACGCTGCTGTCGATGCTGGCCCGCCACACCGCCTGCAATGTCGCCGTGCTGGCCCTGGTGGGCGAACGCGGCCGCGAGGTGCGCGAATTTCTGGAGGACGACCTGGGTCCCGAGGGCTTGGCGCGCTCCGTCGTTGTCGTGGCCACAGGTGACGAGCCGCCGCTGCTGCGCCGGGAGGCGGCGTATGCGGCCATGTCGGTGGCCGAGCATTTTCGCGACCAGGGCCTGTCCGTGCTGCTGATGATGGACAGCGTCACCCGGTTCTGCCTGGCTTTGCGGGAGATCGGGCTGGCCGCGGGTGAGCCGCCGGCCACGCGCGGTTACCCGCCCAGCGTCTTCGCCGAACTGCCGCGGCTGCTCGAGCGGGCGGGGCCCGGCCCGATGCGGGCGGACGGTTCGGCGGGACAGATTACGGCCCTGTTTACCGTGCTGGTCGAGGGCGACGATCATGACGAGCCGGTGGCCGACGCGGTGCGCGGCATACTGGACGGCCACGTGGTGCTGGACCGGCGTATCGGCGAGGGCGGACGCTATCCTGCGGTGGACGTGCTGCGCTCGTCTGTCGCGCGCGGCCTCGGGCTGTCTCGATCCGACGCAGACCGCCTTGCTGCGGGATGCGCGCGCCATGCTGGCGCTGCATGCCGAGATGGCCGACATGGTGCGGCTCGGTGCCGTGCGGCCGGGCGCAGACCCGGCGCTGGACCGCGCGCTCGCGGCCGTGCCGCGGATCGAGGCCATGCTGCGGCAATCGCGCGACGAGGCGACCGGCATTGCCGCAAGCTTTGCCGCCTTGCGCGCCGCCGTGGGTCCGGCGGCGTGAGCCGCGCCTTGGCGACGCTGGCGCGGCTGCGCCGCCTGGAGGCTGACCAGGCACGCCGTGCGCTGGGCTTGGCCGTGACGCAAGAAGCTGTAGCCGAGGACGCGGCGGCGCGACTTCGAGCGCGGCAGGCCCAGGAGATCGCGGCCGCACGTGCCCAGCTCGCCGATGAACCGGCGGGCTTGCTTGCCGTCGCGGTTGCGAACTGGCTGCCGGAAGCGGCCAGGCAGCTCGCGGCTCGCGAGGAGAATGTCGCCGACAGCCGGACAGCGCGTGAGGATGCCGCGGGCCGTCTGATCGAGCGTCGGGCCGCGCTCGACATGGTCGATGCGCTGATCGAGGCGAACGAGCAGGTCAGGCGGCGCCAAGCCGCGCGGCGATCGCAGCATCGGCTGGACGAACTGGCCAGGCGGCCAGGCGCGCCTGCACTGGCCGGTCGACCCAGCGGTGCAGCAGGATCCCGCCAGCCGTGCTGACCAGCAGGCTGGCCGTGACCAGCACCGGGAGACGCCAGCCCGGGCGAAGATTGCGGTGGCAGCAGGCGCGCCAGCGCCGGCACCAGGAAGGGATGCAGCAGGTAGATGGCGAAACTCGCCTCACCCACGCCGAGCAGCCAGGCGGGCACGCGCGGGCCTAACCGTGGCTCCAGCCGGGCGGCGCCGGCCAGCGCCGCGGCGGCAGGCAGGCCCCAAAGCGCGAACCGCCATGGCCCGGGCTGGGGCAGGATCAGCAGCAGCGCGCCGGAGGCGAGCAGCGCGGCCGACATGCTGTGTGCGCGCCCGGCGGGCATCCAGCCCGCCACCGCCATCCCCAGGCAGAATTCCAGGACCAGCCCGTTGGCGAGCGCGAACGGCGCCGGCCAGTCCGGGCGGCGAAAGAAACCGGCCAGCGCCAGGGGGATCAGGCACAGCAGGAGCAAACGAAGCGTTGAACCGCGCGGGCGGCGCCAGATGGCCACTGCGAACAGGGCGTAGAACAGCATTTCGAAGTCCAACGTCCAGCCGACACCCAGCACCGGCCGGACGATGCCGGCCGCGTCCCGCACCGGGATGAACAGGAGCGACGCCACTATCTGCCACGCGCCTGGCAGGGTGGCCGCGCCCGAGACGGCCAGCGCGGCGAGCTTGGCGGCGGTCATCAGCCAGTAGAGCGGCGCCACGCGGCGCAGACGGCGGCGGGCGAAGCGCCACGCATCGGCGCCGCCGGCCAGCCGGGCCGCCGACGTGGCCATGACGAAGCCGCTGATGACGAAGAAGAGGTCCACCCCGGCCGCGCCGTTCGGCCAGAGCGAGTTGGCGGTGCGCACCGGCGACTGCCGCGCCCCCCAGGCATCGAGCGCATGGTAGGCCACGACGAGCAGACAGGCGCAGGCACGCAGCGCCTGGACGGTTCGGATCTCGTTGTGCTGCCCGCCTGCGACCGGCACCGGATCTCTGCCTCACATTGTTTCGATACCGATCTATGCATCTGGCCGGCCGGCCTGCAAGCCGCCCGCTGCCGCCCTGGCCCGATCCGGCGTAAGGCATGCGGGATGGATCCGCTTGCGCTCTACATTCACTGGCCGTTCTGCCTGCAGAAATGTCCGTACTGCGACTTCAACAGCCATGTGCGCGACGTGCTGCCGCAGGCGCGCTTCGCCGCCGCGCTGCGGCGCGAGCTTGCGTGGGAGGCGGCCCGGCTGGGAGCCCGGCCGCTGGCTTCGATCTTTTTCGGCGGGGGCACGCCCAGCCTGATGGCGCCAGAGACGGTGGCCGCGCTGATCGAGGATGCGTGCGGGCTGTTCCGGCCGCTACCCGATCTGGAAATCACGCTGGAGGCCAATCCCACCAGCGTCGAGCTTGGCCGGCTGACGGCGTTCCGGGCGGCGGGGATCAACCGGCTGTCGCTGGGTGTGCAGGCGCTTGACGACGCGGCGCTGGCAGGTCTCGGCCGGGCGCATAGCGCGGCGCAGGCGATCGCCGCGCTGGAAGCGGCGCGCGCCACGTTCCCGCGTCTGTCCTTCGACCTGATCTACGCCCGCCCTGGCCAGACGCTTGCCGGCTGGCGCGCCGAGCTGGATCGCGCGCTGGCGCTGGCGGCGGACCACCTCTCGCTCTACCAGCTCACCATCGAACCGGGCACCGCCTATGAAGCGCTGCACCGCCGCGGCGAGCTGGTGTTGCCGGATGACGATCTGTCCACGGCCCTGTATGACGCTACCGCCGAGCGCGCGGCGGCGCATGGGCTGCACAGCTACGAGGTGTCCAACTACGCCCGGCCAGGCGCGGAGAGCCGGCATAACCTCGCCTACTGGCGCTATGGCGATTATGCCGGCATCGGCCCGGGCGCGCATGGCCGCTTGCGCCTGGACGGCACGCCGGAAACCCTGATCGCCACCCGCCGCCATCGCGCGCCGGAGATCTGGGCCGGGCGCGTGGAGCGGGACGGTCACGGCAGCACGGCGGAGGAGCGGGTGGGCGCCCGAGACCGGGCGCGCGAGGCGCTGCTGATGGGGTTGCGGCTGAGCGAGGGGGTGAATGCCGGCGTGTTTGAGGCACGTACCGGTGTGAGGCTGGCCGAGGCGCTCGACATGGCGTGTCTAGAGACTTGTCGTGGCGAGGGCTACCTGGTCTGGCACGATGACAGCCTTGTCACGACCGCCTCAGGCCGGAATGTGCTGGACAGCATCTTGCCTAACTTGCTGCGCTAGCTGGCCGGACGTAGAGCGCCATTCGTTCGAACGGAGTTGCTCGGTCGGATAGTAACGCTCGCCGGAACGATTGAGCCAGGGCGTGGTCCGTGAGCCGATGCGAACGGATCGTGCTTGAGCTCGAGGGGCGGCGTACCCGGTTACCCGGCGGCGCGCTGGGCTTTCCGGTCGCGGTGGCGGTCTGGATGGGTCGGCTGCGGCGGTGCGGGTGGCAATTCGGCATCCAGGGCCAGCGCCGCTTCATGGTCGGGATCGATCGACAGGATCGTATCGACCTGGCGGCGCGCGGCCGGCAGATCGCCGGATTTCTGCAATGCCTGAGCCAGCTTCAACCGTGCATCCAAATCGTTCGGCTCCACCATCACGCGCCGCGACAGAAGCCGGTGCAGCTTTTCGCCGGCTCCCGCCTGCTCGACGGCCGGTAGCTGCTTCTGGGCGAGCTTGTCTTCCAGCGTGACCACCTTGCGGCCGAGCGTCAGCATCATGCCGACGCTGGCGTCCACGAGGGCGGTGTCGTTGATGACCGGCGGCACGTCCAGCCGCGGATCGACGTCCGCCGGCTCGATGAGGACACGGCGCGCGACCAGGCGCTGCAGGCGTTCGTCCTGGCTGGGCAGATCCTTGCCTGGTCGCGCCCCCGGCGCGATCTTGTCCTGCAGGGCGACCACTTTTTCGCCCAGAGTCAGCACGATGCGGAGGCTCGCTGTCGCCAAAGCGTGCTGGTCGATGACCGGCGCCACTTCGGGCAGGCTGGAAAAATCCTGGCTGAATAGGCTTGTGCGCTGCGGAAACCAGCGGCGGCGCACCGCCTCGTGGTTGTCGGCCCACCGCGCGCAGAATGCGGCCGCTTCGGCGCGGGTCGGCTGCCAGCTGCGTCCCGGCGCGGCTACTGTCGCGGCATCGACCAGCTTCTGCCACATCAACGAGGATACGTTGCCGCGCCCGCCATCGCGAATGCGTTCGGCTGCTTCGTAGAGTGCGGCCTGCGCGGCCTGGCTCAGCGCCTGATTGACGGCAGCGGCGGCCTTGATCGCGTCAGGGTCCAGCTTCAGGCCGCAAAGGGCCAGGAAATCGTCCACGACATCGAATTTCTTGCCCGGCACACGCTCGAACAGTTGCGGCTTGATCGAAGCCTCGCCGAAGACCGCGGCCCAGCGGTCCAGCAGTCCGTCGAAATCGTAGCCGTGTGCCGGTGTGACTTTTGCATGCCGCAGGCCGGGCGGCTGCGCATCGCCATAGCGCAGCATCTGGCTGTAGAGGCTGGCGAAATGCTGGTCCGGCCGTCGCAGCCATACCACGACCTGGATGCGGTCTACATGCGGCGCCACCAAGTCGTGCAGGTTCTGCACGCTTTGGTGGTCCAGCAGCGTCATGCTGAACTGCTCGGCGGAGATGATGACGCGGTGCACGCTGGCCGGCAGCTCACTCATTTCGGTGGCGAACTCGGTCCGGAATCGTGCCAGGCGGGCTTCGGGGCTGCTGCCCTTCCAAACCGGCTTTCCCGTATTATCAACGCGTTTTCGGTCGGTGGTGGCGGCCATTGCCAGGTAGCCGTGCCGCTCGAAACCGGGAGAGCGGGGATAGGCGATGCCTTGGGCGAGCATTTCGCGCCGCTGCCGCGACAGCACGCGCTGAATCGAGGTGGAGCCGGTCTTGCTGGTGCCGATGTGCAAGATGAGGTCGCGCGCCATGAAACTACCTAGGTCGGTAAGAGTTTTTGTGTCCAGCCTGGGAAGCGGGCGAGCGTTACGGAAGCTTCAGCGAGGGCGCCTGCGGCCACCATGCGTCAATCGGCATCGCTGGGTTGTGGCGAGCGCGTGCCGGCGGTGGGCATCTGGGCGGATTCGGATGGGCTGCCGGCTTCGTCTTGCGGGGTGGCCGCCGCGGGCTTGTGCACCGGCTGCAATCTGAACAGCCGCTCCAGATATTGGTCCAGCTGGCCCGTCTCGTGCAGCCAGCGGAAGGTCTTGTGGCCGACGAATGCCTCCGTGCGGATCAGCTCTGTGCCGAACACCCGGCTCATGCGCTCGGCCAGCCATTGGTCGCGAATATGGCCTTCGCTATAGACCAGGATCAGGCCCGGCCGGACAGGCTGGCGATCGTAGTATTTGGCGAGATCGATGCCGTGGTGCCGCGCGTGCCTGTATAGCGCGGTCAGCTGCGGATAATGCTTCAGCTCGGCGCCCGGGTCGTCGTTCAGATCGAGCGTCGTTGGCACGCTGAAACCGAGTATGCCGCGCACGCCCAGGTCGGTGCCGAAACGCAGCGCGGTCGAGCCGCCGGCCGACATGCCGATGGCATAGACCTCCTGCGGATCGAGTGCCTCGATGAGGCGACGCAGATTGGCAAGGCAGGACGGATAATCGGGACCGAGGTCGGGGATGCCTGCGAAACCGAAGCATCGGCCAGGGTCGCGGATCAGCATGACATGCGCGTCGGGCAGGCCGAGCAGCGGCTTGGGTAGTGAGAAGTTGATGGTGTTGCCGTTGAACACCAGGATCAGGCGTCGTGCTTTCGGGGCTGCCGGCAGCAACAGGATGCCATTGCGTATGTCCTCGCCTGTCTGCGGGCGAATGGCCGGTGGCATGCCGAGGCTGCGCAAGATCTCCTCGCCCGCACGTAGTCGGCGTGGGAGGTCGTAGTCGCCGTGGATGCCAGGCGTGTCCGCCGGGCGGCATGCCTTTGTCACCTCGCCGCGTTCTATGAAGCCGATCGTTTGCCGGTCGGCGGGCGAGAGCTCCTCCCGACGGTCAGCGGACATTCAGCCCTCTCTCGTGTCGCGGCGGCGCGTGGTGGAAACGATTGTCTTTCACCTGACTAGCGTAAAACGTGCGCAGCGCAGGTGACAACCGTAACGCGTCGTTACTCTGCGCATAATCGCGCGACCCGGCACGCCTCACCGCCCAGGCCCGCCGCCCAGGGCAGGTCCCGCACATCCGGCGACACCCATTGGCGTCGCGCGATGACCGAGAACAGGCAGTCGCGCGACCAGTGGTGGAGCAGCCAGTCGGGGTGGCCGTAGCGCGAGGCCAGCAACATGTTGGTGACTTGGCACGCGCTGGGAGAGCCGGCATGGCGCGGTGTCGCCCCGGCGTATACGCGGGCGGCGCCGAGAGAGGCTTGCGTGATCGTTTCGTGGTAGCCTTCGGTCTCGGTGTTCACCCCGCCTGTGGCGACGTTATACGACCGGATCACGTCCGGCAGCGTGCGGGTCAGGTCCAGGTCGGGGCGGTGCAGCAGAAGCCAGATCGCGGCGGCGAAATGCGCCTCGTGCGTCCACATCGATTTGGGCAGGGTGCGGTCGAGTAAGCCGTGCGCGATGGCGGCGACGCTTTCATCGGACGCGAACAGGCGCGCCGCTGGCCGGGTGGTGGCTTCGGGCACGGGTCAGCGGCGGCCGAACAGGCGTTCGATCTCGGCCTGACTCAGCTTGATGAAGGTGGGGCGGCCATGGCTGCAGGTGGCGGCCCGGGGCGTGGCTTCCATCTGCCGCAGCAACGCGTCCATCTCTGGCAGGGTCAGGCGGCGGCCAGCCCGAATGCTGCCATGGCAGGCCAGGCGGGCGACCACCGAGTTCGAGCCGCTGGTCCAGAGTGACAGTTTCGCCGGAGTCGCGCAGTTCGTCGGCGATATCCGTGACCAGGGTCTTGGGGTCGGGCGAGCCCAGCGCGGCGGGCAGCGCGCGCACCAGCACCGCGCCGGGTCCGAACGCCTCCAGCTCCAGGCCGAGCCGGGCCAATAGTGGGGCCGAGTTGGCGAGCAAGTGTGCCTCCGCGTGTGGCAGATCGACCACGGCGGGCAGGAGCAGCGGCTGCGCGCGCACGCCGCCCGCCAGTAATTGCGCGCGGAGCGCCTCGTGCGTCAGCCGCTCATGGGCGGCGTGCTGATCGACCAGCACCATCTCGCGCCCGGCCGTGGCGGCCACGATATAGGTGTCGAGCAGTTGGGCGACGGCGGCGCCGAGCGGGTGGTCCGGCGCGGGTGCGGCGGGAGCGAAGGCGCGTGCGGCGGGGGCGGACGCGTGGGCGAACCCCATTTGCGCCTCGGCAAAGCCGGGGTGCGGTGCGGGCGCGGCGCTGTGCGGCACGAGGCGCAAGGCGGGGCGCGGAGTGGCCACCCCTGCCCCGCCAGAGAGCGTGCGGTGCAAGGTGCTGATGACGAAGCCGCGCACCGACTCCGGCGATTGGAAGCGCAACTCGGTCTTGGCCGGGTGCACGTTCACATCGACCGCGTCGGCCGGCAGGTCGAGCCAGAGGGCGACGACGGCATGGCGGCCGGCGGCGATGACGTCGCGATAGGCGACGCGGACGGCGACGCGCAGCACCGGGTCTGTCACCGGGCGGCCGCGCACGACCAGCGACTGGCCGGACAGGGTGGCGCGGCTGATGCTGGGGGCGCAGGCGAAGCCGGACAGGGTCATGCCGTCCCGGCTGGCGGCGACCTCCAGCATGGCGGACGCGGCGTCCTGGCCGAGCAGGGCGGCGGTGCGGGCGGCGCGGTCCTGGCCGGGCAGGTCGAAGGCGGTGCGGCCGTCGAGCGTCAGGCGGAAGGCGACATGAGGGGCCGCCAGCGCCAGCCTGGTGAGCGCCACTTCCGCCTGGTCGGCCTCGTGGCGCGGCGATTTGAGGAATTTGCGGCGTGCCGGGGTGGCGTAGAACAGATCCTCCACCGTGACCCGCGTGCCTGGCGCGCCAGGGGCGGGGGCCACCGGATCGACCACGCCACCGGCGACCGCGATGCGGTGGGCGTGCGGCGCGCCTGGCGGGCGGGAGACGATGGCGAGCCGGCCGGCCGCCCCGATGCTGGGCAGCGCCTCGCCGCGAAAGCCGAGGGTCGCGATACGTATCAGGTCGCCGTCCGGCAGCTTGGAGGTGCAATGCCGCTGCACCGCGAGCGCCAGGCAGGCCGGCTCCATGCCGTGCCCGTCATCGGTGACCTCGATGCGTTCGATGCCGCCGCCGGCGAGCGCCACGGTGATGCGCGTGGCGCCGGCGTCCAACGCATTCTCCACCAGCTCGCGCACCGCGGCGGCCGGCCGCTCGATTACCTCGCCAGCGGCGATGCGGTTGACCAGACCCTCCGGCAGCTTCCTGACGGCGGGACCGGATGCGGCTGGATCGGGCGCGGCGGTCATGGCCAAGCCAGTATAGCGCGATGCGGGGTGGAGGGGCGGGATTATCAACGTGCCGGCAGGTCTGCGCGCGGCTGGCTCAGATATCCAGGATGCGCAGCTCGCCGCCCGCGCCGGGGCCGAGCTGCGCCACGCGATGGAGGGCTTCGCGCATGGCCGCCTCCCCCGCCGACCAGCGGTCGGCCAGCGTGTCGGCCGAGAAATCGAAAGGTTTCAGCAGCCCCGCCTCGTCCAGCCCGGCGCGGTAGGCGAGGGTCGCGACAGTGGTGGGGTGCATGCGCGCCGCTTCGAGGCATGCGGCGACCGCTGGATCGTACCGAACGCTCTCGGGCAGCAGCGGGGCGAGCCGGCCCATCGCCGCGGCCAGCCGGTATTCGCGCGCGCGGCCTTCCAGCAAGCGCCGCGTCTGGTTGCCGAAGGCCAGGTCGCCGGCGCGGCTGGCGCTGGCGGCCAGCGTATGCGGGCGCTGGCCGGCACGGGCGAACAGCTCGACCACGAAGCAGATCAGCGGCACATCCTCCGTCCGGTCCAGCACCAGGTCCAGCGGCGTGTTGGCCGAGAGCGCGCCATCGGCCAGCAGGCGGCCATCCAGCTCGACCGGCGCGAAGAGCGGCATCAGCGCCGAGGAAGCCACCACGTGGGCGCTGCCGATCCGGTCGCCGCGCCCGGTGTCGAAGACGACGCGCTCGCCGGTCAGCACGTCGGTGCAGCACAGGGCCAGGCGGGTGGCGCCGTCGTTCAGGCGATCCCAGTCGACCAGCTCGTCCAGGCGGCGGCGCAGCGGCGCCAGGTCGAACAGGGCGGGCGTGTCCTGCACGCCGACCTGCGGGCCGGGCGCCAGACGGGGGCGGAACAGGCCGGGGCGGCCGAACAGGAGCGTTTGCCAGGCGGCGCGCTGGTTCAGCCAGGCGCGCCACGGGCCGCTCCGCCAGAATGCGGCCAGCGGCGCGAAAGCCTGTTCGGCCGCGCCATCCCAGAACGCGCGCAGATGTGCCACCGCCTGCCCCGGCGGGGCGCCGGCGATCAGGGCCGCGTTGACCGCGCCGATCGAGGCGCCGGCCAGCCAGGCCGGGCGCAGCGCGGGGTCGTCGGCCAGGGCGGCGTAGGCGCCGGCCTCGTAGGCGCCGAGGGCCACGCCGCCGGCCAGAACGAGCGCCACCTGGCTCCGGCCTTGGCCGGGACGCAGGTCGCGGACGATCGGTGTGGCTGGTGCGGTGTCGTTCGGCATCGCCGCTTCACGCGCGGCCGGGCGGCGGGTTGCGGCGCGTGTGTCAGCCGGTCTGGCACACCGCGCACCAATAGAGCGTACGCCCGGCCATCGCCTCGGCCAGCACCTGCGCCCCACACACATGGCAAGGGCGGCCGGCCCGGTGGGCGACATAGACCGCGTCATCACGCCGGATCGCGCCGGTCCGGCGCGCCCGGTCGGATTTTTCGGTGGTGACGATCCGGCCGGTGCGGACGCCGTCCCGCAGCAGCGTAGCGAGGTCGTCCCAAAGTGCGCGCCATGCGGGCTCGGCCAGCGCCCGGCCCGGGCGGTGAGGTTCCAGACGGGCGCGGAACAGGATTTCGGCGCGGTAGATGTTGCCGATGCCGGCCACGATGTCCTGTCGCATCAGCAGCAGGCCGAGCGCGCTACGCGACGCGTGCAGCTTGGCGTAGGCGCGATCGGGTTCGGCGTCGCCGCGGAGCGGGTCCTCGCCGAGTTCGCGCGACGGCGACGGTTTTCTCCGCCGGCGACATGATGTCGCAGGCGGTGGGGCCGCTGAGGTCGGCGACATGGGTGGACGAGGCGAGGCGCAGCCTGACGGCACCTTGCGGTGGCGGCGGGAAACCGGGCGCGGCGTCTGCATCCGCCCGGCGTCGGCGTCGGCCCATCCCTTCCAGCCCAGGGCCGGCGAACCGCCACATGCCGTACAGGCCGAGATGCACGCGCAGCCAGGTCTGGCCCGAGAACAGCAGGAACATCTGCTTGCCATGCGCTTCGGCCTCGCGCAGCACGCGGCCGTCCAGCCTCGCCGCGCCAGCCGCGAAGCGGCCCTGCGGCGAGCAGGCGGTCAGTTTGCGGCCGACGAACTGCGCCTGGAACGCCTGCGCCAGGCGGTGTACCGTATGGCCTTCCGGCATCGACCTTAATCGGCCGCCGCGGCGATTCCGGCGATTCGGGTGCGGGTGCGCAAGGTGACCCATTCCTCGGCCGAGGTCGGGTGGATGCCGATGGTGCGGTCGAAATCCGCCTTGGTGGCGCCCGCAGTCATGGCGACACCGATGGACTGCATCATCTCCGGCGCGTCGTCGCCGATCATGTGGGCGCCGACCACGCGCTGGCTCGGCTGGTCGACCACGAGCTTCATGAGCGTGCGCCGCGCGCGGCCGCTGAGCTTGTGGCGCATCGGCATGAAATCGGTGACGTACACGTCGATGGGGCCGTGCTCGGCGGCCGCCTCCTCCGTCAGCCCGCATGTGCCGATCGGCGGCATCGAGAAGACGGCGGTGGGGACCGCATCGAACGACCAGCTGCGCACCCGGCGGCTGAACAGCCGGTCGGCCAAATGATGGCCCTCGGCGATGGCGACGGGGGTGAGGTTAAGTTTGTTTGAGACGTCACCGATGGCGAAGATGTGCGGCAGGTTCGTGGCGCCTTCTCGATCCACCGCAACGGCGCCGTTGCTGGCGAGATGCACGCCGGCACGGTCGAGGCCGAGTTTGGATGTGTTCGGCGTGCGGCCGATGGCGAAGAATACCAGATCGCTGTCGAAATGACGGCCATCGGTCAAATGCAGGCGTTTGCAGCCGTCCTCGCGCTGTTCCAGACGATGCAGCAGCACGCTCGGGTGCAGTTTGATGCCTGCCTGCGTCAGCGATTCCGCCAGATGCTCGCGTATCTCATGGTCGAAGCCGCGCAGCGGCAATTTCTGGCGATACAGCAGATCGACTTCCGCGCCCAGGCCGCGGAAGATGCCGGCGAATTCCACGCCGATATAGCCGCCGCCCACCAGGGTGACGCGCTTGGGACATTCGGGCAGGAAGAACGCCTGATCGGAGACGATGCCAAGCTCAGCGCCCTCGATCTCCGGCCATAACGGGTGGCCGCCGACGGCGATGACGATGCGTTCGGCCGTGACGCGCTGGTCACCTACCTGCAACGTATGCGCATCGACGAAGGTGGTGCGCGTGAAGAACGAGGTGACGCCGGCATTGTCCAGCAGCTTCTGATAAATGCAGTTCAGCCGACTGATCTCCGCGTCCTTGCACGCCATCAGCGCCGCCCAGTCATGCGTGCCGGGTTTGGTGTCCCATCCGAAACCGTGGCTGTCCTGCACCCAGCCGCCATACTCGGCCGCCTGGACCATCATCTTTTTGGGCACGCAGCCGACATTGACGCAGGTGCCACCCCAGTGCCGTTCCTCGGCGATGCCGACGCGCGCGCCGTGTGCGGCCGCGATGCGGGCGCAGCGCACGCCGCCCGAACCACCGCCTATGACGAAAAGGTCGTAATCCATCACTAGTGCAACCTACAGGAGCGTTCTCTCCAGATGGAAAGAACTGAGAACAACTTCATTACAAGTTATAACGGAATGTGTAACGATGCTTGGCGCCCTGCGCGTCTATGATCATTGCACCGGCGAGACCCGTCAAATCTCCTGTGCCGGAATCGGGAACCACGGTGACCTTGGACTGTAAAGTGCCATGATACATCGTGCCGGTGTGCTGCAACGCAAAGCTGCCGCGCCGTCCGAACAGACTGCCTGTGAAGACCTCGATGGCCACGTAACCCGCCGATCCGGCCTTTGGTGTAAGGTAGCCGATAAACTGGCCGACGCTGGTGCCAACCAGATCACCCGCGAAACGCTTGGTCATCGCCATGCTCGACACGGGCAGGCTGCCAGCCGCGATCGGCGTCATTGAAACGTCAAAAGTGCCATTCGCCACCTGCAGCGTTCCGATGTCTGCGCGGGCGAAGGTCGGATACCCGCCAGCGTCAGCGAGCAGGCCAGCGCCGCCGCAAGGCGGCTCACCCGATTCCGCCCAGGCACAGGTACTTGATCTCCAGATAGTCTTCGATGCCGTATTTCGATCCTTCGCGGCCCAGCCCGGACGCTTTCACGCCACCAAACGGCGCCAGCTCGGTCGAAATGATGCCCTCGTTGATGCCAACAATCCCGGCCTCGATCGCCTCGGCGACACGGAACACCCGGCCCACGTCGCGCGTGTAGAAATAGGCGGCCAGGCCGAATTCCGTGTCGTTGGCCATCTCCATCGCCTCATCCTCGGTGGCGAACCGGAACAGCGGCGCCACCGGGCCGAACGTCTCATCGCGAAAAATGTCCGCCTCGCGCGGCACGTCGGCCAGGATGGTTGGTTCGTAGAAATTGCCGCCCAGCGCATGGCGTTTGCCGCCGGTCACGACGCGTGCGCCGCGCTGCACCGCGTCGGCCACATGCGCCTCCACTTTTGCCAAAGCATCCGCATTGATCAGCGGGCCCTGCGTCGTGCCCTCCTCCATGCCGTCACCCACGCGCAACGCTTCGACCGCCTCGGTCAGCTTGGCGGTGAACGCGTCGAATATGCCGTCTTGCACCAGCAGTCGGTTGGCGCAGACGCAGGTCTGGCCGGTGTTGCGGTATTTGCTGGCGAGCGCGCCGCGGACCGCTTCGTCCAGGTCGGCGTCGTCGAAGACGATGAAGGGCGCGTTGCCACCGAGCTCCATGCTGGTCTTCTTGATGGTGGGCGCGCATTGCGCCAGCAGCTTGGCGCCAACCGCTGTGCTGCCGGTGAAGGTGAGTTTGCGGACGGCGGGGTTGGCGGTCATTTCCGCCCCGATATCGGTGGCCGGCCCGGTGACGATGTTGCATACGCCGCGCGGCAACCCGGCCCTTTCAGCGAGGACGCCGAGGGCCAGTGCGGAAAACGGGGTTTGGGTGGCTGGCCGGATCACCCCGGTGCAGCCCGCCGCCCAGCCTGGGCCGGCCTTGCGGGTGATCATGGCGGCTGGGAAATTCCACGGCGTGATGGCCGCGAACACACCGATCGGTTCCTTCTGGACGATGATCCGGCGCCCGGGCAGGTGCTGCGGGATGGTGTCGCCATAAACCCGCTTGGCCTCTTCGGCGAAGAACTCGATGAAGCTGGCGGCGTAGGCGATCTCGCCACGGCTTTCGGCCAGCGGCTTGCCCTGCTCGGCCGTCATGATGACGGCCAGGTCTTCCTGGTTGGCCATCATGAGGTCGAACAGGCGCCTGAGGGGCCGCTGCCGCTCCTTGGCGGTCAGGCGGCGCCAGGCGCCTTGGGCCGCGCGCGCGGCTTCGATGGCACGTCGCGTCTCGGCCTGGCCGCAGGCTGGCACCTCGCCCACCAGTTGGCCATTGGCGGGATTGCGCACTTCCACCGTGCGGCCGTCATCGGCCTGCAGCCATTGGCCGTCGATCAGATTGGCCTGGCGGAGCAGGTCGGGGTCGGCAAGTTTCAGCGGGGCGGCGGGGTGCAACACGGGCGTGTCTCCGAAGCGGACTTCGGACCAAGATAGGCGCGCACAGACCGCAGCACCACGCCCGGCCGGCTATTTCGCCGCTGCCCCATCCGCCGGCGTGACGGAGGTCAGATAAAGCGTGACCTGGCCCAGCAGCTTGTTCTCGAACGCCACGCGGACGGGCACCGGGGGGGCACCGGGCAGCAGGTCCGCCAGCCAGGCGGTGCCGTGGCGGGGCTTGCGCAAGTCGTCCTCGTTTTCGGTGCGGATGAACCCGGCCAGTTGCCGCCCGTCGAAGTCGCAGCGTGTGGCCAGGCCGGCGAAAACGGACCGGCTGGTCGGGGGCAGTGTCTCGGGCCCCGTGGTGTGCACGATCTGTGTCGCGAGCCGCCGCCCGTCGAAGGTGGTGACCGATCCGTCGCAGTGCCGGCTTTGGCCGACCTGGCGGATCAGGGATGCGACCGCGCTCAGCGTATCGATCGTGTGGAGCGCGTCGGCGGGCGGCACGGCCGTGCGCTCCTGCTCTGCCGGAGGGACCAGCGCTTCGATCGTGGGATTGCCGTCCTCGTAACGGATGCGGGTGAGCCGGTCCGTGCCGCGCAAATGCCCCCGCCCCTCGAACAGCGCGGGCCGTGCCTGCCCGAAAACAAAGCTGCCGGACGCGCTGCTGTCATTGTCCGCGTGAACGATCATCCCGACGATGCCAGCCGTGTGGAAGGTCACGTGGGCAGTGTATCCGCCAGGGGTCAGCATGATGTCGCCGGCCAGCTTCAAAACCGTAATCCCGTGCGCATAACCTGTGTATTCGGCATGGTAGCGGCCGACCACGCCTGCTCTCGCCGGCGGCGCGAGCACCAGCGCGAGGGCCGCAAGGCGCCGCAGGCTGGCGGAGTTGGACAATGGCATGGCCGGCCCAACGCCATCACGCCACCACAGTTCAAAAGGCGACGTCGCGCTTCATGCTTCGTTCATCACACTCCGGCAGCATGGTTCCGCATTCCATCAGCGCAGGATCTTCGATGTTTCGTCCCGCTCCCGATACGTTTTTCGGTTCGACTCGCGAGGACGGTCTGCCTGGCGAGGGCTTGGCGGAGACGATCGTTCCCTGTTTCGCCACCCTGGCCGTGATTGGCGCGTTGGCGGTCTGGGTTGGCGCTTATATTCGTGACGGCCATGCGGATCCGTTCGAGGTTTTGAAGGTCAGTTGCTGCGTGTTGCTCGCGCCCGCACTGCTGGGCGTGTGGCTGTCCCGCCGCATAGCGGCGGAGCCGCAGCGTGTGATCACCCGGCTCTATGCGATGATTTTGCACGGCATGACACCGCCCGGACCGCTTTCCGCCCCGCATGTCGCCGAAGTGGGGGTGGATGGCATCGCGGGATTGATTGGCCAGATCCTGCGGCGAACGATGCGGCTCGCCCGAGTCGAGCAGGCTGCCCAAGCCATGCGGCAGGCATTATGCTCGGGCCAGGCCCAGGCTGCCCGGTTGACGGTCGATCTGCGATACGAGGCTGCCGACTTGGCACAGGCTGCGACGCAGATCGGCTCGACAGGCGCCTGCATCGCGCGCGAGATGCAGGCCAGCGCGGGTTCGTTGACGCTCGGGGACTTGGCACTCGCACGTGCGGCGGACACGATCGAGTGCATCACGGCGAATGTCCAGGCCACGACATGCTGTGTCGAGCAGATGACATCCACGGCCGTGCACCTTTCGAACATCGCTCACGCGACCCATGCGGCCGTTGCCGGGCACGAGGATAGGTCGTCGCATCTCGTCGTGGCGCTGGATCGGATCGAGCGGGCAGTGCAGACGGCCGTGCGCCTGCTGCGCGACGCCGCGCAGCCGGAGGCGAGGATGTTGGCCGAGGAGGGTGGCCTGGCAGGTCTCGCCCATCAGATGATCCATGCGGCGGGCGACTGCCAACCGGCTTTGTTTGCGGCGCATACGATGCTGCGGGAGCTGATGGCGGAGACGAAGGCGGCCAACACACGCATCGTCGAACTGGGAGAGATCATCG
Source organism: uncultured Alphaproteobacteria bacterium (assembly GCA_963850605.1). Lineage (GTDB taxonomy): Bacteria > Pseudomonadota > Alphaproteobacteria > Acetobacterales > Acetobacteraceae > BOG-908. The sequence continues at coordinate 9,222 of CAWKLX010000008.1, read as the reverse complement.
GCAAGCAGCATGAGCTTGGACTGGCGGTGGGGCACGCCGTCCAGCAGCAGGCGGCCGATATCGGCGCGGTCCTGACCGATTTATACGAGGCCCGCTCAGGCTTCGCGATGCTGCGCGCCAGCGTGGACGCGGTCGCGCAGGCCGGGTCGATGGGGCTGGATGTTGCGGGCCGGATGCGGGAGACGGCGCTGCGCTTGCCCTCCCAGGCAGACCGCATGGCCGAGATCCTGCGCGGGATTCCCGATTTCGGCCCGCCGGACGAGGCGTGGAGCATGGCCGGTTCAAGTGGAACCACTCGACCCGACAAGCATGCCCGCCCGACAGAAGCCCTGGCGCCGCGCCGCGCCGACTGAGCATACAACGCGGCGAGGTTGCCGGCGGCCTCAGACGGGAGCGGGTTCGAACTGATACAGTATGCGTGAACCCGCTTTCGCCAGCCGCCTATGACACCGCGGCGCGGGGGCCCATCCGGGACCGGAGCACAAACGCCGCGAGCGCCACACAAACAGCGAAGAGGCTGGAGAAGAATTGGCTGCGCAAACCCGTCGTGGCGGCCATGGCCATCAGCACGGCACCTATCACGCCCACCACAGCCCAGCTTGCATAGGGGAAAAACCACATACGGATGACCAACCGCTCGGGCGATTGCTGCTCAAGCGCTTGTCGTAGCCGCAGTTGCGCCAGGGCAACGAGCAAGTAGTTGAACAGGGCTATGGCACCGGAGGCGCTGACCAGAAAGCTGAATACAACTGTTGGGGACGCGACCGACAGCCCGATGGCGACGTAGCCGAAGGCCGCACCCGCCAGGATAGCCCGCGCGGGGACCCGCTTGCCTGTCAGTTGCACCAGCCATGCCGGCGCGTCGCCCTTCGACGCGAGGCCGAACAGCACCCGCGACGTGACGTACAGCCCCGAATTCAGGCACGACAGCACGGCCGTCAGCACGACCAGCTTCATCGCGAGTTCGGCGCCCGGGATGCCGATGACACCCAGCGCGCGCGCGAAGGGGGAGATGCCGGGACGAATGCTGTCCCATGGCACGACGGCGACGATCAGCGTGATGGACAGCATGTAGAACAGCAGGATGCGCACTGCCACCGAGCTGGTCAGCCGCGCGATGCTGCGGGCCGGCTCGGCGGACTCCACCGCGGCGATGGTCACGATCTCGGCGCCGACAAAGGCGAAGATCACGCTGGTCACGCCGGCCACGACGGAGACCGGGCCGAACGGCGCGAAACCGTGATGACTGACCAGATTGCCGAATCCGGCGGACCCGGCGTTGCCGATGCCGCACACGTAACCACCCGCGATCGCTATGAAGGCAACGATGGCCGCGACCTTAACCGACGAGAACCAGAATTCGAATTCCCCGAAGGAGCGCGTGGACATCAGGTTGATGGCCGTCATCGCTGCCAGCAGCGCCAAAGCCAACTGCCAGACCGGCAGCCCGGTCCAAGGTGCCAGGATGCCACCGCCGGCCAGCGCCTCGATCGGCACGACCATCACCCAGAAATACCAGTAGAGCCAGCCGCTGGTGAACCCGGCCCATTCCCCGAGGCCGAGCCGTGCGAATTCGGTGAATGCTCCTGTGCCTGGATAGGCTGCCGCCAACTCGCTCAGCATGCGCATGACGAGCAGGATCACCAGCCCGGCCACGCCGTAGCTGATGATGCAGGCGGGCCCGATGGACGAGATCGATGTGCTGCTCCCCACGAACAGCCCGGCGCCAATGATACCGCCGATCGTAATCATCGTTACATGGCGAGCGCGCAGGCTGCGGCCCAGGGCGGGCGCCACGGCCTGGGCCGTGCCGCGGCCCAAGTTCAGGTTCTGCGTCGCGTCACCCACATCCATCGGCGTTCCTTTCAGATGGCGCGATACTGAGCAGCAGCCCGGCCCCCCAGCAAGGCTTGCTTGCGTGGCACCGCCCGCCAAGCGGCGTCTTCCTCACGCCTGGTTCAAGACTCCGCATGGAGCGTGTTCACGGGCTGTGGGCGCATCGGACTCCGCTTATCCGACTTCAAGGCATTTAGACATGGCGGCGCCACTGGAGGTGGCCGACGCGCATGCGGGCTCTAGTGAAAGGCGGGCGCGAGTTGCATCCGCTCCGGCCATAGGCAGCGGGACGATGGCTGGGTCTCGAGCGAGATTTCAGACCGGCGATACGGCGACCAATGCCGTCGCGATGGCCTGGCGAAGATCGGCCTCGAAAAATGGTTTTTTCAGACTTGCAACCGCACTTGCCATCGCGGGGGATGACGCACCGCTCATCAAAATATAGGGCACCGTACGCCGGCTGAGGATCTCGGCGATCGCGAAGCTGCCGTAACCTGAGCCCAAATGCTCGTCCAGCAGGATAAGGTCGGGTTCGTGCCGGGCGGCGGCCTCGATCGCGCCGGCCTGCGTGCCGACCACGGCCACGACGTGATGGCCCATGTCCGACAGCATTTCGCGTAGCAGGCTGCCCACCAGCACGTCGTCTTCGACAACAAGGATACGCAACTGTTTCACGGGGTCGTTTGTAACCTCCGCCTGAATGGCCGCAAGCAAACGCACAATCCCACGCCTGTATTGCGCGCAACAGCTTCGGAAATTACTCAGCCGACCACCGGATCGTTCGCGAGACATGCGGGGCTTTTAGGCCTAAGGTCGGGCCAGGCAGGCGTGCCGCGCGAAGCGGAGACTGGCCGGAGATACCCCATGTCAGCGAGGCGAGGTCGTACGACGCAGGCCCCTGGAGCCGTTACGACCGATGCAGACCTGACCGTCGTTGGGATCGGCGCCTCCGCCGGGGGGCTGGAGGCCTGCCGCAAGCTGGTGGCGACGTTCGCGGCCGACCGGCCGATCGCGTTCATCCTGGTGCAGCATCTCGATCCGACCCACGAAAGCCTGTTGGTCGATCTGCTGCGGGGCCACACGAAGCTGACCGTGGAGCAGGCCGCTGAGGGCATGGCTATCAAGGCCGGCCATCTCTACGTCATCCCGCCCGGCGCCTACCTGTCCGTTTCGGCCGGCTACCTGCACCTGTCCAAGCCACGCGCCCGGCACGGCGCACGGCTGCCGTTCGACTTCCTCCTGCGCTCGATGGCGGAGGCGTATGGGCCACGTGCCGCCTGCATCGTCCTCTCCGGCACGGGCGCCGATGGCAGCCTGGGCGTGGCCGCCATTCATGCGCGGGGCGGATTGGTCATCGCGCAGGATCCGGGGGAAGCGGGCTATGTCGGCATGCCGACAAGCGCGATCCAGACCGGCCATGTCGACCACGTGCTACCCCTGTCGGGCATGCAGGCGGCCTTGGCCGCGCGCCCGCCGCCCAGTGAGGGCGATGGCGCACCGGCAAGCGACACGGGCAACCTGGCCACCATCATCGACCTGCTGCGCACGAGGACGGCCCATGATTTCACCCACTACAAGCCGGGCACGCTGCAACGTCGCATCGAGCGCCGCATGTCTCTGGTTGGCATGGGCGCCACCGAGTTCGGCGCTTATGCCGACTTGCTTGGCCGCGACGCCCAGGAGTTGAGCCTGTTGGCGTCTGACTGCCTGATCAACGTGACCAGTTTCTTCCGCGACCCGTCGGTGTTCCAGTATCTGGCCAGCGATATCCTGCCCGCGCTCGTGGCGCGGCTGAGGCCGGATGGGACGCTGCGTATCTGGATCGCCGGCTGCAGCACCGGCGAGGAAACGTATTCGCTGGCCATGCTCTGCCGTGAGGCGATCGTGGCGGCCAAGTGCCAGGTCAAGCTGCAGCTTTTCGCCTCCGATGTTGACCCCGGCGCCGTGGCGCAGGCGCGGGAAGGTTTTTACCCCACATCCATCGAGGCCGAGGTTTCCCCCGAGCGGCTTGCCCGGTTTTTCGCGCGCGAGGAGGACGGGTATCGCGCGCTGCCGGAGCTGCGAGGCGCCGTGGTGTTCACCGTGCAGGACGTGCTGGCCGATCCACCGTTCTCGCGCCTCGATCTGGTCTCCTGCCGCAACCTGCTGATTTATTTGCGGCCGGAGGCGCAGGCGCGGGTGATCTCGCTGCTGCACTTCGCCCTGCGCGATGGCGGCGTGCTGTTGCTGGGCGGCGCGGAAACGATCGCGGACGCAGCCGGCCGGTTCGAGGTGATTGCCAAGCCCGAGCGGCTTTATCGCCGGATCGGCCGCAGCCGCCCTGGTGATCTCGGCTTTCTCGCCGAAACCATAGAAGCCGGGCGTGGGGGCCTGCGTGGCGGCCCGGCGGCGGCTCAGCCCCGCCAGGCCGCCCTGGCCGAATTATGCCGGCGCGAGGTGCTGGAAACCTATGCGCCGGCGGCCGTTCTGATCGATGCCAAGAACAGCTGCCTCTACTCGCTGGGTCCCACGCAGACCTACCTGCGCGTGCCACCCGGCCATCCTACGCAGGACCTGCTGTCGATGACGCGGCCGGACGTGCGCGCACGGCTGGCTTCGGCCATTCGCCAGGCTGCCAGCACCGGCACGCGCATGGTCATTTCGGGCATCGCGGCCAACCGCCGCACGCATGCGCCGGCCCACAGCATCGCCGTGCAGCCGGTGAGCTACGAGGCGGAGCCGCTGATGCTGGTGTGTTTTCTCGACGAACCTCGTCTTTTGGGCGCGCAGCCAGCGCAGGTGCGTGAGCACCCCGCCTCGGCCGATCTGGAAGCCGAGCTGGAAGCGACGCGGGTCGAATTGCAAGGTGCCATTCACAGCCTGGAATTGTCCGCCGAGGAACAGAAAGCCATCAACGAGGAGGCATTGTCGGTCAACGAGGAATATCAATCCACCAATGAGGAGCTGCTGACCTCCAAGGAGGAGCTGCAATCGCTGAACGAGGAGTTGACCGCGCTCAACACCCAGCTGGGCGAGACGCTGGAACGCCAGCGCACCACCTCCAACGATCTGCAGAACATCCTCAACAGTACAGACGTGGCCACGCTGTTTCTCGATTCCGACTTGCGCATCCGCTTCTTCACGCCTGCCACGCGCGCGCTGTTCAAGTTCATCCCGGCCGATATCGGACGCCCTCTGGCGGACCTGGCATTGCTGGCGGCCGACACGGCGTTGCTGAGCGACGCGAATTCGGTGCTTCGATCGCTGGCCGTGGTGGAGCGAGAGATCGAAACCGGCGGGGCCTGGTACATGCGGCGCATGTTGCCCTACCGCACCCATGACAATGAAGTTGAAGGCGTTGTCATCACCTTTACCGATATCACCGAGCGGCACGCGCAGGCTGCCGCTTTGGAGGCGGCACGGCAGGAGGCGGAGCAGGCGAACCTGGCCAAATCCCGCTTCCTGGCGATGGCCAGCCACGACCTTCGCCAGCCTTTGCAAACCCTGGCGCTGATCCAGGGTTTGCTGGCACGCCGCGTGGAGGGCGGCGAAGCCGCGCGGCTGGTGGCATTGCTGGACCCGACGCTGGGGGCGATGTCCGGCATGCTGAATACGCTGCTTGACATCAACCAGATCGATGCGGGCACGACCGCGGTCAAGCTGGAGGAGTTCCCGATCGCGCCGTTGCTATATCGGCTGCGTGACGAGTTCGTCTATCTGGCAGAGGCGAAAGGCCTGACGCTGCGGGCCGTTCCCAACAGCCTCACTGTACGTTCCGATCCGCGGCTTCTGGAACAGATGATTCGCAACCTGTTGTCCAATGCACTGAAATACACCAGGAAAGGCGGAATCCTGCTCGGGTGCCGGCGGCGCGGTCCCATGCTGCAGGTCGAAGTGTGGGATACCGGCATTGGTATCGCGCCGGAGGAATTGCAGGCGATATTCCAGGAATATCATCAGATCGACAACGCCGCCCGCGTAAGCAGCCGCGGCCTTGGGCTTGGCCTGGCGATTGTGCAGCGGCTGAGCCAGTTGCTGGGCCACAAGGTGGACGTTGCCTCTCAACCCGGGCGCGGCTCGGTATTCCGCATCGCCGTTCCGTGGCGGTCCAGTGCGCACGTCGTCACCCACGGTGCCGGGTTGGACTCGGCCGTGCCTTCGGCCGGGCGTCAGGCCAGCATACTGGTTGTGGAAGACGACCAGGAATTGCGAGATCTCCTCAAGCTGCTTCTGGCCGGCGAGGGTCATCAGGTGGTGACCGCACCGGACAGCGCCGCGGCCTCGCACCTGGTCGCCAAGGGCGCGTTGCGCCCTGACCTGGTGTTAACCGATTTCAATTTGCCGGGCGGATCGAATGGGCTGCAGCTTGCAACCCATTTGCGCAAGGTGCTGCGGCGGCGCGTGCCCGTGATCATCCTGACCGGCGACATCGCGACAGGCACGCTGCGCGACATCGCCGATGAGGACTGCTTGCAACTGAGCAAGCCGGTACGGCCGCAGGAGCTGATGCAGGCCATTCAGCAATCGCTGCCGCCAGCGGAGCCGGACCATGCACTCCCTGGCGTGGCCAGCAACAACAACGCGACGGACGGCCCGATCGTGTTCATCGTCGATGACGACGCGCATATAAGGCGCGGTTTGCGGGGCCAGCTGGAGGCCGATGGACATGCCGTGCGCGATTACGAGTCCTGTGAGGCATTCCTGGATGCCTACAAGCCCGGCACTGGCGGCTGCCTGCTGATCGACGCCTATTTGCCGGGCATGCACGGCATCGAGCTGCTGCGGCAGCTTCACGATCGCGCAGACCCGCTACCGGCCATCATGATCACCGGCGACAGCGACGTGAACACAGCGGTGCAGGCGATGAAGGCGGGCGCCGTCGATTTCATCGAAAAGCCGGTGGGCGAGGCGGAACTGCGCGCGAGCGTGCTGCTTGCACTGGACCAATCGCTCGACGGCAACAGGCGGAACGCCTGGCAAACGGCGGCTGCCGCGAAGGTGGCGGCGCTCACGGCCCGGCAGCGCGAGATCATGGTGCTGGTACTCGCCGGTCATGCCAGCAAGAACATCGCCGCCGATCTGGGCATTAGCCAACGTACCCGTGGAAAACCATCGCGCCTCCATCATGGCCAGGACCGGCGCACGCTCACTGCCTGCGCTGGCCAGGATAGGGATGGCGGCATCGGAGGTGGCTTGATGGCGCGGGTGCTGGCCAGGCACGGCAATCGGGTTACGTGCGCCGGCAAAGCCCGCGTCCTATAGGGCCTGAGTAGTTTCCGAACCTCTCCGGCATCGCGCGAGTGCGCTACGGATTACGCGGGCTGATTTTCCGTGGTGGACGTCCATTCCGCCCGCTTCCCGCGAGGCTTTGGCATGCAGGTACGAGAAACGGTATCGACACTGGTGGTCATCGTGTCGATCGGCATCATGCAGTCTGCGTCTGCGCAGGACGCATCTGCGGGCCAGACGGTTTTCAAATCGCAGTGCGGCATCTGCCACGCTGTGCAGCCTGGGCGAAATCTCAATGGTCCGAGCCTGTCCGGCATCGTCGGCCGCAAGGCCGGGGCGGCACCCGGGTTCAGCTATTCCGCTGCCAACAAGGCATCCGGACTGACATGGGATGCGGCGACGCTCGACAGATATCTGGCTGCGCCGCGCGAGGTAATCCCCCACACGCTGATGAGCTATCAGGGTTTGCGCGACCCGCAGAAACGCACGGATCTGATCGCGTATCTGACAACCCTTAAATGAGGCCGTCCGGGCGTGCGTTGTGCAAGCGGAGCCTGTGCATATTCGGCGCGGGTGCTCTAGGTTGGGCGGCCTTGCCGCACGTCGCTCGTGCAGTACCCAGCTTTGCGCTGCAGACCGGACAGCCTTGTGCAACGTGCCATATCGGCGCTTTCGGTCCGCAACTCACCGCCTTCGGTCGCGCTTTCAAGATCACCGGCTACACCCAAACGGGCGGCCAGGGCTGGACATCGAACATTCCGCTGTCGGTGTTCCTGCTCGGCTCGTACACCAACACCAGCCACGGGCAGAACCCGCCGCCGGCCGATCACTACGGCAGCAACGGCAACGCGACAGTGCAGCAAATCGCCGTGTTCCTCGGCGGCCATATCGGTGATTATGTCGGCGGGCTTATCCAGGGCACCTATAATGGCGTGGGCCGGAACTTTCTGCTGGATAATTCCGATTTGCGTGCATCCTATCCCCTACCCGTCGGCAACACCGACCTCCGTCTGGGCGTGGATGTCAATAACGGACCCACTGTGCAGGATCCGTATAATTCCACGTACGCCTGGGGTTACCCCTACGTTGCGTCTTCACTGGCGCCAACCCCTGCAGCACAGCCCTTGCTGGCTGGCGGGCTGATCGGCAATTCGATCGGTGTTACCACGTATGCCTGGTACAACCGGTCGCTGTATGTCGAGGCAGGCGGCTATAAGACCTATTCGCACCAGCTGCTCAGCGTGACCGGATCGGCTTACGGACCGGGTGCGACGGCGCATGTGGCGCCTTATGCACGGGTGGCCTACGAATGGGATTGGTCCGGCCAGAGCGCGCATGTCGGCGGCGTATTCCTGCGGTCGGCGCTGAACCCCGCCACCGACACATTCGCCGTGGATCGCGTGGATGGCAGCAACACCTACACCGACGTAGCGCTCGACGGTGACTATGAATATGTGGGCGACGGCCAATATATCGGGACCGTGCAGGGGATTTTCGACCATGAATATGCGCGGCTGACCGCATTCCAGGCGACCGGCGCATCCAGTCAGTCCGGCAACACGCTGAACCAGGCGCGCGTGAATGCCACGTTCTACTACCAGCAGACCTATGGCGTGACCGTTGGATGGCAGGAGAGCTGGGGTACGGCGAACGCGCTGCTTTATCCCGCCGCCCCGATCCAGGGCAGCGCCAACGGCCGGCCAAGCGCGACCGACTTCATCGTGGAGGCGGATTACGCGCCGTTCGGCAAAGCGGGATCCTGGGCCGGCCCGTGGGCGAACCTGAAGCTTGGCGCTTCCTACACGGTCTACACGCAGTTCAATGGCGGTACGGCGAACTACGACGGCTTCGGCCGCAATGCCGGCGACAATAACACGTTGTATGTGTTCGCCTGGCTGATCTTCTGATCAGCAGGCGGCGCGGCTGGTGGGCGCTGTAGGGTTCGAACCTACGACCCGCTGATTAAGAGTCAGCTGCTCTACCAACTGAGCTAAGCGCCCGACCACGCCGCGGCTGATAGCAGGCCGCCATCGGAAGGGAAAGAGCCGGCGGGGCCGTATCTTCTCACAGCTCGTCCACGCGCTCCACCCCGGGGATCATCTTGAGCGCCTGGCGCAAGCCAGGGGTGACCGCGAAGCCACCAGGCAGGGCTACCTCCACCTCGGGACCGTCTGTCCG
>CAWKLX010000007.1:432500-602613 GCA_963850605.1 uncultured Alphaproteobacteria bacterium | reverse complement strand
AAATCGCCATTTCGACATCGCTGCGAATTACGGGTTTGCGAACCGCATGTTCCAGACCAACCAGGGGCCGAGTTTCCCTGCGCACCAGTTCATCTTCGGCGGGACCTCCGCGCCGGCCCCGTCTTCGCCGCTGTTCGCGTCTGAAAACATGGCATTCGGGAGCACGCTGCCGAACGGCAATGCCGGGTGCATCGCGCCGTCCGGCCAGACGGTCGCGATCATCGATTTGCACGGGTCGGAGACAAGCACGCGCCCGTTTTCCCCTGTTTCGAGCATCGCACGCTGGGCGACCCCTGATCAGCGCCACGACGTCGCTCACCTGGCGCTATTACGCGCCGCTTCCCGGCTCGATCTGGACGGCGCCCGACGCGATACGCCATATCTGCGAGGCGAAACGTGTGAAGGGCGTGCCGACCTGCACCGGTCCGCTGTGGACGAACAATGTGGTGCCTAATAATCCGGCGCAGGTTCTGACCGACATTGCCAGTTGCAATCTTGCCTCGGTCAGCTGGGTGATCCCGACGCCCGAGGAATCCGACCATGCCAACGTCAACACTGGCATTGGCCCGCAATGGGTGGCTTCCATCGTCAACGCGGTCGGCGGAAAGTCGTGCGCATCCGGCGAAATCCTACTGGCAGGACACGGCGATACTGATTGCATGGGACGATTGGGGCGGCTGGTTCGATCACGTGAAGCCGGTCGAGAACAATATCAGCGGCAAAGAATGGGGTTCGGGTTACACGTACGGGTTTCGTGTGCCGCTGCTCGTCGTCTCGGCCTATACGCCCGCGCATTTCGTCAGCAACGATGTGTTCGACTTCGGCAGCATTCTGGCTTTCACCGAGAAGAATTTCTCGCTCGGGTTCATCGGTCCGGGCAATGCGCCCTACGGCCGGTATGCCGATTATCACGCCGCCCAGAAGCCGTTCGGCGATCTTTCGACGTTCTTCGGCCTGGCGGCGCCGAAGGCGTTCGTGCCCATCAAGGTGGTGATGAGGCCGCAGGATTTCTTGAATGCGCCGACGGCGACGCGCGGTCCGGATAACGACTGAGGAGGTTCGGCGGGCAGCCTGCGTTCGAGACGGCGCGTGCGCGGTTCAGGGCGCCACCACCTCGCCAGGATCCGTCCCCCAGAACGCTGTCCTGGGCAGCCAGCCGGTGTAGCCCGCCGCCTGGACCTGGCACCAATCCTGGCCGGCGGCGCACGCTTTGATGCGACCCACGACGCCGGGTTTGAGCACGGCCACCGCTTCGGATTGGTCGCCGGATGAGGCGCGCAAGGTCTGGTCCGCCGTGCCGGTGATGACGAAGGTGCGGCGGCCGGTCAGCGTGGCCTGGATCATCCAGCCTTTGATGCCGTCCATGTCCTCGACCAGCCGCCAGATGTCGAATTCGCGCAGGATGCGCACCGGCAACTCGCGTCTTTTGTAGGTCCAGACGACCGGATATCGCTCGGCGGGGCCGACGCGCATGTTCACCTCGTCGCTTTTCAGCGAGGCGTAGCGGGGCAGGTGCAGGCCGGAATTGCTGCCGACATCGGCGGGCAGAGCGGGCGGGAGCGGTTTGGGCGGTACTTTGGCGGCGGGCGGGGGTGTGGGTTCGGGCGGTTTGGCCGTTGCGACGGGGGTGTGGGTGGTGTGCCCCTGAGTGTGGACCGGCTTGTGCGCAGGCGCCTTGGCGGGCGTGGCGGGCCGTCGTGGCGGGCCGGCATGGCGCGGCGCCACCACGGGGACGTGCTTGTGCTTGCTGGCCGTGTGCGCGGGTGGCGCGGCCGGTGATGAGGCGGTCTGGGTGGTGGCGGCGAATGCGGTGCTGGCCGGCGCCAGGGCGCAGGCCGCGCACAGCAGCAGCACGCGCATCACAGCGCGATCATCTGGCCAGAACCGGCCGCCTCCAGAAAAGCCGCGATGCCGGCGACCTCCACCCCCGCCATCAGCGCACCGGCCTCCAGACCTTCGGCGCGCAGGCCCGCCTCGCATGCGATCAATCGTACGCCGAGCTCGTGCGCATGGTCGCGCAATTCACCCAGGCCGGCCACACCGCGGCGGCGCACGACCGCGTCTCGCCCGCCGTCGTCCAGTTCCGACCAGTCCTCGCGCAGCGCGCGGCAGCCCTGGTTGGTGGCGAACAGGACGACATGGCGCCCGAGTGCGGCCGCGGCGCTGGCGAGCATGAAGGCGGTGTGGGCGCGGTCATGCGTGCCGGCGACCAGCATGATGGCGAGCGTGTCGGCGTTTTGCGCAGGTCGAGACACGGGATTTTCGATCATGGCACCGCCCGTGGCGGAGAAGTGGCGGTATCGTCAAGCCCTGGCGCGGCGCCGCAGCCGGCGCAGGCCGGGTCGGCTTGCATGCGCAGCACGCGGAACCGCACGGATAATGCGTCCCAGATCAACAGCCGCCCGGCCAGGCTTTCGCCGAGCCGGAGAATCTCCTTGAGCACCTCGGTGGCGGCCAGCGTGCCCATCACGCCCGTGACGGGGCCGAGCACGCCCGTCTCGGCGCAGGTGGGCGCCAGGCCGGGCGGCAGCGGGGCCGGATTGAAGCAGCGATAGCAGGGCAAGGGGTCGCCAGACGCGTCCGTCCCGGGGCGGAAGGTGGAGAGCTGGCCCTCGAACCGCAGAACCGCGGCCGACACCAGGGTTTTGCGGGCGGTCCAGCACGCATCGGCCAGCACGAAGCGCGCCTCGAAATTGTCGGTGCCGTCGCAGATGACGTGGTAGGGCGCGATCAGGCGGGCCGCATTGGCTGCATCGACGCGCTCCTCGTGCAGCACCACCTCGACCAGCGGGTTGATCTGCGACATGGCGAACGCCGCCGAGGCGGCTTTCGGGTGGCCGATGCGCCGCGTGGTGTGGGCGATCTGGCGCTGCAGGTTGGACAGGTCCACCGATGTCGTGGTCGGCGATGCCGATGGTGCCGATGCCGGCCGCGGCCAGATAGAGGGCCAGCGGCGAGCCCAGCCCGCCGGCGCCCACGATCAGCACGCGCGCCGCCCGCAGCCGCGCCTGGCCTGCGCCGCCCACCTCGTCGAGCAGGATGTGGCGGGCGTAGCGGGAGATTTCCGCGTCGGTGAAATCCGGGTCGGTCATCGGTCAGCCGTGCGTGATCGGATGTGCGGCCATGTTCGCCAGGGTAGGGTGGCGCGCGGAACGCGGCAAATGACGGAGTTTTGTGCGGTGACATCGGATGGCGCGCTGGTCCTGCTTTCGGGCGGGCAGGATTCCACCACCTGCCTGGCCTGGGCGCTGGACCGCTATGCGCGTGTGGAGACGCTCGGGTTTTCCTACGGGCAGCGTCATGCGGTCGAACTCGACTGCCGCCTGGCGGTGCGGCGCGCGCTGCGGGATCGTGGGTGCGGGCTGGGGCCGGACCACGTGCTCGATATCACCGCACCCATGGCGGCATTGGGCGGCACGGCGATGACCGACGACGTGGAGATCGCGATGACGGCGGAGGGGCTGCCCAACACGTTCGTGCCCGGCCGTAACCTGCTGTTTTTTACCTATGCGGCCGCACTGGCCTACCGGCGGGACTTGCGCACGATCGTGGGCGGCATGTGCGAGACGGATTTTTCCGGCTACCCGGACTGCCGCGACGACACGGTCAAGGCGATGCAGGTGGCGCTGAACCTGGGGCTGCAGCGGCGTTTCGTGCTGCAGACGCCGCTGATGTGGCTGGACAAGGCGGCCACCTGGGCGCTGGCCGACGCGCTCGGCATTTTGGACACCGTCATCGAACACACCCACACCTGCTATCTGGGCGACCGCACGGTTCGGCACGCATGGGGATTTGGCTGCGGCACGTGCCCGGCCTGCGACTTGCGTGCGGCGGGTTATGCACGCTGGCGTCATCCGGGCGGAACGACCGGGAGCGTACAGGCGCGCTAGAGGCTGTGCTTGTCGGGCTTGTATTTGCCGAGCTGAATGACGTGCTTGTCGACCTCGTCGAGCGCCTTGTTGTTGGTTGTCACCACCTTGCTGCCGTTGCTGCAATAGTCGTGGAAAATCTTCTGCGCCTGCGCGATCTTTTTGGCGTCTTCCTTGCTCTTTGGATCGAGACCGAACTCTTCCTTCGCCATCTTCGCGCCGAACTGGTTGCCCAGATTCTTCAGCCCGTCATTGGCGGTCTGCATTTCCACCAGCTTGGCTTCGAGCGCTTCCCGCGACGCATCGAACTCCGTATTGGCCTTTTCCCAGGTGTCGAGCGCCTTTTCCATCGCCGGCGGCAGGTCCGGAACCTTGGCGTCCTTGCCGAGGACTTTCAGCGCAGCGGCCTTCGTCTTCTCGTAGATGGCAGATTTCATGAACGGCCTCCGTTCCCTCTCGCGCGATCAAGGAGTGTTTGGAAGCATCCTATCACGCCGGCTCGCGCGCCGGTAGGTTCGCCGCCGGCGGACGCGCGACTACAGTGGTCTGCGCCCAGTCTTGTTTCGCAGGCCATTCGATCGGCGCTGAGGAGAATCTCGCGCTCTGTGGCGCAGGTCACATCGCGCCCGCACGCAAGGGCGCAAAACCCCGGTCACCGGCAGCGATCTCCGCCGCCGACAACCGGAAGGATTTTTCACCATGCGCACCACGCTCATCCTCGCTGCCGGCCTTGGCCTCGCGGCACTCTCCGGCGCCGCGCAGGCGCAGGTCCTGGCTTCGGCCGACAACAGCAACGCCACGCCGCTGACCAACAACCTGAACAGCTTCCCCTGGCCGCTCGATGGCGGCTCGCTCACCACGCTGACGTTCAAGACGACCAAGCCGAACGAAGTGGTCGAACTCAGCTTCTCCGGCTATTGCGGCTACACGCAGCTCAACGGCGCCAGCCCTGCCGGTGCGACAAGCCTGGGCGTCGTGGCCGACTACTTCGCCGTGGATGGCGGCATCGCCAATAGCGGCCCGGCGCTCACGATGTGCGACTACCAGTCGCCTGGCGGCCTGTTCAACGGTGCCGAGGCGGGCAGCGAGGCCATTTCGCGCATCAGCTTCACCGTGCCGAACGCCGGCAGTCATCGCTTCCAGGTGCTGGTCTCGTCCTACACCAACGGGTCCGCGTACAATACCTACCCGACGCTGAATCTGACGCACGCCAGCGTCAGCCACTGACGGGGAAGGCCGGCGCACCCGGGCGATCCCAGGCGTGCCGGCACACCGTGGCGCTCAGGCCGGCGCGCGGGGATCGATCCAGCCGATATTGCCGTCGCTGCGGCGATAGACGACGTTCAGTTCGCCGGTGCTGCTGTTGCGGAACATCAGCACCATCTGGTCGGCCAGATCCATGCGCATCACCGCGTCGCCCACGCTCAGCCGCGCGATCTCGGTCTGCGTCTCGGCGATCACTGTCGCGAAGGTTGCGTGCGGCACGCCGTCCGCCGCCTCTGCCCGGTCCGGCGCCGTGGCCGGTTCTTCCGGTTCGGCGCGCAACACGTAGGCGCGCGCCGTCTGCGTGCGCTCCTTGGTGGCGTGGGCGCGGTTGTGGTCGCTGAACCGCCGCCGGTAACGTCGCAGGCGTGTGGCTATGTGTTCGGCCGCGTCGTCGAAGGCGGCGTTGGCGTCACCGGCCTCGCCCTCGCCGCGCAGGGTCAGGCCGCGGCCGGCATGCATGTTGATGTCGCAGGTGAAGAAACTTCGCGCCCGGCCGAAGGTCACGTGCGCCTCCAGCGCATGGTCGAAATACTTTTGGGCGATCACGTCGAGGCTGGAGGCGACGCGCGTGCGGAGCGAGTCCGACAGGTCCACCTGTTTGCCCGAGACGTTGATCTGCATACGATCCGCCCTCCTTCTCTGCCCAGCTACATGACGGCGGCTTTCTCCCGCTTGCGCTGGACCGAGCTGGGGATGCGCAGCGCATCGCGGTATTTGGCCACCGTTCTGCGCGCGATGTCCACGCCCTCCCGCCGCAGGGTGGCCACGATCGCGTCGTCGGACAGAATGTCGTCCGGTGTCTCGGCCCCCACCATGGCGCGGATGCGGTGGCGTACGGCTTCGGCGCTGTGGCTTTCGCCGCCGGCGCCGGCGATGGCGGTGGTGAAGAAATACTTGAGTTCGAAGATGCCGCGCGGGGTGGCGATGAACTTGTTGGCGGTGACCCGGCTGACGGTGCTTTCGTGCAGCGCCACTTCCTCGGCGATCTGGCGCAGGATGAGCGGGCGCAGATGGCTGACGCCGTGCTGGAAGAAGGCGTCCTGGCGGCGCACGATCTCGCTGGCGACTTTGAGGATGGTCTGGGCGCGCTGATGGAGCGATTTGACCAGCCAGTTGGCGGTGGCCAGCCGCTCGCTGAGGAAGAGCTTTGCGTCGCGCTCGGCCTGGCGGCTGATGCGCGCATAGAACGCCTCGTTGACCAGCACGCGGGGCATGGTGTCCGGGTTCAGTTCCAGGACCCAGTCGCCGTTGGGTGCGGCGCGCATCAGCACGTCGGGGATCACCGCCGGCAGGGTGGCGTTCTCCCAGTTGGCGCCCGGTTTGGGGTCCAGCGCGCGGAGTTCGGCCACCATCTCGGCCAGATCCTCGGCATCCACGCCGCAGACCGTCATCAGGTGCCGCATGTCGCGCCGGCCCAGGTGTTCCAGATGCTCCAGCAGGGCCACCATGCAGGGATCCAGGCGGTTGCGTTCGCGCAATTGGGCGGCCAGGCATTCGGCCAGGCTGCGCGCGAACATGCCGACGGGGTCGAACTGCATCATGCGCGCGCGCACCGCCTCCACCCGCGACAGCTCGGCGCCCAGCGCCGCCGCGATTTCCTGCGGGTCGGCGGCCAGGCGGCCGGATGGTTCCAGCAGGGCGATCAGGTGGGCGCCGATCAGCCTGTCGGTGCGGTCCTCGAATCCGAGGCGAAGCTGCTCGCCGAGATGGTCGCGCAGGGAGTTCCTGCCCGGCAGCGTCTCGTCCACGCCCCGGTCGTCGCTGTCGAAGGATTGGCTGCCGCCGGCGGCCGAAAGTGACGGCAGGGTGATGCCGTCGGCCGGGCCTGCCGCCTCGTAGCCGTCGAACTCGTGGTCGAGCGGGTTTTCGGCGGCATCCGGGATGGTGTCGGCGGCGACCAGCGATGCGCTGTCCGCCCCTTCGGCGGGGCGGGGCGGCATGTCCTCGGACGGGCGTTCGGCGGTCACCTCCGGCCGCTCGTCACGGTCGAGCAGCGGATTGCGCTCCAGCTCTTCCTCGATGAAGGCGGCGACCTCCAGGTTGGAGAACTGCAGCAGCTTGATGGCCTGACGCAACTGGGGCGTCATGACCAGGGACTGCGACTGCCGGAACTCGAGGCGGGGACCAAGGGACATCGGGGGCAAGTCTTACCCCGAAACCTTTAACGGGGAAGCCTGCGAGCGGCCTGTTTGCGTGTTTGTCTGCCGTGAGGCTGAGGCGTGCCCCTGGGTTGGGGGCTGGCGTGGCGCGGCGAACCTGCTAAGTGCCCGTCCCCTTTCGAGAGACGACCGTGGAAGCGCTTCAGCCGGCCCGTGGCACCCGTGACATCTTGGGCGAGGACCAGCGCCGCCATGCCCATGTGGTTGCCACGGCGCGGCGGATTGCCGGGGTGTACGGTTTCGACGAGTGGTCCACGCCCATTTTCGAGGACACGCGGGTATTCGCCCGCACGCTGGGCGACACGTCGGACGTGGTCACCAAGGAGATGTATACTTTTGCCGACCGCGGCGGGGACAGCCTGACCTTGCGGCCGGAAGGCACGGCCGGCATCTGCCGCGCGCTGGTCACCAACGGCCTGACCCAGTCGCTGCCGCAAAAGGTGTTCTATGCGGGCCCGATGTTCCGCTACGAGCGGCCGCAGAAGGGCCGTTACCGGCAGTTCCACCAGATCGGCGCCGAGCTGATCGGGCCGGCCGAACCGGTGGCCGATGCCGAGATCATCGCACTCGGCTGGGAGATCCTGGGCGCGCTGGGCCTTGGCCGCGGAGTGGTGCTGGAGCTGAACACGCTGGGCGACACGGCAAGCCGGGACGCCTATCGCGCCGCGCTGGTCGGGTATTTTACCGATCACCGGGCCGCCTTGTCGCCGGACAGCCGGGACCGGCTGGAGCGCAACCCGATGCGCATCCTGGACAGCAAGGTGGAGGGCGACCGCGCGCTGGTGGCCGGGGCGCCGACCATCGCCCCGTTTCTGACGCCCGAGGCGGCGGCGTTCTATGATGGGGTGAAACGCTGGCTGGAGCATTCGGCGTGCCGTTTCGTCGAGAACCCGCGCATTGTCCGGGGCCTCGATTATTACAGCCACACCGCGTTCGAGTTCGTGACCACGCGGCTGGGCGCGCAAGGCACCGTCATGGCCGGCGGGCGCTACGATGGGCTGGTGGCCGAGATGGGCGGGCCGCCCACGCCCGCGGTGGGCTGGGCCTCCGGGCATCGAGCGCCTGTCCATGCTGCTGACCGAGGCTCCGTCGGCACCCCGGCCTGTGGCGGTCGTGCCGATGGGCGACGGGGCGGAAGAGGCGGCGTTGGGTGTGCTGCAGGGTTTGCGGCGAGCGGAGGTGCGCGCCGAGATGGCCTATCGCGGCAATTTCAAGCGAAGGATGGAGCGGGCGAACCGGATTGGCGCGCGGGCGGCGGTGATCCTGGGCGACAGCGAGATTTCCCGGGGGGTGGCCCAGGTCAAGGATTTGGACGCCGGCACGCAGGCGGAGGTGGCGTTGGGTGATCTGGCGCGTCATCTGGCCGGCTGATCATGGCGCTCGATCTTTCGGAGAAATTCGACCGGATTGCGTTACGTGCGGAAGAGCTGGCGCATGATTTGTCAGGCCAGCTGACAGGCGAGGCTTTTTCCAAGGCATCGCGCGAGCTGTCGGAGCTGGAACCGGTGGTGGCGCGCATTGCCGAGTGGCGTGCGGCCGAGGCGCAGGCGCGCGACGCGGAACAGATGCTGGCCGACCCGGAAATGCGCGACATGGCCGAAGAGGAGTTGCGGGCGCTGCGCGAACGCATCCCGCTGCTGGCGCGCGAGATACAGCTGGCCCTGCTGCCGCGCGACGAGGCCGATGAGCGCAGTGCGATTCTAGAATTGCGCCCGGCGGCGGGGGGAGACGAAGCCGGCCTGTTCGCGGCCGAATTGTTCGGCGCCTACCAGAAATATGCGGTTGCGCGCGGCTGGCGGTTCGACGTGCTCGAATTCGGCGAGACCGAGCTGGGCGGGCTGAAGGAAGGGATTGCGGAAGTCACCGGCCGCAACGTGTTTGCGCGCCTGAAATACGAGTCCGGCGTGCATCGTGTGCAGCGCGTTCCGACGACCGAAACGCAGGGGCGTATTCATACGAGCACCGTGACAGTGGCGGTGCTGCCGGAAGCAGAAGAAGTCGATGTTCAGGTCAATGAGAGCGATTTGCGGATTGACGTGTATCGTGCGTCCGGTGCGGGCGGGCAGCATGTCAACAAGACGGAGTCCGCCGTGCGGATCACGCATCTGCCGACGGGTATTGTCGTGGCGATGCAGGAGGAGCGCAGCCAGCACAAGAACCGGGCCAAGGCGATGAAGATACTGCGGTCGCGCATGTACGAGGCGCAGCGGGCATCGCTCCATTCGACACGGTCGGCGGACCGCAAGAGCCAGGTGGGGACCGGCGACCGGAGCGAGCGGATACGCACGTATAATTTTCCGCAGGGGCGTGTGTCCGACCACCGGATCAATCTGACGCTGCACAAGATCGACCGTGTGATGGCCGGCGAGTTCGATGAGCTGATCGACGCGCTGACCGAGGCCGATCAGGCGGCGCGGCTGGCGGCCGACAGCTGATTTCGCCCCGCGAATATCCTGAGCGGCCGCTGGTGGGCATCGGCGTAGCGGTGCTGCGGCCCGACGCGGTGTTGCTGGTGCGGCGTGGGCGGCCGCCGGCGCAGGGCGCGTGGAGCTTGCCGGGTGGGGCGCAGCGTTTGGGCGAGACGGCGGAGCAGGCCGCGCGGCGCGAGCTGATGGAGGAAACGGGGTTGTGCGTGGGCCCGCTGCATCTGGCCGGCCATGTGGACAGCATCTCGCATGATGCCGACGGGCGTGTGCGATTTCACTACACGATATTGGATTTTTGCACGGCGTATGCGGGCGGTGAGGCGATAGCGGGGGGTGATGCGGTGGATGTGGCCTGGTGTGGGTTCGACCAGTTTTCCGATTTCGAGCTTTGGGACAAAGCTGTGGGCATTATCGCGACAAGTCGGGCGATTTTGACTTAATGTCGTCGGATTACTTCGGGTTCGGATTGTGCTTCGGCCAGGTGCAAGATTGTCACGGAGCGCACGACGAAAAACAAGCGCACCGAGGACGGGCCTCAATCAGCCGGCCGGTTGCTTGCCTCATAAACCGCCAACTGCGCGTCGAAGGCACGCTTGTAGGCGGGCCGCGCTTCGCCGCGGGCGACGTAGGCGGCAAGGTTGGGGTATTCGTCCAGAATGCCCGGTCGTTTCAGCCAGCGCAGCACCGACACCATCATCAGGTCGCCAGCGCTGAAGGCGCCGTCGAGCCAATCGGCATCGCCCAGGCGAGCGGAAAGCTGGCCCAGCCGGTTGCGGATGCGATCCACGACGAGAGGCCTGCGCTCAGTAGACCACGGTCGGTCGGCCTCGAAAAACCTGGCCACCAAGAGATCGAGGATCGGTGGTTCCACCGTGTTGAGTGCCGCGAATATCCAGGTGACTGCGCGCGACCGTGCGTTCGCATCGTCTGGCAACAGGCCCGCGTGGCGTTCGGCGATGTGCAACACGATCGCGCCTGTCTCGAACAGGGCGAGATCACCGTCCTCATAGGTTGGTATCTGGCCGAAAGGATGCAGCGCAAGATGGGCCGGTTCCTTCATGGCCTGGAATGAAACAAGACGCACCTCGTAGGGCTGTCCCACTTCCTCCAGCGCCCAGCGAACGCGCGTGTCACGCGCCAGACCGCGGCCGCCATCGGGTGACCGCTCGAAGGCTGTGATGGTGACGGTCAAGCCAAAGCCTTGCTGATGGCGTCATACCGCATCAGCACCCGCATCAACGGTTCGAAATCGCGCACGGCGATCATGTTCGGCCCGTCGGACGGCGCATGGTCCGGGTCGGGATGGGCCTCGATGAACAGGCCGGCCACACCCACCGCCACCGCCGCCCGCGCCAGCACGGATACGAACTCGCGCTGGCCGCCCGATGAAGAACCCTGGCCGCCTGGCTGCTGCACCGAGTGGGTCGCGTCGAACACCACCGGCGCGCCCATCGCCGCCATGATCGGCAGCGCGCGGAAATCGGAGACGAGCGTGTTGTAACCGAAACTGGCACCGCGTTCGGTGGCCAGCACGCGCGAATTGCCGGCGCCGGTGATCTTCGCGATGACGTTGGCCATGTCCCAAGGCGCCAGGAACTGGCCCTTTTTCACGTTCACGGCACGGCCGGTCTGGGCTGCCGCCACCAGCAGATCCGTTTGCCGGCACAGGAAGGCGGGGATTTGCAGGATGTCGACCACTTCGGCGACGGGGGCGCAGTGCTCGCGTTCGTGCACGTCGGTCAGCACGGGTATCCCAAGCTTTTCGCGAATATCCGAAAAGATCCGCAGCGCGGCGTGCAGCCCTACGCCGCGTGCGCCCGAAAGACTGGTGCGGTTGGCCTTGTCGTAGCTGCTTTTGAACACCAGGCCGATGCCAAGTCGATGTGCCGCGTCGTGCAGCGCCACCGCGCACTCCATGGCGTGATCCGCACTTTCGATCTGGCATGGGCCGGCGATGACGGCGAGCGGCATATGGTTGCCGAACGTGACCCGGTGCAGCCCTTCGCCGACAATGACGCAGGCGGAGGGTGTAGTCGCTGACGCGGTGATCTGATCCACGATCCGTCTCTGGCTGGAGGAATCGTGACAGTAGGGGCCGCCTGCGCCGGGGCCAAGGCCGCTTGCCCTGGCGCGCAGGCGCGGACATTTTGCCGCCCCGTGCGCGACCCCCTTTTGGAACCTGCATGACCGTCCCGTCCACCGAGTCCGATGCCGTCAGAACCCAGGCCCTGTATGGCCGGCTTGAACGCCTGGCGCTGCTGGCCGGCGCGCTTTTGATGCTGCTGATCGTGGCCGCTTCCATCCTGATCGCGCAACGCACGGATGCCGACCTGTCGGACGCGGCGCGTGCGCTGGCGGCGCGCGCGCTGACGGCCGACCTGCTGGAGGCGGTCACCTCGGCGGAGACGGGCCAGCGCGGCTATCTGCTGACGCAACGCCTGGACTACCTGGAGCCATATGAGCAGGCGGTGGCGCGCTTGCCGGGGCTGCTGGACCGGATCGGGATCAACCTGTCGCAGGATCCGCGCCTGCCGCGCTGGCGGGCCGTGATTGGCGCCAAGATGGATGAGCTGGCGCGCACCGTGGCGCTGGCGCGGGCGGGCCGGCACGAGGACGCGGTCAACGAGGTGCTGACCAATCGCGGGCGCGACGAAATGATGGTGATCAGGGCGCAGGCGGCCGAATTATCGGCCAGCCAGGACGCGGTGCTGGCAGCGGAGCTGCACCGCAGCCAGGAGGGCACGCGGCTGCTGGTGGCCGTGGATGCGGTGGCGTTGATCGTGCTGCTGGCGCTGAGCGGTTTCGTTGGCCGCAGCATCCGCCGCACGGTGCGGGCGCTGCGCCAGTCGGGCACCGCGCTGCGCCAGGCGAACGCGGCGCTGCAGGCAGGGCGCGACCGGCTGGAAGCGACGGTGGCCGAGCGCACCGCCGACCTGATGAGCGCGAATGAGGAGATACAGCGTTTCGCCTATATCGTCAGCCATGATCTGCGGGCGCCGCTGCTGAACATCATCGGTTTCACCGGCGAGCTCGAGAACGCGACGCAGCGATTGAATCGATTTGTGTCCGATCATCTGGAGCCGGCCGGGATCGTCGTGCCGCCGGACGTGCGCCTGGCCAGCACCGAGGACCTGCCGGAAGCGATACGCTTCATCCAGACCAGCACGTCCAAGATGGACCGCCTGATCACGGCGATCCTGCGGCTGTCGCGTGAGGGGCGGCGCGTGCTCGCGCCGGAGCGGCTGGACATGGTGGCGCTGGTGGGGGGTGTGTTCGACAGCGTGCGCCACCAGGCGGACCAGGCTGGGGCCGAGCTGGTGGTCGGGACGTTACCGCCGCTCGTCTCGGACCGGATCGCGGTGGAGCAGGTGTTTTCCAACCTGGTGGAGAACGCGCTGAAATACGGCGTGGCGGGCAGGCCGCCGCACATCGAGGTCGCGGGCACCCAGGAGGGGGCGGTGATCCGCTACGAGGTGCGTGACAACGGGCGCGGCATCGCGACACGTGACCGGGAGCGGGTGTTCGAGCTGTTCCGTCGGGCCGGCCAGCAGAATACGGTGGGCGAGGGCATAGGTCTCGCGCATGTGCGCACGCTCTTGCGTCGTCTGGGCGGCACTGTGGATTGCCAGTCGGTGCCCGATGTGGGATCGACCTTCATTGTGACCCTGCCGGCCAGGCTGGCGCCCGGCGGTGCCGCGGTGCTATGATGGAGCGGTATGGGATGAACGCAGTGCCTGTTACCATCCTGCTGATCGAGGACGATCCTGGCCATGCCAGACTGATCGAGAAGAATGTGCGGCGCGCCGGCGTGGCCAACGACATCACCCATGTGGCCGACGGGACAAGCGCGTTGGCCCATCTGTTCGGACGCGGCGACAGCGCCAAGCTCGATCCGGTATTGGTGCTGCTGGACCTCAATCTGCCGGACATGAGCGGCACCGACATCCTGGCCCGGATCAAGGCCGATCCGCTGCTGAAGCGGACACCCGTCATTGTCTTGACGACGACGGACGACAAGCAGGAGATCCAGCGCTGCTACGATCTGGGGTGCAACGTCTACATCACCAAGCCGGTGGAGTATGAGGGGTTTGCCGCCGCCATCCGCCAACTGGGCCTGTTCCTGACCGTGATGCAGGTGCCGGAGCCTGCATGATTTCCGCGGCATGAGTTCTGCCGTCTGATGGTGGAGGGGCAGGCGGCACCACGCGTGCTGTATATCGACGACGATCCGGGCATTGCGCGGCTGGTGCAGCGGCATTTGCAGCGGGCCGGCTTTGCGGTGACGCTGGCTGATGGTGGCGCTGCCGGGGTGCAGATGGCGGGCAGCCTGCGTTTCGACGCGATCGGGCTGGACCACTACATGCCGGGCCAGGATGGGCTGGAGGTGCTGGAACTGCTGCGTGCGCTGCCCGACCCGCCACCGGTGATATTCGTGACCGGCGCCGAGGAGCCGCGCATCGCGGTGACGGCGCTGAAGAACGGGGCGGCCGATTATGTGGTCAAGGACGTGCACGGCACGTTCATCGAGCTGCTGTCGGCCAGCATCAGCCAGGAAATCACGCGCGCCCGGCTGCAGCGCGAACGCGATGCGGCCGAGCAGGAGGTGCGGGAATCGCGCGACCGGCTGGCGGCGCTCGCGGCCCAGCAGGCGGTGCTGCTGCGCGAGGTCAACCACCGTGTCGCCAACAGTTTGCAGCTGATCACCTCGTTGATCGACATGCAGGCGCGGCGGGTGGCGGACCCCGCAGCCCGGCTGATGCTGCGCCAAGCGGCCGAGCGGGTGGAGGCGGTGACCATGGTGCATCGGCGCCTGTACACCGGCAACGATGTGGAATTCGTGGAGATGGATTCTATTTGGCCGGATTGGTCGATGAGCTTGAGCGGGCGACGAAGACGGCCGAACAGCCGGCCGACCATGCACCCGCCCGGCAGATCGAGTTTTTCAGTGACGCCATACGTGTCGAAACGGACCGGGCGGTGCCTATTGGGCTGATGGTCAACGAGCTGGTGACCAACGCGCTGAAATACGCCTATCCGAAGGGCCAGCCGGGGCAGGTTCGGGTGCAGTTGCGCCGGCATGGAACGGGTCTGCGGCTGGTGGTGGAGGATGATGGCGTGGGTTATCCGGCCGAGGAAGCGGCGCCGCGCGGCAGCGGGCTGGGGTCGCTGATCGTGGGGTCGATGGCGCAGAGTTTGAAGGCGACGGTGGAGCTGGATCGGGCGCATCGGGGGACGCGCTTCGTGGTGTCGTTGGGGGCGTAGAAGGAAGGCCTTCTTTTCTGAAGAAAAGAAGCAAAAGACTTTTGTTCATGGAGCCGCACCTAAATTGACAAAAGTTTTTTGGTTCTTTTTTTCAAAAAAGAACTTCTATGCTTGATCCTATCGCACTCACCCAAACGCTGCTGCGCTGCCGCTCGGTTACCCCGGATGACGACGGCGCGCAGGATGTACTTGCCGGGATGCTGGCCGGTCTGGGGTTCGAGGTGACCTTGCTGCCGTTCGGCAAGGTAGAAAACCTGTTCGCGCGCATCGGCACCGGCGCGCCGCATGTGTGTTTCGCGGGCCATACCGATGTGGTGCCGCCCGGCCCGGGATGGCGGCACGATCCGTTCAGCGGCGTGTTGCAGGATGGCGTGCTGTACGGGCGGGGTGCCTGCGATATGAAGGGCGCCGTGGCCTGTTTCGTGGCAGCGGCGGCGCGGCACCTGGGCGGCGGACCGCCAAGCGGATCAATCAGCCTGCTGATCACCGGCGATGAGGAGGGGCCGGCCACCGACGGCACGGTGCGGGTGCTGGAGTGGATGGCGGCGCACGGCCAGATACCCGATTACTGCCTGGTCGGGGAGCCGACCAGCCCCAAGACGATTGGCGACATGGTCAAGGTCGGTCGCCGCGGGAGCCTGAATGCGCGGAATCACCGTGCGGGGCGTGCAGGGCCACGTGGCCTACCCGCATCGGGCGGACAACCCTGTGCACCGCCTGGTCGCCTGCCCTGGCCGAGCTTGCGGTCGCACGGCTGGATGAGGGCACGGACGCGTTCGAACCGTCCAGCCTGCAGGTCACCTCCGTCGATGTCGGCAATGCTGCCCATAACGTGATCCCCGCCGACGCTAGCGCTCGGTTGAACATCAGGTTCAACAACCTGCACACCGGGGCGGCGCTGTCGGGGTGGGTGCGG
Organism: uncultured Alphaproteobacteria bacterium; assembly: GCA_963850605.1. GTDB lineage: Bacteria > Pseudomonadota > Alphaproteobacteria > Acetobacterales > Acetobacteraceae > BOG-908. The sequence goes on along the minus strand of CAWKLX010000007.1, from coordinate 586,715 downwards.
GAGATCGTCGGCCGTCATGCGCCAGGGGCACGGTGGATATTGCCATTGGCGGGGAGGCCTTCCTGGCGCCGCAAGACTTTGCCCGCCGCGTGGCCGCCAGCGTTGCGCGCGTGACAGGACGGACGCCGGCGCTGGATACGGGCGGCGGCACGTCGGACGCGCGTTTCATCGCCCGCTACGCGCCGGTGGCCGAGTTTGGTCTGGTGGGGGCAACCATGCACCAGGCCGATGAGAGCGTGGCGGTGGCGGATCTTCACCTTCTGACCGATATCTATGCCGCATTGCTGCGGGACCTGCTGGGATGAAGATGCCTCCATTACGGCGGGACGCGCCGGGCCAGAGCCCGAACGGACGGGTGACGCTCGGCCTTGTGCTGATCGGCACCGGCAGGGCGGTCGGGTTTGCGCAGTTCGGCGGCACCACCGCCGCCTTCCTGGGCAGCCTGGCACCGTTGGTGGCCTTCCTGATCGTGCTGGCCGGCCTGTTCGCCTGGCGCGGCCACCTGGACACGGCGGCCCTGGTTCTGTTGAGCGGGTTGGCCGACCTGCTGGCGCCGGCGGTGATCGCCGAGCTGTTCTGCCGGCCCTGGAAGCGCGAGCAGCACTGGGCGCTGTACGCCAACGTGCTGAACTGCGCGCAGTGGCTGATGCTGGCGGTCCTGATCCTGGTGGCACCGCTGGCCAGCCTGGGCGTGTCGTTGGGGTTGGATCTGACCCACGCGACCTTGCTGCCGATGACGATCTTCGGCGCCTACGTGCTGTGGTTCCACTGGTTCACCGCCCGCCATGTGCTGGATCTGTCGCGCGGACGGGCGGCGGTCGTGATGTTGTGCGTGGTGTTCGGCACGGGGCTGTTGCTGCAGGCGCCATCGCTTCTGGCCGGGCACAAACCGACGGAAGGCATGCCGGCGGCGGGCGCCAGACCATAGCGCCGCGCACGCCTGTGTTCCGGAAGAAGACCGGTGCGATGCGGATCGCCACGTTCAATATCAACGGCGTCAACAAGCGGCTCACCAACCTGCTGGCATGGCTGGCGACGAGCGCGGCCGGATGCCGTGTGCCTGCAGGAGCTGAAGGCGGAACAGGCGGCGTTCCCGGCCGCGGCTTTGCGGAAGGCGGGCTACGCGGCGGTGTGGCACGGGCAGCGGAGATGGAACGGGGTCGCGATCCTGGCGCGCGGTGCCGAACCCGTGCTGACCGGAGCGCGCTGCCTGGCGACGCGGGCCGACGACCAGGCGCGCTATATCGAGGCGGCGGTACGCGGCGTGCTGATCGGCTGCCTGTATCTGCCAAACGGCAACCCGTATCCAGGCCCGAAATTCGAATACAAGCTGGCCTGGTTCGACCGCCTGATCGCGCATGCGGCCGACTTGCTTGCCAACGACGTCCCGGCGCTGCTGGCGGGCGACTACAACGTGGTGCCGACCGAGTTCGACATCTATTCCTCGCAATCCTGGAAGAAGAATGCGCTGCTGCAGCCGCAGAGCCGGGCGGCCTATGCGCGCCTATTGGCCCAGGGCTGGACGGATTGCCTGCGCCATCTGCATCCCGATGCGCCGATGTTCACCTTCTGGGACTATTTTCGCGACCATTTTGCGAGGGATGCGGGGATGCGGCTGGACCACCTGCTGCTCGGCCCATCGCTCGCCCCGCGCCTGAATGCCGCCGGGGTGGACCGGGACGTGCGCAGGGCGGAGGGCGCGAGCGACCATGCGCCCGCCTGGGTGGAGCTGACCACGCCGGCGCCATGAGGCAGGGTTACGATTTGCGCGCGGCGAGCCAGGCCGTCACGGCCGGCACGGTGCGGGCATGCAGGTCGGCCGCCGTGCCGATGCTGTCGGCGACCCGGGCAGCCCAGATGCGGGCGCCGATCGAGGCCTGGCTTGAAGGTGCGGCCAGCACGGCGCGCGCCATCTCCGGGTCATTCGAGCCGGCGGCGGCGGCCACCAGCACGGTGGGACCGAGGCCGCCGGCGGGAATGCGGGCGGAGATCTCGCGCTCCCGCTTGGCGGCGAGCTGATAGACCAGTGACGCTTGCTCGCTGGCGCGACTGGCTTCGGCGAGGAATATGGTGATGCGCCCGTTCGGCACCTCGCCGGCTTCGGCGAAGGCGACCGTCTGCGCGATCAGCTTGGGGTCGCTGGCCGACGCCATGGCGCCGAAATAGCGCAGTTTTTCCTCCGTGCTGGTGGCGTGAATGCCCGCCGCCTTCAATGCGTCGTAGGTGGCCTGGTCGGCGGTGTGGCCGACGATGGTGAGCACCGGTTCGCGCAACGCGGGCGGCAGGCTGGTGGAATCGTGGGTGAAGGCCACGAAACGGCGCCGCGCTTCGGCCAGGACGGCAGGGTCCTTGAAGGCGCCCATGGCCTCCACCAGGCTGGGCCGCAGCAGCGAATCCAGGAATGGTTCACCTGGTTTGGCATCCCAGCCGAGGCGGGCGAATTCCGGCCGGACCAGTGACGCCGCGTAGGCGGCGAATGGGGCGCGGGCCGGCGAGCCGGCCAGGGCGCGGTCGATGCGCCGCAAATGGGCCAGCGTGTCGGTCCAGACGGCCACGTTCTGCTCGCCGGACAGATGCGGCAGCAGGTTGAGGTAGTCGGTCAGCGGCGCGCGGGCGGCGACATAGAGCGCGAACTGGTCGCCGAGTATGTTGGCGCGGTCGGTGGGTTGCAGTTCCGGAAGCGATTGGGCGAGGGAGATCAGGCCTGCCGCGTCGTATGCGGTGCGGTAATAGCCGTCCTCTCCGATGTTCGCCTTTTGCGGCCCCGTGCAACTGCCCAGCTTGACCGTGACAGGCTGCGCGCCCAGCAGCACGTGCTGCACGAGCGTGGGCGCCGCATTGGGCGGGCCGATGCTGACAGGGATCGTCCAGGTAAGCGATTTCGGGTGCGGATCGTGGATGGTGAAGCGTTCCTGCGTCAGCGTGGCGCTGGCCTGGCCGCCGTCGCAGGCCCGGGCGACGTGGACCAGCGGAATGCCGGGCTGTTCGGTAAAGCTGGTGGCCACGTGGGCCACGTCGCGATGCGAGGCGGCGCTCAGCGCGGCCCAAAGGTCGGCGCTCGTCGTGTTGCCGTAGGCGTGCGCCTTCATGTAGCGGCGCATGCCGTCGCGAAATGTGTCGGGACCGATCCAGTCCTCGATCATGCGGATGACCTGCTCACCCTTCTGGTAGCTGATCGCGTCGAACGCCGTGTTGGCCTCGGTCTCGTCGTGGATCACCTGCTGGATCGGGTGCGTGGTGGGCAGCGCGTCCTGGCCCATCGCCGCCTCCCGCGTTTCGTGCTGGCGCGGCCAGATCTGCCAATCGGGGTTGAAATGGTCGGTGGCTTTCAGCTCCATCCAGGTGGCGAACCCTTCGTTCAGCCAGATGTCGTCCCACCAGCCCATGGTGACGAGGTCGCCCGACCATTGGTGCGCCATCTCGTGCGTGACATCGAGGTGGATGGTTTCGCGGGTGGCCGGCGAGGAGGTCGCCGGGTCGAACAGCATGGCGTCGTCGATGTAGGTGATCGCACCCCAGTTCTCCATCGCGCCGGCTTCGAAATTGCCCGGGATGGCGATCATGTCGAGCTTTGGCAGGGGGAATTTGACGCCGAAATACTCGTTGTAGAACGGTAACGTGTGCCGCTCGACGTCCAGCGCGTAGGCCGCCTGGCTTTGCGTGCCGGTGGGCGCCCAGGCGGCAAGGTTGGTGCCGTCGGCGGTGCCATTCAGCGCCGCAAGGTCGCCGGCCACCAGCGCCAGCAGGTAGGTGGACATGCGTGGCGTGGTGGCGAAGGCCACGCGTTTTTCCGTGGTGCCGACCGCGCTGATGGTGGCGGGCGGCATGTTGGAAATGACCTTCAAACTCTTGGGCGTGGTGACGGTGAGTTGAAAAGTGGCCTTGAAGGCCGGTTCGTCCCAGCCGGGAAACATGCGGCGTGCGTCGGCCACCTCGAACTGCGTGACCAGCATGCGCTTTTGCGCGCCGGAGGCCGTCTTGTAGTCGTCGTAGTAGATGCCGTTGGGGGTTTGCGGGATCGGGCCCGTGTAGCCGATGGTCAGCGTGTGCCGTCCGGCGGCTATGGATTTCGAAAAATGCAGGGTGGCGGTTTGCGCCTTTTCGTCCAGCCTGACCGTCGCCTGTGCGCCGTCTTCCAGGCTCGCATGGCTTAGTGACAGGCCGGCCTGGTTCAGCACGATGTCCGGCCCGGCCTGCAGCACGCGGATGTCGATCGCCTCGCTTCCGGCGAGCGTCAGCTTGTCGAGGTCCGGGGTGAGGTCGATGCGGTAGGCGTCCGGCACGACGGTTTTCGGCAGCTTGCCCGGCGTGCGCGCGAAATCGAAGGGCAGTTCCGCGCGCGCGATGCCGGCGGCGGTGAGGGCGAGCAGCGAGCAGGCGGCGAGCAGGCGGGGGCGGGACGCGATCGTCATGGGCGGACATCTCCTCTGTGGCACGCTCATGCCCAGCTTTGCCCGGGACGGCTAGAGCACGATCCATTCGCATTGGCTCACGGATCGAGCTCTGGCTCATTGGTTCGGCGAGCATCTCTATCCGACCGGGCAATTCCGTTCGATCGGATGATGCTCTGGCAGCCGGGCGTTATGCGATGTCTGAAAACCAGTCTTCGGAGCCAAGCCCGTCCACGCGCCTGAACGCGCGCAGATGGCCGGTCACCACGATCAGGCCGCGGCTGCGGGCGTGACTTGCGATCATCAGGTCGTAGGGGCCGACGATGCAGCTGCCCCGATACAGGGTGGCGCGTCTTTCGGCCGTGTGGGCCGCGGCGTCGCTGTCGAACGGCAGCACGCTCAGCCGGGCCGTAAGACGCTCGACCTGCTGCCGTGCCTTCGCCGGCCGTGAGGGATGCTCAAGCTGTGCCCCGCTCCGCAGCTTGTGCAAACACGTCCGGGTGATATCGCACGCCCGTCAGGAACAGCCCGGACGCGGGCGCTGTCGGACCCGCCGCGGCGCGGTCGCGGGCGGCCAGCGCGCGGGCCATGTTGGCCGGCTTCCAGCGCCCCTCGCCGACCAGGCGCAGCGTGCCGACCATGTTGCGCACCTGGTGGTGCAGGAAACTGCGGGCTTCGGCGACGATGCAGACCAGCTCGCCGTCGCGCACCACGTCCAGCCGGTCGAGCGTGCGCCAGGGCGAGCTGGCCTGGCAGGCGGCGGCGCGGAACGACGTAAAATCGTGGCGGCCGATCAGGTGCTGCGCGCCCTGCTGCATGGCGTCCACGTCCAGAAGCGCGGGGATATGCCAGACACGGTGGGCGCCCAGCGCCGCGCGGGCCGGGCGGTTGAGGATGTCATACCGGTAGGCGCGGCCGCTGGCGGAAAACCGCGCGCTCCACTCGGGTGCGACCACGGCTGCCCGCAGCACCGCCACGGGATGAGGTTTGAGATGATAGTTCAGCGCGGCCACCAGCCGCGGCGGCTCCATCTCGCGCTCCAGATCGATATGAGCGACCTGGGCGAGCGCGTGCACCCCGGCATCGGTGCGGCCGGCGGCCACGCTGGACACGGGGCGGCCCGCGAGCTGGGCGGCCGCGTGCTCCAGCACCGATTGCACCGAGGCACCGGTCACCTGGCGCTGCCACCCGACGAAAGGGGTGCCGTCGTATTCCAGCAGCAGCGCCCATCGCGTCACGCGAGGCGCGCGTCCCGCCAGGCGGGCAGGCCGCGCAGGAAGGCATCGCCGGGGATGGACGGCCGGCCGGCGCGCTGCACACGCAGCAGGCGCAGCGCGCCGACGCCGCAGGCGACGGTAAAATCCTGGCCGATGATCCGTCCCGGCTCGCCCGTGCCGTCGGACGGTTCGGCTTCGAGCACCTTCACGGTCTCGCCGGCAAGTGTGGCAAAGGTCCCGGGCCAAGGGGTGAGCGCGCGCACTTGGCGGTCGAGTGCCGCGGCATCACGTTCGAAATCGAGGTGGCCGTCCTCGCGGGTCAGCTTGGCGGCATATGTCACGCCATTCTCCGGCTGCGGGAGTCGGGCGGATTCTCGGCCAGCGCGCGCACGATCAGCTCCCCGCCGAGGTGTGCGAGCGTGTCCAGAAGGTGCGGCGTGGTCGCGCGCGGGCCGATCGGCACGGATTCGCGCAGCAGCATCGCCCCGGTGTCCAGACCCGCATCCATCTGCATGATGGTGATGCCGGTCTCGGCGTCGCCGGCCAGCAGCGCGGCGTGCACCGGCGCCGCCCCGCGCCAGCGCGGCAGCAGGCTGGCGTGGATGTTGAGGCAGCCGCGCTCAGGTGCGTGCAGCATTTCGCGTGGCAGGATCAGCCCGTAGGCTGCAACCACTGCCGCATCGAGAGCGAGGGCGGCGAAGGCAGCGTGCTCGGCCGGGTCGCGCCTCACGCGGGCGGGGGTGCGCACGTCCAGACCAAGTGTGTCCGCCGCCGCGTGCACGGCACAGCGCGACAGGGCGTGGCCGCGATGGGCGGGCCTGGGTGGCTGACAATATACGGCGGCAATCTCGTGACCGGCGGCGAGCAGCGCGTGCAGGGCGGGCACGGCGAAAGGCGGGCTGCCCATGAAAGCGAGCCTCATTTCCCGCCGGCCGCCCTCTGCTCCTTGGCGAGCTTGCGCATCAGCATGTTGCGTTTCAGCGCGGAGAGATGGTCGACGAACAGCACGCCGTCCAGATGGTCGATTTCGTGCTGCAGGCAGGCGGCCATCAGCCCTTCCGCATCGATCGCGTGCTGCCGGCCCTCCAGATCGGTGTAGGCGACGCGCACGGCAGCGGGGCGGGATACGTCGGCATACTGATTGGGCAGCGAAAGGCAGCCTTCCTCCCGCGTGGCCCAGTCCTGGCTGACTTTCTCGATCTCCGGGTTGATCAGCACGATCGGCGCGCGGGTGTCGTTCGGCATGAGATCCACGACGGCCAGGCGCAGGCCGACATCGACCTGCGGCGCGGCGAGGCCGATGCCGGGGGCGGCGTACATGGCCGCGAACATGCGCGGGGCGAGTGCGCGGACGGCGTCCATGTCCTCGGGGCGGATGGGGCGGGCGCGGGTTTTGAGGGATTTGTGGGGGGCTACCAGGATTGGTAGAAGCTGTTCTTCCATTACTTGCCTTTTAGGGATGTTCTTTCTTGAAAAGAAGAACCAAAAAACTTTTCCTCGTTCGCCTACGCCGCCGGATCAGTCGGCGACAGCATCGACAGAAATCTTTTGCTTCTTTTCTTCGGAAAAGAAGCGTCTGCCTTCACTGCCTCGGTCCCGCCGCCAGCAGCGCGAGATTCTGCTGCGCCAGATCCCCCGTAGCCGTATCCGCCCCCAGCTCTGCCGCCCGCTCCCAATCGGCGCGCGCGCCGGCCAGGTCGCCCTGGCGCTGGCGGATAATGCCGCGTTCCAGCAGGCCGTCGGGATCCTCCGGGTCTTGTGCACAGGCTGTCTCGACATCGCTGCGGGCCTGGGCAAGCTGGCCAAGGTTTCGCCGCGCCGTGGCGCGCAGGATCAGGGCGTCCGATCGTGTCGGATCGAGCTCCAGCGCGTGGGTCAGGTCGCGCGACGCCTCGTCGAAGCGGCGCAGCGACAGAGCGGCGATGGCATGGCCGATCAGCAGGTCCGGGTCGTCGGGCGAGAGGGATATGGCCTGTGTGGCGGACGCATATGCCTGGTCGGCGCGGCCGGCCATGGTCCAGGCTTGGCCTGCTTGGGCGAAAACCACTGCGCGGAAGGCAGCCTGGGCGTGGCTGGCGGCGGCCAGGCGGTCAAGCAGGGCGGCGCCGTCCTCCGGGTTGCCGAGTTCGACTTGGGCGAGGGCGTGGCAATGCGCGGCACCCTCGCCACCGCCTGACTCGGCCATGCTGGCAGCCATGGCGTCCGCGCCGGGCGGGTCGGCTACCAGCATGCCGAGGCATTTTTCATAGTCGGCTCCCTCGGCGATGCGGGGGGGAACGGGCGGTATCGGCAGGCTCGCGTCGCCATTGGTGGGGGGTGCGTTCTCGGCCGTGTCGGCCGGGGTCGGCTTCGTGGCCTGGGCCTGGGCGCCGGACGGGTCGCAGGACAGGAGCGCCGCGGCCAGGCAGGCCGCGACGCCGGCAAGGGCCGCGCGTAAGCTCATTGCCGCTATGTAGGGTGTGGCCGAAGCGCGGCAAAGCGGATGGGGGTGGGGCGATGCGTCTGCTAATCTTCGGGCTGGGCTATTGTGGCACAGCCGCCGCACGCGCCGCCCTGGCCGCCGGTTATGACGTGGCCGCCACCAGCCGCGCGCCGGCCGTTGGCGGGCGTGACGGGGTGCGTGTCGTGGCGTTCGACCATGCAGACCGCGATATTGAGACCGCCACGCATATGCTGGCCACCGCCCCGCCCCGCGACGGCAGTGATCCGGTCCTGGCGCGCTATGCCGAACATATCGCGAAGGCGCCGGCGCTCACCTGGATCGGCTATCTTTCGACGACCGGCGTCTATGGCGACCGGGGCGGGGCTTGGGTGGACGAGACGACCGAGCCCGCGCCTTGCGCGGAGCGCTCGCGGCGGCGGCTGACGGCGGAGCAGGCCTGGCGCGACGTGGCAGGCGGGCGGGCGCTCGACCTGATGCGCCTGGCTGGCATCTACGGCCCTGGCCGGTCGGCTTTCGACGAACTCCGCGCGGGCCGCGCGCGCAGAGTGGTCCAGCCCGGCCACGCGTTCGGGCGCATTCATGTGGACGACATCGCCGCCGGTGTGCTGGCCGCCATGCGCCGCCCGCAAGCAGGCACGCGCGTGCTGAACTTTTCCGACGACGAACCGGCCGAAAGTGCCGCCGTCACCGAGTACGCGGCGCGGCTGGCCGGGCTGCCCATGCCGCCAGCCGTGCCGTTCGCGGAAGCTTTTCCGGGGATGAGCGACATGGCCCGCAGTTTTTGGTCGGAGAACCGGCGGGTCAGCAGTGCCGCTACCCGGCGCGCGCTTGGGATCGAATGGCAGTACCCGAGCTTTCGCGAAGGCTTAGAAGCGATCCTGGTAACAGGAGCGGAACGACAACCTGGCGTAGCAGAGAGAGATCCCTGGGACGGGACAGGCGGTGGTCGCCGTCCTTGACCAGGGTTATTTCTATGTCGGTCAATTCCAGCGCTTCGGCCAGGCGCAGCGAGGTCTGCCACGGCACGGCGTCGTCCCGCTGGCCATGCAGCAGACGTACAGGGCAGGCGATCGGGATTGTCGCGGCACCGCCCAGAAGCAGATGGCGGCGCCCGTCCTCGATCAAGTCGCGCGTGAAAACCTGCTGGCCGCCATACTCGCTGGGGACGCTCAACATGCCGTCGCGCATGATCGTGTCGCGTTTTTCTTGTGTGAGACTCGGCCCAGAAGCGATTCGGTGAAGTCGGGGGCAGCCGCGATGCCGATCAGGCTGGCTATGCGCCCTGGCCGGGCAAGGGCCACCAGCAGCGCGATCCAACCGCCCATGGACGAGCCGACGAGCACGATGGGGCCTTCGGTCAGCCGGTCGACCAGGAACAGCACGTCCTCCGTCCAGCGTCCCACCGTGCCGGCGACGAACTGACCGCCGCTGGCACCGTGACCGGAATAGTCCAGCCGCAGCGTCGCGTGCCCGAGATCTGCGGCGTAAGCGGCGAGCATACCGGCCTTTTCGCCCGTCATGTCGCTCATGAAGCCGGGCAGGAACACCAGGGTTGGCGCACGGCCTTTGGTGGAGGCGTACGCCAGCTCGACACCGTCGCCGCGATCGATCCGCATCAGCGATGCCTCAATGCGTGGGATAGGTTTTCGGGTAGGTGATCTGATCCGGCGGTCCGGCCGGACTCGGGTCGCCCACTTTGCCGCAGGCGGCCAGGGCGAACGCGGCCAGCAGCAGCAGGCGGATCATGCGAGCGCCGCCAGCCAGCGCGCCGCCTGTGCGGCGACGAGGGGTGGGGCCGTGCCGCCGGCACTGGTCCGGGAAGCGACCGAGGCTTCCACCGTCAGCACCGAAAAGATATCGCTGGTGATGGAAGGCTCCTCCGACCGCATGTCGTCCAGGGTCAGCCCGTCCAGCCCCAGGCCGCGTGCTTCGGCAAGCGCCACCAGGCGGCCGGTCACATGGTGGGCGGTGCGGAACGGCAGGCCGGCAACGCGCACCAGCCAATCGGCCAGGTCGGTCGCCGTCGAATACCCTGCGCCGGCGAGCGCGCGCATTCGTGCCGTGTCGGGCTGCATGTCGCGCACCATGCCGGTGGTGGCGGCCAGCGACAAGCCGAGGGCGGCCGCCGCGTCGAACACCGGCTCCTTGTCCTCCTGCATGTCCTTGGCATAGGCGAGCGGCAGGCCCTTCATGACCGTCAGCAATGCCACCAGCGCGCCGGTGACGCGGCCGGCCTTCGCGCGGGTCAGCTCGGCGGCGTCCGGATTGCGTTTTTGCGGCATGATCGAGCTGCCGGTCGTGAATGCGTCCGACAGGCGGATGAAGCCGTAAGGGGCGCTGCACCAGATGATGGTTTCTTCCGCAAACCGCGACAGGTGCATGGCGCAGATCGCGGCCGCGGCCAAAAATTCGAGCGCGAAATCGCGGTCGGAGACGGCGTCCAGCGAGTTGGCCGAGGGCTTGTCGAAGCCGAGCAACGCCGCCGTCATGTCGCGGTCGATCGGGAAGCTGGTGCCGGCGAGGGCCGCCGATCCCAGGGGGGAGATGTTGAGGCGCGTGCGGCAGTCGCGCAGGCGGCCGCGGTCGCGATCGAGCATTTCGACATAGGCCAGCAGATGATGGCCGAAGGTGACGGGCTGCGCGGTCTGCAGGTGGGTGAAGCCGGGCATGATTGTGGCCGCGTGCTCTGCGGCGCGTGTTGCGAACGCCAGCATGAGGTCGGTCGTCTGGGCGTGTAGCGCGTCGATGGCGTCGCGCACCCACAGCCGGAAGCCGGTGGCGACCTGGTCGTTGCGGCTTCTGGCGGTGTGCAGGCGGCGGCCGGCGTCGCCGATGCGCTCGGCCAGGCGCGCTTCGATGTTCATGTGGATGTCTTCGAGCGCCTCGTCGAACTGGAAGCGTCCCGCCTCGATGTCCGTGGCGATGCCGGACAGGCCCTCGTCGATCGCCCTCTGGTCGTCGAGGGTTATGATACCGACATGCGCCAGCATGGCGGCGTGGGCGCGAGAGCCGGCGATGTCCTGGCGCCAGAGGGCGCGGTCGAAGCCGATGGAGGCGTTGATCCGTGCCATGATGTCGGCGGGGGCGGCCGAGAAACGCCCGCCCCATTGGGCGTTGGCGGCATCGTTTTGGGAGGGCATCGTATGGGTCGTTTCACGCGCCGCGAGGGGGTGTTGGCGGTGCTGGGTGCGGCCGGTCTGGGTGTAGCCTCCGTGTTGCTGACAGGCAAACCGGGTGGACCTGCCGCTGGGCCACGCGCGGGTGCGCAGGACGGCGATTTGCGGCCGGCCAGCGCCATCACGCCTCTGCGTCCGCCGGCGGCCTTGCCGCCGCTGGTATTCCGCATGCTGGACGGTTCGGCGGTGCCGCTGGCCGCCTATGCCGGGCAGCCGATCGTGCTGAATTTCTGGGCGACCTGGTGCACGCCCTGCGTGGCGGAGTTGCCGGAGCTGGACCGGTTGGCCGCTTCCGGCGGTTTCGCCGTGCTGGTCGTCAGTGCGGACCGGGGTGGCGCCGGCGTGGTGCGGCCGTTCGTGGCGGCGCATGGGGTGAAGCACGCCATCGTGCTGCTGGACCCGGGGAGCGAGGGCGTGCATGCGCTCGGGGTGGCGGGTTTCCCGACGACCTTCGTGATCGGCGCGGACCAGCGCATGCGTGGCGTGTTGCAAGGGCCGGCCAAATGGGGGGATGCGGCGGGGGCGCTGCACGACATCCTGTCCTGAGTCTTTCGCGCCGGCGGCCGGCCCGGAGCGGGTGTCGCGCGTGCCGCACGCGATCAGGCAGATGCTTGCGACACATCCGCACCATGGGCGCGGGACCAGGCCACCGGATTTTCCAGGAAGCGCCGCACCTCGGCCAGGTGGTGGTCCGGAAAATATGGCCGGTCCTTGGCCGCCTCCAGCACGTCCCACCAGGTGCATAGATGGTGAAGGGCGATGTCCATCTGTGCCAGCGTTTCGAGGCTGCCTGGAAAGACGCCGTAGTAGAAGACGACAAAGGCGTGGTTCACCAGGGCGCCCGCGTCCCGCAGCGCCTGGGTGAAGCGTATCTTTGAGCGCCCGTCCGTGGTCAGGTCTTCGACCAGCAGCGTGCGGCGGCCCACCGGGACGTCGCCTTCGATCAGCGCGTTCTTGCCGAAGCCCTTCGGCTGTTTCCTGACATAGGCCATCGGTGTCTGCAGCCGGTCGGCGATCCAGGCGGCGAACGGAATGCCCGCGGTCTCGCCGCCGGCCACGACTTCGATTTGCTCGTAACCGATGTGGCGGTGCAGTTTTTCCACGCCCAGCTCGCAGATCTTTTGGCGCGCGTGCGGGAAGTAGATGATTTTCCTGCAATCGATATAGACCGGCGACTTCCAGCCGCTGGTGAGTGTGTAGGGTTCCTCGGGGCGGAAGTTCAGTGCGCCGATTTCCAGCAGAATGCGCGCTGTCGTCAGTGCCGCATCCCTGTCCCAGTCTGTTACCGTCACTTTGGCTCCCGTAAGAAAGGAAGGTCTTCTTTTCTGAAGAAAAGAAGCAAAAGACTTTACGAATTGAAGGCGACGTCCTCGTAGAGTTCGGGGACCGGGATGGAGATGCCGATCTCCGGCAAGTCCACGACATCGACGTCCGCTTCTGTCCAGGGCTGATTAGGTTCGTTCCGGTGAAGCACCGTCACGCGCTGGCTGGATGTCTCGACGATCACGTAGCGGCGCATGCTGGCCACAGCCGCGTATTCTTGCCGCTTGATCACCCGATCCATGCGGGCCGATGTCGGACTGACCACCTCGAATACCACCACGGCGCCAGACGCCAGGCGATCCATTTCAGGACAGGGTTCACAGGTCACCAACGCATCCGGGAAGCGGACGGCATTGCCCACAGTCTGCAAGCCGACATCGGGGCCATGGTAGCTCCAGCCGGTCCCGCGCAGCCGGTTTCGTAATGCCGCGTGAAGTTCGGCATGACCCGGCCATGGCGGATCGTCACCCCCGGTCATAGCGACCGGCGCCGTTCCGTCAAACTCATAGCGCTCGTCGCGCGCGCCGGCCCAGTCAAGGAATCGCTCGATCGACCAAGGCTTACTAAGGGCAACGTTCATGGTTTCCCGATCCTAGCAGCCGGCCTAGCCCGTCCGCCAGCGCGATGTCGGCCGACACGCCCAGCAGCGCTCGCGCCCGGGCTGGCGAACCGACGGACCGCCTTATATCCCCCGCGCGGGGCGGTCCGTGGCCGATCGGGGCGTTGGAGCGGCACAGGTGCTGCAGCGTTTCGGCGAGCGTGAGGACGGACGTCTCTCGCCCGGTGCACACATTGGCCACATACGCGCCCGGCGCCCCGCTCAGGCGGGCCATCGCCGCGGCAGATGGGCGACGACATCGCCCACATAGACGAAATCGCGCGTCTGCCCGCCATCGCCGTGCACGCTGACCGGGGCCCCGCGGGCGGCGCGGTCGGCGAAGATGGAGATGACGCCGCTATAGGGCGAGGACGGATCCTGGCGCGGGCCGTACACGTTGAAGAAGCGCAGCCCGAAGCTGGGGACGCCGTGCACGCCCCAGCCGATGGCGGCGTGCAGTTCCCCTGCGTATTTGTCGGCGCCATAGGCGGTCTGCGGCGCCGGCGGGCGGTCTTCGGCGGCCATTGCGTCGCCCACATCGCCATACACCGCCGCCGACGAGGCGTAGACGACGGGCAGGCGGCGGGCGCGGCAGGCGTCGAGGACCGCGATGGTGCCGGTGGGGTTCACCCGGTGCGTGCCGACCCAGTCCTCGTTGCTGCGCGCGACCGAGGCGATGGCGGCCAAATGGAAGCAGCCATCCGCGCGGTCCAGCCCGTGGGAGAGGGCGGCGGTATCGCAGATGTCGGCGGTGATCACCCGCGCCCGCGCGTCCAGGTTTGTGCGGTGGCCGGTGGAGAAATCGTCGAGCACGCGCACCTCGTGACCGGCGGCCAAAAGTGCGTCGGTCAGGTGGGAGCCGATGAAGCCGGCGCCGCCGGTGACCAGGTAGGTTGCCATCGTATCGTCCCCAGCCGCGTGCGAATCGTTTGCCACGAAACGCTGCGACATCAAACGTGCGGCGCCCCGCGCTTGTCCCGGCACAGGCCGGCCCGGTAGAACGCCGGGCATGGCCACACACCCGCACGCCAGCGCCATCATCCTTGCCGCGGGGCTTGGCACGCGGATGAAGTCCGCCCTGCCGAAGGCGGCCCATCCGATCGCCGGCCGGCCGATGCTGCTGCATTTGCTGGAGACGGCCGGGCAGGTGTTTGCCGCGCATGACGGTCGTGGTCGGACCGGATATGGCGCTGCTGGCACGGCTGGCCGCACCCCATGCAACCGTGGTGCAGTCGGACCGGCTGGGCACGGCGCATGCGGCCTTGTGCGCGGCGGAGCATTTTGGCGACGGGGAGGTGGCTGTCCTGTTCGCGGACAACCCGCTGATTTCGGCCGCTACGCTTGCGCCGATTGCTGGGGGCGCGCCGGGAAGCCGAGGCGGGGTTGGCGCTGATGGCGATGCGGCCGGCCGACCCGGCGCGGTATGGCAGGCTGGTGACGGAGGGTGGGCCGGACGGCCCTTCCGTGACCCGCATCGTCGAGTGGGCCGACGCCTCGCCGGAGGAGCGCGCGATCGAGTTGTGCAATGCCGGCGCGCTGTGCGGGCCCGCTGGCCGGGTGCTGGGATGGCTGCGGGAGATCCGGCCGGATAACGCCAAGGGCGAGTATTACCTGACCGACCTGGTGGGGCTGGCGGTGCGCGATGGCGCGGCGGTCGATGGCCGTCGAGGCGGACGAGGCTGAACTGCGCGGCATCAATTCGCGGGCCGAGCTGGCCGAGGCCGAGGCCGTGGTGCAGCACCGCCTGCGGCGGGCCGCGATGGAGGGCGGCGCGACGCTGACCGCGCCGGATACGGTGTTTCTCAGCCATGACACGCGGCTGGGTCCGGACACGGTGGTGGGACCGCATGTGGTGTTCGGGCCGGGGTTGTGGTGGATGGGCCAGGCGGAGATCCGCGCCTTTAGCCATCTGGAAGGCTGCCATGTGCAGGCGGGCGCGGTGATCGGCCCCTATGCGAGGCTGCGGCCGGGCACGGTGGTGGGGGAGGGCGCGCATGTCGGCAATTTCGTGGAGCTGAAGGCGGCGACACTTGGGGCGGGCGCCAAGGCCAATCACCTGACCTACCTTGGGCGACGCGTCGGTTGGGGCCGGCACCAATATCGGCGCGGGACGATCACCTGCAATTACGACGGCTACGGCAAGCATCGCACCGAGATCGGCGAGCGGGTGTTCGTGGGATCGGACACGTGCTGGTCGCACCTTTGAGGCTGGGCGACGGCGCATTCGTGGCCGCCGGCAGCGTGATCACCCAGGACGTGGCACGCCGATGCGATGGCGTTCGGGCGTGCGCGCAGGCAAACCTCTCGCCGGGCCGCGCGGCCGCGTTCCGCGCCAGCCCGAACCAAGGATAGCTGAAACCATGTGCGGCATCGTCGGCGTCATCGGCAAAGCGGATGCGGCGCCGCTGCTGCTGGAAGGGCTGCGGCGGCTGGAATATCGCGGCTATGACAGCGCCGGCATCGCGACACTGGTGAACGGGCATATCGAGCGGCGGCGGGCGCAGGGCAAGCTGGTGAACCTGGCCCATTCGCTGGCCGACAGCCGCTGCCGGGCACCACCGGGATCGGCCATACGCGCTGGGCCACGCATGGCGCGCCGACGGAAGGCAATGCGCATCCGCATGGCACGGCGCGTGTCTCCGTGGTGCATAACGGCATCATCGAGAACCATGCCGAGCTGCGGGCCGAGCTCGAAGGCGGCGGGGCAGGTGTTTTCGACCGAGACCGATACCGAAACGGTCGCCCAGCTGGTGGACCATTTGCTGGCGCAGGGTGCGGCGCCGGCCGAGGCCGCGCGGGCCGCGTTCGAGCGGCTGGAAGGCGCTTATGCGCTGGCGTTGCTGTTCGCCGGGCATCCGGAGCTGATGATCGGGGCGCAGCATGGCGCGCCTTTGGCCGTGGGCTTCGGCGAGGGCGAGATGTTTCTGGGCTCGGACGCCTTGGCGTTGGCACCGATGACCAGCCGCATCGCCTATTTGCAGGATGGCGATTGCACGATCGTGACGCGTGAGGGTGGCGCGGTTTTACGATTCGTGCGGCGGCGAGGTGGTGCGCGAGATCAAACGCACCGCGATGTCGGGTGCCTCCATCGGCAAGGGCGAATTTCGCCATTTCATGGAAAAGGAGCTGCACGAGCATCCGGCGGTGATCGGCGATTCGCCTGCACCGCATGGTCGATCCTGGGACGCGTGCGGTGGTGTTGCCTGATCTCGGGTTCGATCTGGCGGCGGTGCCGCGTTTCACGATGACGGCGTGCGGGTCGGCGTATTATGCGGGGTTGATCGGGCGGAACTGGATCGAGGGTTTGGCGCGCGTGCCCGTTGATGCCGATGTGGCCAGCGAGTTTCGCTATCGCGATCCGCCGATGGCGCCGGGCGGGGTGGGATTGCTGATCAGCCAGTCCGGCGAGACGGCCGATACGCTGGCGGCGCTTCGCACGATGCGGGCGGGCGGGCAGTCGATACTGTCGGTGTTGAACGTGGCCGAAAGCACGATGGCGCGCGAGAGCGATGCGGTGCTGGATACGGTGGCGGGTCCCGAGATCGGGGTTGCCAGCACCAAGGCGTTTACCGCGCAACTGGCGGTGCTGGCATGTTTGGCGCTGACCTTGGCGCGGGCGCGTGGGACGATCGATGCGGCGCGGGAGGGCGAGCTGACCGATGCGCTGCTGAGTGTGCCGGGACATGCGGCGGAGATTTTGGCGCATGGCGACGCCGCGGTGCAGCGCATCGCGGCGATCGTGGCGGAGGCGCGGGACGTTTTGTATTTGGGGCGGGGCGGGTGCTTTCCGGTGGCGTTGGAGGGTGCGCTGAAGCTGAAGGAGATCAGCTATATCCATGCGGAGGGTTATGCGGCGGGCGAGATGAAGCATGGGCCGATCGCGCTGATCGACAAATCGGTTCCGATCATCGGGATCGCGCCGAGTGGGCCGCTGTTCGAGAAGACGGCGAGCAATCTGCAGGAGGCGCATGCGCGGGGTGGGCAGATCATTCTGCTGAGCGACGCGGCGGGCGTGGCGAAGTTGCGGCACATCGCGGTGGATACGCTGACGTTGCCGGATGTGCATCCGTTTGCCGCACCTTTGCTGTATAGCATTCCGGTGCAGTTGCTGGCGTATCATGTGGCGGTGCTGCGCGGGACGGATGTGGATCAGCCGCGGAATTTGGCGAAGTCGGTGACGGTCGAATAGGCCTTGTTTTCATCGTCAGCGGGATCATCGTCCGGATGCGACCCCCGCTAGTGGTGAATTTCGAACTGAGACACTACCGTTTTTTTAGTGTGCGTCCCGCATCGCGCGAGATGCGCGATACGGGCTGCGTTATGCAAGAAAGGGTGTGATGGCCACTCTTATTTCACTGTCAGGGGAGAGTTCCGCGTGACGGTCGTGGAGCCGAAGGTCGCCGTCGCGGTCAGCGTCGCAGCGCCCTTGAAATTGGGAAGCGCAGGCGTGTTGAATGCCCAAGCCCACGTTGTGCCCTTGCCGCAGTTGTAGGGCTGAGTTGTAGCGCTGCCCAAGGTCGTTTTGGTTCCGCCGATCACGGCTGTCAGGGTATAGCTGACCGTGCAGCTTCCCGCGAACGAGTTGTTTTGTGTGCCTACCGTGATTGCATAGGCACTGCCCCCTGCGAGAACATATAAAGGGATCGGAACGTCGACATTCGCCACACCCGCGCCGGGAACGCCGTTGAGCGCCGGCACCTTACCGTTGGGGTCGATATCTCCGATAACCGCATAGGTGATGGCACCTGGAGCGGCACGCGCAGTTCCGACCATGGTCGTGACCGCCGCGACGGCCATAAGAACGTATCTCACGTCGCCTCCTTGAATGGTTTATGTGCGAATATGTCTACATCAACCTAATTTTTGCGACAACTTAAAAGCTTGGGCTAGACCAAGCCCGCGTGGCCCGGGTCAGGGTTCAGGGTGCGGGTGTGGTGGGGTCGTGCGTGGCGTGGGTCACGCATCGCGCTTGCGCGCGGTACGGGCTACGTGCCGTGCGGTCGCTGTCAGGATGTGAGTTCGAACTCCGCGCCAGGGGAACTGGTGCGGTAGCCTCCGCGGCTTGGACCCGCCATGATGGGCGAGGTTGATAAAGGACATACGATGCGCGCGACTCTTCTGGCTTCTGCTCTGTGCCTGTGCCTGGCGTATCATGCGGCTGCTTCCGAGATTGTGCTGGTGCAGGCGGGGACGCTGCTGGCGGTGCCGGGCGCGCCGGCGCGGCAGCATGCGACTGTCGTGGTGCGGGACGGGCGGGTGGCGGAAATCCGTGACGGGTTTGCGGGTGCCTCCGATGTGGGCGCGGCGCCGCAGGACCATGTGCGCGTGGTGGATTTGCGCGAAAAATACGTGCTGCCGGGGTTGATCGATGCGCATGTGCATTTGACCGACCAGGGCAGCAAGGATTTCGAAACTGGAGGGGGTGACGCAGTCCGAGGAGGATGGAGTCGCGAATGGCGTGTTGTACGCCGCGCGGACGCTGGAGGCCGGGTTCACCACAGTGCGGGATGCGGGTGGCGAACTGAGCGCCGTTCTGGCACTGCGCGACGGGATTGCGAGCGGAAAGATCAAGGGGCCGCGCGTGGTGTCGGCCGGCGAGCCGCTGTCTTCCACCGGCGGTCATGCGGACCGGAGCAATGGCTACGCGCCCGGCGTATTCGGGTCGCAGGGGCTGGCGATCTGCGACAGTGCGGATGAGTGCCGCAAGGTGGTGCGCACGGAGGTGAAATACCGTGTGGACTGGATCAAGATCATGGCGACGGGTGGCGTGCTGGATGACAGCGCGGCCGGCACCGACCAGCAGTTTACCGACGACGAGCTGCGCGCGATCATGCAGACGGCGCACTCGTTAGGGCGCAAGGTGGCCGCACACGCGCATGGGCTGCGCGGCATACGCGCGGCGGTGCTGGCGGGCGTCGATTCGATCGAGCACGGGACCTATCTGGACGACGATACAGCGCGGTTGATGAAGCAGCGCGGGACGTACCTGGTGCCGACGCTGATGGCGGGGCGCGAAGTGGTGGAGAAGGCGAAGATCCCCGGCTATTTTCCGCCGGCGGTGGTCGCCAAGGCGCTGGCGGTGGGCGCCATCATGGGGCCGCATCTGCGGCGCGCGCATGATGCGGGGGTGAAGATTGCGTTCGGCACCGATAGCGCGGTCAGCCCGCACGGGTGGAACGCGCGCGAATTCGGGCTGATGGTGCAGAACGGGCTCAGCCCCGTCGAGGCGATCGAGGCGGCGACCGTGAATGCGGCCGATTTGCTGGGCGTGAGCAAAGACGTGGGCAGCATCGCGCCGGGCAAGTCCGCCGATCTGGTGGCCGTGGACGGTGACCCGACGCAGGACGTGACCCGGCTGGAACATGTGGTGTTCGTGATGAAAGCGGGTGCGGTTTACACATCCGAGCACCCGGACGAGGCGACGGGCTGGGCGCCCAGTCCGCCGGCGGAGCGCGAGTAGGCGGGCAGCATTCGCGCTTTCTTCGTCAGTATCGCGCGTAATACCGCCACCGGCATGCGATAGTATTTCGCTTCGGAGCGGTATGCGGAGCAGTCCTCCATATCGATTGTGGGCAATACTTATGGTATCGTTCGGCTCGGCGAGTAGCATGCTGCTCACCGGTCTCGGGGGGAAGGACGCAAAATGTCTTGGGCGCGGTTTCGTGTGTGTTTTGGTGTGCTTCCCCTAGTGTTGGCGTCGCCGGTGACTGCGATGGCTTTGCCCACGCAGAGCACGCTGTTCGATTTCACCGGTGGGATGAGCGCGCAGTATCCCAGCGGGCGGCTGCTGCCGGGTGCGGGTGGCGTGCTGTATGGGGTGAGCCGGTCGGGCGGTCCGGGGAATTTCGGAACGGTGTTCCGGATTAACCCGCCGGCGGCAGGGCAGAGCGCGTGGTCGCTTGACGTGTTGTACGCGTTCCAAGGCGCGGCCGATGGGGCTGCGCCGACCGGCGGGTTGATCGCCGACGCGCACGGCGTGCTGTACGGAGTCGCGGCGTCCGGCGGGTCGAGCCAGCACGGCACCGTGTTTTCGCTGACCCCGCCCGTGCCCGGCGGTGGGGTGTGGACGATTGCGACGCTGCATACCTTCCTGGGCGGGACGGATGGCGAATATCCGTCCGAGGACGCGGGTCTGGCGATGGATGCGGCCGGCGCACTGTACGGGACCACCATCAATGGCGGCCAGGGCAGCGGCACGGCGTTTCGCCTCACTCCGCCGGCGGCGGGATCGAGCACGTGGACGGAGACGATCCTGCACGCGTTCAAGGGCGGCGATGACGGCTATTTTCCGGAAGCCGGCCTGCTGCCTGGGCCGGGCGGGGTGTTCTACGGCACCACGTCTGGCGGCGGCAAAACCTTCACCTGCTCCGGCGGGTGCGGCACGGTTTTCAGCCTGACGCCGCCGGCTGCGGGGCAGACCAAGTGGGCGCATGCGGTGCTCCGCTCCCAGGTCAAGACCCAGGGTGGCGACCCGAACGGCTCACTGGTCAGCGATGCCGCCGGCAATCTGTATGGCACCGGCCTGCTGGGGGGCAGCTCGTCGGCGTGTTCACTGGGGTGCGGCACCGTATTCCGGCTGCTGGCGCCCAGCGGGGCATCGCATCGCTGGGCGGAGCAGACGCTGCACGATTTCACCAGCGGCGCCTCGGATAGCGAGTTTCCCGCCAGCGTGCTGACGCTGGGGAGTGGCGGTACGCTGTGGGGGACCGCGTCCGGCGCGGCGCCGAACCGGCTGGGGGCGACGTTCAGCCTGGCGCCGCCGGCCGCCGGCAAGAAGGTCTGGACCGAGACGGTCGTCCACGTGTTTCAGGGTGGCGCGACCGACGGTGCGTCACCCAGCGCGGGCCTGACCCCAGGTCCTGGCGGCACATTCTACGGGGTGACCAGCGAGGGAGGGAGCGGCGGCCGCGGCGTGTGCGGCAACGGATGCGGAACGATGTTCCAGATCTCGCCTTAACGCGAGGCCGGACCGCGCCTTGGTCGAGTGATGGCGGCCCGGGGGTGCCGGGCCGCCGGGCTGGATTACTTCAAGCCGTCGAGCAGGTCGGATGGCGGGGTGGGCCGCTCGCTGCCAGGGATCTTGGTGAAGGTGTCGGACAACGTGAGGCCGCCGATGACGACCGAGCCGCCGAAGACCGTGCAGCCGCCCATGAAGGTCAGGCCGGCGGTAAAGGTGCCGCAGGACTTGGTCTTGTTCTTGCCCATGACAGTGAAGCCGGTCTGTGTCTCGCCGGAGATCTTGAAGGTGTAGGGCGTGGCGCAAACCAGCGTGTTCAGGATGGAGCCGTTCTTGCCCTTGATCGATGTCGTCGAGCCGTAATCGTCGCTGTAGCTGCCGGTCAGCTTGCACAGCTTGGCCGCATGCGCCGGGCCGGCAACGAGTTCGAGCGCCACGATAGCGGCCGATCCGGATTTGAGAATAGATTTCATATGCGTCCCCTTTTACTACCCTGGATTGTCGTTTCTGTTTACCGTTCTTAAACGACGTCTGTGTCTATCCAGAATGTTTAGGTTCCGCAACACATAAGCGGTGCTGAGAACGCGGTCGTTTCGTGTTTTGGCTCACATGCCGATCGCGCGTTTGTACAGGTCGAGCAGGGATTCCTGCTCCTCCACTTCCGACGGTTCTTTCTTCCGCAGGCGAACCAGTTGGCGCAGCACGGCGACGTCGAAGCCGGCCGACTTGCCCTCGGCGTAGATGTCGCGGATGTCGTTGCCCAGGGCCTTGCGCTCTTCCTCCAGGCGCTCAATTTGTTCGATGAGGGAGAGCAGGCGGTCGGCGGCTATCCCCCCCACCTTGGGGTCCGGATCGGCGTCCTGGCGGGCGCGGCTGCGGCGGGCGGGCTCGGCGTCGTGAGTGGTGTGATCGGGCATGGGGGGCCTTGCTGCTGGGCGCGGCACTGTAGAGGGTGGCAGGCGGCGTGGCGAGCGCCGCTGCGTGCATCCGGCGCCATCCGGGCGCGTTCGTCGGCCAGTTTGGCGTCAGGGGAGATGGATGTTGAGGATTTCAGACGGGGCGGGCGCGGGCCGGCCGGCTTGGCGCGTGCGCCTCGTGGCGGGCGTGCTGGCGCTCTGCATGGCGCGTCCGGCGTGGGCGGGCTCGCTGGTGGGCGTTTCCATGCCCGACACGCTGGAGGTAGGGGGCGCGCATGTGGTGCTGAACGGGATGGCGTTGCGCACCTACTCCTTCCTGCGCATCCGCATTTACGTGGCCGGGCTGTATCTGGAGCACCGGTCCTCGGATGCGGACGCGATCATGGCCTCGAGCGAGGCGAAACTGTTCCGTTTCAACTTTGTCCGCGATGTCAGCGCCGAGGCCGCGCGCCGCTCCTGGCGCCAGAGCCTGGGGGCGAACTGCACCGATCCCTGCCGCCTGCCGGATGGTGCGGAGGACAAGTTCCTGGCCAAGGTGCCCGCGGTGCATGCCGGTGACATCAGCGCCTTCCTGTTCCAGCCGAGCGGCCTGACGATCTCGTTGAACGGCCAGGCATTGGGCACGGTGACGGATGCGGGTTTTGCGCATGTCATCATGGCCAGTTTCATCGGTGAGCACCCGACGGCGCCGGACGTGAAGCGCGCATTGCTGGGGCTGGGCGGCTGAGCCGGCGGACTTAACCGCCGTAGAAGATCGTTCGCCCTAGATCGGCCATGTGCAGGATCATCTGGTCCGGCCGGTCCTGCTGCGGCAGGCGCAGATGGGCGTGGGAAATCTCGGCGATGAAGGGGTGGTGGTCGCCGTACTCGATGACCGCGCGCACGGTGCATTCGAGCACGCCGACCGCGTCGTGCAGCAACGGCAGGCCGGTGTGGCGGCTGGGGACGAACCCCCAGCCGGACAGGGTGTCGCCTTCCGGGATGGCGGGGCGGCGCTGGAACGCGAAGGCCTCGCTGGCATCATCCTTGCCGAGCATGTGGATGGCGAAACGGCTGGTGGCGCGGACGGCGTCGTAGGCCTGGCCGCCGACCGGGAGGGCCACCATGAGCAGCGCCGGTTCGAACGAGGTCTGCGTCACCCAGTGCACCGTGCTGGCGACGGGGGTGCCGTGCGCGTCCAGCGTGGTGACCACATGCACCCCGTACGGGATCATGCGGAGCACGAATTTTTTCTCCGCAAGATCCATGGGCGGCGGGGTTCACAGACCTTCGAACAAGGCGGTCGAGATGTAGCGTTCGGCGAAAGAGGGGATGATGGTGACGATGCGCTTGCCCGCCATCTCCGGGCGGGCGGCCAGGCGCAGCGTGGCGGCGAGTGCCGAACCCGACGAGATGCCGCCGGGAATGCCTTCGGTGCGGGCCAGGCGTCGGGCGTTTTGGAAGGATTCTTCGTTGCCGACCTGGATGATCTCGTCGATCAGCCCGGTCTCCAGGATGGCCGGCACGAAGCCGGCGCCGATGCCTTGTAGCGGGTGGGGACCGGGGGCGCCGCCGGAGAGGACGTGGCTGGCTTCGGGTTCGACGGCGACCATGCGTATGGCCGGGTTGCGGGATTTCAGCACCTGGCCGACGCCGGTGAGGGTGCCGCCGGTGCCGATGCCGCTGACGACGGCATCCACCTGGCCGGCGGTGTCGTGCCAGATTTCTTCGGCGGTGGTGTTGCGGTGGATTTCCGGGTTGGCGGCGTTGGCGAACTGGTTGGGGCTGACGGCGCCGGGGTAGGTGTGCATCAGCTCCTCGGCGCGGGCGATGGCGCCCTTCATGCCGGCGGCCTTGGGGGTGAGCTCGAGTTGCGCGCCCAGGAAGGCCAGCATCTTGCGGCGTTCGGTGGAGACGCTTTCCGGCATGGTCAGGATCAGTCGGTAGCCGCGGCTGGCGCACATGAAGGCCAGGCCGATACCGGTGTTGCCGCTGGTGGGCTCGATGATGACGGTTTCCGGCCCGATTATGTGCGCCGCCTCCATGGCGAGGATCATGTTGACGCCGATGCGGTCCTTGACCGAGGAGGTCGGGTTGAAGAACTCGAGCTTTAGGCAGATGTCGGCCTGGATGCCGTCTTGCGCGGTGATCCTGGGGATGCGGACCAGGGGGGTGTTGCCGATGGTCTCGGCGATGCTGTCGTAGATGCGGCCGCGCAGCGGGCGGTCGAAGCGGAGGGGCCGGTGGTCGGCCGGAGCGTGCGTGTCCATGTTCGTGTGCCCTCTGATGACTGACGACTGAAGGCTGGCGCCTGACGGATGCTTTGGCCAAACTGGCGAGCATGTCCAGGCGGCACTTCGACGTCACCCCAGACCTGATGCTGCGTGCCTATCGCGCGGGCCTGTTCCCGATGGCCGAGACGCGGCGGGGCGACCGGCTGTACTGGCTGGACCCGGAGCAGCGGGGGATTTTGCCGTTAGAAAAATTTCATTTGCCGCGGCGGTTGCGCAGGACGGTGCAGAATGGCGGTTTCGACGTGACGGCCGACGCCGAGTTTGCGCGGGTGATCGCGCTGTGCGCGGAGCCCGGTGCGGGCCGGGAGGATACGTGGATCAACCGCGATATCGAGCGGCTGTTTACCGCACTGCATGCGCGTGGGCATGCGCACAGCCTGGAGGTGTGGCAGGGCGGCGCATTGGTGGGCGGGCTGTACGGGGTGGTGCTGGGCGGGGCGTTTTTCGGCGAGAGCATGTTTTCGACCGCGCGGGACGCCAGCAAGGTGGCGCTGGTGCATCTGGTGGCGCGGCTGCGGCTGGGTGGGTTTGCGCTGCTGGACACGCAGTTCGTGACCACGCACCTGACGCAGTTCGGCGCGGTGGAGGTGCCGCGGGAGGAGTATAAGGTTCTGCTCGATCGTGCGGCGCAGGTGGCGGCGCGGTGGGTGGGGGCACCGGAGGAGCGAGAGCTGGCGGGGGAGATTGCGGCACTGGGTGCGCGGGAGTGACGTGCGGATGCCTGGGAGTCCACAAGCCCGCCTGACCGCTTGACCCGCGCTTGTGGCCGCCGCACGTCTGGCCCATGAGACTTTTCCTGCTCGCGGCCGCCCTCCCATGCCTGATGGCCGCGACCGCCCCGCCTCGTCTGGTGCCCTTGCGGGACGTGACGGTGGATTATGCGGTGCATCCGCGCGACCACGCCGACCTGTCGGTGCAGGTGGAGGTGCAGGCCGGCGGGGCACGGCTGCGGATCACCAGCCCCGATCTGCCGACCGCGTTCGTGGTCGATCGGCCGAACCATGTGGCCACCATCCTGCTGCCGATGTTGAAGCTGTATGCGACGGTGGGGATCGGGCGCTACGACGTGGCCGACAACATGCGGCACGCCAGTTTCGAGCGGCTTGGGCGCGGGCAGGTGGCGGGGTTGGCCTGCACGGAGTGGTCGGCGGTCTCGCATGACGGATCCGCGCGCGCCTGCATCACCGATGACGGGGTGATCTTGCGTGGTATGGCGACGGACCGTCATGGACCGGTCGGCTCGGTGCTGGCGAGCGCCGTGCAGTATGGGGCGCTGCCGGACGCGCTGTTCCGGCGGCCGGCGGATTTCCATAATGCGGGCAGCCTGCCGGTGGACGGTTTGCCGGGCTTTTCTCAATGAGGGTTTGGGGCGGGCTGCTGGTGGTTTCGGCGCTGGCGTGGCCGATGGTTTTGCACGCGGCCGACGGTCCCTCGCCGCAGCCGACGCGGGACGTGGACGTGACCTATCGCGTGCCGGTGCCGGGCGGGGGCGATGCCTCGCTGCTGCAGCGGCTGCGCTGGTCGGCGGCACGGCGCGAGCAGCGGGTGGATCTGCCGACGTCCGGCAACTGGATGGTGCTCGATTTCGCGTCGCACCGCATGGCGATGGTGCGTGACGATAGCCGCGAGGTGGTCGATCTGCCCAGTCCGCTATCGGCCGAGCAGCCCAATGCCGGCGCGGGGTTTGCGCGTGCGGGCACGGATAGCGTGGCCGGGCTGGCGTGCACCGAGTGGCGCACGGTCGATACGCGCGGGCAGGAGACGCTGGCCTGTTATACGGATGACGGGGTGCTGCTGCGTGCCACCGCGGGCACGCGGGTGCTGATGCAGGCGGTGGCGGTGAAATACGAGACGCAGCCGGCCGAGATTTTCGCGACGCCTGCGGGTTACACGCATCAGCAGAGCAGCCGCTAGTTGGAGGGCATGTCATGATCCGGTCCGTTTTGTTTTCCGTTTCGATCCTTGCGGCGAGCGCGGGTGCGGCGCACGCCGCCACGTTGCGTTTCGTGGAGCGCGCGACCGGCAACGCGACAACCCTGCATGGCGGGGCCAAGGCCGATAATGTGGGCGACGTGCTGACCTTCTATAATCCGGTGTACGATGTCACGAATACGAAGAAGCTTGGGTTCGATCAGGGGTATTGCGTGCGCCTGGTGGTGGGGCAGACGTATGAGTGCCATTGGACGTTGAGCGTGGCGCAAGGGCAGTTGGCCGTGGACGGACCGTTTCTGGATGCGGGCGATTCCACGCTGGCGGTGATGGGTGGGACGGGCTCGTATAGCGGGGCGCGGGGCGAGATGCTGTTGCATGCGCGCGATGCGAAGGGGTCGGCTTACGATTACACGTTTACGCTGAAATAGGTTTGCGGCCTACCTGAAGTCCCGCGTCGGTACTTTGATTCCGCGCATGTCCGGTGCGCCGCCGTGCTTGGCTTCGTCACCGCGGCCGGTGCGGAACGGAAAATCCTCGTCGCGCGCGCCCACGCTGCGCAGCATGTCGGACAGGTCCTCCAGACGCTCGGCCACTACGTGGATCACGCTGCCGGCGCGTTGCAGTCGGCCGTGGCAGGCGATCATGCCGGATGACAGGATCAGGCGGCGCTGGGCGGCGAAAACGGTGGGCCAGATTACCAGGTTGGCGTGGCCGGTCTCGTCCTCGATCGTCATGAACATGATCCCCTTGGCGCTGCCGGGCTTCTGGCGCACCAGCACGATACCGGCGACGCTGACACGCTGGCCGTCGCGCAGATGCGACAGGTCGGCGGCGCGCGCCATGCGCTGCCCGGTGAGTTCATGGCGCAGGAAACTGACGGGATGACGGCGCAAGGTGAGGCCCGTGCTGCGGTAATCCTCCACGACTTCGCGGCCTGGTTTCATCTTGGCCACATGCGTCACCGGTTCGGTGAATTTTTCCACGGCGAACAAGGGCAGGTCCGTGTCGGGCAGCGCGCGCACCTGCCATAGGGCGTCGCGACGTGACATGCCGTTGTGATGACGGGCCTGCTCCAGGCACGCAAATCCGTCGGCCTCGGCCAGATGTTCCAATGCGCGCTTTGTGAGGCGCGTGCGGCGGTGCAGCTCGACGATATCGGTGTAGGGGGCGTTAGCGCGACCATCCACGATGCATTTCCCATCGACCTCGGACAATCCTTTGACCATGCGCAAGCCAAGGCGCAGTGCGTGTAGCCGGCCGCCCGGTTCCAGCGTGCAGTCCCATGCACTGTCATTGACGGAGACCGGCCGCACCTCCACCCCGTGCAACCGTGCATCGCGCACGATCTGCGCGGGCGCATAAAACCCCATCGGTTGCGCGTTCAGCAGGGCGCATGCGAACACGTCCGGGTGGTGGCATTTTATCCAGGAGCTGGCATAGGCGATCAGCGCGAAGCTGGCGGCATGGCTTTCAGGAAAACCGTAGCTGCCGAAACCTTCGATCTGCTTGAACGTGCGCTCGGCGAACTCGCGCGTATAGCCGCGCTCCACCATTCCGGTAATCAGTTTGTCGTGGAATTTGCTGACGCCGCCGGTCACCTTGAACGTGGCCATGGCGCGGCGCAGCTGGTCGGCTTCGGTGGCCGTGAAGCCAGCGCACACCATGGCTACCTGCATCGCCTGTTCCTGGAACAGCGGTACTCCAAGTGTCTTTTTCAGCACAGCTTCCAATTCCGGCGTGGGATACTCAGGTTTTTCCAGCCCGTCGCGCCGGCGCAGATAGGGATGCACCATGTCGCCCTGGATCGGGCCGGGGCGCACGATGGCGACCTGGATCACCAAATCGTACAGCTCGCGCGGTTTCATGCGGGGCAACATGGACATCTGCGCGCGGCTTTCGATCTGGAACGTGCCTATGGTGTCGGCGCGCTGGATCATGCGGTAGGTCGAGGAATCCTCCTTTGGCACATCGTCCAATGTTTTGAAGCGCAGGTCGCGATGTTCGGCCAGCAGGTTGAAGGCGCGGTTCATGCATCCCAACATGCCGAGCCCGAGCACATCGACCTTCATGAATTTGAGGAAGTCGATATCGTCTTTGTCCCACTCGATCACCTGCCGGTCATCCATCGCCGCCGGCGCGATCGGCACAAGACTATCGAGCCGGTCCTGCGTCAGCACGAAACCGCCCGGGTGCTGCGACATGTGGCGCGGAAAGCCGATCAGCTCGCGCGCGATGTCGAGCGTCATGCGCAGGCGCCGGTCGGTCATGTTGAGGTTCAGCGCTGCGGCATGTTCCTCATCGACCCCTTCCGCACTCCAGCCCCACACCTGGCCGGCCAGCGCCGCCGTCACATCCTCGGTCAGACCGAGAACTTTGCCGACCTCGCGCACCGCGCCGCGCGAGCGGTAGCGGGCCACCGTTGCGCACAAGGCCGCGCGGTCGCGGCCGTATGTTTTGTAAATCCACTGGATGACTTCCTCGCGCCGTTCGTGTTCGAAATCCACGTCGATGTCGGGCGGCTCGCGCCGTTCGGTACTGAGGAAACGCTCGAACAGCAGATTACTCTGCACCGGGTCGATGGCGGTTATGCCGATCACATAGCACACGGC
Organism: uncultured Alphaproteobacteria bacterium; assembly: GCA_963850605.1. Classification (GTDB taxonomy): domain Bacteria; phylum Pseudomonadota; class Alphaproteobacteria; order Acetobacterales; family Acetobacteraceae; genus BOG-908. The sequence continues at coordinate 557,879 of CAWKLX010000007.1, read as the reverse complement.
GCTGTTGGCGGCGCTGCCCCGCCCCTGGCATAGAATGCCGCGCGAGACGGCGAACTGCACGATGCGGTGCACCGTCAGGAAATACGGCGCGTAGGCCATGTCGGCAATCAGGGCCAGCTCGTGGCGCAACTGTGCGGCCACCTTTTCCGGCACACCGTCCGGGTATTTGCGCGCGGCTCCTTCCCAGGTGAGGTCTTCCAGGACCTGTTGCGCTGTCCGGCCCGGTTCGGTTTCATGGGGATACTGATAAAACAGTTCGGACAGGCTGAACTGGCATTTTGCGGCGATCTGTGCCGTGCGCGCCACCGCTTCCGTGTGGGCGGCGAACAGCCGCGCCATGTCCTCGGGTGATTGCAGGTGCCGCTCGGCGAAACGCTCGCGCCGGAAACCGGCGTCGTCGATGGTGCAGCCCTCGCGTATGCAGGTGACCACATCCTGCAGGATGCGGCGCCGTGGTTCGTGGTACAGCACGTCGCCGGTAGCCACCGTGAGTACCCGCGCGGATTGCGCCATTTGAACCAGTTCGTGCAGGCGCAGCGCATCGCCGGGGGCGCGACGCAGTGTCAGGGCCAGGTGGGCGTTACCACCGAATACCCCCCGCAAACGCAGCAGGTTTGCATGCAGTGTATCGTCGGGTTCGTCAGGCAGCAGGATGGCCACCAGACCCTCCGCGCGTGCCGCCACATCATCCCATGTCAAGTGGCAGACGCCGTGGCCGCCTGCTTTCTTGCCGGCGCTCAGCAACCCGCATAGCCGGCCGTAGGCGGTGCGGTCGGTGGGATAGACGAGCATCGAGGTGCCGCAGACGAGGTCGAGCCGGCAGCCGACGATCAGCCTGATATCGGCTTCGATCGCACGCTGATGGGCGCGTGCGATGCCGGCGAGCGTGTTGCGGTCGGTGATGGCAATGGCGTCGTAGCCGAACAGCTTGGCTTGGGCGAGCAGTTCCTCGACGTGGGAGGCGCCGCGGAGGAAGGAGTAGTTGGAGGTGACCTGCAGCTCGGTGTACATTAGAGAGAAAGCACTTCTTTTCTGAAGAAAAGAAGCAAAAGACTTTTTATCGATGGCGCGCGCGTTGGGATTGATGCACACGCCATCGATAAAAGTTCTTTGGTTCTTTCTTTCAAGACAGAACATTCTTCTACCCAAACATCCCATGCAAAAACCACTGCAAATCGCCAGTCCCTCCCTGAACGCCATCACCTCGCCGAAACAGCCAGAAGCGCTGCCCGCCCTCGTCCTCCACGCGAAAGTAATCGCGCACCGCCCAGGTCTCCGCGTCGTCGCACCACCATTCGCCGAACACCCGTTCCGGGCCGTCGGCGCATCGCACGCGATGGGCGCGCCGCCAGGTGAATTGCGCCGGTGCATGGTCGGGCAGCAGCGCCATGGCACTGACCGGCCGCGGCGGGGTGAACAGGCGCGGCGGGCGTGGCAGGCGGGCGGGCCAGTTGGCCGAAACCCGACCCAGGGGTGCGATCGCGCGCACCGAACGTTCGGGCACGTCGCTTTGCACCGGCGCCATGCGGAACACGCGGTCCTCGCCGAGCCGGTTCACCAGCGTGTCGATCAGGCCGGACAAATCGGGCGCACGGCTGGCCACGCAGAGGTCGGACACGCTCTGCCGCGCGCCCAGGGCGGCGGTGAGTGGTGCGGACAGGCATGCGGCCTCGATCCCGAACCCCGGGTCGATCGTCTCGATCCGTGCGGTCAGCAGCCGGGTCAGGTGGGCCGTATCGCGGGTGGGGGCGGCGGTGCCGATGCGCACGGCCTGGTCGGTGCCATCCACGCGGCGGAACACCAGGTCGAGGCGGGAGGCGCCCAGGCCGCGCTGTTGCAGTTTTTCGCATAGGCGTTCGGCGAGCAGGGCGGCCGCGCGTGCCAAATCCTCGGGCGTGGCGATGGGCTCGGGAAAGCCTTGGCGGGTGCGTGGCATCTCGGGCGGGGTGGCCGGTTCGATCGGTTCCGGCACGGCGCCTGTCGCCTGGTCGAGACGCCGCAGCACGGTGGCGCCGAAGCGTTTGGCCAGCGGCGCGCGTGGGGCGGCCATGAGCTGGCCCACCGTGTCGAAACCCAGGCTGCGCAGGGCGGCGACACTGTCCTCCGGCGCGCGCAGGGCGGCGATCGGCAGTGGCAGCAGGGAGGTGCGCATGCCGGGCGGGTCGATGGCGATGGGGTTCGCGCCATAGCGCGCCAGGGCGTGGGCGGCGCCCGGCGTGTCGGCGATGGCGGCGCGCGCGGCCATGCCGGACTGGGCCAGGCGGGCGACCAGGCCGGCCAGCAGCTCGGCTTCACCGCCGAACAAATGGGTGCAGCCGGTCACGTCCATCCATACGCCGTCCGGCGGGTTGGCGGCGGCCAGCGGGGTGGTGTGGCGCAGGCACCAGGCGGCCAGGCGGTTGAGCGCGGCCGCGTCGCCGGCCGGGTCGGCTTCGGCGATGGCGAGATCGGGCACCAGCGCCTGGGCGTGGGCCACCGCCATGCCGGCGCGCAAGCCCAGGGCGGCGGCGCGCGCGTCCACGCTCATGACCAGGCGTTTCGATCCCTGGCGGGCGGCGGTCAGGGCCGGCACGCCGTCAGCCAGCACGCCGGCGCGGCGCAGCCTGTCGGTCGGAAAACTCGGCAAATAGAGAGAGACGACCCTGCGCATCACATGCCTCCAGATCCCAGGTTTTCGGTTCACCGCCGCGGCAGCGCGCGAGCTCCACCCGCCAGCGCGCCCGGCCCAATCCCGGGACCGGGAGCGGGGCCGAGGGCAGGGGGGTGATGCGCCAGCGTGTGCAGGCGGCATTGATGGCCGTGTCTTCGGGCTTGCCTTCCGGGCGGCGGCGCAGCACCAGCGCCATCACGCCGGATTCCGCCGCCAGCACCAGCCGGCGCGAGGCGGTCATGGGCAGGCGCGCCACCTCGCCCACGGCCGCCGACAGGCCGGGGTGGCGCAACGCCTCCTCCAATACCAGCAGCACCGTGGGGTCGTCGGGCGCCTGGGCGTGGATCACCCGGTCGGGGTGCAGGCCGGCGCAGGCCAGGCCGGGCGCGAACAGGTCGGGGTTGGCGGTGCACCACAGCACCGGGCCGCCCAGCCGCGCGCAGATGCCGGCCGCAAACAGCGCGGCGGCGGCCCCGTGCACCGCATCGGGGCCGCCGCCCGCCACCTCGTGCAGGCCGGCTTGCGTCAGGCCGCCCCCGGGCAGATGCTCGTCGATGGCCGGGACGCCGAAAGCCAGCACGCTGGCGTCGCGCGCGGCGGGGCGTTCGAGCAGGCGGATGCGGTGGCGTAGCGCGTCCAAGGTGGCTTGGGTTGGCATGTTCTTTTTTTGTTCTTATTGATGAGCGCAGTCAACCCACGTGCTTCCTGCCGCCGCTCAGGTTATGGTTGTGCCATGAACGCACCACTTCGACGGCCCTGGACGCAAGAGGAATTCTTTGACTGGGCAGACGGCCAGGAAGGGCGTTGGGAATTCGATGGTTTTCAGCCGGTTGACATGAACGGTGGTACGCTGGGTCACGCTACTGTCATTGGAAACCTCAATTTTGTGCTTCGCACCCATCTGCGCGCCTCGTCCTGCCAAGCTCTTGGCCCGGGTGCAGGTGTCGCCACGATCGGCCAGGCGGTGCGTTATCCCGATGTGGTCGTCACCTGTGACCGGCTGGACATGGCCACGCGCGTAGTGCCTAACCCCATCGTGCTATTCGAGGTTTTAAGCCCGACGACAAGCCGCACCGATCGCATCGACAAGGTGCGTGAATATGCCGCGATTGCATCCGTCCGGCGCTATGTCATCCTGGAAAGCACGAGTTCGGATCTGACGGTCTTCGAACGTACCGACTCCGGTGAGCCGTGGCGCGCAACCACGCTGGGTCGTGATGACGTGTTGCGCATGCCGGAGATCGGCATAGAGGTGCCGGTCGCAGAGCTCTATCAAGGCCTCGCATTCGCCCCGGTCTGATTGCTGAACGCACGCATGATCGCGCGACCTGCGCTGATGACATTCGACATTTTCGGCACGGTGCTCGACTGGCGCACCGGTTTGGAAAACGCTTGCCGTAGCGCGGGGCGAGCGCTGCTGGAAGGCGAGTTCGACCGCATCGTGGATGTGCAAGGCGAACTGGAACGGGGGCCGTATCTCGATTACGCCGCCATCACACGGGCGAGTTTGGTCGATGTGATCGGATTGGACGATACGGACGCCGCAGATATTTCCACCAATATCGGCAACTGGCCACTCTATCCAGACGCGAACGTGCTCGATGAGATCATGAACGTCTCACCTTGCGCCGCGATGACGAATAGTGACCGGAGCCACGGCGAGACCATACAAACCAGGCTTGCGCGCCGTCTCAGCGACTGGCTGTGTGCCGAGGATGTCCGCCTCTACAAACCGGATCCGCGGTTTTGGCGGCACATGCGTGACCATCGGAACATCGGTTTCGGCCCGCACTGGTGGCATGTCTCGGCCTATGCCGATTACGATTTGTCGGTTGCCAACAGCCTTGGCCTGACAACCGTGTTCGTGGAACGGCCACATGCCAGGCCCGGGGAGGCCACCTACACGATACGCGATCTACACGGCCTGCTCGGCATGTTCTGCTAAAGTTCAGTCAACACTCATGACGGTCCCTCGCCCGCCCACCCGGACCCCTGACAGCTCTCGGCGCCTCTGCGTGACGCCCCGTCCAGCTGCACCACGACATCGCCGAAAAATCCCGCGTCGAATACCATGCGGACCGGAACGGACGGGGCACCCTCCGGCGCGGGCGCCAGCCAGAGGCGGCCTTGCATCGGCTTGGTTTGCGATTTGACCGGCTCGTCCTTCACGAACCCCGCCAGCATGAGCGAACCCGTGTCGCACCGCAGCGCCGCGCCCTGGAAGGCGGAGTGTGGATTGGGCGGCAGTTGGTCCACCACGCCGTGACGCAGCGACAGCATGCGCACCTGCCGGCCGTCATAGACGCGCGTGTCGCCGGCGCACACGCCCCGGCCGGCGGCGAGGGATTGTTCGACCACCGCGCTCACCCCGTCGATGGCGGTCTTCACCTGGTCGGGTGGGATGGGCAGCCGGTATTTTTCCTGCGGCGGCGCCTCCTCCCGCAGCACCGGGTCCCGATTGGGGTAGTCGATCGTGATCCTGTAATCGGCGCCCGACAGCCGGCTGCGCTCGGTGTAGGCGTGCGGGAACACGTGTCCTGCCGCATCCACCGCGCCCTCGGCATGGATTTCGGCGCGGCCATGCATCAGCAGATCGACCGCGCCTGCCGTGCGCCCCAGAACGGCCGTCTCGTAGGAATTTGCGTCCAGGCGGAAGCAGAAGGACGCGGTCAGAAGCGAGATGCCGCGCAGGCGCACGGTGTAGTGCAGGATGCTCGTCCGGGCCGGCAAAGGTGCGGCACCCAGGCACATGAGGGCGCCGGCCATGGCAAGGCGGCGCCAGAGGCGGGGTGTCGCCAGCGGGACAGGCGGGCCGCTCAGACCGCAGCCTCTTCGAAGATTTTCGATGTGTCGCCGGCCCACACGCCGTGATACCGCGCCAGCCAGTGTTCCGCCTGGTTGGGACCGCCGGCCACGATGGCGTCCAGCGGGTCCAGCATCGGCGCCTCGTCCAAACCACGTGCGGCGAGCCCCTGGCGCGCGATGGCCAGCGCGTCCCGGGCCAGGGCGCGGACCGTACCGCCGGCCAACGGCGCATCCAGGCCGAGGCGCGGCACGGCGCTGCGTATGGCGGCCAGCTCGCGCCAGGGATGTGCGCCGACCAGGCGCACCGCGGCTTCCAGCGCTGCGCCGTCGTAGAGGAGTCCAACCCAGAAGGCGGACTGGGCAAGCATCATCTCCGGCGTGCCTGCGTCCGCGCCGCGCATCTCCAGAAAGCGCTTCAGGCGCACTTCGGTGAAAACGGTGGTGAAATGGTCGGCGAAATCGCCGACGGTTGCGGTGATACCCGCGAGCTCCGGCACGGCGCCCGCCATGAACTTGCGAAACGATGCGCCGGCCACGTCGATCAGACGGCCGTGGCGGGCGACGAAATACATCGGCACATCCAGCAGCCAGTCGGCGTAGCGCTCGAAACCGAATCCGTCTTCGAAGAATACGCTTTGAATGCCGGTGCGATCCGGGTCCGTGTCGGTCCAGACATTGGCGCGGGCGCTCAGAAAACCGTTCGGCTTGCCTTCGGTGAACGGCGAGTTTGCGAACAGGGCGGTGGCGACAGGTTGCAGCAGCAGGCCCACGCGCAGCTTGGCGATCATGTCGGCTTCGGACGCAAAATCGAGGTTCACCTGCACCGTGCAGGTGCGCAGCATCATGTCCAGGCCGAGGGTGCCGACCAGCGGCATGTAACGGCGCATGATGCCGTAGCGGCTTTTCGGCATGAACGGCATGTCCTGGCGGCGCGCCAGCGGGTGGAAGCCCAGCGGCGCGAAGCCCAGCCCCAGCGCCCCGCCGACGGCGCGCACATCGGCGAAATGGCGGTCCAGCTCGGCGCGGGTCTCGTGCAGGTTGGCCAGCGGTGCGCCCGACAATTCGAACTGGCCGCCCGGTTCCAGCGAGACGCTTTCCCCGTTCTTTTTGAGGCCGATCAGAACATCCTGGTCGCGTATTTCCTCCCAGCCGAGTGCCGCAATCCCTTCCAGCATCGCGCGTATGCCCGCCCGGCTCGTAGGGTGGTGCGGACCAGGCGGGGCCGCCGGGGCTGCCAGGGCGGAAAAAGCCGAATTTTTCATGTTCCGTGCCGATCCGGAATTTTGCCGGCGGCTTGCATCCGGCTTCCAGATAGGCGGCCAACTCGCGCACATGCCCGATCGGCGTCGCGTCTTCCTCGCCGGGATTGGACATAAAACTCCTGGTGGCGGGGCGGCCTTGCGGTCGCGCTCAGTTGGTTGACCAGCCGGCGCCCTGCAAGAGGGCCAGCCCGGCGACGCATGCCGTCTCGGCCCGCAGCACGCGCGGGCCCAGGCTTAGGGGTGCCACAAAGCGGGCGGCTCGCAAGACGTCAAGCTCGCGCGGCGCGAACCCGCCCTCTGGGCCGACCAGCAGCGCGCGGCTTTCGGGTATGGCGGCCGGCGCGCCGCGCTCGATCGCCGCGGCCAGGCGGCGGTCCCCGGGCCAGTCGGCCAGCAATGTGGTCAGCGGCACTGGCGGCCTGATCTGGGGCATGCTCAGCCGCTCGCTCTGCTCGGCCGCCTCCATGGCGATGGCGCCGAGCCGGTCCAGGTTGACGCGCGCGGTGTTGGTGCGCTCGGTCATCACGGGGATCAGGGCGGAGACGCCGAGCTCGGTCGCCTGGCGCACGACCAGGTCGGTGGCGTCGCGTTTCAACGGGGCGAAGACGAGCCACAGATCGGGTTCGGCGGTCTGCGGGGCGAGCAGGGTGCGCGGCGCCATGGACACGTGGCGGCGGCCGGCGCCAGTGATTTCGGCACGCCAGGCCCCGTCCCGGCCGTTGAACAGAACGACCTCGTCGCCCGGGCCACGGCGCATGACCGATGTCAGGTAATGCGCCTGGGCTTCGGTCGCCAACACCTCGGCATCCGGTGCCAGCGCCGATGTCGTCCATAGCCTGACCATGTTGACCCGCCTCCGCCGCACGGCGAGATAGGCCGGATGGCCGCCCCCGCAAACGCCGCCCATACCGATATTGCCGCCGATGGCTGGGTCGCGCGCATGCCGGCGGCGGTCCGGCCCTACCTGCTGCTGGCCAGGCTGGACCGGCCGACCGGCATCTGGCTGCTGTTTCTGCCCGGGGTCTGGGGTATTCTTCTGGGCTGGGCACCCTGGGTACAGACGGCGCGCCTGCTGCTGTTGTTTGCCGTGGGGGCGGCGGTGATGCGGGCAGCCGGGTGCGTGGTCAACGACATGTGGGACCGCGACATCGATGCGCGCGTGACCCGCACGGCCGGCCGGCCGCTGGCCAGCGGCGCGCTGCGGATGCGGCAGGCTTTCATTTTCTTGGTCGTCCTGCTGCTGGCCGGGCTGGGTGTGCTGCTGCAGCTGAATCGTGTCGCGCAGATACTGGGGGCGTCTACGCTGCTGCTCGTGGCGCTCTACCCGCTGGCCAAGCGGGTTACCTGGTGGCCGCAGCTGGTCATGGGTTTCACCTTCGGGGCCGGCGCCCCGGTCGGCTACGCCGCGGCGTGCGGGCGGATCGATGCGGCGTGGGTGGCGATCTATGCCGCCGCCGTGTTCTGGGATCTGGGCTTTGATACGATTTACGGGTTCCAGGACATGGAGGATGACGCGGTGGTCGGCGTGAGAAGTACGTCGCGCCGGTTCGCGACCATGCCCCGGCTGTTCGTGGGCGCGTCCTATGCGGCCGCCATTCTGGCGCTGGCGGCGGCCGGTTGGCTGGGCGGGCTGTCCTGGGCGTTTTTCGCTGTGCTGGCGGTGCCCGCCTGGCTGCTGGCGCGGCAGGTCCGCGGGCTGGAAATTGCGGACCCGAGGCGGCTGCCTGTTCCTGTTCAAATTGAACCGGGCTGTCGGCCTGGCAGTGGCCGCCGCGCTGGTCTGTGGCCGGGTGTGACCGGCCAGGACGCGGACACATTCATCCGCGCGAACACGATACTGGGCCGCGCGCCGCTGGTGCCGGAGTTCACGCTGCATCTGGCGACCGAAATCACGCCCATCTGGCAGGCCACCGAGGACTTCTTGCGGATGCAGAACATCGCCCCGCCATTCTGGGCGTTCGCCTGGCCGGGGGCGCAAGCCTTGGCGCGGCACATGCTGGATTGCCCGGAAAAGGTCGTGGGGCGGCGCGTGCTGGATTTTGCCGCCGGCTGCGGGCTGGCGGCGCTGGCCGCGTGTCGGGCAGGGGCGGCCAGCGTGGAGGCGTGCGAGATCGATCCGCTGGCGGTGTCGGCCATCCTGATGAACGCGGCCGCCAATGGCGCGCATGTGCGGGCCGTGTGCGCCGATCTGGTGGGCGAGGCGTGCCGCTGGGACCTCATCGTATGCGGCGACGTATTTTACGAGGCGCCGATGACGCGGCACATCGAACCGTGGCTGCGCGCCATGGCGGCCGGCGGCGCCGAGGTGTGGGTTGCCGATCCCGGCCGCGCCTACCTGCCGCGGGAGGGAATGGGCGAGTTCGCGCGCGCCGCCGTGCCGACGAGCCTTGAGCTGGAGGATACCGGCACGCGCATGACGCGGCTGTTGCGTGTAGGATGAGCGGCTGCGTGGCTATGCCGGCCTTCCTGCCCGCCTATCCCCGCGCTAGGCTGCCCCTGGATGATGCATTTTTTCGATCACCTGCTGCGGGAGTATGGCACCGGCGTGATCACGCTGGCCGTGGCGTTGGAATGCGCGGGGCTGCTGATCCCTGGGGAGACGGTGTTCTTCGGCGCGGCAATCTATGCCTCCACCACCCACCATATCGGCATCGTTTCCGTTATCCTGGCCGCCAGCCTGGGTGCCATTATCGGCAATTTGGTGGGATTCGCGATCGGCCGGCAGGTGGGTGCGCCGGTGCTGGCGCGGCATGGCTGGCGCTTGGGGCTGACGGCGCGGCGGCTGGCGCTGGGGCGGTATCTGTTCCGCGTGCATGGCGGCAAGGTCGTGTTTTTCTGCCGGTTCCTCAGCGTTCTCCGCAGTTTCAATGCGCCGCTGGCTGGCGCCAGCCAGATGCCGATACCGCAATTCGTTGCGTGGACGGTGGCCGGCGGCATCGCCTGGCCCTGCGTGCATGGCATGTTCGCCTACGCGCTCGGCGACGCGGCGCGCCGGCTCTCCGGACCCTTCCAGATTGTGCTGGGCGTGGTGACGGTGGGTGTGGTTGTGGGCGTGCTAGGGTTTGTGAAGCGGAACGAGCAGCGGCTGGAGGAGATGGCCATGCGATCGGAGCAGTATGAGCATCATGCGTAGAGTTCAGGCGCGGGCCTTGTGCCTCGCCACCCTGCCGCTGCTGGCGGCGGCCGCACCGCATAAGGGCACGCCCGCCGATGCGACGGTCGCGCTGACGACTCAGCCGGGGAGCGCGCTGGAGACGACGGCCAAGGATCTGGTGGCGGCCGACCTGAAGCAGGCGCGCGGGCAGGGGGATGAACCGGTCATGCTGGTGGGGTCGGCGCATCTCTCCACCAGCGCGTCGGCACCGGCGGCGCTGTTCGTGCAGGTGCAGTCCGCCTCGTTCTGTGGCTCGGCGGGATGTTCGACCAGCGTCTATGTCCAGCGCGGCGAGGGCTGGGCCAAAGTGATGGATTCGATCAGCGGGCCGATCAAACTGTCGAAGCGCAGCCATCATGGCATGCACGATTTGCTGGTGCACGGGCACGATCGCTGGACCTGGAACGGCACTGCCTATGCCGACACGCTGCCGACGCCGGACGTCGATCTGCGCCACTCGGTCAAGAAGGATCCGTCGGGCAAGCTCGATCCGGTGCCGACGGACTCCACCGACGATAAGTGATTGCCGTTAACCGAAGCTGTGCTAGCGTTCCTTCCAAGCAGAACGGTATTTTCGGGGGGCGCAGGCCATGGACGATCTGAGTTTTCTCGGCGACGCGCCGCTGGTCACCGACCCGTATGCGTTGCCTTTGGAGGATCTGAATCCGGGCCAGCCCGCCCTATTCCAGCGCGACGCGATGTGGCCGTTTTTCGAGCGCCTGCGGCGTGAGGCGCCGGTGCATTACACGCGGGAGAGCGAGTTCGGGCCATACTGGTCCGTCACCAAATACAAACACATCATGCAGGTCGAGGCTGATGTGGAAAATTTCTCCTCGGACGCCTATCGCGGCGGCATCGTCATTCGCGATCCCGAGCCGGATTTCATCATGCCGATGTTCATCGCCATGGATCCGCCGCGCCACGATCTGCAGCGGGCGGCCGTGAACCCGGTGATTTCGCCGACGAATTTGGCACGGCTGGAGGTGTTGATACGCGAGCGCGCGGGCGTGATCCTGGACGCGCTGCCGATCGGGGAAACGTTCGATTGGGTCAAGCGCGTATCCATCGAGCTGACGACGCAGATGCTGGCCACCCTGTTCGATTTTCCGCAGGAGGAACGCGCAAAGCTGACGCGCTGGTCAGACGTGGCGACCACCATTCCGGGCGCCGGCATCATAGACACTGAGCAGCAGCGGCAGGGCGAGTTGCTGGAATGCCTGATGCGGTTCACGGAATTGTGGAACGAGCGGGTGAACGCGCCGCCGACCGGCGATTTGGTGTCGCTGATGGCGCATGGCGAGGCCACGCGCGACCAGACGCCGATGGAGTATCTGGGCAACCTGATTTTGTTGATCGTGGGCGGCAACGATACGACGCGCAATTCCATTTCCGGCGGGGTGTTGGCGCTGAACCGGTTTCCCGATCAATACACGAAATTATTGGGCAATCCTGGGCTGGTGCCGAACATGGTGCCGGAGATTATCCGGTGGCAGACGCCGCTGGCGCATATGCGGCGCACGGCCACGCGCGATGTGGAGTTTCAGGGCAAGTCCATTCGCGCGGGTGATCGCGTGGTGATGTGGTATGTCAGCGGCAACCGCGATCCTGACGCGATCGACAACCCGGATGCGTTCGACATCGAGCGCGCGCGGCCGCGGCGGCATCTGTCGTTCGGATTCGGGCTGCACCGGTGCCTGGGCGAGCGGCTGGCGGAGTTGCAGCTGCGGATCATGTGGGAGGAGATACTTAGGCGTTTCGGCAGGATCGAGGTGGTTGAGGAGCCTCGGCGGGTGTACTCGTCCTTCGTCAAAGGATATGAGGAGATGCTGGTTCGAATCACGGCGCGGGCGTAGAGCCCGGTTGAGAAGGCGCTGCGCTGGTCATCCGGCCTGGTTTTCCGCACCCGCCGAAGCGCCTCTGACGCTGCGCGGGGCATCCTGAGACGGTCTCTTGAAATCCGTTCGAGACGGCGGCGCTTCATAGCCCAGCTTCGACAGGGCCGCGCATGTCAACGGCCTGATCGCTGCCAGGTCTTCGTCGGAGAGATCACGGCGCCAACGGCCGACCGAGGAGTCGAAGACCTCGCCGGCTGCCTTGACCGCATCCGGGTCGAGGCAGGCGGGCGAGCCGGGGTCCAGTATCGCATCGTCCCAGGGCAGGCCCACAAAATCGAGCAGCGCGCGCAACGTGGGTTCGCGCGCCTGCACCAGGTCCTCGTAACGCAGTTCGAAATACGCGGGATCGCCCCGGAAGCGCAGCCCGGCGCGCACCGCCTTTCGCCATTGCGCGGCACAGCGCCGCGCCGCCAGCGCGCTTGCGGGAGCGGCGGCGCCGATCTTGGAGAACGGCTTGCGGCGAAGCGAACACACGACGTCGCGGCCATCGCGCACGATGTGCACCACGCGCGCATGCGGAAAGCGGCGGCGGACGAAGCCGAAGCGCAGCACGTTCCAGGGCGTCTTGTCGGCCCATATGCGCTTGCCGGAGCGCGCCAGGGCGTGGTTGTGGAAACGCTCGATGAACTCCGCCTGTGAGCGGCTTTGTCGCTGCCAGTCGCGGATCAGCCCGGCCGGCCAGCCGACCTGACGACCGATATCCTCGGGCGAGGACACGCGTTGCAGGAACACGGTCGTCTCCGGCAGTGTCGCGACCGCGTGGTGCCGGCCGAGCATCGTGCGCAGCAGCGTGGTGCCGCTGCGCGGTGAGCCACCTATGACCACCAGTGAAGTCAGCGCGGAGCAACGCGGCGCGAACGGGGCGCGGCACGCCCACCACAATCGGTAGCCGAGTAGCTCGAACAGCACGTCCGCGAGCGGCGGGACGGGTGCGGGCCGGGCATCGGTGAATGCCAGGCTGGACGCTGCCGACAGCCGTGCGAGCGCCAAGCCGCCCAGAACGAACCCGGCCTCGTCGAGGTGGCCGAACGAGGAGGCGCGGGCGGGAATGAGGTCGAGAGGACCGACCAGGTAAGCGAGCCCCGCGAGCAAGGACAGCTTGGCCCATACCAGGCGGGGTGTCAGGCAGGCATAGCCGAGCAGGCGGATTTCATATCCCACAATATTGGCGGCGCGGCCGATCATCAGCTCCCAGCCTTGGTCACGTGTGTGGCCGAAACCATGACCCGGCGTACAGCAGCCGGCATGCCCACGTCGATGCGGGCCACCGTGTTTCGACGTCCTCGTCGTGCATTTGGCCGCAACTGTGCTATCCGGACACATGCCCATCATTGCTGGCCGGGCGACGCGCCTGTCCGAACATCTAACCGCCCTCCTCTCGCGTGATGATGCTTCCGACCTGCGCATCTTGGTCAATGCCGATCCGGACCCCCATGTGTCAGGGATCGCCGAACGCTGCCGAGCATTTGCCGACGAGTTGCCCGGGGAAGCCTTGCTCATCACACTGCTGTATGCGGCCCAACCCGGGTTGGATATGTTCAGCCAGCATGCCGCCAACGCCGCGCTTTGGGCCTTCACCAGGCAGGCCGCGCTGGCCTGGGCGCCCCGCCGCATTCGGGTCAACGCGATCGGGCTTGGCGCCAGCCCCGCCGGGCCGGACGAGGCGCAGGAGCAGTCGGGCCGAGCGGCGGCCGACACGCCGGCCAAACCGGCGACTGCCGAGGACATCGCGCGAACCATTCTGGCCATGGCGGCCTGGCCGTCGATGACCGGGCAAATCATCCGGTTGGGCGCCTAGCAATATGGAGGCGTTTCGACCGGCCAGTGCGTCCGCGCGCCTGCGCCATGTTTTTCTGCGCGACATGGTGCTGCTGGCCAGCGTGGGGGTGCACGCGCACGAGCACGCCGCCCGCCAGCGGCTGCGGATCAATGTCGATCTGGCGGTGCTCGATGAGGCGGCAGGCCTGTCCCGGGCGGCGCCGGCGCGGGACGAGCTGAGCCGGGTGGTCGATTACGAGGCGGTCGCCGGCCAAGTGCGGGCAATCGTAGGGGCCGGCCATGTGCGCCTGGTGGAGACCCTGGCCGAGCGCGTGGCCGAGGCCTGCCTGGTTGACCCACGCGTGCGCATCGCCCGTATCAGGGTCGAAAAGCTGGATATTTTCGACGATATTGCCGCCGCGGGCGTGGAGATCGAACGGCGTGCGGGCGACTCCTGAGGGACACGCGGCCGATTTAATCCACCCGGCGGCTTGACTCGCAATGTTTCCAATGAGGTACGGTTTCGTGTCGGTTCTATGACACGCGAGACGTGCAAAACCCAGCAAAGTCTAGAGGTTTCTGCAACCCGCTCTGGCGCGGGCGCATGTGGGTATGCAGCTGTTCTTCTGTCGTCAGGCAGCGCCTGCATTTCTGACCACAGACTTGTCCACAGGCATGGCGCTGTCCGGTGCGCCCGCTTGAGCGCGCTGCCCGGTGCGCCCATTCTGTAGCCCGATGCCCGACCATGCAATGCCCACGGACGACCCGCCCCACGCCAGCCGAACCGGCGCCCAGGTGATCGAGGCGGTGCTGGCCACGCTGCCACTCTCGCCAGGCGTGTATCGCATGCTGGATGCACGCGGCGAAGCGCTGTACGTGGGCAAGGCGCGCAGCCTGAAGAAACGGGTGGCTAACTACGTGCAGGCGCACCGGCTGGAGGAGCGGCTGCGCTGCATGGTGCGCGATACCGCCAGCATGGAGATTGTGACCACCCATACCGAGGCGGAAGCTCTCCTCCTCGAAGCCAATCTCATTAAGCGCCTGAAGCCGCGATACAACATCGTGTTGCGGGACGACAAGTCTTACCCCTGGCTGATGCTGGCCGAGGATCACGCCTTCCCGCAGGTGACCAAGCATCGCGGCGCCCATACGCGCAAAGGCAGCTACTGGGGGCCGTTCGCCAGCGCCTGGGCGGTGAACCAAACGGTGAACGCCATGGAGCGGCTGTTCCTGCTGCGCTCCTGCGCCGACACCGTATTTTCCAACCGTTCGCGGCCCTGCTTGCTGCACCAGATCAAGCGCTGCTCGGCCCCGTGCGTCGGGCGCATCTCGCCCGAGGACTACGCGGAGCTGGTCAACGAGGCCAAAACTTTTCTGTCCGGCAAGACGGCGACGCTGCAAAAAAAGCTGTCTTCCCAGATGGAGGAAGCGTCCGAAGCGATGGAGTTCGAGCGCGCGGCGACGATCCGCGACCGGATACGCGCGCTGACGCACGTGCAGGGATCGGGCGTGATCAACCCCGCCAGCCTGACCGATGCGGATATCGTCGCCGTGTGGCAGGTGGCCGGGCAAAGCTGCGTGCAGGTGTTTTTCGTGCGCGGCGGCAACAACAATGGCAATCGCGCGCATTTTCCGAGCACGGTGAAATCCGACGAGCCGGCCGACGTGCTGGCCGCCTTCATCGCGCAATTCTATGACGACAAGCCGCCGCCGCCACTGATCCTGACCAACCACGACCTGCCCGAGGCGGAGCTGATCGCCGATGCGCTGACCTTGAAGGCGGGGCATCGGGTGGAGCTGGCCAATCCCAAGCGCGGCGAGAAGTGCCAGGTGGTCAAGCACGCCGAGACGAATGCGCGCGAGGCGCTGGAACGTCGGCTGGCGGAGGCGACGGGGCAGGCGAAATTGCTGGACGGGGTGGCGGCCGTGTTCGGCCTGGCGGCCAGGCCCGAGCGCATCGAAACGTACGACAACAGCCACATCATGGGGCAGGCGCCCTATGGCGTGATGGTGGTGGCGGGACCGGAGGGTTTCCAAAAAACCTCGTACCGCAAATACGGCATCCGCAGTGCGATCACGCCGGGCGACGATTTCGGCATGATGCGCGAGGTGCTGGAGCGGCGGTTCGCGCGCGGTCAGCGGGAGCGCGCGGCCGGCGAGGAGGATAATTGGCCGGATATGGTCCTGATCGACGGGGGCGCCGGCCAGTATTCGGCGGCGCGCGGGGTGCTGGACGATTTGGGTGTGACCGACGTGGCTTTGGTGGCCATCGCCAAGGGGCCGGACCGCGATGCCGGGCGCGAATGGTTCTTTTCCGCCGACAAGCCCCCGTTCCAACTGCCGCCGCGGGACCCGGTGCTGTATTATCTGCAACGTCTGCGCGACGAGGCGCACCGTTTTGCCATCACGACCCATCGGGCTGGGCGTTCGAAGGCGCTGGTGACGAGTGAGTTGGACGATATTCCGGGCATCGGTTCGGCGCGCAAGCGGGCGTTGCTCAACCATTTCGGCTCGGCGCGCGGGGTGAAGCAGGCGGGGCTGGAGGATCTGCAGGCGGCGCCTGGCATCAGCCGCGAGACCGCCAAGCGGGTGTACGCGTTTTTCCACGGGTGAGTGGTTTGCCGCCGGGGCGGAGCGGTTCCGATTGACGGTCAACGACGCCTGCTACCTTGAATTGGCGTAGCGGCGCCGCTTGCCACGCTTGACCGAGATTTACCGGCGGCGGCTGTTTCTGTGAAAGTTACGGTTATTGGACATTCTGCTGCGTAGGCATTTGAATTACTGCTCATACGCACCAGTCGTGACGGCGCCGTTCTGCAGGCGCGGGTTGCCCGCCAGATCCGTGTCGCCGATGAGTGCGGCCCCGAGATTGGCGCCCAGTCCGAACGCGGGCGATCCGCTCATCACATCGAGCAGCACCGGCGCTGTCACGGATTGGAACAGCGGATCGGCGAAGAGAGAGTGTGCATCCTGCGCCGTTCCCTGCTGGTATTTCGCAAAGCCCAAATAGGTGTGATCACCATAGACGAAGATGCCGGCATCGGCACCTTTCGGCGAAAAATACAGATTGTGGTCGAGCGCGGTGGGTGAGGCGCCGGGTTTGGTGAAGGCATGCACCATCAGCGCCTGCGCGCCGGCGTAGGCGATATTGTTGTAGAACACGTTGTTCGTGGCGTTGTACTGCACCTGGAACTCGCCTTCGCCGGTGTTTTTCGTATCGTTGCCATAGAGCGTGTTGTTGACCACGGTGCAGTGGTCCGTGCCGCCGCGATTGGCGCCGTAGCCGCCTATCGTGATGCCGCTCGCATTGTCGCCAAACACCACGTTGTTGCGCGCGATGACCTGGCTGGTGACGTGGCCCTTGTGCTCGCTGGCGAGTTCGATGCCGAAATCCACGTTGTGAACGATGTTTTGTTCGATGGTGATGTGCGTGCCGCCATCGACATAGATGCCGTCGGCCGCATACTGCTTGCCGTAGTCCGGGTTGCCGTAGGAGGTGATGTTGTACACCGTGTTGCCGCGTATCTCGCCGTGGCGGGCCTGGTCGGTGGCGGGGTTGGGTGAGACGCGTTCGAAGCCGATGGCGTCTATGCCGATATTGTCGTTGTCGTGCACCAGGTTGGAGGTGACGGCAAAGCCATCGACGTTGCCGTCGAGCGACATCGATTCGCTGCACCCGGTCATCAGGTGGTCGAGTTCGTTGCCGCTGACCACGAAGTTGGCGATGGGTGTGCTGCCGTTGCTGCCATAGGCTGCCAGGCCCAGCGCGTTGGACGAGCATTTTTGTGGATTGGTGGGTGCCGTGGTGATGATGTCGTGGATGTGGTTGCCCATGATCTGCACGCCGGTGCCGCCGCCGGACAGGTAGATGCCGACCGGAACGGAGCGTGTGGTCTTCGTTGTGTAGTGACGCAGCTCGAAACCTTGCACGACGACAAAGCTCTTGTTCTGCAGTGTGAAAAGGCCGTTTTGCCCGCCGGGGATGGGCAGGCCGGTGCCATCCACCGTGGCGGTCTCGCCCGGGTAGGCGCTGAAGGTGATGTAGCCGGCCGATGCGTTGCCGGATGCGGCCGGTGTCACCAGCTCGTTGTAGGTGCCGGCGCGCACCAGCACCGTGTCGCCGGCCACGGCCTGTGTTGCGGCGTGCTGGATGGTGCGGAACGGGCGCGGCTGTGTGCCGGGATTGGAGTCGTTGCCGGTCGGGGCGACGAAATAGGTGGTGCCGAGCGGCGCCTGGCTGAGCAGCGTGACGCTGGCCGTGGCACTGGCCGTGGGATCGGCGGCCGAAACGGCGGTCACAGTTGCGGCGGCCAAGCTGGGCGGGGTTGCAGGGGCTGTGTAAGCGCCGCCGGCCGAGATCGTGCCGCTGGCCGGCGTGCCGCCGGTCACGTTATCGACCTGCCAGATGACCTTCGTGTTGGCCGAACCCGAGACGCTGGCGGACAAAGCGAGGGTTTGGCCCGGCAGCAGCTGGGCGTAGGTCTGGCTGAGGCCGACGTTGACCGCCTGCGCGCAGGCCGGATGGATAGCAGCCGCGAACACGAGAGTGGTGGCGAGGTCATAGCGTCGGTGCATGGTGGGTCCTTGCTTTTGGCCACGCTGACATAATTCGACCTGCCGAAGAACACCCTGTGCCAGGCTGCCGATCTTTGGCAAGCGGGTCTGACGCAGGTACACCGGGCGCCAACCCGCATTCGCCTTTGCCCTGGTCGTTCCTGAAATGATATAGTCGGTGCCCTGTTTCAGAGGGGTAACCCGCATGGCCGACAATTCCATACTCTCCGACATCTCCGCCGTCGGCGCGTCCGCGGCTACGGCCGCGCAAGACCATCTGGGCCCTGGCGCCGCTTCATCGCGTACCATGGCCAAGACGGACATGCACCGGATCGTGCCGCTCAAACCCTGTTTCGAGGCGGCGGCGGCGGCCACGTGCCTGCCGCCCGCGCTGCTCGCCGCCATTGCCAGCCGCGAGAGCCGCGGAGGCGCCGTGCTGGATCCGGACGGGTTTGGCGATGCCGGGAACGCGTTCGGCGTCATGCAGGTGGACAAGCGGTTTCACGCGCTGGAGGGGCTGCCGGACCCCGCGAGCCAGGAGCATATCCAGCAAGCCAGCGGCATACTTGCGGCGTCGCTGGCCAGGATTGCCGAAAAATTTCCCGATGCGAGCGAGGCCGAGCAGCTTCAGGCAGCCGTCGCCGCCTATAATTGCGGGGCTGGCGGTGTCGCCTCGATCGTGACCGCCGATGCGCGTACTACCGGGCACGACTATTCCAACGATGTTTGGGTGCGGGCGACGGTATATGCGGTCGGCTGGTAGAAGGGCGCTTTCCCGGCCAGTGCCCAGGAGATAGATGCGCGGCACGGAGGCCCGCCGTGCATACCCCATCGACCGAGTTGATCGCCGTTATTGTTGCCGTCACGGGCGGGGATCCGCGCGTGCTGACCATCGGGCGCGGGCAGGGATTGCCGTCCGGATCGTTCGAGAGCGGGCACCGCTCGCTGCAAACCGGGCTGCGGTCCTGGGTGGAGCGGCAGACTTACCAGAAACTCGGCTATGTCGAACAGCTCTATACCTTCGCCGATAGCGACCGCGGGGGCGAAGCGGCGTCCGGGCACACCATATCGGTCAGCTATCTGGGCCTGGCGCGGGAGACGCCGGTCACCACGCCGGATGCGGGTTGGCAGAGCTGGTACCGGTATTTTCCATGGGAGGACCATCGTGCCGGGCTGCCGGCGATGCTTGCCGGTGAGATCGCGCCGGCGCTGCTGGGTTGGGCGGATACGGAGGCGCGCCGGCAACGGGCGAACATCACCTTCGGGCTGGACGGACGGGCGTGGAACGAGGAGCTGGTGCTGCAACGCTACGAGCTGATGTATGAGGCGGGGATCGTGCCCGAGCGTCGGCGTCACGACCCGCAGGCCGCCTCGCACCGGATTGCCGGCACACCCATGGCGCTGGACCATCGGCGTATCCTGGCGACCGGGATCGCGCGGCTGCGGACCAAGATAAAATACCGGCCGGTATTTTTCGAATTGATGCCGGACAGTTTTTCTCTGCTGCAGTTGCAGCGAACGGTGGAGGCACTGGCCGGCCGTCCCCTGCACAAGCAGAACTTCCGGCGACTGATCGATGCCCAGAACCTGGTCGAGGAGACCGGCGAGGTTACGGAAACCGGCGGGCGCCCGGCAAAACTGTTCCGCTATCGCGGCGATGTGCAGGCCGAGCGGGCGGTGACGGGAACCAAGCTCCCCTTATTGCGCAGTTGACAGACGGCGATTTGCGGCGCTGTGATCTTGAACGTCGTTATGCTCATGACCAGCATAAGCGTGTGAGGACCTGCCGAGCGTGACGCGGACGGCCTCTCTTTTTTGCCGCTGAAATGCTCGATAAGAGCATAAGGCGGGAGGAGCCAGGAACATGCCGGCCTCTGCCCTGTATCAGCGTGTGCAGCGTGTCATTCCGCCCATGGAGTGGCCGGTGTTCGAACCCGATATCGACGCCATCCTGCAGCTCAAGCGGGAGCGGCGGGCGGTGATCCTGGCGCACAACTATATGACGCCGGAGATTTTCCACTGCGTCAGCGACATTGTGGGCGACAGCCTGCTGCTGGCCCGCGAGGCGCAGCGTGTGGATGCCGATGTCATCGTCATGGCTGGGGTGCACTTCATGGCCGAGACGGCCAAGCTGATGAACCCGGCAAAAACGGTGTTGATCCCGGATCTGGCGGCGGGTTGCTCGCTCGCCGAGTTGATCACCGCGGCCGATGTGCGCCTGTTGCGGGAGCGCTATCCCGGGCGGCCGGTGATCACCTACGTCAACACGTCGGCCGAGGTGAAGGCGGAGAGCGACATCTGCTGCACCTCCGGCAACGCGAAGCGCGTGGTCGAAAGTCTGGGCGTGCGGGAGGTCATCATGATCCCCGACCAGTATCTGGCCGCCAACGTGGCGCGCGAGACGGGGGTCAAGATCATCTCCTGGGCCGGGTCATGCGAGGTGCATGAGCGGTTCACGCCGGCCCAGATTCGCGAGTTGCGCGCGGAAAACCCGGGCGTGGTGGTGCTGGCGCATCCGGAATGCCCGCCCGAGGTGGTGGATGAGGCGGATTTCGCCGGCTCGACCGCCGCCATGGCCGATTACGTCACCGACCATGCGCCGGGCCGGGTGGTGCTGATCACCGAGTGCTCGATGGCCGACAACATCGCCGTACTGCACCCGAAGACCGAGTTCGTACGGCCCTGCAATCTGTGCCCGCACATGAAGCGCATCACCTTGCCGGGGCTGCGGCGGTCGCTGGAGACGCTGACGCATGAGGTGACCATCGACCCGGCGGTGGCTGGCCGGGCGCGGCTGGCGGTGGAGAGGATGCTGGCGATATGAGGTTTTCGCTGACCACCGACGACCGGCCGATCATCGTCGGCGCGGGTCTGGCCGGGCTGATGGCGGCGCTGCATCTGGCGCCGCAGCCGGTGCTGGTGCTGTCGCGCGCGCCCTTGGGCGAACAGGCGGCGAGCGGCTGGGCGCAAGGCGGGCTGGCGGCGGCGATCGGGCCGGATGACAGCACGGAGCTCCATCTGGCCGACACGCTGGCGGCGGGCGACGGGCTGTGCGACGCGGAGGTGGCGCGGCGCATCGTGGAGGCCGGCCCGGCGCTGGTGGACGAGCTGCTGTGCATGGGTGCGCGGTTCGACCGCGACGCCGGCGGAACTATCCGGCTGGGTTTGGAGGCGGGCCATGGACGCCGCCGTATCGTGCATGCGCAGGGCGATGGCAGCGGCCGCGAGATCTTGCGCGCCGTGATCGAGGCGGTGCGGCGGACACCCTCGATCGAGATATGGGAAGGGGTGAGCGTCACGCGGCTGGTGCTGCGTGATGGGGCCGTCGCCGGCGTGGTGGCGCAAGGTGCCGGGGGGCAGACGGTGTTGCGCGGCAGCCGCGTGATCGTCGCCACGGGTGGGCTGGGCGGGCTCTATCAGCACACCACTAATCCGTCCGGGGCGGTGGGCGGCGGGCTGATGCTGGCGGCGCGCGCCGGCGCGGCGCTGGCCGATCTGGAGTTTGTGCAGTTCCATCCGACGGCGCTGGATGTCGGCCTGGACCCGATGCCGCTGGTCAGCGAGGCAGTGCGCGGCGAGGGGGCGCACCTCATCGACGAGACGGGTGTGCGGTTCATGGCGGGGCAGGGCCGCGCCGAGCTGGAGCCGCGCGACGTGGTCAGCCGCGCCGTGTGGGCGCGCATGGCACAGGGGCACCGCGTGTTCCTGGATGCGCGTACGTGCCTGGGCGATCGTTTCGCCGCGCATTTCCCGTCCATATACGCGGCGTGCATGGCGGCTTGCATCGACCCGGCGCGGGCGCCGATCCCGGTGCGGCCGGCGGCGCATTACCACATGGGCGGCATTGCGGTGGACGGAGATTGCCGCAGCACGGTAGCTGGGCTGTGGGCGGTCGGCGAGGCAGCTTGCACGGGGCTGCATGGCGCCAATCGCCTGGCCAGCAATTCCTTGCTGGAGGCGGCGGTGACCGGGCGGATCGCGGCCGAGAGCGTGGCTGGCGTACCGGCGCGCCGGGCGGCGCCGATCGCCTCCGTGGTCAAGCCCGCTTGGCACGACCCGGCGCCGGTTCGCGCCATCTTGTCGCGCGATGCGGGTGTGCTGCGGGACGCGGACGGGCTGCGCCGGGCTGTGTCGGCGCTGCTGACGGCCGCCCCCGCAAGCGACCCGGCCGCGCTGGCGCTGATGATGACGGTCGGCATGTTGCGGCGGGAGGAGAGCAGGGGTGGCCATGCGCGGACCGATTTTCCCGGCCAGGCGCCGCCGGTGCGGACGTGCATGACATTGGCTGAGGCGCGGGCAGCGGCGCGTCGGGTCACGGGTGGCGCCGTGCCGCAGATTGCCGCAGCCCCCAGCGCCAGGTGAGCCCGCTGCTGCTGGAGCCGCTGGTCCGGGCGGCGTTGCTGGAGGATCTGGGGCGGGCGGGCGACATCACCTCGGACGCGGTCATCCTGCCCGGCACCCAGGCCAGCGCCGCCTTCGTGGCACGCCGGCCGGGCATTGTGGCCGGGCTGGCTTTGGCGGCGACCTCGTTCCGCCTGACCGACCCCGCGCTGTGTTTCTTGGCCGAGGTGGTCGATGGGCATGCCGTGCAGCCCGGCCAGGTGCTGGCCCGGGTGGCCGGCGATGCGCGGGCGATTTTAGCCGCCGAGCGGGTGGCGTTGAATTTCCTGGGGCATTTGAGCGGGATCGCTACAGCGACGGCGGCCATCGTTGAAGCGATCGCCCATACCAGAGCGCGGGTGGCGTGCACGCGTAAAACCACGCCGGGGTTGAGGGCGGTGGAGAAGTATGCGGTCAGGTGCGGCGGCGGGGTGAACCATCGGTTCGGCCTGGATGATGCCATTCTGATCAAGGACAATCACGTCGCCCTGGCGGGTGGGATCGGCCCTGCGCTGCGCCGCGCGCGGGCGGCGGCGGGTCATCTGGTGCGGGTGGAGATCGAGGTCGATACGCTGGACCAGTTGGCCGAGGTGCTGGCGATCGGCGCGGACGCCGTGCTGCTGGACAACATGGCGCCGGACGAGTTGCGCCGGGCTGTGGCCATGGTGGCCGGGCGGGCGGTGACCGAGGCCTCCGGCGGCATAACCCTGGAGACGGCGCCCGCGGTGGCGGAGACGGGAGTTGATCTGCTGTCGGCAGGATGGCTGACGCATAGCGCGGCCGTGCTGGATATCGGGTTGGACTTCTGAAAAAGCAAAACCCCGCGTTGCCGCGGGGTTGGTGGAAGAACGCCATCAATGCCGGTCAGAGCGCGCCGGCAATGTCAGCTATCGCGCGTTGGGCCTGCTCTTGTCGAGGATGAATTCCCCGGCGAGCGGCTCGCCGCCGCTCTTGTCGCTGACGACGCTGAGCGATGGTCGCCCGCGCAGCTCGTTATACATGCGCACGAACTCATCGAGGCGGCGGGCCTCGGCAAGGGCCGCATCGCGGCGTGAGAGGGCTTCGCGGAGGACGGGTTCTTCTTCCATGACCGAAACCTTGGCATCGAATTTTTCGTTACGCAAGGCATTTATTCGTCGAAATTGAAATTTCTGCCGGCCGATGTGGCGTGGTCCATCCATCGGTGCGGGCTGACCTGCGCCGCGCAAGCCGCTAAGCTCGGATACGATGCCGAACCTCCCCACCCTGCTCACCTTGTCGCGCATCGCGGCCATACCGCTGCTGGTGGCGCTGGTGGCGTTGCGGACGCCAGGCGGTGACGTAGCGGCGTGTGCGGTGTTCGCCGTGGCCGGTGTCACCGATTATCTGGATGGGCGGATCGCGCGGCAGCGGCAGATCACCTCCGAGCTGGGCCGCATGCTGGACCCGATCGCGGACAAGCTGCTGGTCGGGGCGACGCTGATGGTGCTGGCCGGACAGGCGCGGCTGCCGGATCACGGGCTGTATCCCGCCACCGTTATCCTGTGCCGCGAGATACTGGTCAGCGGGCTGCGCGAGTATTTGGCCGGGCTGTCGGTGGGGCTGCCGGTGACGCGGCTGGCCAAGTGGAAGACCGGCTTGCAGATGGCGGCCCTGGGCACCCTGCTGGCCGGCGATAGCGGCGCAGCGGTGCTGGGACTGGGCGCGTTGCCGGTGGGGCTGATCGGCACGGCCATGCTGTGGGCGGCCGCTCTGCTGACGTTGGTGACAGGCTGGGACTACCTCATGGCCGGGCTGCGCCACGTCGCACCGCGGACGCAGGCCGCGCCCTTGGCCGCGAGCAAGGCGCCGCCCTGACGCGCCCGGCCGGATGACGCTGTTGGGCATTGTCGGCTGGTCGGGGAGCGGCAAGACGACGCTGATCGCGCGGCTGATCCCGCTGCTGCGTGCGGATGGGCTGAGCGTTTCGACCATCAAGCATGCCCATCACGGCATGGAGCTCGATACGCCAGGCAAGGACAGTTTTGCCCATCGCCAGGCTGGGGCGCGCGAGGTGCTGGTGGTGGGCGGCCAGCGCTGGGCGCTGTTGGCCGAGCATGACGGCCCGCCGGACCCCGAACGGCTGGCCGCTCGCCTGGCGCCGGTCGATCTGGTCCTGGTGGAAGGATTCAAGGCGTATGGGTTCGCGAAGATAGAGGTGCATCGGCCGGCGCTGGGAAAGCCGCCGCTCTGGCCGGACACGCGGGGCATCGTGGCGGTGGCGGCCGATGCCGGTGTGGCGGTTCCTTGTCCCCACCCGTTGCTGCAACTCAACGATGCGGCGTCAATCGCAGGCTTTGTGGCCGCTTTCGTGCGAGCGGCGGTGCCGGGTGCTTGAGAAGGCGGGCGTCAACGGGCATGGTGCCGGGATGATGCCAAGAGCCTATCACCTGCGCGGCACCCTTCTCCTGCTTCCGCTGCTGTCCGGCTGTGCCGGCTCGGGGTTTTACTCGTATCTCGGCGATACGTTCCAGCCGCCCTTCGGCAGCAACCCCAATGCACCGCACGGCAGCAGCGAGACCGACGCCAAGGTGCTGGGCCGGCTGGACCGGGCGCCGGCGCCTGCGCCGATACTGTACGAGGCGGGCGATGTGTGGCCGGCGGCGCCCAAGGCGCCCCCGACGTTGAAAGATCTGCAAAAGCAGCAGAACCGCGATCTGGCGGCCGGCGCCGACACCACGCCCGAGACGTATGCGCCGCTCGCCCCGTTGCCGACGCTGCCCGGCTATGAGGTTCCGCAGCAGGAGACCCGCCGGGCTTCCCCCGTTCCGAGCTTTCCCGGCGGTATCGTGCCGCTGCCGGGCGGGCGCCCTGGCGTGATCACCGGTGGTGGTGGCGGCGTGAACTCGGTCAACGGGCCGACCGGCAATGGCAGCATCATGGTGCCGAACGGCAATGGCACCAGCACGGTCATCGGACCGAACGGCACCGTCAGCACGGTGCCCACCCCGGGCAAATAGGTCCGATAGCGACTGGACAGGGTTTACAGGAGCAGGTTCGGGCGGCTTGCGTCGGCGACAACCTGCTAGTGGGCCGCGCCCCCTGGCGAACCGCCAGAGCATGGTCCGTTCGCATTGGCTCACGGACCAAGCTCTAGCTCATTGTTTTGGCGAGCATCTTTGTCCGACCGAACGACTCCGTTCGATCGGATGATGCTCTACACCCAGTGACCCGGAATCCAGACGCCGGCGCCGTTCCAGTGGCCACGGACCCAATGATGGTAGTAGGCTACCCGCTGTATGTAGTGGCCGGGGCGCCAGACATAGGCGACCCCATTCCAGTGCCACTCGCCTGGCTGCCATAGGACGGCGGCGCTGGGGGGCGGGGGTATGTATTCGACCCGTTCGGCCGGCACCGGCGGCGGTGCGACCTGGGCGGCTGGCACTGGTGGGGATGCGGTTTCAGCCACGACGCAGCCGCCGAGCAGACCCGCCAATGCGAGGCTCGCAAGTGAAGCACGCATGTTGAACTCCCGTTCCGAGGTTATGACCTTGTGGGAGTTACGTGTGTCTGAAGAACCGGTTCGCGTCCGCCGTCACCGGGTTGCGGCCGCAACGTGTGATGTGGACGCGGCGGCCTCGTCGTGCCGCCGCGCACCCGAGGGTATTTACGCCAGCTTGAGGGCCGACGCCGCCTGTTTGCCACGCTCGGTGACCACTTCGTAGCTCACCTTCTGTCCATCCTTGACCGTGGTCATGCCGGCAGCCTGCACCGCGGTGATGTGCAGAAAAACATCCTTGCCGCCGTCTTGCGGGGAGATGAATCCAAACCCCTTGTCCGGGTTGAACCACTTTACCGTCCCGATAGCCATAGTCACGCACTCCTCTAGAAGCCGCAGCCTATAGACCCATGGACCGTCCGGCGATAGCCCCCGGCGGCGCCGCCGCGCCTGCCGGCCGTCGCAGGGCAGCGGCCGAGAACGCGATCAGCCCGCCGGCAGCCAGCACGAAACCGATCACGCGGGGATCGAGCGGACTGCGGATGGCGAAGCCCCAGGCGAGTGCCACGCCCGCCTGGCCGGCGGCGGCGAGCAAGGCCAGCCAGGCCACACCGTGGTCCGACGCGCGGCGGGCGCGCAGAATGCTGGCCAGGCCGCACAGGAGCGCCAGTATGCTCATACCCAGCGCATAGACCAGTATTTCGCTGCCGGCCGGGTAGGTTGCGAGCGCGCCCGCCGTGTGGCCGCACGCCCCCAACAGGACGAAACCGATGCACACCCAGTCCAGAGCGCGAAACGCGCGTTCCATACGAGGCCGCCTGTGCCGTTTGGACCGAGTGTACCGCTGTTCCGGCGAGGCGGTCCACACGCCGATGTCGCGCGTCGCGGCACCACCATGTAGATTGGGAATGTTCGTAGAAGGGGACGTGCCCTGTTAACTATTGCCGTAGCCACCGTGTTGACGCTGGTGCTGGCCGGCGCCGGCGGATTGTTGACCGATGTCGGCCCCTGGTATCGCAACCTGCGCAAGCCGCGGTTGCAGCCGCCCGATTGGCTGTTCGGGCCGGCGTGGACGGTGATTTTGGGGGCGGCGGCGGTGGCTGGGGTGCTGGCCTGGCGCGGGGCGCCGGACGCGGCCGGACGGACGCAGGTGGCGACCCTGTTCGCGGCCAACTGGGTGCTCCACCTGCTGTGGAGTCCGCTATTCTTCAAGCTGAAGCGGCCGGATTGGGCGTTGGCGGAGAACGCGCTGCTGTGGCTGTCGGTGCTGGCGCTGTTCATCGGCCTGCGCCCCTACTCGCACACGGCAAGCTGGCTGTTCGCGCCGTATCTGGTGTGGGTCAGTTTCGCGTTCTGGCTGAACTGGGCGATCGTTCGGCTGAACGCACCGTTCACGACCGGCGGGGCTATCCGCGCCACCTGACGCCTGGCCGTTTATGCCATAATCTGGCCTGCTGAGACACGCGGCAGAGGCGGCCGACACTGACACGCCCAGCAGCGTTCGTCGTCAAAGTCTGGTATGGTGCTTGCTGTGTCCGCGGCAGGCCCTTCGATCGAAGGGCGGGGGCAGGGGTGCAATGAGGCCACGACAATTTGCCTGGGTGATGGTGGGCGCGCTGCTGGTTCCGGCTGCCCTGCGGGCGCAGCCGGTGGCGGCGGTCCGGCCGCCCTCGGTGACCGTGGCCCATGCGGTGCGCGGCCCGATCGTCGAGACCGTCGATGTGACCGGGACGCTGGTACCGCGCGAGGAGATACTGGTCAGCCCGCAGGTGGATGGCGTGGCGATCACGCAGATCCTGGCCGAGGAGGGAGACCATGTGCGTGCCGGCCAGGTGCTGGCCAGGCTGTCACGCGAGACGTTCGATGCGATGATGGCACAGAACACCGCGCAGATCGCGCGCGACCAGGCGGCCATCGCGCAGGCGGAGGCGGCGCGGGTGCAGGCCGATGCGTCGTTCGCCCGCGCGCACGATTTGATCCTGTACGGCCACCGCTTCGCGCGAGACCTATGACACGAGGCAGGCGGCGGCGTTGTCGGCCGCGGCGCAGGTCGCCTCGGCCAAGGCGGACCTGGCGTTCGCGCAGGCGCAAAAGCAGGAACTGGCGGTCAAGCTGGCGCATGCGGACATTGTGGCGCCGGTGGGCGGGGTGGTCAGCCGTCGGGTGGCGAGGCTGGGGTCGGTGGTCAGCATGGGGGCGGACCCGCTGTTCCGCATCATCAGCGACGGGGCGGTCGAGCTTGAGGCCGACGTGCCGGAGGCGGTGCTGGCCAAGCTGCGGCCCGGGCAGACAGCCAGGCTGGAGATGGCGGGCGGGGTGATGCGGGCCGGAACGATCAGGCTGGTCTCCCCGGAGATGAATCGGTTGTCGCGGCTCGGCCGTATCCGGATTGCCATCGAGTCCAACGGGCAGGGCCTGGTGCTGGGGGGATTTGGGCGGGCGGTGGTGCGGACGGCGAGCCATGAGGGTGTGCTGGTGCCGCTGTCTGCCGTGCAGTTCGAAGAGGCGGGGCCGGTGGTGCAGGTGGTGCAGGGTGGCGTGGTGCACACGGCGCGCGTGCAGCTCGGATTGCGCGCCGAAGGGCAAGCCGAGATCGTGGATGGCGTGGATGCAGGCGCCGCCGTCATCGCCATCGCCGGCACCTTCGTGCGAGACGGCGACCACGTTACCCCCATAGGCTAAAAGTTCTTTGGTTCTTTCAAGAAAGAACTGCTTTCTTCCCTTCTTCGAGGACCGCGACCATGGCGTTCAACATCTCCGGCGCCTCGATCAGAAACCCGATCCCGTCGCTGGTCCTGTTCACGGTGTTGCTGGTGCTGGGCATCTTCGCGTTCCGCGCGATCCCGATCACCAACTCGCCGAACATCGATATTCCTTTCGTCGTTGTCACGATCACGCAGTCCGGCGCCTCGCCTGCCGAGCTGGAGACGCAGGTGACGAAGAAGGTGGAGGATGCGGTCGCCAGCGTGACGGGCGTCAAGCACATAACGTCCACGATCACCGATGGCGCTTCGGTGACCGAGATCGAACTCAGGCTGGAGATCAGCTCGGACCGTGCGCTGAACGATGTGCGTGATGCGGTCAGCAAGATACGCACCGATCTGCCGCACACGATCGACGAGCCGGTGATCGAGCGGGTGGATTTTTCGAGCCAGCCGATACGCACCTATGCAGCCAGCGCGCCGGGGATGACGTTGGCGCAGCTCTCGTGGTTCGTCGACGACACGGTCTCACGCGATCTGCAGGGCGTGCGTGGGGTGGGGCGGGTGGAGCGCATCGGCGGGGTGACGCGCGAGATACAGGTTGTGCTCGATCCGGACCGGTTGTCGGCGCTGGGCATTACCGCGGGCGATGTGAACGCGCAGGTGCAGGCGACGAGCGTCGATCTCGCCGGCGGCCGGGGCGAGCTTGGCGCGCGCCAGCAATCGATCCGCACGCTGGCGGGGGCGACGACTCTGACGGCGTTGTCGTCCACGCGGATCGTACTGCCGGGCGGGCGGGAGGTGCGGCTGGCCGATCTGGGCGCGGTGCGCGACGGGGTGGAGGAGCCGAGATATTTTGCAGAATTGAACGGCACGACGCCGGTGGTGGCGTTTCGCGTGTATCGCGCGAAGAACAGCAGCGACGTGGATGTGGCGCACCGGGTTGAGGCCAGGGTCGCGGCGCTGCACGCGCAATATCCCGATGTATCGACCGCCGTGATCGACGACAGCGTGCGTTACTCGGTGGGCGGCTACAATTCGGCGATGGAAGCGCTGGTGGAAGGCGCCGTGCTGGCGACCCTGGTGGTGTTCATCTTCCTGCGGGACTGGCGCGCGACGCTGCTCTCCGCGGTGGCGTTGCCGCTTTCGATCCTGCCGGCCTTTGCGGCCATGTTGCTGATGGGATTTACGCTCAACTTCATCAGCCTGCTCGCGATCACGCTGGTGACCGGGATTCTCGTCGATGATGCGATCGTCGAGATCGAGAACATCGTCCGCCACATCAATATGGGCAAGCGGCCGTACGAGGCGGCGATCGAGGCGGCCGACGAGATCGGGCTGGCGGTGATCGCGATTACACTCACCATCTGCGCGGTGTTCGCGCCGGTCAGTTTCATGGGCGGTATTTCCGGCCAGTACTTCAAGCAATTCGGGCTGACGGTGACCGCGGCGGTGCTGGCCTCGCTGCTGGTGGCACGGCTGCTGACGCCGCTGATGGCGGCCTACCTGCTCAGCCCGGCGCGCGCGCGCGCGCACGCCGAGGGGCCGATGGTGCGTGCGTATGCGCGGTTTCTGGCGATGACGTTGCGGCATCGGGGGCTGACGGTGCTGGCCGGGGTGGTGCTGTTCGGGTTGTCGATCTGGTCCACCAGCCTGCTGCCGACCGCGTTCATTCCCGAGGAGGATCAGTCGCGCTCGGTCTTGTCGATCGAGTTGCCGCCGGGATCGCGACTGGAGGACACGCGGCGCAAGACCAACGAGATCGCGGCGAGCTTTCTCAAGATACCTGAAGTGACCTCCGTGTTCGTGATCGGTGGCACCACGCCCACCGGCGATAGTGAGGAGGTGCGGCGGGCCGATATGAGCGTGAACCTGAAGCTGAAAAGCCAGCGTCACCGCTCGCAAAAGCAGATCGAGGGTGAGTTGTCCGCGCGGCTGGCGGAGATTCCCGACGTGCGTGGCTTTTATGTGAACGGCCGCGGCGAGCGGGAACTGTCGATCACGGTCTTGAGCGACGCGCCGCGGGCGTTGGAGGCGGGTATCGCGCACCTGGAGGCTGCCATGCGCCGTCTGCCGGGTTTCACGAACGTCGCTGCCAGTACCCGGGTTGGAGGGGCCACAGATACTGGTCATTCCAAGGCCTGACGAGGCGGCGCGGTACGGTGTTTCCACGCAGGCGATCTCCGAAGCCGTGCGGATTGCGACCTTGGGCGACATATCGGCCAATTTGGCGAAGTTCCGCGACGGACAAAGGCTGATTCCGATCAGGGTGCAGACGGACACGCTGCTGCGCCAAGATGTGCACGCCATCGAATCGCTGCCGGTGACGGGGGCCACTGGCCTGTCCGTGCCGCTCTCGGCGGTGGCGCAGGTGACGATGGGGCAGGGCCCGTCCTCCATCGAGCGCTACGACAGACAGCGCCAGGTGGTGCTGGGGGCCGATCTGGCGCGTGGCCTGGCGTTGGGCGCGGCGTTGGCGGAGGTCAATGCGCTGCCAGAGGCGAAGAACCTGCCGGCCGGCGTGCACATCCAGAACGGCGGCGACGCCGAGATCATGGACGAGGTGTTCTCCGGCTTCGCCATGGCGATGGGCGTGGGCCTGATGATGGTGCTGGGGCTGCTGGTGCTGTTGTTCCGCAGCGTGTTCCAGCCACTGACGGTATTGCTGTCACTGCCATTGTGCCTGGGTGGGGTGATCGGCGCGCTGCTGCTGACCGGCCAGCCGATCAGCCTGCCGGTGGCGATCGGCATTTTGATGTTGATGGGCATCGTCACCAAGAACGCGATCATGTTGGTCGATTTCGCGAAGGAACGCCAGGCGCACGGCATGTCGCGTCAGGAGGCGATCATCGAGGCTGGGCGCAAGCGCGCGCGGCCGATCGTTATGACGACGATTGCGATGGTGGCCGGCATGGTGCCGAGCGCGCTGAGCCTGGGCGATGGCGGCGAGTTCCGTGCGCCGATGGCGACGGGAGTGATTGGCGGCCTGATCGTGAGCACGGTGCTGTCGCTGGTATTCGTGCCGTCGCTCTACACGGTGATGGACGGGTTATCGCGCCGAGTGGGACGGCTGTTCGGGCGGCTGATCAATCCTGGGGAAAAGCGGGTGAAGCCGGCGCGACCGGTGGCGGCGCCGGTGCGGACGTTGCCGGCGGAGTAGCGCCGCGGGCGGTCAGTGCGGCAGGACGGAGGGTTGCGGCGGGTACTGCATGATGAGCGTGTGCGATGAGTGCGAAATCCACAGATGGACCTTTCGCATGAAGTCGGCGCCGAGCAGCATTTCCTCGCCGCCGGTCTCGCCCAGGCTTGAGTCGGACAGCAGCGAGCCGACATGCACCCGCGCAGGGCTGGCATTGGCCTGATCGATGACCGCGATACGCATGTTGTTGATGCGCAGGTCCCCGATCTGCACCGTTTCGAAGACATGCTGCAACATTGGCGCGGCCTTTGGTCCGATGCCGTAACCAAGCGCGTGGCCAGCGGCGTGCAGGGCCGAGATGTCCACGCCCAGCCTGCTGGCAGCCGACCGGAACAGTATGGTGCGGGCGGCGCCACTATCGATCACTGCCCGAATAGGGTGGCCGTTGATCGACAACTCGATATCTGCCTGCCGGTCATGCTCAATAAATTGCAGCGGCACCGTGTATAAGGGCGCGGCAAGAGCGACATGCGGTTTGCGGCAGCTGCCATCTGCCTCGTAGAGCACGACATGGTCGCCGGGCAGGTCGAGATCGATATCGTAGGCGGCCATCATGTTCATCCCG
The DNA here is from genome assembly GCA_963850605.1 of uncultured Alphaproteobacteria bacterium. Lineage (GTDB taxonomy): Bacteria > Pseudomonadota > Alphaproteobacteria > Acetobacterales > Acetobacteraceae > BOG-908. Next base: position 525,498 of record CAWKLX010000007.1, on the reverse strand, counting down.
AACAGGCCGTCGATGCCGGTATCCGATGGCCGGTCCAGAAAATCCAGCCCGGCCAGCACCATCCCGTCTGCCGACACGTTGCCGATGCGCATGTGCTTGGCGGTGCCGCGATAGGTGTGGCGGGTGCCACCTATGCCGTACGTATCCTGGTCGAGCTGGCTCATGCGTACACCCAGTCGTTCGGCAGAGACGCGCTTGAGCGTTGTGGCGAAAGCGCCAGTATCCAGCACGAGGTTGGCTGGGTGGCCGTTGATGTCCACTGTCACAACCTGGCCGTCAGATTCATGCTGCACGGGCAGCACGGCCACGGCACCCAGGTCGCATGCCGCGCGAGCAGCCGTGCAGATCCCGCAGGCGATGAGCCATCCTGCCAGGATTGTGCTTGCCGAGCGTGACACTGGCTACCTGCAAATCGTTACGAGGATCAACGCTGATGCACGGGTTCCATGCTGTCAACCAGAGTGTGGCGGTTCAACGGTTAGCCTGCCGTATCAGTTGCGCCGCGCGCTCCCCGATCATGGCGCTGGGTGCGGCCGTGTTGCCACTGACCAGCGTTGGCATGATCGACGCATCCACCACGCGCAATCCTTCCGTGCCGCGCACGCGCAGCAGCGGGTCCAGCACGGCGCGCTCGTCCGCACCCATGCGGCAGGTGCCGACGGGGTGGTAGATGGTATCGGCCTTGGCGCGGATGCGCGGGATCAGCGCCTCTCCCGGCTCCTCCGGCGGCTCGTCGATCGGCGTGCCGGCATAGGGGCGCATGGCGGGGGCGGCCAGGATTCGCAGGCTGTGGCCCACACCACGCACCAGCGTGTGCATGTCGTCTGGGTCGCCGAAGAAATTCGGGTCGATCAGCGGGGGCGTGCGCATGTCGGGGCCGGCCAGGCGCACCGTGCCGCGGCTGCGCGGGCGCAGCACGCAGCTGTGCACGGACAGGCCACGGAACATGCGGCGGCGGCGGCCGTGATCCTCGACCAGGGCAACGACAAAATGGATCTGGATGTCGGGCCGGTCCACATCCGGCGTGCTGCGCAGGAAGCCGCCGGATTCGGCGAAATTCGTGGTGAGCAGGCCGGTGCCGTGCCGCTTGTACTCGCGCCAGCCGCGGACCACGTCCGGCAGCGCGCCCGGACCGCCACTGAACAGGCTGCGATGTTTCACGCGGCGATTGATGGTGTAATCGACATGGTCTTGCAGATTGCCGCCGACATCGGGGCTGTCATGCACCAGTCCGATGCCGTGCTGCCGCAGGTGTTCGGCCGGACCCACGCCGGAACACATCAGCAGTTGCGGGGAGCCGAACGCGCCGCCTGACACGATCACCTCCGCACGCGCGTGCACATCGGCTTCCGCGCCGCCGCGCCGTGTGCGCACGCCGGTGGCGCGGCGACCGTCGAACAGGATACGTGCCACCTCCGTGTCGGCCACCACGTGCAGGTTGGGGCGTGGCCGGTCACCGATATAGGCGCGGCCGGCGCCGTAGCGCGCGCCGTTCTTCTGGCTGACCTGGTAGAACCCGAAACCTTCCTGGCGCGGCCCATTGAAATCCGGATTTTTGTGGAACCCGGCCTGCTCGGCTGCATCGACGAAGGCGGCGGCGATCGGATTGGGCGTGCGAAGGTCGGCAATGTTCAGCGGCCCGTCGGCGCCGTGATACTCGTCCGCGCCCCGCTCATTGTGTTCGGCCGCTTTGAAGCAGGGCAGCACATCGGCAAAACCCCAGCCATGCGCGCCGGCGTCGCGCTCCCACGAATTGTAATCCTCGGGCTGGCCGCGAATGTAGATCATGGCGTTGATCAGTGCACTGCCACCCACGCCGCGGCCGCGTGGGTGAAAACCGGTGCGGCCGTTGAGCCCCGCCTGCGGCACGGTTTCGTAGGCGTAGTTGATTGCGTTTTTCTTCGTGGTCAGCAGCGCCATGCCCAATGGCACGTCCGATGCGAGGCCGCCGCGTGGCGGGCCGCGTTCGATCAGGGCCACGGTCAGATCGGGGCGCGCTTCCGCCAGTCGCGCGGCGACCGCGCATCCTGCGGGACCGCCGCCGACCACCACGTAGTCGAACGTGTCAGGCAAGTGCCGCGTCGCGCGCTTCCTTCACGCGCCGGCGCAGCTTGGCCATGCCGCCTATCCAGCGGCCGTAATTTTCCGCCTTCAGCCTAATGTAGTTGGCCACGTTCGGGTGCGGCAGGATGAGGAATTGTTCGGCGCGCAAACCCTCCAGCGCGGACTGGGCAACCTCCTCGGCGGTCAGCACGCCGTCCACGTCCGCGCCGCCGAAATAGTTGCGCGTGACAAGCGGCGTGCGCACACCTTGCGGACACAGCACGGAGACGCCCACACCCTGATCCTTGCTGGCGATGGCGAGGCTTTCCGCGAATCCGATCGCCGCGTGCTTGGTGGTGCTGTAGGTCGCCGAGCCGATCTGGCTGAGCAGGCCGGCGGCTGAGACCGTGTTGAGCAGCCAGCCGGAGCGGCGGGCCGCCATGCCCGGCAGCACGGCGCGCGCGGCATATACGTGCGCCATCACGTGCACGCCCCACAGCCTGGCCCAGTCCGCATCCGGCGCCGAGGCGGCGTTGTCGAAATCGGGGTCGGTGGCGATCAGGCCGGCGTTGCTGCAAAAAATGTCGATCGGGCCGGCATGCGCCTCGGTCTCGCGCACGAGATGCTGGATGTCGGCTTCGCGCGATACGTCGCAAGCGAACGCGGCGCCGCCGACCAGCTGCGCCACGTCGCGCGCGCCCGCCTCGTTAAGGTCAGCAACCGCGACGTGCCGGGCGCCCTCGGCATGGAACAGCTCCGCCATGGCTTTCCCGATGCCGCTGCCGCCGCCGGTGACGACGATAACCTTGTCACGCACATCCATGACCCGCGCCCCTCATTCATAAAAGTTCTTTGCTTCTTTCTTTCAAGAAAGAAGTTCTTTTCTGAAGAAAAGAACCAAAAGACTTTTACTCATTAGAAGATTTCGAAAAGTCCCGCAGCGCCCATGCCGCCGCCGACGCACATCGTCACCACGCCCCATTTGGCACCGCGGCGGTGGCCCTCGATCAGCAGATGGCCGGCCATTCTTGCACCCGACATGCCGTAGGGATGGCCAATGGAGATGGCGCCGCCATCCACGTTCAGCTTGTTGGGGTCGATGCCCAGGCGGTCGCGGCAGTAGATCACCTGGACGGCAAAGGCCTCGTTCAGCTCCCACAAATCGATGTCGTCGATAGAAAGGTTGTTGCGCTCCAGCAGTCTCGGCACGGCGAAGACGGGGCCGATGCCCATCTCGTCCGGTTCGCAGCCGGCGACCGACAGGCCACGCAGCGCGCCCAGCGGGGTCAGGCCGCGTCTCGCCGCCTCGCCCGCTTCCATGACCACGCAGGCCGAGGCGCCGTCGGAGAGTTGCGAGGCGTTGCCGGCGGTGATCACATGGCCTTCGCCGCGCACCGGTTTGAGCGCGGCCAAGCCCTCGGCGGTGGTGTCGGGGCGGTTGCCCTCGTCCTTCTGCAAGGTCGTCTGTTTGAAGGTGATCTCGCCGGTCGCCTTGTCTGCGACCCCCATGCGCGTTTCGAACGGCACGATCTCCGCATCGAACCGTCCTGCCTGCTGCGCCGCCGCCGTGCGCTTCTGCAATTCGAGCGCGTAGATATCCTGCGTCTCGCGTGTGATCTGGTAGCGCTGGGCGACGATTTCGGCGGTGTCGATCATCGGCATGTAGATTTCGGGCTTGTGCGCCTGAAGCCACTCATCGAAACCATGCCAGCGGTTCATGTGCTCGTTCTGGACAAGGCTGATGCTGTCCAGCCCGCCGCCGATGGCGACCGGCACGCCGTCGAACGCGACGCGCTGCGTGGCCAGCGAGATCGCCTGCAGACCGCTGCTGCACTGGCGGTCGATGGTGGTGCCGGCCGACGTGACCGGCAGGCCGGCGCGTATGGCGGCCTGGCGCGCGATGTTGCCACCGGTGGCACCCTGTTGCAGCGCGCAGCCCAGGATGACGTCCTCGACCTCCGGCCCATCCAGCTTGGCGCGGGCGAGTGCCTGGGCCACCGCGTGGCCGGCGAGTGTGGCACCGTGCGTGTCGTTGAATGCGCCGCGATAGGCACGGCCGATCGGCGTGCGGGCGGTGGACACAATGACGGCTTCGCGCATTCGGTTCTCCCTGGCGGCTGTGCCTGAACGGGCTTGGCCCGCGGCACCGCGATATGGGGCGCACCCGCGCTGGACCCGCCCAGGCCGGTTTGCCATAGTCGTGTTGTCGGGTGTTCACCCTAGGCCTGTCAACGGACGGGAGGCGCCGGCGCGGGAAACGTTTCAGGAACGCATGATGGCCGAGCCGCGCCCGAGCACTCGCGACAGAATACTGGACGTGTGCCGCCGCCTGTTCAACGAGCGCGGACCGGCCGAGGTGACGACGGCCGAGATCGCGCAGGCGGTGGGCATCAGCGAGGGCAACCTGCATTATCATTTCCGGCGCAAGGAACAGATCTTGGTGGCGCTGTTCGACCAGTTTCTGGCAGCCAACGAGCGCGCCGGCACGCCAGTCCCGGGTCTGTCGCGCAACCCGCAGCCGCATCGCGCGTACCTCGCCGGCTGGTTCAACATGATGTGGGAGTGGCGGCTGTTTTATGCCGCCGGCGTGTATCGCATGGCGCCGCCGCTGCATGCGCGGCTGATGCGGCTGACGGAGACAGGGCAGGCGCAGGTGCGGCGCGTGCTGGCCGATCTGGTGGCCGACGGCGTGCTGGCCGCCAGCCCGGATGAGATCGACCGGCTGGTGGTCAATGCCTGGATCGTGGCGAGCTATTGGATCGACTACCTGCGGTCCCGCCAGGGCGTGGAGACGATTACGCGCGACCATTTGCGCTGGGGTTATGCGCAGGTGGAGGCGCTGTTCACGCCGTATGCGCTGGCGGCACAGCGGATGGTCGCCGCGGACCGCAAGTTCGCCTGAGCCTGTGCCACGACCGACGACCGAAAGCTGACGACTGAACCATGACCGAACTGATCGATGTTCGCCCGCAGCACCGTTTCGATGAGCAGGCTCTGCAGACATATCTGTGCAGCGCATTGCCGGAGGTGTCCGCACCTCTCCGCCTGCGCCAGTTCCAGGGCGGCCAGTCGAACCCGACCTTCTTGCTGACCGAGGCTGGGGGACGGCGGTATGTGCTGCGCAAAAAGCCGCCTGGTGCGATCCTGCCGTCCGCACATGCTGTTGAACGCGAGTATGCGGCCATGCGCGCGCTGGGCCCGACCGCCGTGCCGGTGCCGCGCGCGCGGCTGCTGTGCGAGGACGTGTCCGTGATCGGCACGCCGTTCTATGTCATGGACTATATCGATGGCCGGGTACTCACGGATTTGGGGCTGGCCGAGCTGCCGCGCGAGGCGCGCGCCGGCTATTACATGGCGATGGCGGACGGGCTGGCGGCGCTGCATGCTGTCGATTGGCGCAGCGTGGGCCTGGAGAAATTCGGGCGGCCGGAATCCTACATCGCGCGCCAGATCGAGCGGTGGACCAAACAATATCTGGCATCCGATCCGGGGCAGGATGCGAACATGGATGCGCTGATCGCGTGGCTGCCGGCGCATCTGCCGCCTGACGAGCCGGCGGTGATCGCGCATGGCGACTACCGGCTGGGCAATTTGATGTGGGCGCCTGAGGGGCCCCGTCTGCTGGCGATACTGGATTGGGAATTGGCCACGATCGGTCACCCGATGGCGGATCTGGCGTATCTGTGCTCGTTCTATCACCTGCCGCAGGACGGACGGCCGTTTCATGGGCTGGGTGGCGCCGATCTGGCCGCGCTCGGTATTCCGGACGAAGCGTCGCTGATCGCGCGCTACTGCAAGGGCGTAGGGCGCGCGTTTCCGGCCGAGCACTGGCCGTTCTATTTGGCGTTTTCGCTGTTTCGGTCGGCATCGATCGGCTGGGGGGTGTACGACAGGTCGCGCCGCGGCAACGCGGCGGATGCGCGGGCGCATTTGTATAGCCAGATGTTCAGCACGTGCGCGTCGGTGGCGTGGAGCCTGGCACAGGGTCGTGGCTAGGGTACGATCCGACGGTGTGAACTCGCGCGCGACGCATTATGCCGTGGCTGGCGCCTCGGGCCGCGCCGGCGTTTCGTAGGTGCGCGCCAGCGCGTGATACACACCCTCCTTGCACACCAGCCGGGACGCGCCGTAGCCGATCAGCGCGGCCAGCATCAGGGGCACGACCAGGGCGTGGTCGTTGGTCATTTCGGTCACAATGACGAAGGCGGTGATCGGCGCCTGCACCACGCCGGCGAAATAGGCGACCATGCCCAGCACCACCAGCGCCTGGGCCGGAGCACCTGGGAGCAGGGCGGCCACGTCGGCGCCCAGCCCGGCGCCGACGGCGAGCGACGGCGCGAAAATGCCGCCGGGGATGCCACTGATCGAGGAGGCGGCCGTGGCCAGCAGCTTTTCGGCGCCGAACCACAGGCTGGGCGGGTTGCCGCCCTGGACCAGCGCGCGCGCCTCGGCGTAACCGGTGCCGAACGCGGCGCCATGCGAGAGCACACCGCACACGGCCACCGCCAACCCGCAAAGCGTGGCGAACACGGTCGGGTGGGTGGCCAGCGCCCGCCCCGCGGCACCGGGCAGGCCGCCGGTGACGGCAATCAGCGTCCGGCTGAACACGCCGCCCAGCAGGCCGCTGCCGACGCTTACCACCAGCAGCCCCAGCCAGCCCTCGGCATTGTTCAAGGTGGCGTGGGTGGTGCCGAAATAGGTGTAGTCGCCCTGGAGCGCCAACGAAGTGAGGCCGGCGGCGATGACGGTGCCGAGGATGACGCCGCTGGTGCGTGCTTCGAAAGAGCGGCTGAGTTCCTCGATGCCGAACACGATGCCGGCCAGCGGCGTGTTGAAGGCGGCCGAGACACCTGCGGCCGCACCGGCCAGGATCAGGCCGGGCTGCCGCCGTGGCGACAGGCGCCCGGCGGCGAACATGACGGCCGCGCCGACCTGCACGGTGGGACCCTCGCGGCCGATCGAGGCGCCGCAGAGCAGGCCCAACAACAGAAGCGCCATCTTCCCCGCAGCGACCCGGAGAGCGACCAGGTGCGCGCGCCCGGCGTGCAGGTGGCGCGCGGCAATCACCTGCGGGATGCCGCTGCCGCCGGAATACGGAAACCAGCGTCGCGCGGCATGGCTGGCCAGAGCAAACCCGGCGGGCGTCAGTGCCAGCGGCAGCAACGGCCGGTGCACGGTGATTTGGCGGAACGCATGGCCGGCGCGGTCGGCCGCCACGGCCAGCAGCACGGCGCAGGCGCCGACCACGATGCCGCCGAACACGAACAGCGCGCGGCGCCGCCAGCGAAAGGCGGTGGCGCGGACACGGCGCAGGGCGCGAGGGGGCAGGCGGGCGGGCAGGGAAGGCATCGGCGCGACCCTAGTTTAAGTGTCCCCGGCCGGCCATGGGTGACGGCGCTTCAACATTGGGTATTGCGTTTGGCAGCGGCCACAGCATCTTGTGTGCAAGGCGAGGGCTGAACGCCGACTCGGCTTCCCTGCCCGCCGCGCTTAACGTTTCCCCGCCTTCGCAGCAGGACCTTTTTATGGACCAGCACAGCCCCGCTACCCACGCGCTTGACGAGCTTCCCGTCCGCTTCGACCTGCTGACCGAAAATCCGGTCTATAAGCCGTTCCGCTATCCGTGGGCGTATGACGCCTGGCTGACGCAGCAGCGCGTGCACTGGCTGCCCGAAGAGGTGCCGTTGGCCGACGACGTGAAGGATTGGCACCGCAATCTTTCCGACGGCGAGCGCAACCTGGTCACCCAGATTTTCCGCTTCTTCACGCAGTCCGACGTGGAGGTGAACAACTGCTACATGAAGCATTACAGCCAGGTGTTCAAACCCACCGAAGTGCTGATGATGCTGAGCGCATTCTCCAACATCGAGACGGTACACATCGCCGCCTACAGCCATCTGCTCGACACGATCGGCATGCCGGAGATCGAGTATCAGGCATTCCGCCGCATCAAGGAGATGAAGGACAAGTTCGACTACATGCAGTCCTTCACGGTGGACAGCAAGCATGAGATCGCCAAGACGCTGGCGGCATTCGGTGCGTTCACCGAGGGGCTGCAGCTGTTCGCCTCCTTTGCAATTCTGCTGAATTTCCCGCGGTTCAACAAGCTGAAGGGCATGGGCCAGATCGTGAGCTGGTCGGTGCGCGACGAGACGCTGCACTGCCTCTCGGTGATCAAATTGTTCCGCACGTTCATCCAGGAAAACCCGGAGATCTGGACGGAGGAGTTGCGGCGCGAGCTGTACATCACCTGCGCCACCATCGTGGACCACGAGGACGCGTTCATCGACCTGGCCTTCGAGCTGGGGCCGGTGCAGGGGCTGGATGCGGCGCAGGTGAAGGAATACATCCGCTTCGTGGCCGACCGCCGCTTGATGCAGCTCGGGTTGAATCCGCTGTTCCACATCGCGAAAAACCCGCTGCCCTGGCTGGATGACATGCTGAACGCGCCGGAGCACGCGAATTTCTTCGAGAATCGTTCGACGGAGTACAGCAAGGCCTCCACGGGTGGCACGTGGGAGGATGTGTGGCCGGAGACGCACGGCACCGCGGACTGATACTCTTCCGCCCGCTGCGTCCGTGCTGCTAGCATCGTGCCGCACGGACGGGGTGATCTGGCGTGGCGGGTGACAGGCTTGGCATGAACGGGGCGATACAGCGGCGCGACTTTCTCAATGGCGTCGCCATGACCGCCCTCGGTCTGGCGGGTGCGCGCGCGGATGCCGCGGCTTTGGCCACCGCGCCGCAGGATGGTGCCGGCTACTATCCGCCACTCCTGACCGGCCTGCGCGGCAGCCATCCCGGGTCGTTCGAGGTGGCGCACAGCCTGCGTGACGGCACGTTCTGGCAGACCGCGCCGCAGCCCCGAGCCTGGCGAAGATTCGTACGATCTGGTCGTGGTCGGCGCCGGTATCAGCGGGCTTGCCGCGGCGCATTTTTATCGCTCGGCAAAACCCGATGCGCGCATCTTGATCCTGGACAACCACGACGATTTCGGCGGTCACGCCAAGCGGAACGAGTTTTCGATGGGCGGCCGCATGCAGCTCATGAACGGCGGCACGCTGGAGATCGATTCGCCTCGGCCATACAGCGCGGTGTCCGACGGGCTGTTGCGCACGCTCGGTGTCGAACCCGTCAAGCTCGAGGAAAGCTGCGCCAAGAAAAATGTCTATCCGTCGATGGGCCTGGGCCGTGGCATCTTCTTCGATCGCGAAACCTTCGGGCGGGATGCGCTGGTGGCCGGCGTCGGCGAAAAGCCCTGGGGGACGCTGCTGGCCGATGCACCGCTGAGCGAGCGGGCACGCGCCGACATCGTGCGGCTCGAGGAAGGACAGGAGGATTTTCTGCCCGGCCTGTCCTCGGACGAGAAAAAAGCGCGGCTTTCCCGCATCAGCTACCGCGATTTTCTGCTGCATGTCGCTCGCGCCGATCCTGGCGTGCTGCCCTACTATCAGGGTGTCAGCCTGGACGAATGGGGCGTGGGTATCGACGCGATCTCCGCGCTCGACATCTGGGGGTTCGGATACACCACGGCGGGGTTTGGCGGGCTGAAGCTGACACCGGGATCGGCCCCGCATATGGGCTACACGCCGTCGGGCTACGCCGATGGCGGGTCCTACACGTTCCATTTCCCGGATGGTAACGCCAGCATCGCGCGCCTGCTCGTGCGGGACCTGGTGCCCGCCGCGGTTCCGGGCAGCAGCGCGTCCGACGTCGTCACCAGCCGCGTTGATTACACGCAACTCGACCGCGCGGCGCAGAAGGTGCGTATCCGGCTCAGCAGCATTGTCGTCGGCGCGCGCAACATCGGCGCGCCGGACGCCTCACAGGGCGTGGAAATCGCCTACGCACGGTTCGGCAAGGTCTTCCGCGCGCGCGCGGGACACTGCGTTTTGGCTGGCTATAACATGATGATTCCTTACATCTGTCCGGAGCTGCCGCAAGCGCAGAAAGACGCGCTGCATTATTTGGTGAAAGTGCCGCTGGTGTACACCTCGGTGGCCATTCGGCAATTGGCAGCCGCTCGTCAAGCTGGGTGTGCAGGAGGTGTATGCGCCCGGCAGCTATCACACCATGCTCAAGCTCAACTCCGTGACCGACATTGGCGGTTACCGCTCGGTGCGATCGCCGGAGGATCCGGTGCTGCTGCGCCTGACGCGCGTGCCGTGCCATCCGGGGCTGGACGAGCGCGCGCAGCATCGGCTGGGCCATGCCGAGCTGCTGGCCACACCGTTCTCCACGTACGAAAGCCACATACGCGACCAGCTTGCGCGCATGTTCGGCCCGGCCGGATTCGATCCGGCGCGCGACATTACGGCCATTACCGTCAATCGCTGGCCGCACGGATATGCTTACGAATACAACCCGCTTTTCGACCCGGATTGGGCGCCGGGCCAGGCGCCGCACGAGATCGGGCGGCGCACATTCGGCCGGATCGCGATCGCGAATTCCGATTCCGGGGCGGCCGCCTATACGGATTCGGCAATCGACCAGGCGCATCGGGCAGTGGGCGACCTGCTGGCCTGAGGGCGCCGGGGTCGGCCGCAGGTCAAGCCCCGGCGGGCCGATCCGCGTTTTTCGTGGCGATAACGGCGAAACCGGCTGCCACTGCCGCGAACACCGTCAAGCCGAGCCAACCGGCCGCCCCGGCAAAGCCGTCCCCCACCACAGCAAGGGGCGCCTGGCTGCCCGATGCGCCGATCACGGCCGCCATGCCGACGCCTACCAGGCTTTCGCCGACAATGAAGCCGGAAGCCAGCAGCACGCCGCGGCGCCGCGCGCGCTCTGCGTCTGGGCGGCCCGCCAGACGGCGATCGATGATCCAGCCCAGGATGGCGCCGATGGCCAGTGTGACCCCGACGGTCGGCGGCAGGTACAGGCCGATGCCCACGGCCAGTGGCGGCAATGTGCGCCCCACGCGTCGCAGCAATACGTCGGTCAGGATCAGCACGATCCCGGCCGCGACCCCAATTCCCACCGACGTCCAATCCAGCGCATGGCCGAAAATGCCGCGCGCGATGGCCGCCATGAGCGTCGCCTGCGGGGCGGCCAGCGCCTGGCCCGCATCCATCGACGCACTCGGCATCGCGCCGGGAAAGCCGTAGGCATGGTACAGCAAGTCCAGCACCGGCGGGATGATAGCCGCCCCCACCACGCAGCCGACCACCAGCACCGCCTGTTGCTTCCAGGGTGTCGCGCCCACCAGCAAGCCGGTTTTCAGGTCCTGCAGATTGTCGTTGGACACGGTGGCCGTGGCCAGCACAACCGAGACGATGAACAGGGTCAGCGCGATCGCGGCCTGCTGGCCGGCAGTATCGGCCAGCATATGGCTGCCGCCCAGGATCAGAAGAAGCAGCAGCGCCGTCGAAATGGTGGCGATGATGGCGATGCCGGAAATGGGCGAGCTGGAGCTGCCGACGAGGCCGGCCATGTAGCCGCAGGCGGCGGCGACCAGAAACCCGAACACGACGGAAAAGGCGCAGCCGAAGGCCACCAGGCCCCAGATGCCGAAGGACGCGGCGGGGCCTGATCCCGACAGGAAGGCGGCGAACACGGCCACCATGGCCAGGAGGGCCACGGCAAAGATGGCCAGCACGGCCCGTGGGGAGAGATCACGGTCCGTTTCCGAGGCACCTGCGACACCTGGGGCGACCCGGCTGGCGGCCAGGCTTTGGCGCACGCCGGCGATGGTGGGTCCGGCCAGGCCGGCCAGCGACCAGATGGCGGCTACCCCGATGACGCCGGCGCCCATGAAACGCACCTGATGCGCCCACAATCCGGTGGCGTAGGGCACGATATCGGCACCGGCCGCCACCGGATGCAGGGTGGTCAGCACCGGGACGGCCACGCCCCAGGCCAGCACGGCGCCCAGCAGCATGGACAAGCCGCCGGCGATGCCGACCAGATAGCCGGCGCCCAGCAAGGCTAGCGAAAAGCCGGTGGACAGGCGGAAGGCGGCCGCACCCAGGGTGAACCATTGGCTGATGCCTTCGCCCAGCACGTGCAGGCCGGTAGCGCCGAAACTGACGGCGGCGGACACCAAACCGCCGAGCGCGATGTCGGCCGCGCCCGGCTCGCCCGGCACCGCCTCGCCGTGGCCGACCCGCAGGATCTCGGCGGCGGCCACGCCCTCCGGATAGGGGAGGGAGGAATTGACCACCATGGCCCGGCGCAGCGGGATGGTGAACAGCACGCCCATGGTGCCACCGGCGGCGCACACGCCGAAACTTTGCCAGAACGGAAAGCCGTGCCAGTGGCCGACCATGATCAGTGCGGGCAGCACGAAAATGACGGATGAGAGGGTGCCCGCGGCCGAGGCCTGCGTCTGCACCATGTTGTTTTCCAGGATGGTGCCGCCGCCCAGCGCGCGCAGCACGGCCATGGAGATGACGGCCGCCGGGATGGAGCTGGCGAAGGTGAGGCCGACTTTCAGGCCCAGATAGACGTTGGCCGCCGTGAATACGACGGTGATGAGGGCGCCCAGGATGACGCCGCGGACGGTCAGCTCGCGCATTGAGGCAGCCTCTCAGAAATCGAGGTCGGCGTAGTGCACGGGCGGATCGACGCCGGCCACACGGTCGGTCAGCAGGGGGCGAAAGCTGGGGCGGGATTTCATGCGGGAATACCAGTCGCGCGCGGCGTCGGACGCCGACCAGTCCACTTCGCCGGCGAAATCGAGCGCCGAGAGGTGGCCGGCGGCGGCGAAATCGGCGAGGCTGAGCTCGTTGCCGGCGAGCCAGCGGCGTTGTTCGGCCAGCCAGCCGATATATTCGAGGTGGCCGCGCAGATTGGCGTAGCCGGCGCGTATCAGCGTCACGTCCGGCTGGCCGCGGCCGAAAAACCGCTTCATGTGCTTTTCGCCGAGCAGGTTGCGGGTGACTTCGTAGGCGAATTTGCCGTCGAACCAGGCGACCAGGCGGCGGATTTCCACGCCTTCGCCCAGGGTGCGGCCGAGCATGGGGGTGTCGGGGTAGGCTTCTTCGAGATATTCGCAGATGACGCCGCTATCGGGGATGACCAGGCCGTTATCCTCGACGAGGACGGGCACGGTGCCGGCGGCGTGCATGGCCAGATATTCGGGGCGGCGTTCCCAGACTTTTTCGACCTTCAGCTCGAACGGCAGCCGGCGCTCGGACAGGACAAGGCGAATTTTTCGCGAGAAGGGGGAGAGAGGAAGGTGGTAGAGCACGCGCATGGGGCAGGTTATGGCACCCGCACCGCGCCGCAACAACGCGCGAGACCGTCGAGAATGCTACTACGCTGGTCATCCGTCACGCGACCGCGTGCTCCGCACGACGCGGCTTTCTGCGCTTCCGGTGCTCACGGACCATTAAGGTCCGCTCCGCTCCGGTTCTCAAAAACCACGCCGGGCGGCGCCATGCGGCGCCTCTGACTCACCGTAGCGCATTCTTCACGATCTCCAAGGGGTTAAGGCCATGGATGCGGGCAAGTTGGTTTCGATGATTAATCAGATTGCCACGTTCTATCGCCGACGGCCGCCCGAGCAGGCGGTGAGCGAGGTGGCGTTGCACGTGGAGAAATTCTGGGAGGCGCGGATGCGGGCGGCGATCTATGCGCATCTGGATGCGGGCGGGGCGGGGCTGGACGCGAACGCACGGGACGCGCTGGTGCTGCTGCGTGAGCGGGATGCGGGGCGGGTGGCGTTCGATCCGGCGGAGAAGGCCGAGCTGCGCAGCCCGCTGGAGGCGTGACGACCCGGCTGCAACTGGCGGTTGTCTATGTCGTTACCGTGCTTGATGCACGGAAAGGTTGACTGTGCCTGGTGCGAATGACGGCATGTCGGCCTCTGCAGCGATGATGGCGCAGCTTCGGCAAAACGAGGGCGGTCGCGCCGATGGCGGCTACTACACTGATTGAAAAAGTCGATTGTATTGCTGTTGCGTCTAGCTGCTGCCACGGCGCTCGCTTTTGGTTGTCCGACAGTAGTCCTGGCCGCACCCAGGGTTGCGGACTTCCAGGGGCATTGGACGATCAGCCGCGTGCTGGGTTCCAGCCCGGGCGGTGTCACCGCCGAGAAACCAAGTGTGATGATCGGCCGATCTGTCGAGTGGACGTCCACCTCGGTGCACATGCCGGGCAAGACTTGCATGCTGCATGACGCGGCTATTCGTGACGAGCCCAATGCAAAGCTCGAAGACAGCATCTGGGGTGGGCAGAAAATTGGCGGTCTAGCGCTGTCCCGCGGGGATGAAGCGCGGGCGTTCGGTACCACCGACAACACCTGTGTTCGAGGATCGTGACGGCTGCAGCTACGCTATCTCGATCGACCACGACAAGCTGGTCGTGACTTTTCCAAGCGGCTATATCTATCTATTGCAGCGCTCTGAGCGGCATCGCTGATTTCCGGGCGGCTGCACGGCACGGCCAAGCCCTCGCCTCGTCGCCGGGCCTCTACAATCCCGCCAGCTGCCGCTAAACGGGGGCGGATATCACGGGATCGCCGAAACCTTGACCACAAATCTGTTTGCCGACATGCGCGCCCATGTGCTGGCCGCACTGCGCGCCGAACTGCCCGACCTGCCCGACGAGGTAGCAGCGCGCGTGGAGGTGACGCCGGCGCGTGAGGCGGCGCATGGCGATATGGCGACGAATGCGGCCATGGTCTCGGCCCGTCATGCCGGGCGGAAACCGGCCGAGCTTGCGGGTCGGGTGGCGCACAGGCTGACCGAGGCGGGCGTGGCCCAGGCGGAGGTGGCCGGCCCCGGCTTCGTGAACCTGCGCCTGCCGCCCGAGATGCTGCGCGCGCAACTGCCGGTCGATCCTTGCCGCGCGGCGAAGTCCTATGGCGACAGCACCGTGGGCGCGCGCGTGGCGGTGAACGTTGAGTACGTGTCCGCCAACCCGACCGGCCCGATGCATATCGGCCATTGCCGCGGGGCGGTGGTGGGCGACGCGTTGTCCAATCTGCTGGCCAAGGCCGGGTTCGACGTCACCAAGGAATACTACATCAACGACGCCGGCGCGCAGGTGGCGGCGTTGGCGTGGGCGGCCTACTGGCGCTATCTGCAGGCGATCGGCACCGCGCTGACCGAGGACGATTTTTCCGCCATTGTGCCGGGCGGCCTGCAATATCGCGGCGACTACCTGGTGCCTGTCGGCAACACGCTGGGCGCCGAGCATGGGCGGAGCCTGGCCGAGTCGGACGCGACGCCGGCCGCCCCATCCGTGTGGCTGGACGTCGTGCGTGAGACCACCATCGGCAAAATGATGGAGTCGATTCGGGAGGATCTGGCGGCGCTGGGCGTGGTGCCGGACGTGTTTACCTCCGAGCGCGCGCTGCTGGAGGGTGGTGCCGTGGATCGCGCGATCGAGGTGCTGCGCGCCAAGAACCTGATTTACGAGGGGGTGCTGGAGCCGCCGAAGGGCAAGACACCGGAGGATTGGGAGCCGCGCCCGCAAACCCTGTTCCGCGCGACGCAATTCGGCGACGACGTCGATCGGCCGCTGAAAAAATCCGATGGCAGCAACACGTATTTCGCCAACGACATCGCCTACCATGCCGACAAGGTGGCGCGCGGGGCCCGCGTGATGATCGACGTTTGGGGCGCGGATCATGGCGGCTACGTCTCGCGCATGAAAGCGGCGGTGCGCGCGGTGGCCGACGCATGGCGAGACGCTGGATATCGTGCTGTGCCAGATCGTGCACGTGCTGCGCGGCGGCGTGCCGGTGCGGATGAGCAAGCGCGCCGGCAGTTTCGTGACCTTGCGCGACCTGATCGACGAGGTCGGCCGCGACGCGGTGCGCTTCACCATGCTGACGCGCAAGTCGGATGCGCAGATGGAGTTCGACCTGGACCTGGCGGTGGCGCAGACGCGCGAAAACCCGGTTTTCTATGTGCAGTACGCCCATGCCACGCTGCCGCTCCGTCTTGCGGCTGGCCGAGGCCCAGTTGGGAGCGGACGCGGTCTCGCCGGACCAGTCTGGCGGAGGTGAAGCTGGAGACGCTGACGGCCGAGCCGGAGTTGGCGCTGATCCGTCGCCTGATCGCCTGGCCGCGCACCGTGGAGGGGGCGGCGCTGGCGCGCGAACCGCACCGTATTGCGTTTTTTCTCTATGACTTGGCGGCCGACTTTCATATGCTATGGAACCGCGGGCGGGACGATGCCGCGTTGCGTTTCCTGGTCGAGGGGCAGCCGGCCGAGACGCTGGCGCGGCTGGCCCTGGTGCAGGCGACGGCGACGGTTATCCGGTCGGGTTTGGCCGTATTGGGCGTGGCGCCGGTCGAAGAGATGCGTTGAGGGAGGCGGGCGTGGGTCAAGTGCCGAACATCACCCAGAATTTTTCCCGGCCCTCTTACAGGCCGGAGGCGCAGGCCGGCATGGACCCGGATATGCGCCGCATGGCCATTGTGGCCGGCGGCATCGGGGCCGCGGTGGCGCTGGTGATCGGGGCCATCAGCCTGTCGCATCGCGGCCACCACGGTGTGCCGGTGATCGAGGCGGCGGCAGGGCCGGTACGTGTCAAACCGCTGAACCCGGGCGGCATGCAGGTCGCCGGTGCCGAGGATGCGGCCGGTGGCGTGGAGGCGCTGGCGCCGGCGGCCGAAAAGCCGGCGTTGCACGCGCTGCACGCCCGCACGCGCCAGGCCGCCGCCGCCCACGCGCAGCTTGTGGCCGAGGCGCGCCCCGCCGTTGCACACGCGCCCAGCGCGCCTGTACCGGCGGCGGCGCCGGTTCCCGCGCAAAGGGTGGCCGCGGCCGAAGCGCCGGCCGTGGCACCCGTGCGCGGCACAACCATCCAGCTTGCCGCCTTCGAGACGCAGCAGGCGGCCGAGCAGGATTGGGGCAAGCTGGCCGAAAAAATCCCAGGCCTGTTCAACGGTCACCAGCCTGAAGTCGAGCGTGCCCAGGTCGCCGGCCGCACCGTGTACCGCCTGCGCACCGGCGGTTTTGCCAACATCGCCGCCGCCACCGAATTTTGCGGCAAGGTCCGAGCCAAGGGCGGCGATTGCACCATCGCCGCGTTCTGACCTGAAGCCGGCCATCGTCGGGATCGCCGGTCCGGTCCTGACACGAGAGGAGGCGGCGCTGTTGCGGGCGGAGGCGCCGCTGGGGGTCATCCTGTTCGCCCGCAACGTCGAACAGCCGGCGCAGCTTGCCCGGCTTGTGTCGCAGGTTTCCGAGTGCCTGCCTGAACATGGCGTGCTGATGGTCGATCAGGAGGGCGGGCGGGTGGCCAGGCTGCGGCCACCGCACTGGCGCGCGCATCCCCCGGCGCGGGCGCTGACCACGGCGCGATCCGCGTGGTTGACGGGCGCGCTGATCGGGCTGGAGTGTGCCGCTGCGGGCTTTCATGTCGTCGCGGCCCCGGTGCTGGACGTGGCGTCACCCGATGGCCACGACGTGATCGGCGACCGCGCCTTCTCCGCCGATCCGGAGAGGGTGGCCATGCTTGGCGGCGCGTTCGCCGCAGGCCTTCTGGCGGCCGGTGTGCAGCCGGTCGGGAAACATGCGCCGGGGCATGGCCGCGCCCGTGCGGACAGCCATCTGCACATGCCGGTGCTCGACGATGTGGCGGCGGCGGATCTGGTGCCGTTCGCCGCGAATGCAGGGCTGCCCTGGCTGATGACGGCGCATATACGCTACATGTCCATGGGCATGATGCCCGCCACGCAGAACGCCAGGATCATCGCCGACATCGTCCGCGGCACCATCGGGTTTTCCGGTGTGCTGGTGACGGACGATTTGGCCATGGGTGCCCTGTCCGGCACGCCTGGTGAGCGGGCATCGGCGGCGCTGTCGGCCGGGTGCGATGTGGCGCTGCACTGCTCCGGCGTGCTGGCCGAGACACGGGATATGCTGGCCAGCCTCACCGTGGCGCCTGATACGTGCCTTGGCCGGCTGGAGGCGGCGCGGACGATGGCGGGGGCGGCCTGGCAACACCTGGATGCCGGCGCGCTGGCGGACGAGCGGGACGCGCTGCTCGCATGAGCGATCACCTGCTGTCGTTGCTGCCGCAAATCCTGCTGTCGATCGGATTGGCCGCCACCGCGATCATTTTGCACGAGCTGGCGCATGGCTACGCGGCGCTGGCCATGGGTGACACCACGGCGCGGCGGGCCGGCCGGCTGTCGCTGAACCCGCTGCGGCACGTGGACCGGTTCGGCACGCTGATCCTGCCCGGGTTCCTGCTGGCCAGCCAGTTGCTGACCGTGGGGCGTGTGCTGTTCATGTTCGGCTGGGCCAAGCCGGTGCCGGTCGATCCGACGCGCTTCAGACACCCGCGGCAGATGATGGCGTTGGTGGCGGTGGCCGGCCCGGTCATGAACTTTTTCCTGGCGACCCTGGCCGCGCTGGCGTTGCGCACGCCCCATCTTTCGCAGGGCTGGGCGCAGGCGCTCGATGCGTTCATCGTGCTGAACCTGGTGCTGGGCCTGTTCAATTTGACCCCGCTGCCGCCGCTGGATGGCGGGCGGATCGCGGTGGGGCTGCTGCCGCTGCGTCTGGCGCGGGCCTGGGCGGGGCTGGAGCGCTACGGCATTCTGATCGTGCTGGTGCTGATCGCCGGCCCGGCTTTGCTGCGCGAGGCGGGCGTGGCCTTCGATCCGCTGGGCGCCACGCTGCTGCCGGCGGTGGAATGGGTGCACGACCATTTGCTGCGCGCGGCCGGAGTGCCCCTGCTCGATGGCTGAGGCGGCGCAGCTTCATGTGTCGCTGGACGGGTTCGACGGCCCGCTGGACCTGCTGCTCGATCTCGCGCGCGCCCAGAAAATCGATTTTTCGCGGATATCGATCGTGTCGCTTGTGGACCAGTATCTTGCCGTGCTGCAGGCTATTGCGCGTGACCGCGTGGAGTTGGCGGCGGATTGGCTGGTGATGGCGGCGTGGCTCACCTGGCTGAAATCGCGCCTGCTGCTGCCGCCCGAGAACGCCGAAGCGGAGGAGGCGGGGCAGTCGGCGGAGTTGCTGGCCGCGCGCCTGGCCGAGTTGGCGGCGATGCGGGCGGGGGCGGCGTGGTTGGGTGCGCGTCCCGTGCTGGGCCAGGACATCTTTTCTCGTGGCGCGCCGGAGGATTTTTCGGTTGCCGACCGTTCCGGGTTGCGCGCCGACCTGCCGCTGTTGCTGCGCGCCTATGTCGATGCGGTGCGCCGCGGCACGGCGCGCGCCAGCTATCAGCCGAAGCAGTTGAGTTTTTGGAGCGTGCAGGATGCGCTGGCGCGGCTGACCGCGACGCTGGGCGGTGGGCCTGGCTGGGCGGATTTGGAAAGATTTCTGCCGCCGGGACTGTCGGGCCAGGCCTACCGGGCTGCCGTAGCCAGCACGTTGCTGGCTTCGCTGGAGATGGCGCGCGGCGGCGCCATCCGTCTGCGCCAGGATGCGGCGTGGGCGCCGATCCTGCTGTCACAGGCTCGGGAGGGAACAGCATGAGCGCGCCCGGGCCCGACCATATCCGCCTGGCCGAGGCGCTGGTATTTGCGAGCGCGGACCCTGTGCCGACGCGGGCCCTTGCCGCGTTGCTGCCGGAGGATGTGGACGCCGCCGAGACCCTTTCGGCGCTGCGCGCTCAATACGCCGGACGGGGCGTGGAACTCGCCGAAGTTGCCGGCGGCTGGCAGTTTCGGACTGCGCCCGACCTCGCACCGCGCTTGACGCGGGTGATATCGCGCCCGCGCCGCCTGCCGCGTGTGGCGATGGAGACGCTGGCCATAATCGCCTGGCACCAGCCGGTGACCCGCGCCCAGATCGAGGAGATACGTGGGGCTTCGTTAAGTCAGGCGACGCTGGACGCGCTGCTGGAGGGCGGGCTGATCCGTTCGGCCGGCCACCGGGATGTGCCGGGGCGCCCAACCCTGTGGGCGACGACGCCGGCGTTTTTGGTGCAGTTCGGGTTGCGGGATCTTTCGGATTTGCCGAAACGGGGGGAGTTGGTGTTGGAGGCGACAGTGACGGGCCAAAATGGTGCCGTCGAAAACACCTCGGTCGACCCTGGAGACTGTATTGACTGACTCAAAAATTCAAGTCATGTCGGCTGGTGCTTTGGCGCAGGCGTTCCGGGCAACGTATCGCGAGATGTTAAACGAGGTTGTTTCCGATACGGACTTTGCAAGTTTGCTTATAGATGCAAGTTTCTTCGCGATTCGTGACCCGTCCGAACAGGAATTATTTTTCGCAACCTCAAACTACCTAGACACTTTCCTCGCTGCGACTATTCCAGAACAAGTAGGATTTAATGAAGATAGATTGAACGTTTGGTCCAAAGAAGCTTTGGAGTTTGCGCGACAAAATATTCGCCACGAGAGATTTGCCGACATATTTTCATCAAGGCTGCAGTACGATACCGTTTTGCAAAGCATTATTACGGTTGACGAACGAGGTGATTTTCTTCGCGATTACTTCCGAGATATTCGAGTTCAGAGCGTGTACTTCGCAGACGTTTTGCCTGCGCCTTTTCGGGCAGCTGTTCAAAACGCCGCACGCCAGGCCGTTCAGCCTGCGCTTGGCGTGCTTTCCAATTACCTCGCTGCACACGGCAACATTGGGAAGCCCAGGAAATCCAGCGGCACTCTCTCCGTCAAGAGATCTCCGTCGTTTTTAAATGAAAAGGGAACAATCCCGTTCGCTGAAGATCGTGGAATGTTTCGGCTGCGCTCGAGCAGCGAAACGGAGCAAGTTGCTCAGTATCAGCCGGTGGTAGATAGAGCGATAAAAAAGTTAATTGAAGCGCGAATAATTCAGAGAATAGGTAACAAGGACAAGTTGCTAGCCGGCCTCTTATTTGAATACCAAGAGGAAATTGGGCGTACTGCTAGGAGAATTCGACTTCCAATTTTGTGGTCCATAGGTATCGAAATCGAAGAAAGGATCAGAGCGCAGGAAATTATTGTTGACCGAGATGAACGTCTAGACGAGGAGGACATGTTCGATCTTCGAAGACTCATGGTCGCCCATAACCTGTATGTAAACTGTTACGATCAGGCTGTCTCCCTGCTTCGGGACATTAAATCATCAGCTGCTATTTATCAGCGCATAGATGCTGCCAGTCGGCAACTTCCTGCTATCATACTCCACGCATTTGTCCAAGAAAGTGGTCTGATAGAATCAGAAGTCGGCTGCGTCAATCAGTCGATCAATTGCAAGCGGCACTATGCACGCTGTGGAAAGTAAGGGTGTTGTCGCGTTGCGCTTAGGTCTCCTGCGCGGAATTTTACATGCTACGGGCGGGCATTTGCTGAAGGGCTTCGAGAAAGTAGTTGAAAAGGCCGCTATTGACATTAGTGCAAAAGCTATTGTGGAAGTCCTTCAATCCGCCACGAGCTTCGCTGGCATCATCACCTTCCTGTATCATCAATCTGGTTCTTTAGTTAAGCTAAGCAATCAAGCTCCGATATACTTTGGCTATATAAAAGATCTTTTACGATTGCTGGAAATCTAATAGTCGCCTTTGCTGGACCTTCGTCTTGTTAAGATCGAAGCTTATCCAGAGGCCGTTTGCATATCAGCATCGATCCAACTGCCGCGACTACGGGGCGGCAAGTTGGCCTACCAGCCCTGGGCTAATATTAATCTGTCATAACGTCGGCACCGATTTCCGGTCCGCAAGCATCACCGGTTTCGCGCTATAGCTGAACGTATCTCCATCGCTCACCGTGCCGTCACGCGCCACCAATTTTGTGGTCACCGAAATCGTGTCGGCGTCGATCGTGAACGTCATGAACCCCCAGGCCTTGTCGTTGACGTATTTCAGCGTCGCCCCGGTGTCGCTTGCGGTCTGTCCTGCGGGCGAGTGCACCGCGTGCAGATTATGGTAGCCGCCATTGCCGGTGACGATGAAAGGGGTCGGCCCATCCGGCGAAATCGTCTGCTCGATGCGCTGGTAGTCGTGCACGTGGCCGGACATGACCAGGTTGGGCACCCGCCCGGTATCGCGGATGGCGTTCTCCAGCGCGTCGGCCATTTTCGAACTGCCGCTGTGATAGACGTCGAACGAGTATACCGGGTGGTGCAGCGCCAGGATCAGCGCGCGGTCCTCGGGTGCGGTGGCGAACTCGTTGGTCAGCCATTGCTGCTGAACAGAATCGATGGAGCCGCCTTCGGGAACGTTCGTGTACATGCCCACTATGGTCGCGAATGGGGTGACCAGCGTGTAGTACGGGTTCGGCAGGTCGAGCTGCACGCGCGGCGCGTCCTTGGAGATCGGATCGACGTCCGGGTGCTCCTGCATGAAGTAATCGACCCAGCCGTCCAGCGATGTCTGCTTGGTGGGGTCGTCCACTTCGCCGTCGTGGTTGCCGGGGACGGAGAAGATCGGAACGTCGTAATGCGCGTACGGTTCGTAGAACTGCGCGTAATAGTCCTCGGGCGCGCCGGTGAAATACACCACGTCGCCCACGTTGTAGTTGAACAGCGGCTTGCCGGTCGGGTTGGTGTCGAGGTCGTCCACCAGCGCATTGGCCACGTTGTTCTGCGGCGTGCCATCGACCACGCCTCCGGTATCGGCCATGACGTGGAACACCATTTTTCCCGCCTTGGTGATGGCGTCCCCGATGGCCGGGAATTTGGCCGCCAGATCGTAGTGGAACGGCGCCAGGCCCAGCGGGCGGGGCAGCGGCTGGAAGCTGGTGTTGCGATGGCTGACCGGGTGCAGCGCGCTGATGCCGCCATGCGCTTGCGAACTGCCCCGCTTGGGCCGCGGCCTGGTCTCGCCGGGCGTCAATCCCTGGCTGGCGATGGTCTTGGGGTGTCTCGGCCGGTGTGCCATGTCCGTCTCTCCACTTCCCGCGCCGGTCGATGATGGCGACCGTTTGCAACCGCATCATAGGGCAGCCGAAAACACTTGGTTGTGACGAATAGGTGTCGCTCTCCGTGACCGCACCGGCCAGCGTTGTCACAGTATGCAAACGTCTCCACCGGCCGCGCGGGCTGACTCGGCGCGGCACCCCTGTGGTAGAGCGGGGCCATGATCACCCGCCGAGTCTGTCTGGCCGCACCGCTGGCCGTCCCGTTCGCCGCGTTTGCCGCGGACCGGTTTGCCGCGTTCGTCGCCAGCGTGCGGGCGGAGGCGGTGCGGCAGGGTGTGCGCGGCCGAACGGTGGATGCGGCGTTCGAGGGTGTGGCGCCGAACGCGAAGGTGATCGAGCTGGACCACCACCAGCCGGAGTTTTCGCTTACCTGGGCGCAGTACCGCCAGCGGGTGCTGCCGCAGACGCGGCTGGACAAGGCGCGCGCGATCTATGGGCAGGAGGCGGCCCGGCTTGCCGCCATTACCGCGCGCTATCCCGCCGACCCTCGCGTGGTCATGGGGATCTGGGGTCTGGAGTCCGGTTTCGGCGAGCGCACCGGCAGCTACCGCGTGGTCGAGTCCTTGGCGACGCTGGCCTATGAGGGGCGCCGCGCCGGCTACTTTCGCGGTGAGCTGCTAGGCGCGCTGCGCATCCTGGATTCGGGCGACATTTCTCCTGGTGCGATGACCGGAAGCTGGGCCGGCGCGATGGGCCAGCCGCAATTCATGCCCAGCTCCTACCTGCATTATGCCGTCGATGCCGACGGCGATGGGCGGCGCGATATCTGGACGGACCGGGCGGACGTGTTCGGCTCTGTCGCGAACTACCTGGCTAAATGCGGCTGGCGGCCCGGCGAACCCTGGGGCCAGCCGGTCCGCGCGCCCGATGCCCTGGCCGGGCGCAGCGGGCGCGAGGTTGTGCGCAGCCTGGCAGAGTGGCAGGCAGACGGGGTGCGCCGCATCGACGGGCAAAAATTCTCGCGCGGCGAGGTGCGCGGCGCGCTGCTGATGCCCGACGGCGCGGGCGGCGACGCGTTCATGGTGTACACCAATTTCAACGTCATCCGACGCTACAACCCATCGGATTTCTATGCGCTCGGCGTGGGGCTGCTGGGCAATGCGGTGGCTTAGGCCGGCGCAGGCGATGCGTCTTGCGGCATTGTGGGCCGCGCTGCTGGTTACCGTTTCCGGCTGCCTGCACCGCCGGCCACCTGCCCCCGCGCTGGTGGCGCACCCGCATTATTTTCTGGGCGAAGCCTATCAGGCGGGCGGCCATTGGTTCTACCCGGCCGAGGCGTACGGGCTGGACACGACCGGCATCGCCAGTGTGCAGGCGCCGCATCCTGGGCTGACGGCCGATGGCGAGGTGCCGGACGCGTCCGCGCTGACCGCGTCGATGCAGACGGTGCAGTTGCCGTCGATCGTCGAAGTCACGAATTTGGAGAACGGCCGCCAGGTTCTGGTCCGGGTCAACGACCGCGGACCTGCCTCGCCGGGGCGCGTCATCGCCGTGTCGCCGCGCGCTGCCCTGCTGCTGGCGATGCCGCCGGATGGTGTGGCGCGTGTGCGTGTTCGCCTCGACGAGACACCGAGCCGCCAGCTTGTCGAGCAGATGGGCGGCGGCCCGAAGCTGCAGGTCGCCACCGCGCCGCGCGCCGCCATCACCGCCGAGGCGCTGCCGGCCCCGGGCGCCGGCCCGGCAGGTCCCGCGCGCCGGCTGGACCAAGCCACTCCGGAGGTGGCCGGCCCTCGCGTGCCGGACCGCCTGCCCGAACGGATTACGGCCACCTACCCCAACCCGGGCCAGCTTATGCTTCATTGCGGCAGTTTCGGGCGGTTCACGTATGCGAACCGAGTGGCGGCCAGGCTTGGCGGAACTCGGCGCCGACGTGGTGCGCTCCCGCGATGGGCGGCAGACCAGCTACGCCGTGGTGGCAGGCCCGTTCGCCACGATCGCCCAGGCCGATGCGGCGCTTGCTCAGGCGCTGGCGGCTGGCGTGGTCGATGCCAGGATATCGGTGGATTAGAGGAGTTTTGCCATGACCCAGACACGACGCGATCTGCTGGTGTGCGGCGCCGCCCTTCTTGCCGCCGGGGCCGCGCATGCGCGCCCGCACCATGCCGCGCCGACCGCAGGGGCGCACAAGCCGGCCGCTGGGGGCGGAGGCGACGACGAGGACCAGGGCACCTATGCCGGTGGCCAGGGTGGCCCGGCCAACACGCCGCTCGGCCCGATGGACACCACGGCGCAATGGGCGGTGATCCTGGATTTCAACACCGGTGCCACGCTGCTGGACAAGCAGGCGGATGCGGAGATGCCGCCATCCTCGATGACCAAGCTGATGACCGCCTATATCGTCTATTCCAAGCTGAAGGCCGGCACGCTCAGGCTGGACCAGACGCTGCCGGTCAGCGAGCACGCCTGGCGCACGCAGGGTTCGAAAATGTTCGTGGAGCTCGGTGGAGCCATCAAGGTCGAGGACCTGATCCGCGGCATGATCATCCAGTCCGGCAACGATGCCTGCATCGTGCTGGCCGAAGGTATCGCGGGTTCGGAAGAACAGTTTGTCGAGATGATGAACGCCGAGGCGAAAACGCTTGGCCTGACCAACAGCGTATTCCGCAATTGCACCGGCTGGCCGGACCCCGCGCACCACATGTCGGTGCGCGACATCGCCACGCTCGCCAAGGCGATCATCAAGGATTTTCCGGAATATTATCACTACGACGCCGAAAAGACATTCACCTATCACGGCATCGTTCAATACAACCGCAACCCGCTGGTGCAGCGCGGCATGGCGGACGGCCTCAAGACCGGCCACACCGATGCCGGCGGGTTCGGCGTGGTGGGCAGCGCCGAGCATAACGGGCGCCGCGTGATCATGGTGCTGAACGGCATGCCGACGGCGCGGGCGCGTGTGGAGGAAAGCGTCCGGCTGATGGGCTGGGCGTTCGCCAACTTCGAAAACGTCAAACTGTTTGCGGCGGGCGATACGGTGGAAAACGCGCCGGTCTATCTCGGCACCAGCCATACCGTGCCGCTGGTGGGCGGGCAGGATCTGACGCTGACCATGCCGCGCGCCTGGCGCCAGCACGCCCATATCACGATCGCCTATGACAGCCCGATCCCCGCGCCGGTGCGCCGTGGGCAGGTAGTCGGCAAGCTGACGGTCAGCGGCCAGGGCGTGCCGCAAAGCGAGGTGGCGCTGCTGGCCGGCGACGATGTCGGACGTATGGGCATTCCGGGGCGCGCGGTCGCGGTCGTCACGCACCTCCTGACCGGAGCATAGGACCTCTCCAGCACGATGACCCGCGGCCGCTTCATCGTGTTCGAGGGCGGCGAGGGGGCCGGCAAGACGTCAGCGATGATCGCGCTGGAGGCGGCATTGCGCGAGCGGGGCCGGCGCGCGACCCTCACCCGCGAGCCTGGCGGCACGCCCGAGGGTTTGTCGCTGCGCGCCTTGCTGCTGGCCCAGGATGCCCCGGATTGGGCGCCCGAAGCCGAGCTGCTGCTGATGATCGCCGCGCGCGTGCAGCACGTCCGGCGCGTGATCCAGCCGGCACTCGATCGCGGTGAGACGGTGCTGTGCGACCGCTATTTGGGGTCCACGCTGGCCTACCAGGGTGCGGGTAGTGGATTGCCGCGCGATCTGATCTTGGACATGCACGAGCGTTTGGTCGGCGGGCTGAGGCCGGACCTGACCGTGCTGTTGGACGTCGATCCGCGTGTAGGTTTACGCCGCAGCACGCGCCGCTTGGCTGCGGAGATGTCGGACGAGACGAAATTCGAGGCATTGCCGTTGGCGTTCCACGACCGCGTGCGCGCCGGTTTTTTGGCTCAGGCAAGCGAAACCCCGACACTGATCGTTGACGCAAGCCTGCCTCAGGAAGAAGTCGCACGCCAAGTCATAGCAGGGTTAAATTGAACAAAGTTCTTGGCTTCTTTGTTTCAACAAAGAAGAGTCTTCTTGTCTACAGAAAAGAAGCAAAGACTTCTACGAAACCTGCCTCAGGGCTTCGGTGCCTGCGGCCAGTTCGGTGCCAGAGACGGGTTTGCGCAACACTGCGAGCAGGGGGTCATGCTGTGTGTGCAGGCCAGCCTCGGCCTCGGCATAGCCGGTCAGCAACAGCGCCGGCAGGTCGGGGCGGCGCTTTCTTGCCTCCTCGATCAGTGCCAGGCCGTTCATGCCCGGCATGGCATAGTCCGACACCAGAACGTCGGCCTCCAGCCCCGCATCCAGCAAAGACAGCGCCGCCAGGCCGTCGCAGGCCGTGGTGACGAAAAAACCGCGATCCTGCAATTCGTTGGCCAGCATGTCCCGGACCATGCCGTCGTCATCGACCATCAGCACGCGCAGCGGAGGCCGGCCCGTATCGATGGCGGGCGGTGGCGCGGGCCTGATCGGGTCGTCGCTTGCCTCGGCACGCGGAAACCACAGGGAAACCGTGGTGCCGGCGCCTTCGTCGCTCTGGATGCGCAGCGTGCCGCCGGATTGCTCGGCGAAGCCGCGTGCCATGGCCAGGCCAAGTCCCGTGCCCTTGCCGGGCGGCTTGGTGGTGAAGAAGGGCTCGCTGGCGCGGGCGAGGGTGGCCGGTTGCATGCCGGTACCCGTATCGATCACATCGATGCGCACATAGGCGTCATAGATTGGCCGGCCGCGCCGGTCGGTGCCGGCCGGAAGGGCTGGCTCGGCGGAGGTGCGCAGCGTCAGTATTCCACCATCCGGCATGGCGTCGCGCGCGTTGACGGCCAGGTTCACCAGCACCGTTTCCAATTGCGCCCGGTCGGCCGCCAGATGCGGCGTATTCTCCTCGACATCCACCCGCACATCGATCCCGGACCCCAACGTGTGGGCGAGCATCTCGCGCAGGCTGCCCAGCAGGGTGCGCGGCTCGATGGAGACGGCCACAAGTTCGCCGCGGCGTGCGAAGGTGAGCAGCCGGCCGGTGATGGCCGCCCCGCGCGCGGCCGCATCGGCCGCCATTCCGGACAGCCGGCGCACCGCCGACGCGTCCTCCGCCCGGCGCTGGATCAGGCTCAGCCCGCCGGTCACGGCCTGCAGCACGTTGTTGAAATCATGCGCGATGCCGCCGGCCAGCTGGCCCAGAGCTTCCATGCGCTGCGACTGGGCGAGCTGCGCCTGGGCCTGCTCGCGGTTTTTGATTTCGTGACGGACGCGCTGCTCCAGCTCCTCGTTCAGGCGCTGCAGCGCTTCCAGGGCCGCCTGCCTGCCAGCCAGGCTCCGGCGCAAGGCGTCGGCTACTGCATCGACCTCCTGCAGGCTGAATGTCGGCCGTTCGATTTGTGCCGCGGGATCGGCGGCCATGCGGGCCAGCGCCCGCATCGGCACCAGGACGCGCTGCGCCAGTAGGGCGGCCAGCCCCAGGCTTGCGACCAGGCCAAGCGAGCCGGCCACGAACAACATGCCGAGCGACGCTAGCAGCCTGGCCCGCAGCAGCGATTCCGGCACGCCGATCGTAATGCTCCAGCCGGAGAGCCGCGCATGGCTGAAGGCGCTGAGCAAGGGTGTGCCCTCCATGGAGGTGGACGCGATGATTCCCTCGGAGGCGCGCGCCAGCGACGCGCGCAAGAGGGGCAGCGCCGGCTCTCCGGTGTAGCGGCTTGAGCTGGGCAGACGCGCCACGTGCACGCCCTGCCGGTCGTAGATCGAGGAGACAGTCCCTGGCTCCAAGTGCTGCTCGGCGATGATGCGGGTGAAGCGGTCGGCCGGCAGCACCAGGCTGAGATCGTAGATCACCTGGCCGTCCCGCAACACCGGCACGTCCGCGGTCACGATCATCGAGCCGTCAAGGGCTCGCGGAAAGAGGTCCGAGATTACCGGCTGGGCGGTGCGGAAGACGGCGCGGGTCACCGTTTCGTTTGCGGCGGCGTTGCGGCGCGGTAGCGGATGGCCGGGTGCCACCCCGGTGTTGACGAGGTGCTGCCCTGTCTCGTCAAGCAGCACCAGGCCGCTCCTGTCCGGCTGGGTGGCCATGAAGCGCATTGCCAAGGTCCGGAACCCGGGAAGATCGCCCACTTGCAGCCGCGGCGAGAGGGCAAGTGCCTGCAAGCTGGCGATGGCGCCGCCCTGTTCGCGGTCCAGTGTCGCGGTCATGCTGCGGGCCACGTCGAGCTGGTGCTGGCCAGCGCGGATCCGCTCGGAATGGTATTGCACGTAGGCTTCGACGGCGAAGGCCAGCAGCATCGGCAAGGTGCAGGCCACTGCCAGCCCGGCGAGGCCGCGGCGCAACGAGATCGATGCGCGCGTCACGCGGACAAGGGTCTTTTTTCTCGAGAACAGAACGTGAAAAATCTTTGTCCGGCTGTCCCGGATTCATAAGAGAAAAGTTTTTTGGTCCTTTTTTTCAAAAAAGGACTACTTGCCTTCATGTCGCAGGACTGACCCGTCCGGCACGCTGGCCGAAATGGGCGATCGTGTAGTTGGCCACGGCCGCTAATTCGATATCGGAATAGCCGCGCTGGAAGGCCGGCATGACGAGCGTGCCGTCGGGGGTCGCGATCTTGCCACCATGCAGCACCACCTGCATCAGGTTGGTGCCGTCCGGATCGGCGACACTATGCGCGCCGGCCAAAGCGGCGTAGGGCGATTGCGCGCCCGTGCCGTTGGTGCGGTGGCAGCTTGCGCAGGCGCCGGCGTAGATGCGCGCGCCCAGCTCGTCTTCGGCCACGTGCGCGTCGGGCGGAATGACGGCCGTTCGGATCGCTCGGACTGCCTTGAAGTAATGGGCCAGCGCGTCGGCATCGTTTCGCGTCAAGTAGCGTAACGAATAGCTGACCGCCTCTGCCATCGGGCCGGAAGCAACGCCGTGTCCGTCCGCATGACCTGTCGCGAGATACGTGGCCAGATCGCTTTCGGACCAGCCACCAATGCCGCTTTGTGCATCACCGGTGATGTTGTAGGCACGCCAGCCCTGCTGCACGGCGCCGGCATAGGCTTGGCTGGTTTTCAGACCTTGCAGGAAGTTGCGGGGTGTATGGCATTGCTGGCAGTGACCGAGTGCTTCGGCCAGGTAGGCGCCGCGGTTCCAGGCGGCGTCGTGCGTCGTGTCGGGCACGAATCGTTGGTCGGGATTGTACAAGCAAGTTCCAGAACACCATCAGGAAGCGGATGTTGAACGGGAAGTGCATGTCGTTGGCCGGCGTGGCTTGCGGCGAAGACGGCTGGGTCATGATCCAGGCGCGTATGGCCAGCGCGTCCTCGCGGCTCATCAGCGTGTAGTTGGTGTAGGGCATGGCGGGATAGAGATGCTTGCCGCTGCGGCCGATGCCGCGCTGCAGGGCGGCCACCCATTCGTCATCGGTGTAGGCGCCAACGCCGTTCCGTGCATCCGGTGTCAGGTTGGTGGCGTGGATGGTGCCGAACGGCGTGCGGAAGGCGCGCCCGCCGGACAGCGTGCCGTCGGCGCCCACATGGCACGCCTCGCAATCGGCCATGCGGGCGAGGTATTCACCGCGCGCGACGGTGCTGGCATCGGCGCCCGCATGGGCGCGCGTCGCACCGATCGCCAGCATGGCAGCGGCCGCGAGAAGGGCGGCCCTCATGCCGAGCGCAATGCGCCGAGGCCGAAGGGCAGGCGTCGAAGGCGCTTGCCGGTCGCGGCGTAAGATGGCGTTGCCGAGTGCCGCCGCCGATGCGGCCGTGCCCGTTTCGCCGATGCCGCCCGGATGCTCGCCGGCTGTCGATCTGGATAGACGTCGATGTGCGGCGCCTCGTTGATGCGCAGCATGCGGTAATTGTTGAAATTGCTTTGCTGCACGCGCCCGTTTTCATGCGTGATGCCGCTATACATCGCCGTGCCCAGGCCGAAGCACAGCCCACCCTCGATCTGGCTGGCGATCGTGTCGGGGTTCACGCGCTGTCCGCAATCGATGGCGACCGTGCAGCGCTTCAGCACGATTTCGCCGCGCGCATCGACCTCCACTTCCAGCACATGGGCCAGGAACGAGCTGAACGCGTATTGCAACGATACGCCGCGTCCCTGTCCGGCCGGCAGCTTTTCACCCCAGCCGGATTTCTCGGCCGCCAGGTTCAGCACCGCGAGCGCACGCGGATTCTTGCCCAGCAGCGTGCGTCGGAACGCCACCGGATCCTGGCGCGCCGCGGCGGCGCACTCGTCGATAAAGCTCTCGACCACATAGACATTGTGCGTCGGCCCCACACCGCGCCACCACGCGGTGGTGACACCGGGATGCTCGTGCCGCACATACTCCACCTTGATCGCGGGCAGGTCGTAGGGCGTCTCGGTCGCACCCTCCACCGCGTCGGG
This sequence comes from uncultured Alphaproteobacteria bacterium, assembly GCA_963850605.1. GTDB lineage: Bacteria > Pseudomonadota > Alphaproteobacteria > Acetobacterales > Acetobacteraceae > BOG-908. The sequence goes on along the minus strand of CAWKLX010000007.1, from coordinate 494,426 downwards.
GTCTAGTCCGCCTTTCATGCCCGACGGCTCCCAGCGCGCCATGACCGACGAGCCGCCGGTCTTGTGGGTCCAGCCGACCAGCCTGCCACCCGCATCCAGCCCGGCCGACAGGCGGTCGTAATAAGTCGGCCGGAACAGGTCGTGGCTGATGTCCTCCTCGCGCGTCCAGATCAGCTTGACGGGATAGCCGAGCGACTTGGCGATGCGCGCGGCCTGTTCGATGCTGTCCACGTCGAGGCGGCGTCCGAAGGCGCCGCCCATGATGTGGTTGTGCACGGTCACTTTTTCGGGCGGCAGACCGGCGGCCTTGGCGACGGCGTTCTGCGCACGTACCGGAACCTGGGTGCCGACCCACAGATCGGCGCCGTCGGGGCGGATATGCAGCGTGGTGTTGATCGGCTCCATCGGCGCATGGCTCAGGAACGGCAGCTCGTAGATCGCCTCCACCTTGGTGTGTGCGCCGGCCACTTTGCCAGGCGCGTCGTTGTCGTCGCGTGCGACGACACCCTGGCTCTCGGTCGCCTTGGCCAGTGCCTGTATCAGACCGGCCGTGTTCACCCGCGCGTTGGGGCCATCATCCCAGACTGGGGCCGCCGCCGCCAAGCCTTGGCGCGCGGCCCAGAAATGATCGCCTATCACCGCCACCACGTCGTCTAGCCGCACCACGTCGCGCACGCCGGGCACACGCCGCGCCGCCGCCTCGTCGATGGAGATCAGCCGGCCGCCGAGCACCGGGCTGGCGGCGACGGTGCCGACCTTCATTCCCGGTATCTGCACATCGATGCCGTAGACGGCCGTGCCGTTCACCTTGGCCGGCGTGTCCAGGCGCTTCTGCGGCCGTCCGATCAGCGTCCAGTCCGCCGGCTCCTTCAGCGCCACCTTGGCCGGCACCGGAAGGGCCCCTGCGGCCACAGCAAGCCGACCGTAGGAGGCGCTGCGGCCGCTCGCATCGTGGTGCACCACGCCCGAAGCCGCGCGGCAGGTGGCCGGATCGACATGCCAGCTCTCGGCCGCGGCCTGCAGGAGCATGACCCTTGCCTTGGCCCCGGCCTGGCGCAGCCGCTCCCAGTCGCCGATGATCGAGGTGGATCCGCCGGTCGCCTGCTCCTCCAGCGCCGGGCTCGCGTAGAGTGCTTCGTTCGGCGGGGCGGCCATCAGCGTCACCTGATCCATGCCCACCTCCAACTCCTCGGCCAGCAGCATGGCCGCACTGGTCCAGATGCCCTGGCCGCATTCGGTGTCGGGCATGATCAGGGTGATGCTGCCGTCCGTGCCGATGCGGATGAAGGCGCTGGGGCCGGGGCCAGGCTTGTCCGCGTCGCCGGCACGGGCCGTGCGGCGCAGGGCGGGTACGGTGAAACCGAGCAGCAGGCCGCCGCCGGTGAGCAAGCCGGCCTTGAGCATGTCGCGCCGGGGAAGGTGAGTCATCGGATCAGGCCCCTGCCGCTTCATGAATGGCCGCCCGGATGCGCACATAGGTGCCGCAGCGGCAGATATTGCCGGCCATGGCGGCGTCGATCTCCGCGTCGGTGGGTTTGGGCGTGGTGGTCAGCAGGGCGGTGGCCTGCATGATCTGGCCGGACTGGCAGTAGCCGCATTGCACGACTTCGCGATCCAGCCACGCCTTCTGCACACGCGCGCCGACCGGGTTCTCGGCCATGGCCTCGATGGTGGTGATGGCGCCTGACCCCACGCCGCCCGCCGGCAGCATGCAGCTGCGTACCGGCTGTCCGTCCAGGTGCACAGTGCAGGCGCCGCATTGGGCGATGCCGCAGCCGTATTTGGTGCCGGTCATGCCCAGCACGTCGCGCAGCACCCACAGCACCGGCATGTCGGGGGGCACGTCCAGACTATGGGTCTGTCCGTTGACCTTCAGGCTGATCATCGGTCGTCCTCCTACATAGGTGTGGCCGATCCTAGGACGGTTCGCCGGCCGCGCAAAACGCCGAAGGCGGGTGCTTGCCGGGCGGCGTGTTTGTGCCATGCTCGCACCAAACACGGGGCGCAACCGCCGCGACTGGGAGAGACGATGGACGATCTGACCTGCGCGCGCCTGCGCGCCAGCCCCGCTTTCCAGGAACTTGAGCGGCGCCGCGGGACGCTGGGCCTGACGCTGACCATCGCCATGCTGGTGATCTATTTCGGGTTCGTGGGCCTGGTGGCGTTCTACCCGGCGTTGATGGGCACGCCGGTGCTGGGCAGCCTGACACTGGGCTTCCCGCTGGGCCTGGGCGTGATCCTGTCCGCGATCGTGCTGACCGGCATCTACGTGCTGCGCGCCAATAGCAGTTTCGATGCGCTGACCCGCCGCATTCTGGAGGAGCGGCGGTGAAATTTTTGCTGATAGCCGCACTGTCCTTTCTGGCGGCACCTGCCGCCTATGCCGCCGATCCGGCGCCTGCAAAACCGACGGACACGACGGCCCTGATCATGTTCGGTGCCTTTGTCGTATTGACGCTGGCCATCACGGCCTGGGCGGCGAGGCGTACGCGCACCGCATCGGATTTCTATGCGGCAGGCGGCGGTATTACCGGCTTTCAGAACGGGATCGCCATCTCCGGCGATTTCATGTCGGCCGCGTCCTTCCTCGGCATTTCGGCCATGGTGTATGCGTCGGGGTTCGACGGGCTGCTCTACTCCATCGGTTTTTTGGTCGGCTGGCCGATCATCATGTTTTTGATGGCCGAACGCCTGCGCAATCTCGGCAAATACAGTCTCGCGGATGTGGCCAGCTACCGGCTATCGGCCGGGCCGGTGCGCAGTTTTGCCGCTGTCAGTTCGTTGGTCGTGGTGGCGTTTTATTTGATCGCGCAGATGGTGGGCGCGGGATCGCTGATCAAACTGCTGTTCGGGCTGGATTATGCCTACGCCGTCATCATCGTGGGCGTGCTGATGATCCTCTACGTGACGTTTGGTGGCATGATCGCAACCACCTGGGTGCAGATCATCAAGGCGCTGCTCTTGCTGCTGGGTGCCACCTACATGGCGGTCGCCGCACTCGCGCATTTCGGGTTCTCGCTGACAGCCATGTTTGATGCAGCGGTGCAGGCACACGCGAAGAAAGCCGCGATCCTCTCGCCGGGTTTGCAGTTCAAGGATCCTGTCTCGACAATTTCGCTCGGTATCGCGCTGATGTTCGGCACGGCCGGCCTGCCGCACATCCTGATGCGTTTCTTCACTGTGGGCAACGCGGCAGAGGCACGCAAATCCGTGTTCTGGGCGACCAGTTTCATCGGCTATTTCTACATACTGACCTTTGTGATCGGTTTCGCGGCCATCAGCATGGTCGGGCACAATCCGGCCTATGTGACGGGCGCGACCGTGCATGGCGGCCCCAACATGGTGGCGATACATCTGGCCGACGCGGTGGGTGGCGGCGTGCTGAAAGGTTTTGTCAGCGCCGTGGCGTTCGCGACCATCCTGGCCGTGGTGTCCGGCCTGACGCTCGCGGGGGCGACCGCCGTCAGCCACGACATCTATGCCAGTGTCATCATGCGCGGCCGGCTGACCGAGGGGCGCGAAGTGATCGTGTCGCGTATCGCCACCGTGGCGCTCGGCGTGCTGGCGATTTTGCTGGGTCTGGCGTTTGAAAAACAGAACGTGGCCTACATGGTCGGTCTGGCTTTCGCCGTGGCGGCCAGCGCCAATTTTCCGGTGCTGCTGATGAACATGTATTGGCGCGGCTTCAACACCACGGGCGCGGTGCTGGGTGGCTGGTTGGGCCTTGTCTCCGCGGTGGCGCTGACCGTGTTGTCACCGGGCATCTGGGTGAAGGTGATGGGTCATCACGCGGCGATTTTTCCGTACAACAACCCGGCGCTGTTTTCCATGCCGCTCGGCTTCCTGGGCTGCTGGCTGGGAAGCCTGATGGCGCGCGGTTCGCAAGCATCGCGGCTGGAGGCGGCGCGCTACGAGGCCCTGTATGTGCGCTCGCAAACCGGGATCGGGGCGGAGGGCGCCAGCGCGCATTAGCGGTGGACGACGTGCCGATCTGAAGATCTTGCATGGAGGCTGCGCGGTATGGCGAAGCTGATATACGGATTGCAGCAATCGCTCGACGGCTACGTCGACCATCGGGAACTGCGTCGGCCGGGCCCCGCCCTGTTTCGTCACTTCCTGGAGCATGTGCGCGATCTGGCCGGCATCGTATATGGTCGCCGCACATACGAGATCATGCGGTATTGGGACCAAGACGAGCCCGATTGGGATGCCGACGAACGCGATTTCGCGGCGGCGTGGCGAAGCCGGCCGAAATGGGTGCTGTCGCGCTCGCTGACGTCGGTTGGCGCCGGCGCCACGCTGATCCAGCACGATGTAGGAACAGTGCTGCGTGATCTCACAACCCGGCTCGTCGGCGAGATTGACGTCGCCGGACCGGACGTGGCGCGGAGCCTGACCGACCTCGGTCTTATCGATGAGTATCGGCTCTATTTCCGTCCCGTCGTGCTCGGTCACGGCACGCCGTTCTTCGCCGGTCCGCGGCCGCCGCTCCGCCTCGTGGCCAGCGACACGATCGGCGACGATGCGATCAGGCTGACATATGTTCCAGTCTGACCATCCCGGGGCCACGCAAGCTGTCCCACGATTGGCATCAAGCGTAGGATCTCCTGTCATCAATGTCATGCACCGCCTCTCGCATGACATAGTTTCGCCCAGCGTCGGACATTGGCGAACCCCTTCTCTGCGGTGCCGGTAGATGAGGCCGGTTCTGTAAAGGATTTTTGCCCATGACACGCACACGCTTGGCTTTGGCCGGAGCCCTGGCCGGCATGCTCGCCGGCCCCGCGCTGGCTCAGATGGCGCAGTCCGCGCCGGTTGCGCAGACGCCGGCCGACACGGCACCGACCACGCCCGCCGAGCCGGTTGCACCGGCCGCGCAGGCACCGACGCCCGTGCCGGATACGGGCGTGAAGAAGACGGCGCCGGCGCATGTTCACCACAGGGTGCATCACCGCGCACACGTCAAGGCGCCCGACACCAGCACGCCGCCCGCGGCGACGCAGCGCTGAGGTCGAAGGACAGCCGCCCGACGGTTGTCGGGCGGCTGCACCGCCTTTAGGGATACGTCATGCCGTTGACCGAGTCCCAAGCCGCCGAGATCGACGCCGCACGATTGGAAACGCACGCGACCAAGCGCCCGACCGTGCCGGCCCTTGAAGACAGATTATTCCTGGCCATCCCCCTGCTCGACCACGGATTTCTGCGCGTGATCGACTACATGGGCGACGATAGCGCCATCGTGCAGGCCGCCCGCGTCAGCTATGGCCGCGGCACGCGGCGCGTGTCGGAGGATGCGGGGCTGATCCGCTATTTGATGCGGCACCGGCACAGCACGCCGTTCGAGATGTGCGAGATGAAATTCCACGTCAAGCTGCCGATCTTTGTCGCGCGCCAGTGGATCCGCCATCGCATGGCCAACGTGAACGAGTATTCCGCGCGCTATTCGGTGATGGATCGCGAGTTCTACATCCCCGAACCCGCGCAATTGGCGGCACAATCCGAGGTTAACCGCCAGGGCAGGGGCGCGGTGCTGGATGGGGCCGAGGCGGACGACGTGCTGGCGCTGCTACGCGACGATGCCGCGCGCAACTACGACCATTACGCGCATATGCTGAACGAGACACCGGATGGCGGCGTGCGCGACCAAGGCCGCCGTGGATTGGCGCGCGAGCTGGCGCGGATGAACCTGACGCTGAACACATATACGCAATGGTACTGGAAAACCGACCTGCATAACCTGCTCAACTTCTGCGCGCTGCGGGCGGATGCGCATGCGCAATACGAAATTCGGGTTTATGCCGATGCGATACTGGACGTGGTACGAGTTTGGGTGCCGGCTGCCTACGAGGCCTTCCAGGATTATCGCCTAGGTGCGGTCACGTTGTCCGCCCAGATGCTCGATGTCGTGCGCCGGCGCCTGGCCGGTGAGACCGTGGACCAGGCCGCAAGTGGCCTGTCCAAACGCGAATGGTCGGAGCTGGCAGCGGTCCTCGGCACGTAGAAATCGACCACGAAGACCCGAAGAACACAGAGTTTTCACTACTTCGCGCGGTTCGTGCCTTCGTGGTTGAATTTACTGCTGAGAGCCGGCGCATCTTCACCTGTTAAAGGCTGACTGAAGCGCAGGGACTAAATCGGTTTGCTCCCATGTAAAAAAACCGTCCACAGGCGTGCGGCCGAAATGGCCGTAGGCGCTGGTCGGCACATAGATCGGCGCGTTCAGCTTCAGGTGCTCGCGTATGCCCCGCGGCGACAAATTCATCAGTTCGCGCAGCGTACGCTCCAGCTTGGCCTCTTCCACGTCCTGCCCGGTACCGTGCAGTTCCACGTAGACCGAGAGCGGGTGGGCCACGCCGATGGCGTAGCTGATCTGCAGCGTGCAACGATCGGCCAGGCCGGCTGCCACCACGTTCTTGGCCAAATAGCGCGCGGCGTAAGCGGCGCTGCGATCGACTTTCGTCGGGTCCTTGCCGGAGAACGCGCCGCCGCCATGGGGTGCTGCTCCGCCGTAGGTATCGACGATGATCTTCCGGCCTGTCAGCCCGCAATCGCCATCGGGCCCGCCGATCACGAATTTGCCGGTCGGGTTGATGTAAAGCTCGTCATCCGCGCACATCCACCCGTCCGGCAAGGCAGCCGCGATCAGCGGGCGGAGCGACGCATGAATGTCCTCCTGCGCAATCCCGTCCTCGTGCTGCGTGGACAGGACGACGCTGGTGGCGCCGACCGGCTTGCCGTCGCTGTAGTGCAGCGTCACCTGGCTCTTGGCATCCGGCAGCAGCCCGGCCACCCTGGCGTCGCCGGCGCGGCGCAACTCGCTGATCGTGCGCAGGATGAGGTGGGCGTAGTGGATCGGCGCCGGCATGAGACTGTCGGTTTCGCGCGTGGCGTAGCCGAACATGATGCCCTGGTCGCCGGCGCCCTCGTCCTTGTTGCCGGCGCTATCGACGCCCACGGCGATGTCGGCGCTTTGCGCGTGCAAATGGCATTCCACCTGGGCATGGCGCCAGGAAAACCCTTCCTGGTCGTAGCCGATGTCGCGCACCGCCTCGCGCGCCAGGTGGATCAGGTTCTCGGGCGTGACGCTGGCCGGCCCGCGGGTCTCGCCGGCCAGGATGATGCGGTTGGTGGTGACCAGCGTTTCGCAGGCCACGCGCGCCTGGGGATCGGCGGCGAGGAACGCGTCCAGCACGGTGTCGCTGATGCGGTCGGCGACCTTGTCCGGATGGCCTTCGGAGACGGATTCGGACGTGAACAGAAAATCGCCCTTGTCGCGCATGATGAAGCGGGTTCCGTGTGATGTGGGTGGCACGCGCCTGGACCAGCGCTGCCCAGGGGCGGCGCGTGCGCGGCGGGCTGCATGGCGGATCGGGGGCGGGGGGTCAAGCGTCCGCCGGCCTATGCCGCCAGGCGCGCCTCGGACAGGATCGCGTCCGTGCCGGCCAGGGCCGCGCCGGCGCCGAAGGTGGACGCCCCCTGAAGGCGCAGCGCGAGCAGAGCGGCGGCCCAGGACTCGCCGCCGCCCTCGAGCAACGCCCCAGCGGCGGCGAGCACAGCCAGCCGTTCCACCAAACGTCGGGCCGCCTGTTCCTGGGTGTGGCCGGTGAGCCAGGTGTCGAGCTCGTTCAGCGCGCCGGTGGCCGCACCGCCCAGCGTGCGCAGCGGGGCCAGAAAGGCGCGCAGGGCCTCGGCGGCCAGCGGTTCGCGGCCGAGTGCACGCAGGACGTCCAGCGCGATCACGTTGCCCGAGCCCTCCCAGATCGCGTTGAGCGGCGAGGCGCGGAACAGGCGCGGGAGCGGCCCCTCCTCGATATAACCCGCGCCGCCATGCGCTTCCATCGCCTCGGCCACCAGCGCCGGGCAGCGCTTCGTCACCCAGTACTTCGCGACGGGGGTAAGCACCCGGGCCAACGCGGCCTCCGCGGCGTCGCCGGCCACGGCGCGGTCGAAGGCCTGGGCAATCCTGAAGGCCAGCGCCATCTGGCTTGCGATCTCGGCGGCCATCTCGGCGAGAACCGACCGCATCAGGGGCTGGTCGATGAGCCGGCGCTGGAAGGCCGAGCGGCCCTCGGCGTGGTGCATGGCATGGGAAAGACTCTGGCGGGCGAGGCTGGCGGCACCCACGATGCAGTCCAGTCGCGTGTGTTGGACCATAAGGGCGATGGTGCGCACGCCGCGGCCGGGCTCGCCCACGCGCCAGGCCAGCGCGCCGGCATACTCGATTTCGGCGGACGCGTTGGCGCGGTCGCCCAGCTTGTCCTTCAGCCGCTGTATCTCGATGGCGTTGCGCTCGCCGTCCGGGCGCCAGCGCGGGACCAGGAAACAGCTGAGCCCATCATCCTCGTAGGCCAGTGTCAGGAATGCGTCGGACATCGGGGCCGAGCAGAACCATTTGTGGCCGGTGAGCAGGTGCGCCCCATCGCCGGCCGGGGTGGCGCGCGTGGTGTTGGCACGCACGTCCGAGCCGCCCTGCTTTTCGGTCATCGCCATGCCGATGGTGCATGCGCGCTTGTGCGACGCGGGCTGCACGCTGCCGTCATAGGCTGTGGCCAGCGCCCGGGGCACCCAGTCTTGTGCCAGGGTGGGTGCGTGTCGCAGCGCGGGTATGCTGGCGTAGGTCATCGACATCGGGCAGGTGACGCCGCTTTCGGCCTGCGACATCAAGAACAGCAGCGCCGCATGGGCCACGTGGCCGCCCTGCGGATGCGTCCAGGCGCGGGCGGAAACGCCGGCCTCCAGGCCCAGGGCCATCAGCGCGTGGTAGGCGGGGTGGAACTCCACTTCGTCGATGCGCCGTCCCCAGCGGTCGAACGGTTTGAAGACGGGGGGATTGCGATTGGCCTGAACGCCCCAGTCGATCGCCTCGGCACTGCCGACCCGTGCGCCGAAGGCGGACAGGTGGGCCATGTGCGACGCCCCACCGGCTTGCTGCACCATGCCGGACAGCAGCCTGTCGGCGTCGAACAGGTTGACGTTTTCCAGTGGCGGCGGCTGGTTCGTCACCTCGTGAGTGCGTAATCGGGCGCGCGGGTTCAGGCTGTGCATTGGGCCGCCATCTCACACCCTGGCGAGGCGTGCGCAAGCGCCGAAACCGGACTGCACTACCGGGCTTTCGCCATCGATCGCCAACAGGAGACGGCCCATGCCCCCGATCACACGACGCGGACTTGTCGGGACAGCCTCGGCCGGCCTGGCCGGTCTCGGCGTGCTGGCGAGCGCACAGGCGGCCGAACCCTCCGCACAGGAGCCCGCGGCGCTGCGCGGCACGGTGCACGGCGATCAGGTCACGCTGCCGCCGTTGGATACGCCAAGCGACATGAACGGCAAGGTGCCACAGGCCGACCCGCACGCGCGGCGCATGGGTATTGCCGTCGTGGGGCTGGGACGGCTGGCATTGACCCAGATCCTGCCCGGGTTCGCACAGGCCAGGCACGTGCGCGTGACCGCGCTGGTCAGCGGCGAACGCGACAAGGCACGCGTGATCGCCGCGCAATATGGGGTGCCGGAGCATAACCTATACGATTACGCAAATTTCGACGCGCTGAAGAATAATCCTGATGTGGACGTAGTCTATATCGTCCTGCCGAACGCCATGCACATGGAATACACCGTGCGGGCAGCGCAGGCGGGCAAGCATGTGCTATGCGAAAAACCGATGGCGACCTCGTCCGCCGATGCGCAACGCATGGTCGATGCCTGCCGCCAGGCGAGCCGTAAGCTGATGATCGCGTACCGTTGCCAATATCTGCCGGAATACCGCGAACTGATCCGTCTTGTGCGCGAAAAGACCTATGGCGAGTTGCGGCTGATTGAGGCCAGCAACGGCCAGGACAATGCCAGCAACGGCCAGTGGCGCCTGAACCGTGCCATGGCTGGGGGTGGCTCGCTGCCGGATGTGGGCCTTTACTGTCTCAACGCCGCGCGGTTCATCACCGGGGAGGAGCCGGTCGAAATCAGCGCCCGCATCACGCAGCCGAAGAACGACCCCCGCTTTCGGGAGATAGAGGACATTTGCGCGTTCACCTTGCGCTTCCCGTCGGGCGTGCTGGCGAGCTGCAGTTCCGGCTATTCGTATCATGAAAACCGGTTTCTGCGCCTGATGGCGACGGAGGCGGCGGTCGGCTTGGACCCGGCGTTCAGCTACGACAATTTGACGATGCAGATCAGCAGGCGCGAGGGGATGAGTGGCGTGCTGGAGCAACGCCGCTGGTCGCCGAAAAACCAGTTTGCGTTGGAGATGGATGCGTTCGCCGAGGCCATACGCGCGGACCGCGTGCCGTTGACGCCTGGCGAAGAGGGGCTGGCCGACATGCGGCTGATCGAGGCCATATATCAGGCGGCCGCCGGTGGCAGCGTGGTTCGGTTGCAGGCGCCTGCAAAACTGGATGCGACGCGTGGGCCGCCGCCGGCCCAGGAGAGCTAGCGTGTCATGTGGCGTTAGGAGCTCGACCCTGCCCTGGCGTGATCTTTCGCTTTTGTGAGAAGCAGTCGGCGATGTTGATCTTATGGCGCGGGCGTCTAGACGACCGATGTACATTTTGCGCAATAAGGTGCGAAATGGCCGGGCAGTAACTGCAACGGGGCGTCGCCGTGCAGTCGCGGCCGGTAGCGCTGATCGCCATTTGCTTGGGTCGTGGGTGGTTTGTCGTGTGTGGCGGCGGTCCAACTAGAGCATGATCCGTTCGCATTGGCTCACGGACCAAGCTCTAGCTGATTGTTTTGGCGAGCATCTTTATCCGACCGAGCGATTCCGTTCGATCGGATGATGCTCTAGCTTCGGATGGATGCAATTTCAGGCCGCCTGCTAGCGAGCGATCCGCCTCGGGCTTCCATCCACATTCGTTATTCTCACGTGAACTTTGTGCCCTCGTCCGAGCTCTCTGCCCGATCGCTACGCCGCTATGGCCACACACGTCGGCGCACCCAGTACGTGCAATACCCCGTCCGCCGGCACGGGTCGGGCGTAATAAAAGCCCTGGGCAAGCGTGCAGCCAAGTTCGGCCAGGCGTTCGGCGGTGGCCGCATCCTCCACACCGGCCGCCACCATGTCGATCCCCAAGCCGTGGCCCAGCCACAACATCGCCAGCACGCAGGCTTCGGCGCGCTTGTCCTGCACCATCGTCTGGATGAACGCCTGGCCGATCTTGATGCTGTCGAAAGGCATGTCGCGCAGGAACGAGAAGTTGGAGAAGCCGCTGCCAAAATTGTCCAGACCGGCGCGGGCGCCGTGTTCGTGCAGCGTGTCGATCAGCTCGCGTGTCATGGCGCGGTCGTGCAGCAGGGCGGCTTCGGTGATCTCGACATCCAGCCGGCTCAGATCCATGCGGCGCTGCCACTCGCCCGGCTGCGCGTTGAAAAAACCGATCAGCTCGCGCACCTGTCCAGCCGACACATTGATAGCGAAGCGGTACGTCGCCGGCCAGTCCGCGCAATCGAGTGCGACCTGGCGCAGCAGCGCCATGCTGATCTGGCCCGATAGCCCCATCTCATCGGCAATCGGGATGAATTGTTCCGGCGTCAGAATACCCAGTTCGGGATGCATCCAGCGCGCCAGTACCTCGAACTTGTCCAGACTACCGTCGGGCAGCCGCACGGTCGGCTGATACCATGGAACGATTTGTCCCTCGGCTATGGCACGGCTCAACTGGCCGCGTATGTGCGCCCGGCTCTCCAACGCCCGCGTCAGGTCGGCCCCGCAGCCGAGCCAGGCACGGCCGCCGCGTGCCTTGGCCTGCGCCAGTGCCAGGCCCGCCGCGCGCAACAGGCCCTCGGCCGTGTCGCCATGCGCAGGCGCGCACGCCAGGCCGATACTGGGGGACAGATCGATCAACTGGCCGGCCGCGGGGAAGGGCGCAGTCAGCGCGTGCAGGATGCGGTCGGCGGCCCCTGGTACATCCGCCAACTGGTCGGGCTGATCCAGCAGCATCGCAAATTCATCCCCATCCAGCCGGGCCAGATGACCATGGGCGCCGGCGAGGGTGTGCAGCCGGCCGGCCAGCGCGCGCAGCAACTCGTCACCAACGGTGTCGCCATAATTGGTATTGACGGTCAGGAAACGGTCCACATCGATGACGAGCAGGGCCGCCGGTGCCCTGCGCGCCAGGCAGGCCGCCATGGTTTCCAGAAATGCTTGGCGCGTGGGCAGGCCGGTCAGCGGATCACGTCGCGCGCTGCGGAAGAGATTTATCCCGAGTTGAGCGTGCAACGCGGTCAGCGCTTCGGTCTGTGCACGCCGCAGCTTACGAGACCGTAGCAACAGCCACACGCTCGTCGGAAGCCACAGAAGACTTGCCAGGGCGCTCGCGATCAGTATCGCATGAGGTATCATTATCGACCGAAGGTGGTGTGGCTCGCGCGCCCACTCTGGCGGTCAAGACTTAAACAACCGTTTCTACCGATGAAGGACCGTGCTCACGCGATCGGGCCGATCACCCGCCCGATTTGACGCGCACGTAGCTGCCGGGGGCGTCTTCGATCGCCTGGAGCGCGCCGTTGCCCGGCACGCGCGCCGGCACCTGGGACGCGTCGTGGGCGGTCACCCAGCGGTTCCAGTCGCCCCACCAGGAGCCGGATAACTCGGTGGCGCCGTCCAGCCACTCCTGGGGTCCGGCAGGCAGCGCCTCGTTGATCCAATGGTTGTATTTTCCCCCGTCCGGCGGATTGACAACCCCGGCGATATGGCCGGACGCGGCAAGCACGAAGCGTTTCTCGCCGCCGAGCAGCTGCGTGCCGCGATAGGTGCTGCGCCAGGGTGCGATGTGATCCTCGCGGGTGGACAGGAAATAGGCAGGCACCGTCACCCGCCCGAGGTCGAGCGTTTCGCCCTCCAGCGTGATCCCGTCCGGATGCGAGAGCAGGTTCTGCTGATACATGTTGCGAAGATAGAAACTGTGCATGCGCGCCGGCATGCGCGTCGCGTCGGAATTCCAATACAGCAGGTCGAACGGGAACGGGTCGTTGCCCATGAGGTAGTTGTTGACCACGAACGACCAGATCAGGTCGTTGGCGCGCAGCATGTTGAAGGTGGCGGCCATATCGCTGCCGTCCAGATATCCCTGCTCCTCCATACGTTCTTCCAGCGCGCGCAACTGCTCCTCGTCGATGAAAACGCCGAGCTCGCCCGCCTCCTCGAAGTCGAGCAGGGAGACGAAGAAGGTGGCCGAGGCGATTCCGCCGCGCCCGCGCTTGGCCATCCAGGCCAGCGTGCTGCCCAGCAGCGTGCCGCCGAGGCAGTAGCCGATGGCATTGACCTCGCGTTCGCCGGTCGCTTGCTCGATGGCGCCGAGGGCGGCGAACACGCCCTTTTTCATGTAGTCCTCGAACCCCGAATCGGCGAGGCTCTCGTCGGGATTGACCCAGCTGACCATGAACACCGTGTGGCCCTGGCTGACGGCATACCTTACAAAACTGTTCTTCGGGCGCAGGTCCAGGATGTAGAACTTGTTGATCCAGGGCGGCAGGATCAGCAATGGCCGCTTCAGTACCGTGTCGGTCGAGGGCGCGTACTGGATCAGTTGCATCAGCTCGTTCTGGAACACCACTTTTCCCGGCGATACGGCGATGTTCTCACCCAACCGGAACGCGTCCGGGTCGGTCATGCGTATGCTGAGCTTTCCGCGGCCGCGCTCGAGGTCCGACAGCAGGTTGTTGAGGCCGCGGAGCAGGTTCTCGCCGCCGGTCTCGCGCGTCTTGCGCAAAACTTCGGGATTGGTCAGCAGGAAATTCGAAGGGCTGATCGCGTCCATGAATTGGCGCGTGTAGAAATCCACTTTCTTGGCCGTCTTGGGCTCCAGCCCGTCCACGTGCCCCACCACATCGTGCACATACCGTGCTGACAGCAGATAACTCTGCTTGATGAAATCGAACACCTCGCTCTGCTGCCACGATTCGTCGCGAAAACGCTTGTCCTTGGCGTCCGGCTCGATCACCGGTTTGCTGTCGATGCCCATCATGCGGCGCGTGGTGTTCTGCCACAGGGTCACGTAATCCTGCCAGAAGCCGATCTGCGCCTGCATCAGATGCGCCGGGTTCTGCGCCAGCCTGGCCGTCATTTCCAGGAAGGCGCGGCCGATGTTGAAGGGATCGGCGCTGGGGCTGGTGCGGGACTGTCGCTCCAGCCAATCGCCCACGATACGCTGGGATCGTTCAGCGACGCTCGCCATGGTGCGGCCGAGCACTTCGGGGTCGGTGAGGCGCAGCTCACCGAGCTGTGGGTCTGGGCTTGAAGTGGACATTTCCCTGATCCTTTCCGGCGCGCGCCGCTCTGGGCTAGACCAGCGCTTCGGTCGGAGGCTTGCGGCTTTATGCCTATGTATTGGTCAGAGCGTAGGAGGCATAACCAGGCGCTTCAAGGGAGCGGGGTTGGGGGGCAGCTGCGCGCCTCCGGCGTGGCGATCATGTGCGGGCTGCTGGCCGCGTGTTCGGACCCGCTGGCGGGGCCGATCGACCTGTTTCACGATTTGGAGGGCGGGCAGATCGCGGCGCACCGCCCGCCGCCGCCAGGTCTGGGCCAGCCCTATCCGAAACTGGGCACGGTACCGCCCAAGCCGGTGGTGGCCGATGCCGGCTATCGGCAGGCCCTGCAATCCCAGCTCTCCACGGAGCGTGACCGCGCGGAGCGGGTGGCCGCGGACCGTCCGATCGAGGCCGTGCCGCCCCCGCCCGCCGCCACAGTCGACGGCCCCGCCCGCCGCGCCCGTGGCAGCGGGGCCGGACGGGACGGCGCAGCCGCCCGCCAGCGCCTCGCTGGACACGGCCGAGGCCCCCCCGCCGCGCCCGCCCGCGCCCGTCCGGCCCGCGGTCGCGCCCGCGGATGCCGTCGAAGCGCAGTCAAGGGCCGGTATCGATACGCCGGCCGAGACCGGGCCACCGGCGGGGACGCCGCTCACGATCGCGGGTGCCCCGCCCGAGTTCGCGAATTTGCCGGACATGCCCGAGATGCCGCCGGCGCCGGCCACGTTCGAAGGGGTGGCGGCCGAACCGGCGCCCACACCCGCACGATTGCCGGCGCGTTTGCCGCCTTTGCCTATGGGCACACCGGTCTTTTTTCCCGTTGGCAGCGCAGCGCTGCCCGAGTCGCAAACCCAGCCGCTCAAAGACTTTTTGAGCCATCGCCGTGGTCAGATCGTGGAGATACTCGGCCTGGGGGACGCGGCTGCCGACACGCCGGAGGGTCAGGCCACGGCCATCGCGCTGGGTCTGGCCCGCGCGCAGGCGGTCGCGGCGCAGCTCGAGGCGCTGCATGTGCCGGCAGCGTCGCTGCGTCTGGGTGCGGACGCCTTCGGTCGCGGCGCGGTGCTTCGTCTGCTACCGTAATATTCCTTCTCCCGCAGGGCCTATTTCCGATGACCGAAGAGTTCCACCGTATCCGCCGCCTGCCGCCTTACGTGTTCGCCGAGGTCAACGCCGCGAAAGCCCGCGCCCGGGCGGACCGACAAGACATCATCGATCTGGGCATGGGTAACCCGGACAGCCCGACGCCGCCGCACATCGTGGCCAAGCTGGTGGAAACCGTCGCCGACCCGCGCACGCACCGCTATTCGACGAGCCGCGGCATTCCTGGGTTGAGGCGCGCGCTGTCCGGCTACTACCAGCGGCGTTTCGGCGTCTCGCTCGATCCGGAGACCGAGGTCATCGCCACGCTGGGGTCCAAGGAGGGTCTGGCCAATCTGGCGGCTGCCATCACCAGTCCGGGTGACACGATCCTGGTGCCCAACCCGTCCTATCCGATCCACCAGTTCGGCTTCATCATCGCCGGCGCTTCGGTCCGCAGCATCCCTGCCCAGCCCGGCGAGGCGATGCTGCGCGCGCTCGATGTGGGCATACGGCACTCGGTGCCGAAACCGACAGCGCTGATCGTGAATTTTCCGTCGAATCCGACGGCCTATCTGGCCGACCTCGATTTCTACACCGAGCTGGTCGCGTTCGCCCGCCGGCACGAGATTTTCATCCTGTCCGACTTGGCCTATGCCGAAATCTATTTCGGCGACGTGCCGCCGCCCTCGATCCTGCAAGTGCCGGGCGCGCGCGACGTGGCGGTAGAATTTACATCGATGTCGAAGACGTATTCCATGCCCGGCTGGCGCATCGGATTCGCCGCGGGCAACAGGCGGCTTGTCGCCGCGCTGGCACGGATCAAATCGTATTTGGACTATGGCGCGTTCACGCCGATCCAGGTGGCGGCCGCCGCTGCGTTGAACGGACCACAAGACTGTGTGGCCGAAATGCGCGCCCTGTACAAGGAGCGACGCGACGTGCTGATACGCGGGCTGGCGCAGGCCGGGTGGGATGTGCCCAGTCCCGAGGGCAGCATGTTCGCCTGGGCGCCGATCCCGCCGCGCTACGCCCATCTCGGCAGCGTGGAGTTTGCCAAACTGCTCCTGGCGCGCGCGCATGTGGCTGTCGCCCCAGGCCTGGGGTTCGGCGAGCACGGTGACGGGCATGTGCGCATCGGCCTGGTCGAGAATACGCAGCGGCTACGCCAGGCGATCCGCAACATCCGTGTATTTCTGCAAAGCGACAGTAATGTGGCGATACCAGCGCCCGTGCCGGTGCTGGAACCGCAGCATTGAATTCACCGTTGCGGGTCGGCATCGCCGGCTTGGGTACCGTGGGCGCCGGCGTGCTGCGGCTGCTGCGGCAGAACGCGGCACTGGTCGAGGCGCGGGCGGGCCGGCCGGTGGAAATCGTGGCGATCTCGGCCCGCCGCCGATCGCGCGACCGCGGCATCGATGTATCGGGCCTCGTCTGGCACGACGACCCGGCCGAACTGGCCTCGGCACCCGGCGTGGACGTGGTTGCCGAGCTGATGGGCGGGTCGGGCGACCCGGCGCTGGGGCTGGTCATGTCGGCACTGCGCCGCGGCCGGCCGGTGGTGACGGCCAACAAGGCGCTGGTGGCGCTGCACGGACCGGCTTTGGCGCAGGCGGCCGGGGCGGGTGGCACCCTGGCCTTCGAGGCGGCGGTGGCTGGCGGCATCCCCGTCATCAAGGCGGTGCGCGAAGGGCTGGCCGGTAATCGGATCCGCCGCGTCGCGGGCATACTGAACGGCACCTGCAACTACATCCTGTCCACCATGCGCGAGCACGGGCGGGATTTCGCGCCCGTTCTGGAGGAGGCGCAGCGACTGGGCTATGCCGAGAGCGACCCGTCCTTCGACATCGATGGCATCGATACGGCGCACAAGCTGGCCATATTGGCGGCCATTGCGTTTGGCCGCCCGGTCGAGTTCGCCTCGATCCACGTCGAAGGTATCCGCGCGGTCTCTGCGCTGGACCAGTCGTTTGCGCGGGAGCTGGGCTACAGGATCAAGCTGCTGGGTATCGCGCGCGAAACGGAGGCTGGGGTAGAGGCGCGCGTGCATCCCTGTCTCGTTCCGGAGTCAGCGCCGCTCGCCCGGGTGGATGGCGTTCATAATGCGGTCGTCGTGGAAACCGATTTCGCCGGGCGGCTGCTGCTGGAGGGCCGCGGCGCCGGCGCGGGGCCGACTGCTTCGGCCGTGGTGGCCGACCTGATCGACATCGCGCGTGGGCGGGCGGCGCCGCTCTGGGTTGGACAGGCGCCCTGCCCCGCCGTGCCGATCTCCTCCTATGCGGGCGCCTATTATCTGCGGTTGATGGTGGTGGACCGGGCAGGGGTGATTGCCGACATTACGGCCGCCCTGCGCGATGCCGGCGTATCGCTGGAGAGCATGCTGCAGCATGGTCGCTCGCCTGGGGAGACGGTCCCGATCGTGCTGGTGACGCATGAGACGCGGGAGCGGGACATGCGGGCGGCGCTGGACCGGATCGAGCGGCTGGACGCGGTGCTGGAGCGGCCTTCGTTGATACGGATCGAGCATGGGTAAGGAGGAAGCGGTCCTTTTTTGCAAAAAGGACCAAAAACTCTTGTCCATGGAGTGCGCGACAGCCTGGTAAAAGTCTTTTGCTTCTTTTCCTTGGAAAAGAAGTGCTTGCCTATACGATTTTCACCTTCTCATTCTCCCCAGGATGCGGTGAGCTTCCCGTCGCAACCGCTTTCAAATACCCAAACAGGTGTACCATTGTCGAATTGGGCGCGTCCCAATACTCCGCCTGCTCCACATCGACTTTCAGGATGGCAATGTCCGGGTCTTCGGTACCTTTCGGAAACCACGTGCGCATCGCCTCGCCCCAATGGGCTTTTATTTCGGCCGGATCGCGCACGATCTGCGCGGTGCCGGAAAGCGAGACGTAGTTCTGATGGTCGGGGTCCGCGTAGCTGACGCCCACGCGTTGGTGCGCGCCCACCTCGTCCACCTTGTGGGAGGAGGCGCGGGTGTAGAAATAGAGTGTTCCTGCAAAATCCTTTTGGGCGGCAACCATTGGGCGGGCGCGCAGATGCGGGCCGTCCTCGCTCGTCAGCATGGCGAATTTGATACCCTGGATCATGTCCGAGAGCTTTTTCAGCGTCTCGGCGTCGGCGGTCTTGGTCATCGATGGCTCCCTCTTGCGCCGTGATGACGCGCGGGGGACGTGTGCGTTCCGGCGCGCCCCGATGGTGGCGCGCGGACGGGCGGTATGGCACCGTCGCGCCCATGCAACTCCTTGCTCCGTTCCTGGCCTTGTCCTTCGTCATCAGTGCGCCCGCGTCCTGGGCGCAAACCGCCGAACCTCGGTTGCAGGACGCAATCGTGGTGGCAAAGGGCAGTCACGATCACCATCTCCCGCCTGCCGATCCGGACGGCTACAGGCACCATCCTGCGCGATGTCACGATCGAACTGCACGCGACGGCCGACGGGCGCGTGACGTTGGCCACCGACGGGGCCGGCCGCGCCTTGGCGAGCAGCGCGCCGCCGGGCTCGGCCAACCAGGTGGCGTTGCGCGCGGTGCCGAGCGGGACGGCCCAGGAGCCGAACGCGATCGAGCTGCCGCAGCGGCCCTCCCCCCCGATCGTATTCCAGCATTTCACCGCCGGCACCTACACCACGCCGGACGGTTCGCTGGTGCAGCTGCAGGATCGCGGGCAGGACCTGGTCCACGGCGTGCCGATGTGGTCGCTGTCGGGGGACGGCCCGATCGCCAGCGCCACCTTCTACTCCGGCCCGCCACGCCTGAACCCGCGCTCGCGCCGGCTGCGCAATGCCGGTCTGACCGGCGAGGAGTACGCCTATGGGACGTCCGATAGCGGCAGCAGCGACGTGTTCGGCTCGGGCGCGCTGATCGGCGTGCAGCAAAACGGCGCCACGCTTCGCGTCGTCAGCTTCCATCATGGCTGCTGCAGCGACAGCAACGAGCCGACCTCGTCGGTCACCTATACCCAGGTCGGCCGGTAGCGCCGTGCCGCGCATCAACGGCGTGCTCGAGACGGCGCTGTATGTGACCGAACTCGACACATCCAGCGCCTTCTACAAGCGCGTGCTCGGCTTCGAGCAGTTTTTGCGGGACGACCGCATGTCCGCGCTCGGCGTGCCGGGGCAGGGGGTGCTGTTGCTGTTCGTGCGCCATGGTTCGGCCGAGCCCAGCCAAACGCCGCAGGGCACCATCCCCGCTCATGACGGCCAGGGCACGCTGCACTTGGCTTTTTCGATCCCGGTTGGCGAGTTGGACAGCTGGTCCGCGCACCTCCAGTCGGAGGGCGTTGTCATCGAAAGCCGGATCACCTGGCCACGCGGCGGCACCAGCCTGTATTTCCGCGATCCGGACGGCCATTCCGTCGAAGTTGCGACGCCAGGTTTGTGGCCCAACTGGTAAGCCGGATCGCGCTTACGTTCTGTCACGAACTTGTCGCGAACCGACGACTATCGGAACGCACTTCACCCTTGCAACGGTTCTGTCCGTCCGATTAACTCCTGAACACAATCGCGTTAGGTTCCGGAGTGCGCGGGGCCGCCCGATTGCCCGCAGGAGTGCCCCATGCGCCACTCGACAAGGCCCGAGGACACAGGCGTCGTTTCAATGGACCGGGCTGGTGCCGCCGGCCAGAAGACATTCGAGGGTGTGGGTTACCGGCTGGCGGCGGGCGGGCTTGGTCGCCGTTGGACGCCGTCCGGTGGGACGGTCGAGGAGCCTTGTCTCGAAGACGAGTTCGTTGCGCATACAGCCCGTGCCTGGACACGGCTGCGGGGGGTGGCGGCGCATCTGCCGGGCGCGGCCCGGGCGGGCGTTTCAATCGCGGCGGAGCAGGTTGATCAGGTGAACATGGTGGCCGTTTGCCAAGCAACGGCGTTGTGCGCGGTGGCGGCGATCGGGGCCAGCACGGCGCTCTATTGGCAGAAATCGCGCACGGCGCGGGTGGACCACGAGATTGTCCATGTCGCGGGCGAGGTGGCGAGCGCCCAGGCGCAGACTGGACGCCTGCGCGCGCAGTGGCTGGCGCTGAACGAACCGGCCCGGTTGCAGGATGCGGCAGGCCGGTATTCCGGGCTGCGCCCGCTGGCCCCCGCGCAGTTCGTCGATACCGGCCAACTGGCCGACCACCTGCCCGCGCCGGGAGCCGTGCCGGCGGATGGCGGCGCCGATGCTGTCCCGGCAGCCAACGTGGCCGGGGATGCCGTGCCTGTCTTCAGGGCAATTACCGCCCAGGCCGCGTCGACGGTCGTGCCGGCGTCGCCGGTGGACGCTGCCGCGCCGACGATCGCACCCGCACGGCCATCGGTCGCCGCCCAGACTGGCGCTGCCGACGGCGGGACTGCCACGCAGGTTGCGGAGACGATGGACGGTACAGCGGCGGTGCCCAAGCCGGCGCCCCAACCGCGCGCGGCGGGCGCGATGCATGCGGATGCCGGCGCACGGATGCAGGATCCGGTCTGGGAGTCGCCTCGGTCCGCGCTGCCCCGGGTTCACGCCCTTCCAGTCGCTCGCCAGGCGGCACCGGTCCAGCGCGTGCTAGTGGCGAGCGGGCGCGCCGCGGTGCTGGCCACCATCCGGGCGCCCGGTGTCGCGGTGAGGATACCCCCGCCCCTCCCGCGTGCCGAGCCCAAACCGCATGCGCCCCCGCGCATGCTGATGGCCAGGTTCGACATGCCCCGCTGGCTGTTGGAAACCCATGCGTCCCATCCTGCAATGGTCGTGATGTCGGCGCCGCCGCACGCGCTGACGTTGCCGCACGACACTTCCGTACTGGAACCGGGTGCAAAACATACCGGGGAGCCGTCGTTGGCGGTCAGGTCGGAGACACATGCGACGAGGCAGGCCGCCAGGGAACCGCAGGTGGAAGAGGAGCAGCCGCCGGCGCCGGTGTATCGTCAGCCCGCCTATCGGCCATATTATGGCTATGGCGACGGGTATGGCAGCCAGTATGGATACCCCTACCAGCAGGCGCCTCGATATTATCCCAATCCCTACGGTGGTTACGCAAGTCAGCCGTATGGCGGCGGGCCGTATTACCAGTAGCGTGGCACCCTGCTAGGGTCGGCCACATGTCGCCCGCGCATTGCCCGACTGATTCTTCCTTTCGCGTGGCCTGCGCAGGCGTGTGGGTAGTGTTGCTGGCCGCCGCCGGCCCGCTTGACCCTGCGGCGCCGTTGCTGGATGCGTTGGCCCACGCGCCGAGCGCGGAGCAGGCGCAACGCCTGGAGGGTCAGATACTGGCGAGTTGGCAGGCGCGCGTGACCCCGTCGGTCGAACTGCTGGTGGCGCATGCGACGGACGCGCTGTCGCGCCAGGACAGGCGGGCTGCGATCGGCGACCTGGATGCCGCGCTCGACCTGCAATCCGATCAGGCCGAATTATGGCGCCTGCATGCCGAAGCCCGCCTGGCCAATGGCGATGAAGCGGGCGCGCTGGCCGACCTGGCGCAAGCGATTTCGCGCGAGCCGCGCTGCTTTCCGGCGCTGGCCGATTTGTCGCGGCTTGCCGAGCAGCGGGGCGATTTCGCGCGTGCCCTGGAGGCATGGCAACGGCTGCTGGTGATCGATCCGCACGTGCATCAAGGCGCGGCAAGGCTGGCCCTATTGCAGCGCAAGGCGTCCGGACAGCCACTTTAGGCAAAAGTCTTCGCGTCTGTTCTTCAGAAAAGAAGGCCTTTCTTCCTGAAAGCGAAGAACTTATGCTTGTTTCACCACGCATGACCCAGGCTCGCGACGATGATCGTCGCTGTGCCTAGCCCAAGATTGACGGTGATCAGCAGCCGGATGCGCTCCAGCAACTCGGGGCCTGGGCGGATGGCGCGTCGCAGGCGGCGGAACGGGCCGAAATAGGCCCACAGGAACACCGCCGCCATAAGCAGGCCCAGCAGCTGCATGACGTTCACATACCAAGGCAGGTGCGCCATGCCCCAACCGACGGCCGCGATCATCGCCCAGCCCGTCAGCAGCATGATCGGCATGGCGTGCCAGACCACAAGAAAAAACCGTTTCAGTGTCAGCATATGCAGCTGCAGCCTAGGCGCGGCGTCAAGCACGCCGAGGGCCGGGCGGAGCACGACAAGCGCGTAGAGCATGCCGCCGACCCAAGCGGAGGCAGCCAGCAGATGCAAGGCCAGCAGGGTATTGGGCAGCCAGGGCGATGTCATCGTGCGGTCTCCAGGATCCTGTGCGCCAACGCCTCCATCTCGGCCGCGGCCGCCGAGCGTTTGGCTTCGGTCACGCCCATACCCGCTGCAAAGGCTTGAGCATAGGCGCGGCGGTCACCCATTACCTCCGGCAGCATGGCTATGCCGCGCGCCGCCAGATCGGCTTCGATCGCGCTCCGCAGGGCCGATTTCGCGGGCGCGCGTGTCAGGACGACCGCCAGCTTGCGCCGCTCGGCGACCGCGATCTTCAGGGTGGCATCCGCGGCCCACAGATCGGGCATGCTGGGCTGCATCGGCACTAGCACCAGGGCGGCCGCCCTGATCGCGCGGGCGGCGTCGCTGTCGATCTGTGGTGGGGTATCGACAACCAGTATGTCGGAAGAGTCCGACAGGCGGGCCAGCTCCCCACGAACCCGCCAGCCGGACACTTCCGAAAAACCGATGGCGGCCAGATCGGACCGCCCGGCGCGCAGCCCGTGCCAGCGTGCGAGTGTGTGCTGCGGGTCGATGTCGAGCACAGTAACGCGGTGATGCGGCGCCAGGCAGGCGGCGAGGTTGGCCACCAGCATGGTCTTGCCCGCACCGCCTTTTTGCTGGGCGACCGTGATCACCAGGGCCATGGCCGCACGCTCCATCCTGCCGCCGGAGCGTTACAGCGGGCGCGCGAGTCCGCGCAAAGCCGGTCAGTCCCGCAAAACGCCGAGCGCCTCGCCGATGCCGATGCGTCCGTCATACAGGGCGCGGCCGACAATCACCCCGGCAATGTGAGGCCCCGCAGCCTGGCGCAGCGCACGCAGGTCATCCGCGCTGCCCACGCCGCCGCTGGCGATCACCGGGATGCCGATACCCTTGGCCAACGTTACCGTCTCGGCGATATTGAGGCCGCCCAGCATGCCGTCGCGCGCGATGTCGGTGTAGATGACCGCGGCTACGCCGGCATCCTCGAACCGCCGCGCCAGCTCGGGCGCACGCAGCTTGGAGGTGTCGGCCCAGCCTTCGGTTGCGACATATCCATCGCGGGCGTCGATCCCGACGGCGATGCGATTTGAAAAACTGCGGCAGGCCTGGTGCACCAGAATCGGATTCTTGACCGCTGCCGACCCCAGAATCACACGGGAGACACCGGCCGCGAGCCAACGTTCGATGGCGGCCAGGTCGCGGATGCCGCCGCCCAGCTGAACCGGGATGCTTACGCTTGCCAGTATGGCGGATACGGCATCGTGGTTGATCGAGTGGCCGGCAAAGGCGCCGTCCAGATCGACCACGTGCAGCCAGCGGCTGCCGGCCGCTTCGAAGGCGCATGCTTGGGCGGCCGGGTCGTCGCCATAGGTAGTTGCCTCGTCCATGTCGCCCCGACGCAGCCGGACGCAGGCACCACCCTTGATGTCGATGGCCGGATAGAGCGTGAGTGTCACGCTGGCTGGCTGTCCGGGTCGTGGTGGCCCGTGCGTCGCAACGCTTTCGTATAGAAATAGCCGCGTACCGTCTGGCCGCGCACCCGGGCGTATTCGGGGTGCACGCCCCAGCGTACGTAGCCGAGCGATTCGTACATCGCGATCGCCGCTTGCTGCGTCTCGCGCACGTCCAGGTTCAGCACGCGCATGCCCAGCGTGCGCGCGCGCTCCTCGATACGGCGCATCATCAGCCGCGCCAGGCCCTGGCCGCGCGCGAAGGGAGCCACGTAGGCGTGCATGATGAAGCCGGCGAAGGCCTGCGCCTCGTTGTTGCGCGGTGGGCGAACCAGCTGGGCCGAGCCGGTGACGATGCCGTCGGCGCGGCCGACATACAGCTCGCGCTCCGGCACCATCATCACGCCGCGGAAATAGCGTTCCATGGCCTGCTGGCCCGGAGGGTTGACCCAGCCGAAGCCGCCGCCATCCAGGATCGCGGCGTGGGTGGCCTCACATAGGGCCGCCATGTCCTCCTCATCCAGATCGGTCGCGTGCTCCACCGCCAATAGGGGGATCGAGGTCACGGCGCTCATTGCACCGCACCGCGCGGCTGCCAACGCAGGAAATTAGCGAGGATGCGCAACCCGACCTCCTGGCTTTTCTCGACGTGGAATTGCGTGCCGGCGGCGCTGCCTCGGGCGACTAGGGCGGGTACCGCGCCGCCATATTCCGCCGTCGCCAAGACCTCGGGTGCAGCGTAGCCGCGCAACCCGTAGCTGTGAACAAAATACGCGTGAGCGCCGGGTGCGATCCCGTCCACCAGGGGGTGTGCGCCCGCGGAAAACTCCAGCGCGTTCCAGCCCATGTGCGGGAGCCGCAGCCCGGGTGCCTCCAGTGCGGCTATCTCGCCCGCGATCCAGCCCAACCCGAGCGTGTCGGCGTGTTCCAGGCCCCGCTGAGCCAGGAGCTGCATACCCACGCAGATACCCAGGAACGGCGTCTCCCCGGTCCTGAGCATGTTGACGAGCGGTTCTGTGAGGCCGCGCTCGGCCAGCCCAAGCGCGCAAGTCGCGAACGCCCCCTGGCCCGGCAGGACCACGCGGTCGGCTGCCTCCATCCCGCCCGGCGCATCGGTCACGAACACGTCCGTGTCGATCCCTGCATCGCGCGCCGCACGGCCCAGCGCGCGGGTGACGGACGCAAGATTGCCGCTTCCGCAATCGACCACCGCCACCCGCATCACGCGGGTTCGCCGGCCAATGCGGGCACGGTGCCGCTGTCCAGCAGGCGCGCCAGAGCGGCATCCTGATCCTGTGCCGCCACGATCGGTCCGGGTATCCAGCCGGCGCGCGCCAGACCCCAGCGATGCAGGTCGCGCACGAACAACCCTTGCAGGACGAACAGGCCGGCCAGCGGTGCGCCATCGTGCAGGGCGCGCGCGGCCGCCAGGCAGGCCAGGGCGGCTGCGAAATTCAGCGTGGCGGCGACCCAGGCGCGATGTGCCGCGAGGTAGATTGCGCCCCAGAACGCGCCAGCCCAGGAAAATCCTTCCTGGATCAATCGGGGCGGATCGCCGCCGCGCCAATGGCTGGAGAACACCCTCATAGCGCGCCTTTCGTGGAGGGAATGCCGGCCACCCTGGGGTCGAGCGCCACCGCCATGCGCAGTGCGCGCGCAACCGCCTTGAAACAGGATTCCGCCACATGGTGAGCGTTGGTGCCGGCGCGCCGTGTCACGTGCAGGGTGATCAGCCCGTTGGCCGTCAGCGCGCGAAAGAATTCTTCGACCAGTTGCGTGTCCATGGTGCCCAGCATGGGACGCTCGAACGCCACATTCCAGGCCAGGTGCGCGCGGCCCGAGATATCGACGGCCGCCTCGGCCAGCGCCTCGTCCATCGGAACCAGGGCGTTACCAAACCGGGTGATGCCGCGCATATCGCCCAGCGCTTCTCGCAGTGCGGCGCCCAGCACGATGCCCACATCCTCCACCGTGTGGTGGGAGTCGATATGCAGGTCGCCGCGCGCGGTGATGTCCAGATCGAACCCGGCATGGCGGGCCAGTGCTGTCAGCATGTGGTCGAAGAATCCCACGCCAGTGGCCACCCGGACCTGGCCGGTGCCGTCCAATGCAAGCGTGAGCGTGATATCGGTTTCCGCGGTGGTGCGGGTACGGGTGGCGGTTCGGGTCATTCGCCGCGATATAGGCGGCCCGCGCCCCAGGCGCTATCTGCCTGGCGCGCAGAAGGAGCCATCGGCTCAGGCGAAGACGCGGTCCTGCTCCAGCACCGCCTCGATCGGGATGTCGGCGGCCGTGGACAGTTCGCCGTATAGCGGGCCGAAATCCGTGCCCTGCGTCGCGTCCAGCAGCGCCTGCAGGCTGGGAATGACGAAATACACCGACTGCACGTCGTCGATCCGATACGGGGTGCGCATGACGCGCGCGAGATCGAACGCGAGGCGGTGCGGTTTGGCGTCGCGCAGCGCGTAGACGGATTCGGTGGCCGACGAGACGATGCCGGCGCCGAAGATGCGCAGACCGGCCGGCGTTTGCAGCAAGCCGAATTCGACGGTGTACCAGTAGAGCCGCGCCAGGTTATGCAGCCGGCCCAGACCCATCGCGCGCAAGCCGCCCTCACCATAGGCCTGCATGTAGTCGGCGAAAACCGGGTCGGTCAGCATCGGCACGTGACCGAACACGTCATGGAAAACGTCCGGCTCCTCCAGGTAGTCGAGCTGGTCGGGGCGCCGGATGAAGCGTCCGGCCGGGAATCGCCGGTTGGCCAGGTGCTCGTAGAAGACCTCGTCGGGGACCAGACCGGGGACGGCCACGACGCGCCAGCCGGTCAGCGATGCCAGCCGGTCCGACAGCGCGGCGAACTCCGGAATGCCGGACGCGAAATCCAGCTTTTCCACCCCGTCGAGAAACTGGTCGCAGGCGAGCCCGGGCAGCAGCGCTGTCTGGCGGGCGTAGAGTGTGCGCCACACCTCGTGCTCGGATGCCGTGTAGCTGTCCCATTGCTGGGGGATGGTGTGGTCGGTGGCGCCTTGCATGTCGGTGTCTTCCGCTGGGGAGGCACGTCATAACGCGGCGGCGCGGGCCAGGGTTACTCCCTTGCGCATCAACGAGGGCAGCGCCTGGCCGGCCAGGTTGTCCGCATCGCACAAGAACCCATCAGCCGTGATGACCGGTACACGGGCGACAAACACGTCCAGCCGCAACTCGAAATGAGTGAAGATGTGGCGCACCTGGCCCGCCGCGCGCCACTCGGCGCGTGCTGGTGCGGCCGCATGCGCTTCCGCCTCCGTCCAGGGTAGGTCGCGCCATGCGGTTCCAGGCAGCTCCGTCATGCCGCCCAGCAGGCCGGTGGGCGGACGGCGGCGCAGCAGCACCCGATCTTCTGCGTCGGTCAGCCAATAGAGCACCCCGTGGCGAACCGGGCGAAGTTTCTTGGGCGCGCGGCGGGGCAGCGTTTCGGCGATGCCGGCCCGCCGGGCGGCGCAGGTGTCCGAAAGCGGGCAGATGGCGCAGGCAGGGCGCTGGTTACAGATCGTGGCGCCCAGGTCGAACAGCGATTGCGCGAAATCGGATGCACGGGCGCGAGCGGCCGGATGATTGCCGAATTTTTCGGCCGCCGCTGCCAGCGCCGGCTTGGCGGCGGGCAGGGGCTCTTCATAGGCGTAGAGGCGGGACATGACGCGTTCGACATTGCCGTCCACGGGCACAACCGGCACGCCGAACGCAATGGCGGCCACGGCGCGCGCCGTGTAGGGGCCGATGCCGGGCAGGGTGCGTAGACCTTCGACCGTGTCCGGGAACACGCCCCCGGCCGCGGAGACGGCGCGGGCGCAGGCGTGCAGGTTGCGGGCACGCGCATAATAGCCGAGGCCGGCCCAGGCGGACATGACGGCGTCGCTGTCCGACTGGGCGAGTGCGTGCACGGTGGGGAAGAGCGCGCAGAACTTTTCGTAGTACGGCGCGACGGCCGCCACCGTGGTCTGTTGCAGCATGATTTCGCTGAGCCAGATGCGGTAGGGATCGGGTGTCTCGCCAGGCCGGGCGCGCCAGGGCATGGTGCGGCGGTGCCGGTCGTACCACCGCAGCAAGTTTTCTGCATTCGGCGTTTCGGACATGAGGGGTGTGCATGGCGAAGGACGCGACACCTGGCAACGTGGCCGAGACCGGATGGGAGCGCCGGGCCTATGCCACGCGCGGGCTGACCGAGCTGATTCCGGCGCTGACCCGCGCGGCCTACCGCAAGAAATCGCCTGCGGGGGCGCTGCTCCTCTCGGAGTGGGGGGCCATCGTGGGGCCGCGTCTGGCGCGCGAGACGGAGCCGCGCCGCCTGTCCGGCACGACGCTGACGCTGGCCTGCTCGGGCCCGATGGCGATGGAGCTGCAGCACGTCTCAGGCACTGTCATCGAGCGTATCAACGCGCATGCCGGGCGCGTTGTGGTGGAGCGGCTGCGTTTCGTGCAGGGGCCGGTGAGCGCGCCAGTAGCGCCCGTGCGGCGAGGTGTGGGGGCGGTGGAGCGTGTGGAGGGCGTGGAGGACGGGCCGTTGAACGAGGCACTCGCAAGATTGCGGGCGGCGATCCGGTCGGGCTGAGAATTTGAACACGCCTAATTGGGCATTTGTGGGCGGAAATCTTCTCGCGGCAAACCTGTCACCGTCATTAGCCGTTCGGTGGGCAGCTTGACACTGATGCCGGTGTCGCCGAGCGCAATATCCTCGACCGAGCCGTTCAGCCCGGCCATTGGATCGCCTCGGACAGAGGCGCCCATGGCCGCAAAGCCAATGGCCAGGCCCTCGCCCATGCTTCCGGTCCAACGTCCGACCAGGATTGTTGGCAGACGGTCCCGGTGCTTGCCCGCGCGCGGCAGCACTTCTTCGATCCATTGCCGGGCGATACCCGTCGCGCGCTCTTCTTCAGGCCGGTTGTGAACCTGATAACCGCGCGCGCGGTCAACGAACCATCCCATGATGGCCCGGGCGACGACCGTATTGCCGCCGGACGGTGTATCGCGCAGATCCAGCACGAGATGTGTGCCCGGTGGGATAGCCGCCACGAGCTGATCGAAAAGCGAAATGACTCTATTGTCGCCAAGACTGTTGTTTATGCGAATTGTCGCGCCGTCGCTTGGCGACGTTGAGATTAGTGGACGATCGTGCTCGTCCTTGTAGAGGCAGGGAAGTGTCACGATCCGAATTGCGCTAGGCGCACCTTGGATCCCTAGTTGCCGGTCCCGATCACGCCGCCCGGCCGCAAGCACGCGGGCCGCATAGGCCGCGCGGCGAGGCGTGACCGCAAGTCCCAGGTCACGCCAGAATGCCGCTACGGCCGATGCGGTCCCAACTCCGCCGATACTGATCAGCCGGTCGCCTCGGGCGATACCTGCGGCGGCTGCGGGACTGCCGGCGCGCACCGCGTCGATCGCATAAATTCCATCATGCTCGACAATCCACAAATCCGCATAGCTTGGGATGACGGCCCAGCTATCTGCGAAGGAACTGCTGGTAATCGCGTGATGATCGGCGAGCGATGCAAGGCGGTCTTCAGCATATCGAAGCAAGCTTTTTGCGTCGACCACTCCTTCGCGTTCGCGATCGAGCTTTTCGGAGTGTGGCAGGACGTTGCCAGGTAATTTATCCAAATAGGCGTATTTGTCGAGAATGACGGCATCCAAAGCGCGAGCAGCTGACCGAAAATCGGGGCCGGTTGCAGCGCCAAGAAGTGGCAGCGCTAAACTCATAATGCCGATCAGCCGCGAAAACTTCATGGGTGGTCACCCCTGCGCTAGCGCATAGTCACCACCCTTTTTCAGCGCGGTCTGATACGCCGGCCGTGCATGTATTCTGGCCAGCCACGCCTCCAGCCGCGTGTGGCCGCCCAGCCCGATGCGGCTTCGCGCGGCTTCCACCGGAAAGCTCATCATGATGTCGGCCGCGGTGAACGTGCCACCGGCGAACCAGCCGCCGCGGGCTAGTTCGGTTTCCATCAGTGCCTGCTGCGCCTCGATGTTGGGCTTCAAAAAGCTGCTGGTGACGGTGGCACCGATCATCTTGGCTACGGGGCGGATAAAGAACGGTGCGCGCTTGGGGATCTCGCCGAACAGCAAGGTCATGACGAGTGGCGGCATGGCCGAACCTTCGGCGAAATGCAGCCAGTAGGTGTATCGGCGCCGCTCCTCCGTGCCGGCTGGGGGGATCAGGCGGCCCTGGCCGTATTCGTCCAGGATATATTCGACGATGGCGCCGGTCTCCGCGACCGTGCGATCGCCCTCCGTGATGACCGGCGATTTGCCCAGCGGATGCACCGCGCGCAACTCGGGCGGCGCCAGCATGGTTTTCGCGTCGCGCTCGTAGCGGCGCACCTCGTAGGGCACACCCAATTCCTCCAGCAGCCAGAGGATGCGCTGCGAGCGGGAGTTGTTGAGGTGGTGGACGGTGATCATGTTTTCGTTCCCGTTTCAGCGCGACAATTCGCGCGTCATGTCGTCCAGACCCCTCAGCGTCAGCGGATACATGCGGTTGGCCATCAGGTCGCGCAACAACGCGATGGAGTGCGTGTAACCCCAGTAATCTTCGCGCGCCGGGTTGAGCCAGGCGGAGCGCCGAAAATGTCCGGTCAGCCGCTCGATCCAGACGCGGCCGGCCTCTTCGTTCCAGTGCTCCACGCTGCCGCCCGGCTGGATGACCTCGTAGGGGCTCATCGTGGCGTCACCCACGAACACGAGTTTGTAGTCCGGGCCGTAGGTGCGCAGCAGCTCCCAGGTGGAAAGCGATGTCGCGTCTCGACGCCTGTTCTCGCGCCAGACACGCTCATAGACGCAATTGTGGAAGTAAAAATGTTCGAGGTGCTTGAATTCCGAGCGCACCGCCGAAAACAGCTCTTCCGATGTGCGTACATGGTCGTCCATCGAGCCGCCGATGTCGAGCAGCAACAGGATTTTTACCGCATTGTGCCGCTCGGCCACCATCTTCAGGTCCAGCGAGCCGGCGTTGCTGGCGGTGGCGTGGATGGTGCCGGGCAGATCCAGTTCGGTGGCGGCCCCCTGGCGCGCGAAACGGCGCAGTCGGCGCAACGCGACCTTCATGTTCCGCGTGCCGATCTCGGTGTCGCCGTCCAGGTCGCGGAACTCGCGCTTGTCCCATACTTTCACCGCGCGTCTATGGCGTGACTCCGTCTGGCCGATGCGTATGCCTTCGGGATTGTAGCCATACGCGCCAAAGGGCGATGTGCCACCGGTGCCGATCCATTTGTTGCCGCCCTGGTGACGTTCCTTCTGCTCCTCGAGGCGCTTTCGCAGGGTCTCCATCAGCTTTTCGAAGCCGCCCATGGCTTCGATGGCGGCCATCTCTTCGGGGGAGAGGTTTTTCTCCGCAATCTTGCGCAACCATTCCTCGGGAATGTCGGTGGCCGGATCGCCCGGGCTGTGTTCAAGGCCTTGGAATACGCTCGCAAACACCCGATCGAACCGGTCGAGATGTCGTTCGTCCTTCACCAGCGTTGCGCGGGACAAAAAGTAAAAATCGTCGATGCTGTACGCTGCCACACCCTGCTTCATGGCGCCCATCAGCGTCAGATACTCGGTGATGGACACCGGCAGGCCGGCGGCGCGCAGCTGGAGGGCAAAGGTGGCGAACATGGGTGCTATTCCCGGCGAGCCATGAAGGCCAGACGCTCGAACAGGTGCACGTCCTGCTCATTCTTCAGCAGCGCCCCGTGCAGGGGAGGGATGACCACCGTTTTCTCGCGCGTACGCAGCGCTTCGGGCGGCATGTCCTCGATCATCAGCAGTTTCAGCCAGTCCAGCAACTCGCTCGTTGCCGGCTTCTTCTTCAGGCCAGGGAGGTCGCGGACGCGAAAAAACATCGTCAGCGCCTCACGCGCCAGCTCCTGCTTGATGTCGGGGTAATGCGACTGCACGATCCGCTCCATGGTCTCGCGATCCGGAAAACGGATGTAGTGAAAGAAGCAGCGACGCAGGAATGCGTCCGGCAGCTCCTTTTCGTTGTTCGATGTGATGATCACCACAGGACGCTGTTTGGCGACCACGGTCTGCCGGGTTTCATAGACGAAAAACTGCATGCGATCGAGTTCGAGCAGCAGGTCGTTGGGGAATTCGATGTCGGCTTTGTCGATCTCGTCGATCAACACGACGGACTGCCGCTCGGCCTCGAACGCGTCCCACAATTTGCCGTGCACGATGTAGTTGCCGATATCGTGCACGCGCGCGTCGCCCAGTTGACCGTCGCGCAGGCGGGAGACGGCGTCATATTCGTAAAGCCCTTGCTGCGCCTTGGTCGTGCTTTTGACGTGCCATTCGATCAATGGCATGCCCAGCGCGGCCGCCACCTCATGCGCCAGCACGGTCTTGCCCGTGCCAGGCTCGCCCTTGACCAGCAATGGCCGCTGCAGGGTTACGGCCGCGTTGACCGCCACCTCCAGGTCGCGCGAGGCGATGTAGGTTCCGGGTACTCCTGAATTGCGCCACTGACTGTCCTCTCGGCTGTGCGGCGCTGGGCCGCGGCGCCGGTCTAGCGCAATGGTGCGCCGCCACAAAACCTAGCCGTGTCCGTAGGTCAGCATGGTGCCGCCATGTCCGTCGCTCGCCAGATGGAAGGCAGTGGCGGCATAGGTGCCGGTCAGGCCGACACTGGCGGTGTGCGCGCCGTCCGAGATGGTGAGCGTGTCCAGCCCCGTCGTCTGCACCGCCATCAGGGTTGCCGTCGCCGGCGACATGTCGGTGATGTCGATGCTGTCGGCCGCCGACCAGTTGCTGATATGGGCGCCGGCGATGTTGGCCGACTGACCCTGGAACTCGTCACCGGCCGGCGACGCCCAGAACAGCATGGCCGATTGCGAGACCGGCAG
The DNA here is from genome assembly GCA_963850605.1 of uncultured Alphaproteobacteria bacterium. GTDB lineage: Bacteria > Pseudomonadota > Alphaproteobacteria > Acetobacterales > Acetobacteraceae > BOG-908. The sequence goes on along the minus strand of CAWKLX010000007.1, from coordinate 461,688 downwards.
CAGAGCCTGGCCGCTACCCGGTGCCTGTGGGGTAAAGACGATTGTGGCGCCGCCATGAACGTCCCGCCCGGACGAAAGTGCGCCGCCCAGCGGCGTGGTCGAGCTGAACCGGTAATTTGTCGTGGCCGTGCTGGCGACCAGGGTGCCGCTGTTGACACCGACGCCGGTTAAGATCTGGCCGGGCAAGTCGATCGTGTCGCCAGCCACGAAGTTGCTGAGTATCCCCGTGAAACTGGTCGGCTGATCGAGTTTCAATGTGCCGCCCGTGCTTGGGGCACCGCTGCCGGTGAAGCGCACGATCTGGCCCGTCTGGGTCGGCACCGCCAGTTCCAGACTGGCGCCCGGATCGATCAGCAGTGTGCCATTGCCAGTGACCGCCTGGGTCAGAAGCAGGTTGCCGCCGCGTGCCTCGATCGTGCCGCTATTGGCGATCTCGGCAAAAATCAAGCCGTTGCCTTGGATGTTGCCACTCGTCAGATTATTGACCGGTATGGCCGGAAACAGGCCGTTGGCTGTCTGCTCCTGGAAGATACCGCCAGCCACGCCAATTGTGCCGGCATTGGTAAACACCTGCTGGCCGGCATTCGGTGCTGCGTAATAGTTCAGTAATTGTATCTGGATTGCCGAGCCGGTACCGATCGCGAGCACGCCGGAATTGGTGAAAGAGGTATTGTCGATCGTGATGATACCCGTGCCACTGGCGGTAATCGTCCCGTTATTCGTCAGGAAGCTGCCGCCCAGCGTGAGCGTGCCGAGCCCGCTGGCTGCGATCTGGCCGGCGTTGACGATGCGGTCGGACCACTGGCCCAGCCCGGAATCGCCCAGCATCCCGGCCAGGCCAAAGAGCGTGATCGTGCTGCCGGCGCCGAAACTCAGCTGCACGCCGGGGTTCTGGGCCAGCTCCGGGGCGGGAATATGCTGGCCGAGGTAGTATTGGGAAACGCTGCCGAGTGATATTGCAACGTTGTTGAAGGTTTCCGATGTGCTCGCCAGTAACCGTGCTTCGGCGCCGGTCAGCAGGATGGTGCCTGGATGCCCGGCGACCGAGCCGTTGACGGTCAATCCGTCGGCCACCGCAATCTGCGAAAATGGCCGGCTCAGGTCGAGCACGCCGTCATACGTAACCCCGTCGAGCGTCGCGCCGCCCAGCGCAAGCAGGCCGCCGCCCGCATCGACGACCGTGCCGCCGGTCAGCGTGCCGGTGAGCGATAGGCGGCCGAGCGAGGTGCCGGTGCCCACCGACAGCGTGCCGCCGGCCAGGTTGAGCGTGCCCTGCTCGCTCAGCACCCCGGCTCCGAGTGACATCTGGCCCAAGCCGGCAAGCGTCATGGACCCGGCCAGCGACACCAATCCCGAGGCGACGATGCTGCCGGTATTTGAAAAACCGGCTGCTGTAATCGCCAGCGTCTCGCCGGCACCGACGTTGATGCGGCCCTGGTTGATGAAATCGGGCCCGCCGAGCGTCAGCGTGCCGCCCAACACGGCCGCATTGATCGTGCCGGCATTGACGATCGCGTCGCCGGCCACGCCGCCGGGCCGCCCGATGCAGGCTAGTGCGCCGGACTGCATAATGGTTAGGCCCGCGCCCAGCGTGAGGGTGTCCGCACCGGCCACGGCCGGATCGTGCGTCAGATCGAGCGTCGCCGCGGAGGCCTGGGCGCCGAGCAGCACCTGCGCGTGGTCGAAGGTCTGCGAGCCGACGAAATCGAGCAGGCTGGCGGCGCCCACCACATCGGCCGCGCCTGACAGGTTCAGGCCGTCACGCACCCGCAGCACCGACCCCGCCTGGTTGAGAGCCAGCGTGCCGACGTAGCCCACACCGTCCAGCAGCGCGCCGCCGCCCGGGCCGACCGAAAGCATGCCCGCCGCATCGTTGATCGTGCCCCCCGCGATCGTGCCGGACAGGCTGAGAGAAGTGAGCGAGACCGCTCCCGAGCGGCCGCCGACCGCCAGTGTGGCGCCAGCATTGGACAGCGTGCCCGCGAGTTGCACCGAGCCGCCGGTTTCCGTCAGGGAGCCGAGCTGCGCCGTGCTCAGTGCGCCACCCAGCACCAGCGTGCCGCCCGCGACCACGATCTGGCCGGCATTCGTCCAGGTGGGCGCGGTGCCGTAGTAGCCGGCCGGAGCCCCGAGCAGGAGCGTGCCGCCGGCGCCGGCGGTCAGCGTGCCGGCATTGGCGAACGCTGCCACCGTGATGCCCAGCGTGTCACCGCCAGTCACCGTCAGCCCTCCCTGGTTGATGAACGTGCCGTACCCGCTGACCAGCATCTGCCCGCCTGCGACACCGGCAGTGATCGTGCCCTGATTGATCAGCGTGTCCGACACGCCCACGCCAGGCACCGGGCTCCAGCCATTGGCCTGCAGGCTGGCATAGGCGCCTGTCTGCTGCACGGTCGTGTACGGACCGAGGGTGGCCGTAGTGCCCGCACTGGCCAGGAACAAGTCGGCGGTGGCGATGGTGGAGCCTGCGGAAGCGGTGTTGCCGAGCGTGATGGTGGCCCGATCCAGCACCTCGGTCCCGCGTAGCAGCAGGGCGCTGCCGGCGCCCGTGTCGGCGATGCTGCCCGCGACCCCGCCTGGCCCCGACACCTCCGCGCCGTCGGTGAGGGTGACGGCCGCGCCAGCCAGGCCGAGATTGATCGCCCCCTGGTAAGCGACCCCGTCGAGCACGCCTGTGCCGGTCGAGAAGCCGAACCCGCCGCCGCTATCGGTGACGGTGCCGCCTTGCAGCGTGCCGGCCAGGCTGATCTGCCCCAAGACGCCGCTGAGCTGCGAACCAAGGCCGATGGCGAGCGTGCCGCCAGCATTGCCGGCGGTTCCCAGGATCTCGACCTGGCCGGTGCCATAGCCGAGGTTGAGGCTACCAAGGTTCGACAACAGCCCGGCCGAAAAACTGCCACCCAGCGCAAGCGTGGCGCGAACAACGACGATGCTGCCGGTGTTCACGAAACCGGCCGTGGCCAGCTCCAGCGTAGCCCCGTTGCTGACCGAGATCAGCCCCTGGTTGGTGAAGGTGCCGGTGCCAGCCACGTCCAGCGTGCCACCTGCCACGCCTGCCGTGATGGTACCCTGGTTGATCAGCAGGTCCGGCAGGATCGGGCCGGGTGCGGCGCCGATGGTACCGACTGCCAGAATGCCGCTCAGCCCTGCATTGCCGGACTGCTGCAGCCAGACATTACTGGCCATCGTAAGTGTCGCGCCCGAGGTGGCGCTGCCGTCATGAGACACGCCCAGCTCGGCCGCGCCGGTCTGGCCCGGCTGTGTGCCGGTCGCCCCAAGGCTGATCACGGTGTTGGACAGTGTCTGACTGCCCAGAAAATCCAGGGTAGAGTAACCGCCCGTCAGCGAGATGCTGCCCGTGCCGCTGCCGCCGGCGCCCGACATGGCCAGTCCGTCGCGCACGAACAGCGTGGTTTGCGCGGCGCTCATGTCGAGCGTGCCACGCACCGCAGTGCCGTCCAGCGTGCCGCCGCTGCTTTGCAGATGGCCGCCGGCAAGCGCCAGGGTGCCGCCGCGCAGGGTGCCGTAGGCCAGGGCGAAGGTGCCGGCCGACAGCGTGAACGTGCCGGCCAGCGACAGCGCGCCCGCATCGTAAAACTCCGCGCCCTGGCCGGCCAGCACAAGGTTGCCCACCGACTGGGCGCCGAACAGGGTGACGACATAGCTGCCTGTCCCGGCCAGCACCGCGGTGTCGCCAGCGCCAGGCAGCACCCCGCCACCCCAACCGCCCGCAAAAGTCCAGTCGCCCGAGGCGCCCGGGGTCCAGGTGATAACGGCCATGCACAGCTTCCGCACCAAGGCCCAAGTGTCTTGCGACCTTGCGGCGCCATCCGCTTTTCGGAGTGGTGCCAAGCCTGTGTTCGGGGCGTCTCCGTCCCGTTTGGCATCGGGCGTTTCGCCGAGGCCGGTGACACTGCGCCTGCGCGAGGCAAGGGCCCGCGATCGGTGCTGGCCAAGACTGCACCGGAATCGGCTAAAATCAGGTGAACGCGAGTTGCGAAACTTTCGCGCTCAAAACGGCACCAGACCGCACTTGCACGGCCGGGGTGGCTACACCAAAAAGTCGGCAGCCCCAGACGCAGGATTTTCGCCATGACCACGCAGCCAACACGCCGCACACTCCTGGCCACCGGCGGCTTGCTCGCCCTGGCAAGCCTGGCCCACGCCGATCCGGGATCCACGCCGGACGCGGTTTCCGACCCGCGCCTCGTGCCTCGCGGGTTCGGCAAGCCCGATGCCAAGCTGGTTGAGGAGTGGTTTTCGTTCACCTGCCCGCATTGCGCACGCTTCGCGGCCGACGTGTTCCCGGACGTGCGCGCAAAGCTGATCGACACCGGAAAGATCCGCTACGTCTTCCGCGAGTATCCGCGCGACCAGGTCGACCTGATGGCCGCCATGGTGGCGCGCAGCCTGCCGGCCGAGCGTTACGAGCCGTTCATGGACGAGCTGTTCCGCACCCAGGCGCACTGGGCGTTCGACACGAGCGTGGTGCCGAAGGACGAACTGGCCAAGATGGCTGCACTGGCCGGCATGCCGCGCGAAACGTTCGACCGCGTGACCGCGGACGACGCCTTGCGCGCCAACATCCTGGCCGGCCAGGCGCAGGCGGAAAAACAGTATTCGATCGAATCCACGCCGACCTTCGTCGTGGGCGGCCAGGCGCATTCCGGCGAGGTCACGTTCCAGACCTTCGCGGGCTGGGTCGGCGCCTGAATGACTGACTCGCCCAAAGCATGACGGCACGGCTCGTCCGGCTGCGCATTGCCGGGTTCAAGAGCTTTGCCGAGCCGGTCAGCCTGGACATCCTTCCCGGGCTGACCGGCATCGTTGGCCCCAATGGCTGCGGCAAGTCCAACGTGGCCGACGCGCTGCGCTGGGCGATGGGCGAGACCAGCGCCCGATCCTTGCGCGGCGGCGAGATGGACGACGTGATTTTTTCGGGCACGACCGCGCGCGCAAGCCGCAATCTGGCCGAGGTGAGCGTGTCCATGGAAGCCGGCGACGGCCCCCTTCCCGCACCGTTCGACCAGGAAGCCGAGCTTCAGGTGACCCGCCGCATCGAGCGCGGCGCCGGCTCGGTCTTTCGCGCCAATGGCCGCGAGTTGCGGGCGCGCGATGTGCAGACGCTGTACGCCGATCTGGCCAGCGGTGCCCGGTCCAGCGGCATGGTCAGCCAGGGCAGGGTAGCCGCCCTGGTCGGCGCTCGCCCGGAAGAGCGGCGGCAGGTGCTGGAAGAGGCGGCCGGGATTGCCGGCCTGCATACCCGCCGGCACGAGGCGGAGCTGAAGCTGCGTGCGGCCGAGCAGAATCTTGGTCGTTCAGAGGACTCCCGTGCACAGATTGAGAGTGCGCGCGACAATTTGCGCCGCCAGGCGCGCCAGGCGGCGCGTTACCGCGGCATCTCGGACCTGATCCGCGCGGCGGAAGCCGAGCACCTGGCAGTGCTGCACGGCCGCGCCTCAGCCGCGCAGGAAGCGGCGCGCAGGGCGCTGGATACTGCGGAAGCAGCGCTGGAGGCGGCCGAGCAGGAACACGACACGGCCGCCGCCGCTCTGGCCGACGCGGAGGCCGGGCTGCCGCAGCCCCGTCAGCGTGAGGCGGAGGCGCGCAGCGTGCTGGAGCGCCGGCGGGTGGAGGCGGACTCGCTCGCCGAGCAGGCAGAGCGCGCCCGGACGGATCACGCGGCGGCAGCCGACCGCCTGCAGCATTTGACCCAGGATCTCGCGGCGGCCACGCGGGCCCTGGCCGATGCGCAGGACAATGTCTCGCGGCTGATCTGCGAGCATGCGCGCCTGAATGAACAACGGGCGGCGCTGCCGGCGCAGATCCGCGCCGCCACCCGCACTGCGGAGGACGCGCGGTGCGCGTTGGAGGCCGACCAGGCGAAGGCTGAGCTGGCCATCGGCGAAGCCGCCTCCGCCGCCAGGCAACTGGCCCAGGCGGATGATACGTTGCGCCAGACGTCGGCGCGCGTGCAGGAATTGCGGTCGCGGCATGGGACGGCGGCGGCCGAGCTCGACTCCGCCAACCGCCAGCGCGTGCCGCAGCGCGCCATTGACGCGGCAGGCGAGGCCCAGGCCCTGGCCCAGGCCGGCTTCGATGACGCATGCGCCCGGCTGGAGGCGGCGGAGACTGCGCGCAGCGAGGCGTCGTCCCGCGCAGCGGAGGCCGCCGGCCAGGCGATGCACCAGCATGCGCAACGGCAACACGCCGCGGAGGCGGCCAAAACCTGCGCCGCACGCTTGGCCGAGGCCGAGGTCGGCCTGGTCGGAAGCAACCGCGAGACTGGCCCGGTTGGAGGGCGAGCGCGTGGCGGCCTGCCGGCTCTCGGCTGCGGACCGGATGGCGGACACGGCCGAGGCCGAGCTGGCCCGGGCGGAAGCTGCGATCGAGGCGGCCGAGCATGCCGCCGCCTCCGCGCGCGCGGAAGCGGCCCAGGCGCACCGCGTCGCCGAGGCGGACAGGGCCGCGGTGCAAGCGGCCGGCTCGGCACACGACGCGGCGGCGGCACGGCGTGTGCAGCTGTCCAGCAAAGTGGCCCAGGCCGAGGACGCGCTGGCTTCGGCCATGGCCCGGCCGCCCACCGCGGCGGAGGTGGAAGGGGCCGACCTGGCCTTGCAAGCAGCCGAGGCTGCCCGCGCGTGCGCGGACGAACTGATACGGCAGACCGGCGTGGCAGCGGCCGAAGCAGCCCAGGCCGCTTCACGATCGCGCGCGGAGTGGGCCGAATTGGCGGCCCATGCCGCGCGCCTGTCGGCCGAGGCGGGGGGACTGTCGGCCGCGTTCGGGCCCGAGCAGCAGGATGGCGCGTTGTCCGGCCTGTCCGCGCCTCCGGGGTTGGAGGCGGCGGTTGGCGCGGCGTTGGGGGAGGCTGCCCAGTCCTCGCTCGACCCGGAACGGAGCACGTTCTGGCGGGCGTTGGACGCTGTCCAGGCACCCGAGCCGCCGGCAGGGACGGTGGCACTCGCTGGCCTCGTCCGGGCGCCCGACGCACTCGGCCGCGCCCTGTCCCACGCCGTGCTGTTGGACGAGGCGGCCGAGGGCGATGCGGTTCAGGCGCAACTGACACCTGGCATGGTGGCGGTGGGGCGGGATGGCGCATGCTGGCGCTGGGATGGGCTGGTGATTCGGGCCGGCGCGCCCAATCCGGCGGCGGCCCGGCTTCTGGCGCGCCGAAGGTTGGACGCTATCTCGGTGGCATGCCGGGCCGCCCAGGCGCGGGAAGCCGCGGCTGAGGCGGCGGCTTCCGTGCACGCCCGCACGGCGGCCGATGCGGAGGTCGTGTCCGCGCAGGCACGTGCGAGGGCCGAGATGGCGGGACATCGCCATACCGAGGCACTCGCTTTCACCGAGGCGCTGCGCACGGCGGCACGCCAGCGCGACGAAGACGTCGCCGCTTTGTCATACGCGGCGCAACGCCTGCGATCGGATCTGGAGGATGCGCAGCGTCTTGAGTCTGCCTCCGAGATGGCGTGCGCTGCGCTGCAACAGCCCGACCCTGGGACCCTGGCAGAGCTGGACGCGACCGCTGCCGCCTGCGAGACGGCGCTGGACGCCGCCCGCAGTCAGCGCCTGACCTGCCGCACCCGCGCCATGGATCTGCGTCGGGCGGCACAGGCCCTGGCCGGGCAGGCGGCTCGCGCGCTCGCTTTAATCGAAGCGGCGGCGGCCACGGCGGAGCGGGCCCAGTTCGATCGGGAGGCCGCACGGCGGGCCTGCCACGAAGCGGAGGCGGCGCTGGCCGCGCTGCCCGATATGTCGGTGCTGGATGCGGGCTGCGCGCGATTGGCGGAAGCGGAGGGGGTGTGCCGCCAGCAGGAGGCGGCCACGCGGGCGGCCCGGGCCGTGGCGGAGACGGCGCTCGACGCGGCACGGCGGACCGCCGCCGAACTGCAGCTTTCACACAGCCAGGCCGAGACGCGCTGGTCATGGCTGACCGACCTATGCACGCGTACGGCTGAGGAGTTGCGCGCAGGCGAGCAGGCTTGCGTTGACGCCGAGCGGGCCAGCGAAGAGCTGCCGGACACGGCCGCGCTGCATGTTGCCGCCCAGAACGCGCGGGAGAGGCTGGAGTCGTCACGCCGATCGGCGGCTCAGGCCCAGGCTTTGGCCAGCGCTCTGGAAGCGACCCTGGCGCAGGCCGAGCGCGCCGCGCCTTCGGTGGCCGCGGAGCTGGGGGCCTGGCAGGCGCGTTTGGACGAGGCGCTGCTACGCCAGACCAATCTGACGGATCGCCACGCGGCCGCTCAGGCCGAGTGTGCGGCGCTGGCCGCCGAACCCGGCCACCTGGCCGCGCAGGCCGAACGGGTGCGGCAGGCACTGGCGGCCGCTTCGGCGACCCATCGTGCGAGCGAAGCGGCATTGGAGGCAGCGCATGGGCGCGTGCGCGCGCTGGCCGGGGCAGAGCGGGATGCAGCACGCGCCGCGGGCGGCCGGCGCGAGGGCCTGGCACACGCGCAGGCATCTGTGGCTGCCGCGGCATCGCAGGCCGGCACGGTGTCCGCCCGCATCGTGGAGCGGCTGGGCAGTGGTGCGCACCTGCCGGATGCGCCCGATCTCTCCGACGTCGCGCTCGAGAAAACTCTGCGTCGCATGGAGCGGCTGGCACGCGAGCGTGACGAGATGGGGCCGGTGAATCTTCGGGCGGAACTGGAGGTGGCCGAACTGGACGAGAGGCTGGCCACCCTGGCGCGCGACCGGGACGAGCTCACCACCGCCATCGCCAAGCTGCGCGGCGCGATTGGACACCTGAACCGCGAAGGGCGCGAACGGCTGCAAACCGTGTTTTCCCAGGTGGACCAGCATTTTCGAGCCCTGTTCACCCGCATGATGGGTGGTGGGCAGGCGCACCTGGCCTGGACCGGCTCGGACGATCCGCTGGAAGCCGGGCTGGATATTTTCGCCGAGCCGCCGGGCAAGAAGCTCACCTCCCTCTCGCTTTTGTCTGGCGGTGAGCAGGCGCTGACCGCGCTCAGCCTGATCTTCGCCGTGTTCCGCTGCACGCCGGCGCCGCTCTGCGTGCTGGACGAGGTCGATGCGCCATTGGACGACGCCAATGTGGACCGGTTCTGCACATTGCTCGACGAGATGGCGCGAGAGACCGGCACCAGTTTTCTGGTGGTGACTCACCATCAGCTGACCATGTCGCGCATGGACCGGCTGTATGGGGTGACGATGCAGGAGCGCGGAGTGTCGCGGCTGCTTTCGGTGGATCTGTCGCGGGCGGTGGCTTTGGCGGAGCCTGTACGGGTAGCGGCGGAGTGAAGGAATGACTTCTTTTCTGAACGAAAGAAGCGAATGACTTTTGTCGGGCTGTCGCGGACAAGCGGGTAGAGTTTCTGGTTCTTTTTCGAACAGTATCGCTTTCTTCAGTTGAAAGCAGACCCGAGAAAAAACACCGCTAAGAGCAGAGCCACCAGCAGCCCGACTAATGGCAGAAACAGTTTCATGAGGGGAACCATCTTCAGGCCCATCGGCATCTGGCAGCTGAAGCAGACTCCATCCAGCGCGTTCAACGTCTGCTTGCGTGTTGGTGCAGCCTTGAAGCCGGCGGCGCGCCACTCCTTCTCCGTCATGGTCGGCTTTTGGCGCAGGCTGTTCCTATAGCGATCCATCGCTTGGCTGTCGGAAGGCCGGATCGTCTTGCCGCAAATCCGGCACTGGTCAACGCCGTATGTCATGGCCGGCTACATGGTTTGCTGATAGCGGCGCTGCAACGCTGCGTTTACCCCTGCGATGATATGCAACGCCGGGCCGGTCGCGCCGTTTCCGGTTGTAATCCTCCGTTGGGAGGGACCACGGCAGGAGTGGAAGATGTCACAACCAATCGTTTACCTGGCGTTTGCCGCGGCGTTGTTTGGCTCCGCGGGCGCAGCGGTGGCGCAGGAAGCTACCGCACCGGTGCATCACGCGCATGGACACCGCCATCGCGCGATGTCGCACGGGCAGGCGATTGCACCGCTGCCCCCGGCGGCTGGCACGCGGGTTGCCGATCGCACGACCCCCGCGCCGGTCCCGAACGAGTCGGTCTCCCCCCTGACCCGCCTGCACCGGCGGCGCAGCTGGCACCAAGTTCGTTCCAGCTCCATTATCCGCCCGTGGGTGACGGCTACGTAAGGGGATCGAGCTCGCAAGCAATGGACGACCGCGAAGCGGCCAAGGCGACGGGCGTTCTGGCGACGGTGCCGTTGTCGCAATAGCCCGCCCGGGCGGCCGACCGTCTCGCTGCACCCGCGAGTTGCGCCGGGCGCCCGGGCGCCCGTATGTAGCGGTATATGAGCGGTGGCATGGCATCGGGTTTTCGACCGGGTGAAGACCTGACGCCCGAGGACCTGGCCTTCCTGCGCCAGGGGTGGGAGGGGGGCGGCCTCGCCGCCGCGACGGCGCTCAGCTTCACAGCATCGGCCCAGGCGGGCGGCACCGATTTGGACGTGCTGATGGGGTACCAGCTTCTGCTGGGGCGCGACCCTGAGAACTCGTTTGTCATCGCCGACGCGAAGACCAGCCCGGTGGGGTCGTTTTTGCGCGCGTTGATGGCGTCGGGCGAGTTTCAGAGCGCCGTGCTGGACCGGCTATCCTCGAACCGTAAGCTGCCCCACGAGGACGCCTCCCTGGCGCCTAGCCGGGAGCAGCTCGAATGGTTGTTCCGCCTCGTTCTCGTGCCGGCGGATCGGGAGCAGCTGCTGCGGGGCGCGCCCGATTGGCGGAGCTGGCTGCGTGCGTTGGTGGAGACGCCCGGCTTCCCCAACCCGCCGAGCCGTGACGTGGGCGGGCCTGACCTGGACGCGCACGCGGCAGATGACGGGTTCGTTCTTGTGCACCTGGAACAGCCAAAGCCTGGCGAGCGCCTGTCCCCGGGTGATGAGGTGCACGGCACCGGATGGGCGATCGCGCCGGCGGACGTGGCCGAAATCGCCGTCCATCTGGACGACTTGCTGCTGACCCACGCCCGCTACGGCCTGCCGCGACCCGATGTGGCGCGCAGCTTCCCGCATTTCCGCCATGTGGACCATTGCGGCTTCGCTTTCACCGCAAGCATCCCTCGCGATGCGCGCCTGTCGCCCACCAGCCAGCTTGTCGTCAGCGTCCGCACGGTCCGCGGTGAGCTGGGCCGCAAGGCCGTGCGTGCCCTGCCTCCGCCCGACACGCCGGAGCCGGTGTCGGAGGCGGGGGCGCCCGATACCTGGCCCATACGGCTGGCTGTGGATGAGGCGCTGGTCGACGCCGGGGGAATCTTGCGGCTGCGTGGCTGGGCCGCCAGCCACGCAGCGTTGCGCGGGCTGACCGTCATGGTCGGCGACGAACATTTCGGCGAAGCACAGCACGGGCTGCCGCGCCCTGATATCGCGCATGCCCACCCGCTGTACCCGAATGCGGGCCAGTCCGGCTTCGCCCTGGTACGCAGGCTGCCCGAGAGCATGTCCGCCGCCGGTTTCGTGCGCGTTCGGGCAATCGATGCGCGCGACCGCACGCGTCAGGTAATCGTGCCGCTTACGCTGCCTGCCGCCGGTGCCGGATCATCGGCGGATCCTGACGTCGCGGCCGACGGCATGCGCTGCGCCTGCGATGCGGCGAGCTTATCGGATGCGGGGATGCTCAAAGTGTCGGGCTGGGCGCTCGATCCGGGCGGGACCGTGCCGGTGGAGATCGAGTTCGACGGCGTGTTGCTGGGCACGGCGCTGACCGGGCGGCCGCGATCCGACATCGGCCGCCGCTTTCCGGACGATCCAGGCGCGTGGCAAGCCGGGTTCGTGTTCTCCTACGCGCTGGCTCAGCCGCCCGGGCCAACGCCGCATCGTTTGAGCCTGCGGATACTGGGCACGCGGGGCGAGCGGCTGATCGAGCACGTGCTGGCCGTTGGCCAGGACGTCTCCGGCGATAGTAGCCCGGGCCGGCCCCCGAGCGATATCCGCGTCGAAATCGATCATCCGGCGCTGCTAGGTGATACCGCGGTAGCACCAGTGCGCGGCGCGCTGACGGTGTCCGGCTGGGCGATTGCGCGACAGGGTGTGGCTGGCGTGTCCGTCCATTGCGACGAGACATTGCTCGGACAGGCGCATCTCGGCATGCGCCGCGAGGATATCGGCGCCACGTTCGCCGACTATGCGGGATCACTGCTGTCGGGCTATGCGCTCGTCCTGCCCCCCGGCACGCTGGCGCCAGGTCGCCATCGAATTCGGGTTGCCGCCATCGCGCTTCAGGCAGCCGGGCGCGACCCGCCCGAGCATGCCGAGCGGTCGTTCTGGCTCACGGTCGATCCATATGACGCGCTGCCACCCGGCTGCGACATAAGGGCGAAAATTCCCCCGGCGGAGGTGGCTTTTTGCACGCGCATGCTTGAGCGGCATGGCTGCCGACCGCGGATCGAGGTGACAATTCTTGATCACGCCGTCTCCGGGGTCGCGGTCCAGGTAACGCTGGCAAGCCTGAACGCTCAGGCGTATCCGGACTGGACGGCCATTATCGGGAGCGTGAGACATTCCGGCGGGGGCGGTCAAGATGTGGGGCCGGTCCGCCGCCCCGGCTACATCATGCACCTGCGCGCTGGTGACGTTCTGGGTGCCGATGCGCTGCTGGTGCTGGCGGTGGAAGCGGCTGGTACAGCCGGAAGCCGGGCTCATCTACGCCGATGAGCTGCGGCCCGACCCGTCGCAGGGGCGCCTGCAGCCAGCGCTGAAACCGGGCTGGTCGCCGGACCTGTTACTGGCCACCAACTATGTCGGCCGTCCCTGGATCGCGCAGGGCGAGGTGGCCGAGCGCGCCGGGCTACTGGGCTCGGGCGGGGCCACGTCGGAATATGACGCGGCGCTGCGGCTGGCCGAACATGCGGGCAGCATCGGCCACGTGGCGCGCGTGCTGTGCCGTCGCGATGCGGGGGGCGATACGCCCGACGCAGAACGTCAGGCACTGGCCGCGTGCCTGGAACGACGCGGGGTGGACGCTTCCGTCGAGGCCGGAACCGTGCCGGCTACCTGGCGCGTGCGGCGCCGGGCGGACGTTCGGACGACGCCAAAGAAACGCCAAGCCCTGGTTCCGCAAGTCTCGATCATCATGCCGACCTGCGCGGCACGCGGCCTGCTGCGGACCGCGATCGAAACCATTCGCGCTACGACCGCACCCGCCCGCGCCGATGGTGCGACCGTCGAGGTCGTGGCGGTCAGCAACATTCCTGAGCACGACACGGAAAGCCGCATTTGGCTGGCGGCCAATGCGGACGCGGTCGTGGACGCACCGGGTCCGTTCAACTGGTCTCGCGCCAACAATATGGGCGCCGCCGCGGCACGCGGAAAATACCTGCTGTTCCTCAATGACGACATCGAGGCGCGCGATCCCGGTTGGCTGGAGGCGATGCTCGAGCACGCGCAACGGCCGGACGTGGGCGTGGTCGGTGCCCGCCTGCTCTATCCGGACGGCAAGGTGCAGCACGGTGGTCAATACCTGGCGCGGACCCACGCCCGCCACGCCTTCCGCTTCGCCGAGGCGGACGCACCCGGGCCATTCGGGCTTGCGGCGGTGGCGCGCGAGATGATGGCGGTGACAGGTGCGTGCCAGATGGTGCGCGCCTCCGTGTTCCACGAGCTGGGCGGGTTCGAGGAGGCGCATAGCGTCGTCAACAACGACCTCGATTTCTGCCTGCGGAGCTGGGCGGCGGGGCTGGCGGTGATCTACACGCCCCACGCGACACTGGTGCACCATGAGTTGGCGAGCCGGGCGGCGCTGGAGGACAGCTACGACCAGGCCCGCTTCGCCACCGCCTGGCGCCAGGTGTTCGAGCGCGGGGACCCGTTCCGCAACCCACGCCTGGGCGCCGATTCAGACCATTACGCGCCGGACCCGGAGCCAGTGGAGGCGCTGCATGTGGGGCGCCGCGGGCCGGATATCGCCGACGTCAAGCGCATCCTGGTCGTCAAGCTCGACCATATCGGCGATTTCCTGACCGCGCTGCCCGCGCTGCACCGTCTGGCCGCGCGGTTTCCCCAGGCCCGCATCGACCTGCTGGCGCCAGCCGCCTCGGCGGAGTTGGCGCGGCTTGAACCGGTCGTGTCGGATATCGCCGTATTCGAGTTCTTTCATGCCAAATCCGGCGAGGGTCAGAAGGCGGTGGGCGACGCCGAGTATCGTGCCCTGCACGCGCGTCTGGCGCCCACGGCATATGATATGGCGATCGACCTGCGCATGCAGCCGGAAACGCGCGCGGTGCTGCCGCACACCGGCGCCAAATTTCTGGTGGGCTATGATCGCGAGGAAAAGTTCGGGTTCCTGGACGTGGCCCTGGTGTGGGAGGGCGACCGCAAGCTGACACCCAAGCGCGCGCACATTTCGGAGCGCCTGGTCGACTTGGTCGAGGCCGCCGCCGCCGCCTGTGGCGGCCAGCCGGCCAGCGCGTTACGCGCCGAGCCCACCACGCGCGTTCCGGCGCTGGCCGCCCTGCCGGCGGATTTTAGAAATCACCGGCTGGTTTGCGTGCACCCGGGCGTGGGTAACCCCGTGCGTCAATGGCCGCCCGGGCATTTTGCCGCCCTGATCGATCTGTTCGTGGCCGAGGGGTTTCGGGCCGTGCTCATCGGCGGCGCCGGCGAGGCGCCGATCGCCGAAGAGGTGCTGCGCCGGATCAGCGAGCCGGGCACGGCGGAATCGCTGGCCGGCCGCGTCGATCTGAACCAACTGCCGGCAGTCATCCAGGCTTGCGCGCTGTTTGTAGGCAATAACAGTGGCCCGCAGCATCTGGCCGCGTCGCTCGGCATTCCGGCGGTCGGCATCCACTCCGGCGTGGTCGACGCGGCCGAGTGGGCGCCGCTCGGCCCACAGGCCCTGGCGCTCCGCCGGCGCATGATCTGCGGCCCGTGCTACCTGGAATTCGCGTCCGACTGCCCGCGCGATCTCGCCTGCCTGACGGGGTTGCTGCCGGCCCAGGTTTTCGAAGCGTGCCGGCCCTTTCTGAGCCGCCCGTTGCGCCGCCGGTCAATGCGCCACCGCCAGCCAAACGGGGTAGAAAGCCGGCGCCCTGAGCCGGTCGCGCTGGCACGCGGCCTTCGCTAATGCTAGGTGTTCGGGGGCGCAGGCCCTCGCTACGGAGACTGATATTTGAGCCCACCCCTGATCGGCACTGCGCTCGACGGTTCCGGGCCCACCTCCCATAGCGGCTTTATCGACCTGATCGATGGCGTGCAGGGTGTGCGCGGCTGGGCGGTGAACCTGGCCAATCCGTCCGAGCCGGTGCTGCTGCAATTGTGCATCGGCCCACATCTGGTCGCTGAAACATTCGCCTCCACCGAACGCGAGGACATCTCCGCCCAACTGGGCCGTCCCACGCGCGCCGGCTTCGCGTTCGACGCGTCTGTGATGCTGACTTTGTCGGATTTTCTGGAGGACCCCACGCACACGCTCGCGGTGCGTATCGCGTCCACCGGCCATCTCCTGTCCAGCGCCGAGGCACCGAAAACCGGTGGCGAGCTGATCGCCAGCCAACAGGCGGATTCGGCGCCCGCTGTGGACGATGCCGGCAGCGATCTGAGATTGCTGCTCGAGCAGCTCCGGGCAAGTGCGACGCACATGGCCGGTCAGCCGCTGCGCCCCTCGCCGGAGGGACTGCAAGGCTATGTGGAAACCCTGGCCGTGGATCCGGCGGGCCAGGTCTGGTTCATGGGTTGGACCCGTCGCGGCCACGTTCAAGAATTCAGCGCCGTGGTTCAGGAGCGCAGGCGCCATCCGGCGGCGATCGCCGTCATGAGCTATGCTCGCGACGATCTGCCGTCGGATTGCTGCGGCGTGGTGGGGCTGATCGCGTCGGACTGGCGGCCTAGCAGCGCCAGCAGCGAATTGCTGGTGTTCTTCGGCGCTGGCGGCCGTTTCCACCTGCGGTCCCACGACCCGCTGCGTATCATCACCTCGGGCGAGTTGCTGGCTGAATACGAAGGTATTCGCGACAGGTGCCTGGGCGACGGCCGGGTGACCGTGTTGCAGCGGATGATGGCGGCGTCCGACGTGTGGGTCTCCACCCGCGGCTCGGACAACTGGTATGCAACCGAGACCTCGATCGATTGCGTGGTACTTGTGCCGGGCCTGGGCTGCCTGGCCGAGGGCTGGGTGCTGAGCCCGGTCAAGCGGGTGGCCGGCCTGCGATTGCGTGTCGGCGGAGCGGTCATGACGGCGCGGCCCGAGGCGCTTTACTGGAAGGCCAGGCCCGACTTGCTCGATGCCTTTCCGGGAAGCGAGCGGCTGGTGCGGCGGGCCGGGTTCGTGGGGCTGTTTGCCGGTGGCGCCGAGCCGCAGGATTTCGCCGAGCCGGTGCTGAAGGTGGTCTTCGAGGGTGGCGACTCCGCCAATTTTCCTGTGGCGGCGCGCGCCTTCCGGCGGCTGGGCCATTCCGCCTCCGTCGAGGACGCCCAGAAATTCTTTCCCGCGCTGCAGGACGAGGCGTTCTTTCCGGCTTTCGCCGAGGCCGCCATACGCGCTGAGCGCGCGTCGATGAACCCGCCCGTCCCGATCAGCATCGCGCCCAGCCGGCGTGTGCTGGTGGCCGTGCTGCCGGCCGATCGATGCGACATGTTCCTGTTGTTCGAAGAGCTGGCGCAGCAGTGCCGGGCGGGCCTGGGGCTTGAAGCGCTGGCATTCGTCGCGTCGGCGCAGGCCAACCGGTCCGATGCGCTGTGGCTGTTTCGGGAGTTCCAGGCCGTGCACGGCGCGGTGCACGGGGTAGTCAGCAGCCTGCTCGTCGTCGACGACGCCGACCAGGTGTTCGACCTGCTGCCCCCCATCTTGCGTGAGCTCGGGGCGAGCCGGTTCATGTTCATGGCGGGCGGCGTGTTCCTCAAACCCGCGGGTTGGACACGGGTGTCCCAGGCATTGGCCCAGGGCGCCACCGACCTGGTGTTCTTCGGCGCGGAGGCCGACGGCTTCGAGCGGCGCACGCCCGCCGATGGCGCCACCGCGCGCTGCTTCGCCTGGTCCACCGGACATTTCGCGCGCTGGGCGCGAACCGCGCCTGCCTTCATGGGGGGCTTTCACAAGGATAACGGATTGATGCGCGCGGATGCCCCAAAAACGGTGCACCCTGACGCAACGTTCCTGACCCGGTCGCTTCGGCCGAACCGGATAACCGAGGCCGTCAACGAGGCGGTCTACGCGCGCTACGCCCACGCGCAGGCAGGATCGGCCTGATGCCGGATAGTACTGGTGGCCAAGCACACCGGGCCGAGCGCGCCGGGGCGCGGCGGGCCTCTCGCCATTGTCGCCCATACGCATCCCTCGATCAGCAAGGGCGGCGCCGAAATAGCGGCGTACAGCCTTTTCGAGGGGCTGCAGCGCATCGGTAAGGACGCGATCTTCGTCGGGATGTGCCCGTCCGCCGATCGGCACAAACTGCTGCTGGGATCGGACCGGGAATTCGCCGTCATCACCGACCAGTCGCGGTACGACCACTACTACCAGCTCTCCAGCGCCGACGTGTGGCGCCAGTTGAAGACGATCCTGGTCGGCCAGGATGCGCGGTTGGTCAATTTTCATCATTTCCTGCAGGTCGGCGTGAACTCGCTGCGGGCGTTGTCGGCCGAGACGGACATCCCGTTCACGGTCACGCTTCACGAATTTCTGGCGATCTGCGCGCATCACGGCCAGATGGTCACGCGTCCCGCACGGCGCCTATGCCAGATGGCCACGCCGGTCGCTTGCGCCGCTTGCTTTCCCGAGCACAGCCGCGCGCAATTCACGGCACGGCGCGCGCTCATCCAGTCCGCTCTGCTGCCGGCCGCCGGTTTCATTTCTCCCAGTCACTTCCTGGCCGACCGCATGATCGCCTGGGGTCTGCCGCGCGAGAAGTTCGTGGTCATCGAGAACGGCCTGCGCGCGGTCGAGAAGCGCGACGAGCGCGCCCGCGGCAGTGTCGAGGGCCGGCCTTGGGTGTTCGGCTATTTCGGCCAGATCACGCCCTTCAAGGGTATCGACACGCTGCTGGACACGATCGACCTTCTGGCCCGCCGCCCTGATATCGGTCAGCGCGTCCGCATACGCGTGCACGGCAACCTGATCGGCCAGGACGCCGGCCTTCGAAGCGCGTTTTTCGCAAACCTTCGCCACTCACGGTTTCGCCAGCTACTCGGGCCCTTACGACAATGCCGATGTCAGGAAATTGATGCTGGCCTGCGACTACGTGGTGGTGCCGAGCACGTGGTGGGAGAACTCCCCGGTGGTCATCCAGGAAGCGTTCGCGGCTGGCCGGCCGGTGATCTGCACCGGCATTGGCGGCATGGCGGAGAAGGTGCCCAACCGGCTCGCCGGCCTGCATTTTCGCCTGGGCGACCCTGCCGACCTGGCGCGCGCGATGGCGGAGGCCGCCGACGACGTGCTGTACAAGGCGCTTTGCTCGGGTCTGCCGGAGGTATCGGACCAGACCACGATGGCGCGCGACTACCTCGCCTGCTTCGACCGGCTGGTGGCCCCGCCAAGCACCCCGGAACTGGCCCGCGCGCCACGCCGGCGGAGCAAGACGCCGGCCTGAGCGTTCGCGCTTGTGTCCTACTCGGGGAATAGGATACACATGGCGGGTGAGCGCGGAGGCGTGTGGTGGGCGCAGAGAAGGCAAGCAGTCCTTTTTTGAAACAAAGGACCAAACAACGTCTGTCAGTCTGGCGCGCGCCCACTGACAGGAATCTTCTGCTTCTTTGCTTCAGAAAAGAAGTCCTTGCTTTCTTATTGCTGTTCTCGGGCTTGGCCCAAGCACAGCAGGAACGCACGATCCGCATCGGCTACCAGAAATACGGCACGCTGGTGTTCGAGAAAGCTCGCGGCACGCTGGAAAAGAAACTGGCGCCGTTGCACGTGCACGTCACCTGGACCGAGTTCCTGGGCGGCCCCGCGCTGCTGGAGGCCATGGGTGCCGACAGCATCGATTATGGCACCGCGGGCGACGCCCCGCCGATCTTCGGCCAGGCGGCGGGCGTGCCGCTCGCCTATATCGGCGTGGAGCCCGCCAGCCCGCATGGCGAGGCGGTGATCGTGCCAGAGGCTTCGCCGATCCACAGCATCGCCGATTTGCGCGGCAAGAGGATCGCGCTGAACAAAGGGTCCAACGTGCACAATCTGCTGGTGCGCGTACTGGCAGCCGGCGGCCTGACCCCGGCCGATGTGACATCGGTGTTCCTCAAGCCGTCGGACGCGCGCCCGGCGTTCGAGAACGGCAGCGTGGATGCCTGGGCGATATGGGACCCATACTATTCCGCCGAACAGGCCGCCATGAAGATACGCGTGGTCAGCGACGGGGTGGGACCGGACGGCCGCGTCATCGACGAAAATCGACAGTTTGTGTTCGGCAACCGCGACTTCATCGCCGCTAGCCCGGACATCATACGCGTGGCGATGGCCGATCTGAAGGAGACCGACGCCTATGGCGCCGCGCATCGGGAGGACGTGGTTCGCCTGCTCGCCCCCGCCATGGGCATGGACCCGGTTGCCGTCCGTCAGTCGGTTAGCCGACTCGGCTTCGGCGTGCAGCCCGTGACCGACGCCAACATCGCCAGCCAGCAGGATATCGCGGACACCTTCGTTGCCCTGCACCTGATTCCCAAAAAGGTTGATCTGAAGGAAGCCGAACTCACCAAGGGCTTTTAGTCTTCACCGACGACCGACAACCGAAGGCCGATGACCGATATGCAGCTTTTGTGGTTCCTCCCCACCCATGGCGACGGCCGGCACTTGGCTTCGGCTACAGGCGGCCGTGCGCTCACTTTCGATTATCTGCGCCAGGTGGCCCAGGCCGCCGACCAGCTCGGCTACTGGGGCATGCTGCTCCCGACAGGGCGATCCTGCGAGGATAGCTGGGTGGTCGGCTCGGCGCTGGCGCCGGCGACCAAGCAGTTGCGCTTCCTGATCGCGCTGCGTCCCGGAATCATGTCGCCGGTGCTGGGCGCGCGCATGGCGGCCGCACTCGACCGGGCCACGGATGGGCGGCTGCTGGTCAACGTGGTGACCGGCGGCGACCCGGTCGAACTGAAGGGCGACGGACAATGGCTGTCGCATGACGAGCGCTACGTTCTGACCGACGAATTTTTGCAGGTCTGGCGGCGCGTGATGTCGGGCGAGGCCGTGAACTTCGAGGGCAGGCACATCCGCGTGGAGGATGCGCGCATCGCCTTTCCTCCGGTGCAGTCGCCCTACCCGCCGCTCTGGTTCGGCGGCTCCTCGCCCGCCGGGATCGAGGTCGCGGCCGAGCAATGCGACGTGTATCTCACCTGGGGCGAGCCGCCGGCCGACGTGGCTCAAAAGATCCGCGTGGCGCGAGAAGCGGCGGAGCGGCGTGGACGGACGTTCAAGTTCGGTCTGCGCCTGCATATCGTGGTGCGCGAGACGCGCGCGGCCGCATGGGAGGCCGCGAACGATCTGATTCGCTACGTGGACGACAAGGTGATCGCCGACGCGCAAAAGGTGTTCTCCCGTTATGACAGCGTGGGCCAGCAGCGCATGGCGTCGCTGCACGGCGGCAACCGCGGGAAGCTGGAAATCAGCCCCGATCTGTGGGCCGGCGTCGGCCTGGTGCGCGGCGGTGCGGGCACGGCGCTGGTGGGCGACCCGGACACGGTGGCGTCACGCTTGCTGGAATATCGCGATCTCGGCATCGATAATTTCATCCTCTCCGGCTACCCGCATCTGGAGGAGGCCTATCGCGTCGCCGAACTGCTGTTCCCGCGCCTGCCGCTGTCGCACGGTCTGGGTGCCGGCACGCAGCAGGTCGCGCTGAACGGGCCATTCGGCGAGATCATCGCCAACGAGCGCGCGCCGGTGCTGGCCGCCGCCTCGTGAACGACATTGCCGCGCCGCCGCTGCGCCTGCCCAGTGTGCGCGTGCACGTGCCCCGCGCGCTGGTGCCGTGGCTGGTGCCGGTGGCGCTGCTGCTGCTGTGGGAGCTGCTGACGTCGTCCGGCCTGGTGCCCGCGCGCAAGCTGCCGCCGCCGCACGCAGTCCTGCTCGCCGGCTGGACGCTGCTGCGCTCGGGCGAGTTGCCGCAGGACGTGCTGGTTTCGGCCACGCGCGCTGCCGTCGGTTTCGTCATCGGCGGCTCGCTCGGCTTCGCGTTCGGCCTGGCGGCCGGGATCAGCCGGCTGGCGGAAGACATGGTGGACGGCGCGTTGCAGATGCTGCGCATGGTGCCGCACCTGGCACTGATCCCGCTGGTGATCGTGTGGTTCGGGATTGGTGAATCGGCAAAGGTGTTTTTGGTCGCGGTCGGAGTCTTCTTCCCGATCTACTACAACACCTATCACGGCATTCGCACGATCGATTCCGGCCTGCTGGAAATGGCACGCATCCAGGGCCTGCGCGGGTGGTCGTTGTTCCGCGAAGTGATCCTGCCGGGTGCGCTGCCCTCCATCCTGGTCGGCGTGCGGTATGCGCTGGGTATCATGTGGCTGACCTTGATCGTGGCCGAAACGATTGCCGGCAACTCCGGCATCGGCTTCATGACAATGAATGCGCGTGAATTCATGCAGACCGACGTCGTGGTGCTGGGAATACTTCTTTACGCCGTGCTGGGAAAACTGATCGACAGTTTCGCGCGATGGATCGAGAGGGAGGCGCTGTCATGGCATCCATCGTTCAGCCGGGCCTAGGCTTTTTCGCGCGGAGTTCGCCGCGGCTGCTGGGCGAGGCGATCGAACGGGCGCAGGCCCCGGTATCGGGCTTGCCGATCCGCGTGCACGGCGTCGGCAAGCGGTTCGGCGCGCGGGCGGTGCTCCGCCAGGTCGATCTGACGGTGCATCCGGGCGAATTCATCGCCATCGTCGGCCGAAGTGGTTCGGGCAAGAGCACGCTGCTGCGCATGCTGGCGGGGCTGGAGCAGCCCGATGACGGGGATGTGCTGCTCGGCGGCGTCGCACCCCGCGCGGCTGCGTCCGGCGTGCGCATCATGTTCCAGGACGGGCGTCTGTTGCCCTGGCGCCGCGTGCTGCGAGAACGTGACTCTGGGACTGCCGCGCGCCGCTTTTCCGCGGGCCGAAGCCGCCTTGGCCAGCGTGGGTTTGGCGGATCGCGCCGGGGAGTGGCCGCGTGTGCTCTCAGGCGGGCAACGGCAACGGGTGGCGCTGGCACGTGCCTTGGCCGCCGAGCCGCAGCTCGTGCTGCTGGACGAGCCGCTGGGCGCGCTGGACGCGTTGACCCGGCTTGAGATGCAAGCGCTGATCGAATCGCTCTGGCAACGCGCTGGTTTCACGGCCGTGCTGGTCACGCATGACGTGGCGGAGGCGGCCGCACTCGCCGACCGCATCCTGCTGATAGAGGATGGCGGCATCGCGCTCGATCTGCGCGTCGATCTGCCGCGGCCGCGCCGCGCGGGCGCTGCGCTGGCTGAGATCGAGGCGCAGGTGCTGGGGCGACTCCTGAAGAACTAGCTAGATAGGCGGGGTGAGCCTCGCCGCCATCAAGCCCATCCACGCTGTCGCCACCGTACATCTGGCCTTTGCGGCCATGGTGCTGGCGCCGGTATTCAGCGTCACCGTTCCGGGATTGGGGGACACGCTGAACCACCTGGCGCGGATGCATATCCTCGCCACGATCGGCGTCTCGCCCGAGCTTGAGCGTTTCTACGAGGTGCACTGGTCGCCGATCCCGTATCTGGCCATGGATGCGGTGGTGCCGCCTTTGCTGCACGTACTCCCCGTCTATTTGGCAGGCCGGCTTTTTACCGCCGCCTGCATGGTGCTGCCGGTCGTGGGCTGCGCGGCGCTGCATTATGCGGTGCACAGGCGCGCGAGCCTGGTGCCGTGCGCCGCCTGGCTGTTTTCTGCCAATGCGCTGCTCTCGCTGGGCTTCCTGAATTTCCTGGCCACCGCGGGGCTGGCGCTGCTGCTTTTTGCGGCGTGGGTGGCCAGCGCCGGCTGGCCACGCTGGCGCCGCGCCGCGCTGTTCGCGCCTTGCGTGCTGGTCCTGTATTTCGGCCACGCTTTCGCCTGCGCTTCGTACTGCCTGGCGGTGGCCGGGTTGGAGAGCGGGCGGGCTCTGCGCGCCAGGTTTCGTCCGCCCGCCCGCGTGCTGGCCGATGTAGCGGCCGCGTTCGCGCAAGCCATCCCGGCGCTGTATTGCGCGGCGACGCTGAGCGTCTCGGCGGGGTATGTCGGTGCGTTGCAAACGCGGTATGGCAGCCCGGGCGAGAAGATCGCCGCCGCGATGTCCCCGGCCCTCTATTTGCACGATGCGGCGAACGGCGCGGTGCTGCTGGGCCTGGTGGCGCTGTGCCTATTGCTGGTGGCGCGCCTTCAGTGGGACGGAAAACTGTGGCCGGCGGCCCTGGTCGTGGCACTCGCCGCGCTGGCCGTGCCGCATGTCCTGGCCAGCACCTGGGGCACGGATCTGCGACTACCTCTGGTCGCCGTGCTGCTGGGGATAGCAGCACTTTCGGCCCGGCTCACGCCTGTCCCCCGCGCACTGGCCTTGGCCGCCCTGTTCGTCCTGGTCGGGGTGAAATCGGCCGATGCCTGGTTGGCGCTCCAGAACGTCGATGCCCAGTTCGCCGACACACGCGCGGTGCTGAAGGATTTGCCGCGCGGCGCGCGCTTACTTGTGGTCAGCCTGACCGGCCATGGCACGGGGCGCGAGGCAGTGCCGCTCAGCACGCAATGGCACATGCCGTTGGTGGCG
The DNA here is from genome assembly GCA_963850605.1 of uncultured Alphaproteobacteria bacterium. Lineage (GTDB taxonomy): Bacteria > Pseudomonadota > Alphaproteobacteria > Acetobacterales > Acetobacteraceae > BOG-908. The sequence continues at coordinate 438,066 of CAWKLX010000007.1, read as the reverse complement.
GTGATCGAGCACGACGCCTTCGTGCCGACCCTGTTCACCGGCCTGACCACCGTGCGCGTTCGGCCCGCCTACCGCGCCGCCAGCACGCCGAACGGCCTGCCGATCTCCCCGGCGCAGTTGCGCGAAGGCGTGGCCGCGGATGATGGGCAGGAGCGAGGGGACGGGCAGGGGGCAAGGTTGTATCATTTCGGGTGGCCGAGAAAATTCGATTTCGTGCTGGTCCCGCGCCCCGGACTTGTCGACCTGCCGGGCATGCTCGAGCCGTTCGCGCACTCCGGCGCTTGGGATCTGTATCGCGTGACGAAACGATAGCCCTGGCGTGAAGAATTTGGACCGGCTACGTCACGATATGCCGTCCCGGTCCACATTGCCTCGATTGCCCGCTCTGGACGGCTTGCGCGGCTGCCTGGCCCTGTTCGTCTGCCTGCACCACGTCACCTCGTATCTTTGGCTGGGCGGGCTATCCTATCTCGGCTCGCAGGTCGCCGTGCTCGCCTTCTTCGCCCTGTCCGGCTGCGTGCTGGCGCGGAACTGGCAGGGCGGGTTTGCCGCCTTTCTCGTCCGCCGTCTCATCCGGCTCTGGCCGGTCTATGCGCTCGGCATGGTGGGCGGGACTGCCTTGTATGGGCGGCTACCTTCGCCCGGCCTGCTGGTCTGGCTGCCCGCGCTGGGGCCACTGCATGGGGAGCTGGACAATCCGCCAGCCTGGTCGCTGTTCATCGAGGCCTGGGCGATGCTGGCCTTTCCCCTCATCGTCTGGGCAGGCGCCGGCCCGCCCTGGCGCGTTGTCGCGGCCTGCGCCGCCTGTGTCGCCGGTGCCCACTTTGTTCACTGGCACATGATCTATGGCCCGATCTTTGTCTTCGGCGCGCTGGCAAGCCGCCAGACTTGGCGATCCGCGCTGCTGGAACGGGGGTGGGCGCAATGGCTCGGCCGCGTCTCTTACAGCCTGTATCTGACGCATTGGCTGGTGCTGACCCTGTTTGTGCGCTGGTTCGGCAATGGCGGCGTTATCCTGGGGTTTCCGGTGATGCTCGGCATGGCGTGGCTAACCTGGTGGGCGGTGGAGCGGCCGAGCATCCTGCTGTCCCGCCGCGCGGCTGGCGCGTTGTCCGACGGACACCGGCCGACATCGTTCACTGCGGCAGGCGGAGACGGTAATCCCCGAAATTTTCCAAGCGGGGATAGGATCGCAGCATGGCGGCCTGGGTCGCCGGCAGATATCGGCCGTTGAAGGTGGGATCGCCCGGACCGTAAGCGGTCACCACGGCCGCAAAGAATTTTTTCTGGAGCAGATCGACCAGCAACTGCTCGTGCCAGACCCCCACCTGCGACAACTCCAGCAGCACGCACTGATCCAGCGGCACCTCCCGCCCCGACTGCAGCAGCATCACCATGTCGTCCGACAGGATGGGGCCATGCAGTCCGCGTGCGCGTGCCAGCAGGGCAGCCGACGCGCTGGCGTGCTCGGCAGAAAACTGGTCGCGACGGAGCTGGCTCAGCGCGCCGGGGAGTGGCCAGATCTGCAGAAGAAGGCAGGCCGGAACGAGCAGCGGGCCGATCGCTCCCATTCGTTGCACGCCGGGCCCGCTCGTGCGGGGGCCAGCCACCAGCATGCCGATCCAGGCGCACCAGCAGCACATCCACTCGATAAAGTAGTTGCGCGAGGATCCGGTCTTTCCGGCGGCGACAAGCATCAAACTCGTCACCGCCAGATACAGCGTCAGGAACGCGATCACCGCCGCTCGGTCGTCGGAACGTATGGCGGCGGCCAGGCTTCCTGCGCCCCGAACACCGCGCTCGGCGCGAAGCCAACGCCATGAGGCGGCCGCGGACACGAGCGTGAGTATGGCCAGGATGGCATAGGCGAGCAGCCAGCTGGATGTGAGCGTCCACGCCCGCCCCAAATCGACGCGATCGGCGGTGTACAGAAAGATGTGACGAACGAAGCCGCCATGCGTCATCCACGCCAGCACGCCTACGCCGAGCAGACCGGCCGCGGTGCCCACGGCGTACACGCGCATGGCCGCGCGGGGTGCGCGGATCAGCCAGACGATCCCCATGCAAACCGGGGCGGCCACAAAAATCTGCTTGGTGAATACCGCCGCCACGAACAGAAGCAGTGCCGGAAACAGCAGGTTCGGTCGGCCGAATGCCCTCACGGCCAGCAGCACGCCCGCCCAGCTCAGCGCCAGGGCCATCATGTCGACCCGCACCAACACCGACCAGGACAGGACGGGTAGCAGCGTCAACGGCAGCAGCCCAGCCACGACCGACCCTAGCCGGGCCGTCCGCCGGTTCGCAGAATCCCGGCAAGTCCGCCAAATGGTCAGCCCTAAGAACAGGCAGGCGGCCAGGGTGGATACGACCGAGATGGTCCGCCCCGCCGGCAGCATGCCCAAACCCAGGCCGGCCACCACCTTCATCGCGATCAGATAGAGCGGCGGGTATTCAAAAACCACAAAGGGATAGCGGAAGATGTCGCCATACATATGCGGGCCCGGAGTCCACAGCGCCTGCTGCCACAGCAATCCCTCGCTGTAGTCCAGCCCATACGGGTATCGGATGGCGGCCATGGCATAGCGCTCATACGTGATGACAACCGCGCAGAGCACTGCCGCCACGGCCGCCCAAAGCAGGTGTCCTGCGGCCGAGCTGCGGGCCGGTGCCTGTCGGGTCTGGGTGTCCGCGTCCAAATGCCTGCCCCGCTTCCCCGCCACTTACGCACAAGGCCGCGCGCGCTTAAATCAGGTGCCCCATGACGCCACCGGGAGTTATCATGTCCGAAACAAAATTGGAAAAGACCGACGCCGAATGGCGCGCCGAGCTGACGCCCGAGCAGTATCGCGTGCTGCGCCAGCACGGCACCGAACGACCGGGCGCCAGCCCGCTGAACGCCGAGAAGCGCACCGGCACATTCCTCTGCGCCGCCTGCCGGACCGAGCTGTTCGACAGCACCACCAAGTATGAAAGCGGCTCCGGCTGGCCGAGTTTTTACGCACCTAAGGCGGGTGCCGTCGCCGAAACCGAAGACCGCACCCTGGGCATGCGCCGCACCGAAGTGCATTGCGCCCGCTGCGGTGGCCATCTGGGCCACGTGTTCCCGGACGGTCCGAAGCCCACCGGCCTGCGCTATTGCATGAACGGGGCGGCGCTCACGTTCGAACCGTCGGCCTGATCGGCCGATCGCGACGCGAGCTGTGCGGCGAGGCCCTGCGGCAGGGTGACGGAAAGCAGAAGATCGACCCGGCGCCCGATCAGGCCCGGCAGGCCGATTATGCCGAAATCCTGGCGGTGCAGGCTGCCCGTGGCGCTCACCTGGTTCCCGGCGCACTGCGGCCGCAAGAACAATGGCTGGGTGACCCCGTGCAAGGTCAGACGGCCGGACGCCGCCGTGGCGTTGCATGTGCCATCATAGGCCAGCTTCGGATACCGGGTCGCATCCAGCAACGACGGCCCGAGCGCCAGCCTGGTGCGCCCGGATCCGGCCATGCGCAGGCTGGCCACCTCGACGGCCACGCTGATGCGGCAATCACCGGCCGCCGGATCGACCGTCAGGCGGCCCGAGAACCGCTCGAAGCGCCCGGGCACCGGCCAAAGTCCCACGGCAAAAACAGTCAGGGCGATCCGCGCCGTCTCTGGGCCTAACGGCACGGTGACCGGGGCGGCGCAACACGGATGGGCCGCCAGAAAGATCGCCGCCGCGCATCGCCCGACCATCCTGGTTGACACCCACATATCCCCACCATGGCACGCGTCACGAAGGGGCGGTATGTGGGCCAGCGTGACCAAACGTCTCTGTTTGGCGCCGGAGGAGCGCGTTGATGGGTCTGCAAGGCAAGGTGGCCATCGTCACAGGCTCCACCAGCGGCATCGGTGCTGGCATTGCCCAGGCGCTGGCCGGCGAGGGTGCCTCCATCCTGCTCAACGGTTTTGGCGAGCCGGTGCAGATCGAGGCTACGCGGCGGGCAATGGCGGACCAGCACGGGGTGCGCGTCGCCCATAGCGCGGCCGACATGGCCCGCCCGGGCGAGATCGCCTCCATGGTGCGCCAGGCGCAGGCCGAGCTGGGCGGGGCCGACATCCTGGTCAACAATGCCGGCATCCAGCACACGGCACCGATCGAGGATTTCCCGCCCGATCGATGGGACGCGGTTATCGCCATCAATCTATCGGCCGCCTTCCATGCCATGCAGGCGGCGATCCCGCTGATGAAGGCGGCCGGCTGGGGCCGAATCATCAACATCGCTTCCGCCCATGGCCTGGTCGCCAGCGCGCAGAAATCGGCCTACGTGGCCGCCAAGCATGGGTTGGTCGGGTTGACCCGCGCGGCTGGCATCGAGCTCGCCGCCCACGGCATTACCTGCAACGCCATTTGCCCGGGCTGGGTTCTGACACCCTTGGTGCACAAGCAGATCGTGGCTCGTGCCGAACGCGAGGGCAGAAGCGTGGCGGAGATGGAGCACATCCTGCTCTCCGAAAAGCAGCCCTTGCACGAATTCACCCGACCCGAGCAGATCGGCGCGCTATGCGTATACCTGTGTTCGGACGCGGCGCGCACGGTCACCGGCACGCCGCTCTCCATCGATGGTGGCTGGACCGCCGGATGACCATTCTTGTCACCGGTGCCGCCGGCTTCATCGGCTATCACGCCGCGGCCGCACTGCTTGACCGCGGCGAGACGGTCATCGGCGTCGATACCGTCAACGACTACTACGACGTTCGCCTGAAAGAGGCGCGGCTGGCGCTGCTGGAGCATCCGCGTTTTTCCTTCGTGCGCGCCGATATATCCGATCGTGCCGCGATGATGGCGCTCGTGCAGGACGATATCACGCACGTGCTGCATTTGGCGGCACAGGCTGGCGTGCGATTCTCCATGGTCGATCCCTACGCCTACGTGACGGCGAATGTAATGGGTCAGGTCGTGATGCTGGAGTTTTGCCGTGCGCTCAAGCGCCTCGTGCATTTCACCTATGCGAGTTCGTCGTCCGTGTACGGGCTCAATCGACTGTTGCCCTTCGCCGAAGATGCGCGCGTCGACACACCTTCATCGCTCTACGCGGCGACGAAACGTTCGGGCGAGCTGATCAGCCACGCCTACTCGCACCTATACGGTCTGCCTCAGACCGGGCTACGGTTTTTCACCGTGTATGGGCCCTGGGGCCGGCCAGACATGGCGTATTACGGCTTTGCCGAGGCCATCATGGCAGGCCGGCCTATCACGCTCTACGAGGGCGGGCGCTTGAAGCGCGATTTCACTTTCATCGACGACATCATCAAAGGCGTGCTGGGTGCGCTGGATCGGCCTCCGGCGCCGGGCGAGGCGCCGCGCGTGCTCAACATCGGCAATCACCGCAGCGAGACGGTGACGCGTCTGGTTGAGCTGTTGGAGCGATCGCTGGGCCACCGCGCGATTATCACGCACGTGGCCAAGCCCGCGGCGGACGTGGAGGAGACGTGGGCATCGGTCGATGCAATCGGCGCACTGACCGGCTACGCGCCGACCACGCCCCTGGAGGTCGGCATCCCGCGTTTCGCGCGGTGGTTCCTGGGATTTCGCCGCGGT
>CAWKLX010000007.1:0-430000 GCA_963850605.1 uncultured Alphaproteobacteria bacterium | reverse complement strand
ATATCAGTTTGCAGGTGCTAGTTTGCAGTTGTCAGTTTGCAGTTTGCAGACTGATCTGGGCCGTGGGTGGTCGTTTGGATCTACGGGAAAGAAGAGTTTGGACATGTCTGGTCTGGCCCCGAGAGCGTGGGTTGGCTGGTCTTGTCTGATCGGCGTTCCTCTACAGTGTGCCTTTTGGCGAATGTGGTGGAGTGTTGTTGGTCTTTGTTAGTGTGAATCAGGTTCTGGTGCGTCTCTGGGCGTGCTGCGGTCAGTTTGTCTGACCGGATGATCGTGTGCGAGCACGGCTCCATGACTGCAGCGTTGATCAGAGGCGTGAGGTTAGTCGTCAGCTATCAGCTGTCAGTCATCAGACTTTCTGACGACTGGATGCTGAATGCCGGCGACTGAACGTGTTTTGTTTCTGTGCATGGTGTTGGAGTTGGTCGATGCGTTGTTCCAGGTTGTCTTTGACGACTGAAGACTGACGACTGAAGACTGACTTCACGACCTAGCGCATGATAAGAGCATTCGGTGGATGCCTTGGCATCAGGAGGCGATGAAGGACGTGGCACGCTGCGAAAAGCCATGGGGAGCCGCGAGCAGGCTTTGATCCGTGGATATCCGAATGGGGCAACCCCCTCGAAAGAGGATCGGCACATGAATACATAGTGTGTCGAGGCAAACCCGGGGAATTGAAACATCTCAGTACCCGGAGGAAAAGACATCAACAGAGATTCCGCTAGTAGTGGCGAGCGAACGCGGAACAGGCCAGTGGTTCAGGTGTATGTAGCAGAACGGTCTGGAAAGTCCGGCGATATGGGTGATAGCCCCGTATGCGATAGTTATCTTGGATCCTTGAGTAAGGCGGGACACGTGAAATCCTGTCTGAACATGGGGGGACCACCCTCCAAGCCTAAATACTCCCTGATGACCGATAGTGAACAAGTACCGTGAGGGAAAGGTGAAAAGCACCCCGATGAGGGGAGTGAAAGAGACCTGAAACCGGATGCTTACAAGCAGTCGGAGCCGAGTTTTCGGTGACGGCGTACCTTTTGTATAATGGGTCAGCGAGTTTCTGTTTGCAGCGAGCTTAAGCCGTTAGGTGTAGGCGCAGCGAAAGCGAGTCTGAATAGGGCGCTATAGTTGCAGGTAGAAGACCCGAAACCAAGTGATCTAGCCATGGCCAGGCTGAAGGTGCGGTAACACGCACTGGAGGGCCGAACCCACGCCTGTTGAAAAAGTCGGGGATGAGCTGTGGCTAGGGGTGAAAGGCCAATCAAACTTGGTGATAGCTGGTTCTCCGCGAAATCTATTGAGGTAGATCGTCGGATGTTTACGGCCGGGGGTAGAGCACTGGATGGGCTAGGGGGACCCAAAGTCTTACCAAACCTAACCAAACTCCGAATACCGGCCAGTATAGTCCGGCAGACAGACGGTGGGTGCTAAGGTCCATCGTCGAGAGGGAAACAGCCCAGACCATCATCTAAGGCCCCCAAATACTGGCTAAGTGGGAAAGGATGTGGAGATTCCAAAACAACCAGGAGGTTGGCTTAGAAGCAGCCATCCTTTAAAGAAAGCGTAATAGCTCACTGGTCTAATAGAAACTCTGCGCCGAAAATGTAACGGGGCTCAAGCCAGTTGCCGAAGATATGGGTTCGTTCTTTAAGGGACGAGCGGTAGCGGAGCGTTCCGTAGGCCTGTGAAGGTGGAGGGGTGACCCACGCTGGAGGTATCGGAAGTGCGAATGCTGACATGAGTAGCGACAAACAGAGTGAGAAACTCTGTCGCCGAAAGTCCAAGGGTTCCTGCGCAAGGTTAATCCGCGCAGGGTGAGCCGGCCCCTAAGGCGAGGGCGAAAGCCGTAGTCGATGGAAACCAGGTGAATATTCCTGGGCCTGCTAGAAGTGACACGTGTGAGATGTTGTCAGTGCTTAACGGATTGCACTGGCTTTTGGATCACGTCGGGAAACAGCTCTAGCGTATAGACCGTACCCTAAACCGACACAGGTGGACTGGTAGAGCATACCAAGGCGCTTGAGAGAACGATGCTGAAGGAACTAGGCAAATTGCTCGTGTAACTTCGGGATAAGCGAGCCCCGTTCGTGGGCAACCATGGGCGGGGGGCACAAACCAGGGGGTAGCGACTGTTTAGTAAAAACACAGGGCTCTGCGAAGTCGAGAGACGACGTATAGGGTCTGACGCCTGCCCGGTGCCGGAAGGTTAAGAGGAGGTGTGCAAGCACTGAATTGAAGCCCCGGTAAACGGCGGCCGTAACTATAACGGTCCTAAGGTAGCGAAATTCCTTGTCGGGTAAGTTCCGACCTGCACGAATGGCGTAACGACTTCCCCACTGTCTCCAGCATCGGCTCAGCGAAATTGAATTCCCCGTGAAGATGCGGGGTACCCGCGGTCAGACGGAAAGACCCTATGAACCTTTACTGCAGCTTTGCAGTGGCATTAGGAGAGTGCTGTGTAGGATAGGTGGGAGGCATTGAAGCATGGGCGCTAGCTTGTGTGGAGCCAACCTTGAAATACCACCCTGAACTCTTCTGATGTCTAACCATGCGCCGTCATCCGGCGCTGGGACCCTGCATGGTGGGCAGTTTGACTGGGGCGGTCGCCTCCCAAAGAGTAACGGAGGCGCGCGATGGTGGGCTCAAGCCGGTCGGACATCGGCTGTTGAGTGCAATGGCATAAGCCCGCCTGACTGCGAGAGCGACAGCTCGAGCAGAGACGAAAGTCGGCCATAGTGATCCGGTGGTCCCGCGTGGAAGGGCCATCGCTCAACGGATAAAAGGTCCTCTAGGGATAACAGGCTGATCTCCCCCAAGAGTCCACATCGACGGGGAGGTTTGGCACCTCGATGTCGGCTCATCACATCCTGGGGCTGGAGCAGGTCCCAAGGGTTCGGCTGTTCGCCGATTAAAGTGGTACGTGAGCTGGGTTTAGAACGTCGTGAGACAGTTCGGTCCCTATCTGCCGTGGGTGAAGGAGACTTGAGAGGATTTGTCCCTAGTACCGAGAGGACCGGGATGAACGCACCACTGGTGCACCGGTTGTGGCGCCAGCCGCATCGCCGGGTAGCTATGTGCGGACGGGATAACCGCTGAAAGCATCTAAGCGGGAAACCCACCTCAAAACGAGGTCTCCCTGAGGGCCGTGGTAGACCACCACGTTGATAGGCCAGGTGTGGAAGTGCCGCGAGGCATGCAGCTAACTGGTCCTAATCGCCCGATAGGCTCTAGGTCAGTCGTCGGTCGTCAGTCATCAGTCGTCAGAGAAATCCGACGCTGAGCAACGATCACGACCCACCATGCATAGAAACAAGACACGTTTTATCGGTTGTCGGCACTCAGCGGTCGGTCATCGGACAGGATATCCGTCCGGTGCACGATCTGGCCTGTCGATAGTTCACCAGAACCTGCGGCTGTTGACTCTGCGTCATCTTGTCTGATGACCGGTAGCCGACTGCCGACAACCGTCCAAGTGTCTTGGACGACCTGGTGGCCATTGCGGGGAGCCTGCACCCGATCCCATCCCGAACTCGGCCGTGAAAATCCCCAGCGCCTATGATACTATGTCTCAAGACATGGGAAAGTCGGTCGCCGCCAGGTCTTCCAAAATACTTACCAGTCATCGGCATCGGCTGTCGGTCATCAGACATAGGCCTATCCGATGACCAAACACCGAAAACCCTCAACCTAACGCGGGATGGAGCAGCCCGGTAGCTCGTCAGGCTCATAACCTGAAGGTCGTTGGTTCAAATCCAACTCCCGCAACCAAACACACACATAACAACCCATCCATCCCGGCACAAACTAAGCCATAATCCGAAGCGTAACGCTCCGGACGCTGTCTCGACCGGAGCATCTAATGTTCAAGGGCTCAATAGTCGCCCTGATCACACCCATGCACAAAGACGGCACGCTCGACGAGCGTGGCTTCGCAACGTTCGTGGAATGGCAGATGGCCCAGGGCACGCAGGGTTTGGTGCCCGCGGGCACCACGGGCGAATCACCAACCCTGACCCATGCCGAACACCAGCGCGTGATCGAAATCACGGTGCACACCGCAAGCAGTGCGGTGCCGGTGATTGCCGGGGCAGGCTCGAACAGTACGGCGGAAGCGGTCTCGCTCGCGCAGCATGCGCGCCGTATCGGCGCTGACGCGGTCATGGCCGTCACCCCCTACTACAACAAACCTTCGCAGGAGGGGCTGTTCCTGCACTACACAGCAATTGCGAACGCGGCAGATCTGCCGGTGATCATCTACAATATCCCCTCGCGCAGCGTGGTGGACATGTCGGTGGCCACAATGGCGCGGCTCGCCCGCCATCCCAACATCGTGGGCGTGAAGGACGCCACCGCGAATTTGTCGCGGCCGTTACACACGCGTGCGGCGTGCGGGCCAGATTTCTGCCAGTTGTCAGGTGAGGACCACACCGTGCTGCCCTTCCTCGCCGCCGGCGGGCATGGTTGCATCTCGGTCACCGCCAACATCGCCCCGCGGCAATGCGCCGATATTCATGCGGCCTGGACGGATGGCCGCATTGCCGATGCGATTGCGCTGCAGGACCGGCTCGTCCCGCTGCACGACGCCCTGTTCTGCGAAAGCAGCCCTGTGCCAGCCAAATTCGCCGCTAGCTTGTTGGGGCACACGCACGAGCACTGCCGTTTGCCTTTAGCCCCGCTTTCGGAGGCAGCCCGCGGCCAGGTGCGCGCGGCCATGATTTCGGCCGGCCTTCTGGACTGATCCTGGTGGCAGAAACAAAGAAAAAGTCCGGCCTGATCACCCACGGCCTGGCGGCCCAGAATCGGAAAGCGCGCTTCGACTACACCATCAAGGAGACGGTGGAAGCCGGCGTGGTGCTACGCGGACCTGAGGTTAAATCGCTGCGTTATGGCCGCGCCACGATCACCGAAGCCTGGGCCGGTGAACGCGACGGCGAGCTTTACCTGTTCAACTGCTATATCCCCGAATACCAGGCTGGCGTCCTTTCCCGTTTCGAGCCGCGAGCACCGCGGAAACTGCTGCTCCACAAGAAGGAGATCGGCAAGTTGATCGCGGAGACCACGCGTAACGGCATGACGCTGGTCCCGCTTGACATCCATTTCAACGATCGCGGCGTCGCCAAGGTGGTGCTGGGCCTGGGGCAGGGGCGTAACAAGGCCGACAAGCGTCACGCCATCGCCGACCGTGACTGGAAGCGGGACAAGGCGCGCATCATGCGTGACAAGGGCTAGGCGTTGACCTGAGCCCCGAAAACTCCTCCGATTTTAGGTAAAGTCAGTCCCGAGCGGACCTTCACCCGGAAGCCCCTCCACTCAGAATCAGACTCTCGGTACTTCATCGTCCGGGGTTAACCCCGGACGATGAAATAAATTCGGCCGGCGTTCGGCGCCCCAGGGCGTGTGTCGCCGCCGTGCCGCCCACAAAAACCGCTAATAACCGTCGATCATAATCTCCTCATGACAGCTGCCGTAATATCGGCGGTGCTGGCTGTGCCGCCCAGGTCGCGGGAGCGTACACCGTCGGTGACAAAGGCGTGGCGGATGGCGGCGCGCAGGCGGTCGCCCTGAGCGTTTAGGCCGGCATGGTCCAGCATCAACCCGGCCGCCAGCAACAGGGCTGCGGGATTGGCCACCCCGCGTCCAGCGATATCTGGCGCCGAGCCGTGCACCGCCTCGAAGATCGCCGCATTAGCGCCGATATTGGCACCAGGCGCCAAGCCTAAACCGCCGATCAGGCCGGCGATCAGGTCGGACAAAATGTCGCCGAACAGGTTGGTGGTCACGATCACGTCGAACTGCCACGGGTTGAGCACGAGCTGCATGGCGCAAGCGTCCACGATTCGGTCGTCCATGGCCACGCGGCCTTCGTATTCGGGTGCCATCTCACGGCCGACATCCAAAAAGATGCCCGTGAGCGCTTTCAGGATGTTCGCCTTGTGCACCACCGTTATCTTCTTGCGGCCATTGGCGACCGCGTATTCGAAGGCATGGCGAATGATGCGGCGGCAGCCGGCGCGGGTGTTGAAGCCGGCAGAGAAGGCCACCGCCTTGTGGTCGTCGCCCACTGGCATGTAGTGCTCGAACGCGGCGTAGAACCCGTCCAGATTCTCTCGCACCAGGGTGATATCGATATTGTCGTAGCGGCCGCCCGGGATCAGCGTGGTGGCCGGGCGCATGTTGGCGAACAGCTCGAATTCCCGGCGCAGCTCCACGTTGACGGACTTGAAGCCACCGCCGATCGGTGTGGTGAGCGGGCCTTTCAGCGCTAGCCGCGTGTGGCGGATGCTGTCGAGCGTGGTGGCGGGCAAAGGGTCGCCGTGGCTGGCGATCGCACCCAGCCCGGCCGGCGCCACTTCCCAGGCGAAGGGATTGCCGAGCGCTTCGAACACCCGTGTCACGCTCTCCATGATCTCGGGGCCGATGCCGTCGCCGGGGATCAGGGTGGCGGGGATCGACATGGGCGGTGGCTCCTTCGGCTGCAGCCAGCCCGGTGTAGAGCACGCGGCCACGGGCGGGAACGTGGAATGCACTGACTTGACCGCCGCCTCCTGTGGTCATCCATGGTGGTTGAGCAAAAGTGGGGACAAGCAGTGCCGTTCAGGACGATGCTCGCGCCGACTTTGCTGTCCTTGGCATTCGGGTGGGCAGCACACGCACAAGATTGCGCGAAGGCGAGCGACCAGGCGACCATGGATGCGTGCGCCGGCACCGCTTTCAAAAAAGCCGATGCCGAGCTGAACGGGCTGTATCGGCGGATCACTGGGCGCCTGAAGGACGATGTGGCGACGCTCAACCTGCTTGTCGCCGCGGAACGCGCCTGGGTGTCTTTTCGGGATGCGGAATGCCGATTTGCCAATTCAGGTAGCGCGGATGGCAGCGTTTACCCAATGATCATGGCTCAATGCGAAGAAGGCCTGACCCGCGGTCGTATCACCGACCTGACGGCCTATCTCAACTGCCAGGAGGGAGATCTCAGCTGCCCCGTGCCGCGGCAGTGAAAGTAGGCGATCATTTTGGGGGGAGTGTAGCCGGCCGCAATTGCACCAGGCCGGCAATCGCCGATTCCGTCTCGGGCGGCGACAGATCGCTGCTCAGCGTCATCGCGGCATCCTTGTCATGGCCGGCCATGACCTGCGCCACCGCATAGTCCACCCGCACGCGGCGCACGGTGCTGTTATCGGCCGCAACATCACGCAACATCTGCTCGGCCTGAGCAGCGTGGCCGCTCAGCGACAGCGAGAGGGCCAGGTTGACGCGGCTGGAGATACGCGCCGGATCGGCCGCGATCGCTTGTTGGTAGTAGGCCTGCGCCTCCGCATGACGCTCCTGCAGGTCGAGCGTGTAGCCCAGGTCGTTGAGCGCCAACGGGTCGCGCGGAGCATCGGCCAGGATGCCGCGAAACGTCGCCTCGGCCTGGTGAAGGTCGTCGCGTATCTGCAGCTTGCCCATGCCGAGGCGCGCGTGCACATCGCGGGGGGCGACGGCTAGCGCCTTCTGGTAGCTGATCTGCGCTGCCAGCCGGTCGCCCAGAACCGTTTGCGCGTCGCCCGCCTGCACCAAAGCCGCCACGTTGTTGGGCTGGGAGATGAGCACGCCGCGCGCGATGGCCAGCGAGGTTCCGGCCTCCCCGCCGTTCAGCGCCTCGCGCGCTGCTTGCAGGCTGGTGCCGCTGCCTGCCATCGGGGCCAGCGGGCGGTTCTGGCAGGCGGACAGGGCCAGCGCAGAGGCTAGCAGGGCCAGCCGAGTTGATGCGGTCATTGACAAATCCTAGTGCTGGCCGAGCGTCTTCACGATCTGCAGGCCCGCTGGGCCGCCGACCACGATGAACACGCACGGCAGGATGAAGCAGATCATCGGCAGGGTGAGGAAAACCGGCAGTCGAGCGGCCTTCTCCTCGAACTTGGTCAGATTGTCCTGACGCATTTCGGCCGCCAGCACGCGCAGCGCCTGGCTGAGCGGAGTGCCGAATTGCATCGTCTGAATCAGCGTGCCGGCCAGGCGGCGCATCTGCTCTAGCCCGGTCCGCTCGCCCAACGCCAGCAGGGCCACGCGTCGGTCGGTGCCGATGCGCATCTCGCTCGAGCAGATGGCCAGTTCGAGCGCCACGGCCTGGTTGGCGAAGACGAATTCCTGCGCCACACGGTCGATGGCGTTTTCCAGCCCCAAGCCGGCCTGGGCGCAGATGACCATCATGTCGAGCGCGTCTGGCAGGCCGCGCGACACCTGCTTGAGGTGCTTGCCGCGCATCTGCTTGATGACGAAGTCGGGCGCCAGCATGCCAATGGCGAAGGCGCCACCGAGGATGCCGTAGAACATCGGCGTGGAATAGCCGTGTCCGGAAAACAGGATGTAGGCCACGACCGGCAGGCCGAACATCAGCAGCACCTTGCTGCCGATGAACATGCCGAACACGCGGGAACCGCGCAGGCCCGCCTGGTTGATCGTCGCTTCCAACTGAGTGCGCGTGGTGTCGGACAGGATGCCGCTCTTGGCCAGCGCGGTGCCGAACTTCGCCACGAAATCGAGCAGCCGCACGCGGTCGCGCCGGGCTTCGATCAGCGGGCCGGAATCGCCGCCGCCAGTGGCGCGCGCCAGCCGGGCGCGCACCTTGTCCTGCTGGTCGATCGCGCGCAGCAACACGAAGGAGCCGGCCACGAACAGCAGGGCCACGATGCCGATCACCGGCAGCGGCAAGGGCAGGGCCGCGGGGTTCATGACAGGCTCTTCTTGATGATCTGCTGCATTGAAAACAGTCCCAGGCACAGCATGAACACCGCGATGGCCAGCAGCTTCTGCCCGCCAGGCGTCACGAACAGGATGTTGATGTAGTCGGGGTTGGACAGCCACAGCATCAACCCGCTGATGACCGGCAGCGCGGTCAGCACGTAGATGCTCGTCTTGGCCTCGGACGCGAGTGCCGCGCCACGCTTACGTGCCGCTTCGCGCTTGCGGATTGTATCGGCCAACGTATCGAGGGTCTCGGTCAACCCACCGCCGGTCTGGCTCTGCAACGATAGCGCGGTGGCGAAAAACCGGTATTCGGCAAGGTCATTACGCTCGGCCATCTCGACAAGGGCCACCTCAAGATCCAGGCCAATCGCCACACCGTCGGAGGCGCGGCCGAATTCTTCCCGCGTCGGCATCAGGCCTTCGCGTGCGACCACCTTGATCGCTTCGCCCAGCGGCACGCCGACGCGCACCGAGCGCGACACCATCGACAGCGCATCGGGGAATTGGCTCAGCAACTCGCGCGACACCTTGCCGACGCAATAACCCAAAAAAGTGCGGGTCAGAATGATATCCACGATCGGCAGGAACACCCAGCCGAACACGCCCAGCACCCGCGTCGCCAGCAGTGCCGCGATAATCGCCGGTCCCATGGCCGCGATAGCGACACCCCACCAGCTCATCGGATACTGGCTTCTGCGATCCTCCCGCCATTTGAACAGCGCGTGCACCTGGGCCAGCACGGTGGCCGGCTTCTTCTTCTGGCGCGCCACCAGCATCAGCGCCGGACCCGCACTCATTTTTGGCTTCAGGTAGCCGCCAATGGTCGCCTCGCGCCGCGCCGACCAGGCCGCCTCGCGCTTCTGCTCGGACAGCAGCCAAAAGCCGGTGCCGGCCAGGCCAATCAGGCATAGCAGCCCGCCGGCCAACAGGAAGGGAAGGCTGATCACCAGTTGGTCTCTTCCATCGCCGCCACCCAGGCGCGATCCATCTGAAAATACACGAGCCTGTCCCAAAAGCTGGGGCGGCCGCGGCCAACCTTGTAGGCGCCGACCAGCTTGGTGCCGTCAGCCGATTCGCCGGTGAATTCAAATTGAAAGATGTCGTTGAGCACGACGACATCGCCCTCAAGCCCGACAATGTCGGTCACCTGGGTGATGCGGCGTCCGCCGTCGCGATGCCGTTCGACCTGCACGATCATGTCGACCGCGCCCACGATCTGGGTTTTGATCGCCTTGCTGGGCAGGCCCATATTGCCCATCTGCACCATGTTTTCGATACGCGTCAGCGCATCGCGGGTGTTGTTGGCGTGGATGGTGCTCATCGATCCGTCATGACCGGTGTTCATCGCCTGCAACATGTCGAACGCCTCGCTCGACCGCACCTCGCCGATGATCACCCGGTCCGGCCGCATACGCAACGCGTTGCGCACTAGCTCGCGCTGCGTCACCTCGCCGCGGCCCTCCAAACTGGCGGGCCGCGTTTCCATGCGCACCACATGCGGCTGCTGCAGTTGCAGCTCGGCTGCGTCCTCGATGGTGATCACGCGCTCGGCTGGGTCGATCATGCGCGACATGGCGTTCATCAGCGTGGTCTTGCCCGAGCCGGTGCCGCCCGAAATGATCACGTTCAGCCGCGAGCGTCCGGCAATTTCCAGGATACGCGCCACCTGCGGCGAACAGCTTCCGTGCGCCACCAGCCGGGCGAAATCCATCTTGCGCTTGGTAAATTTACGGATCGAAACGTAAGGGCCGTCCAGCGCCAGCGGCGGGAAGACGATATTGACGCGGCTGCCGTCCATAAGCCGCGCATCAACCATGGGACTGCTCTCGTCGATTCGCCGGCCGATGCCGGCGGCGATGCGCTGGCAGATATTGGCGACGTGCCCGGCATCCCGGAACCGCACGTTCGACAGTGTGACGCGGCCGGCTTTTTCGATGAACACCCGGTCCGGCCCGTTGACCATGATGTCGGCAATGCTGTCATCGTCCAGCAGCGGCTGCAGCGGGCCCAGGCCCAGCATGTCGTTGACCAGCTCGCCGGCGAGCTGGCGCTGTTCGCGCGCGTTGAGCTGGATACGCCGCTCGGTGGCGATGTCGCCAACCAGTTTCTCGATCTCGGGCGTCAGCCGGTCCGGCGGCAGGGCCGCGGCCGCGGCTGGATCAAGCTGCGAGAGCGCCAGCGTGCGCAGATCGGCCAGCTGGTCCGAGGTGGACTGACTCTGCACCGGCAGCGGCGCCACCGGCTTAGGCGGTGGCGGTGGCGGCGGCAGGCCAGAGTTGGTCTCGGTCCGACGACGGCCGAACATGGGGGTGGCATTCATTCGGAGCGTCCCGACAGCCTGTCGATGATCCGGCCCAGACCGAACGGCCCCGTGGAGGCCGGTTTGGGCGCGGCCGGACCGCCCTCTGATACGAAGGCGACTTCGCGGGCCAGCGCCAGTATGCCGGTGCGGAACCCGCCGCTCGCCACGCAGGCGGGTGTGCCCATCGTGGCCGCCTGGCCCACTTGCTGCGGCTTGTAGGGGATGGCGACATCGACCGGCATTTCCAGCGCCTCCTCGATCTGTTGACGGGTCAGGCCGCCCGGCTGCCCCAACCTGTTCAACACGATCACCGCGCGGCGCACCTGGTCGGGCCCGGTGGGCAGCGCCAGCAGCCGCAGCGTGTTGCGCATGGAGGCCAGCGTGGGGTCCATCACCAGCACGCGCTGGTGGGCGAGCATCAGCAGCTCGCGATACACCGGCACGGGGGAGGAGGGCACGTCGGCCACCACGAAATTATAACGCCGACGTAACGCAGCCAGCAAGGCCCGTCCGGCGCCCTCCGCGATCTCGGCGGCTTCCGAAACCTTTTCATCGCCCGCCAGCACGGACAGCCGCTCGGTCACCGGCTGGGCTGCGCGTTCCACGAACAACTCGTCGATTCGCGACGGCGTCTCCAGGGCCAGACGCAGGCCGGTGCCGGTGCGTCCGCCCAGCATCATGGCTGCGTTGCCGGTGTAGATGTCGGGGTCGAACAGCAGCGTGTGCCGCTTCAGCTCCTCGCCCAGATACCAGGACAGGTTGGCCGCGATCGTGGTCGTACCCACGCCGCCGCACGCGCCGCTGACGGCGACGATGCGGCCGCCCTGCAATGCGCCGCTGCTGACCGGGCGCTGCAGGCAGGCTGGCCCGAACATGCGGGCCACCATCTCTTTCGCCAGCGGCTTGTATAGATACTCGGCCACACCGAGATCGCGGGTGAGCGACCGGTAAAAATTCATGTCCGCGCGGTCGCCCACCACCAGAACGCGTGTGCTGGGCTCGACGACTTCGGACAAATCGTGCAGCGCGGCCAGCGGTGCATCCTCGCCGGTGATATCGACCACCAGCACTTCAGGGCTGGGCATCTTGCGCAGCAGGGCGGTGGCCTGGCGTATGGAGTTGCGCCTGATCTGGATGCTGGGGACCATCTCCATCATCCCCTCCCGCAACGCCATCTCGCTATCGGCATCGGTGACGAACGCCATGACGGTCGAGCGGTCAACGGGCTTCTGGCCGGTTTCCGCCGGCGGCTGAGCCAGAGCGTTCGGTGCCATATTACGGCGCTCCGGAGCCGCCGGAGCTCTCGTTGTCGCCCGAACTCGATCTTGGACACGTCGGCCTTCGGCAGCCTCTTCACCTTGTCGTTGCGCAGTCGGTCAACAGCGGCGGCCGCGAGCTGGCCGTCGGCGGTGCCGGTGCCGGTGCCGCGCACCAGGTCGGCGGGATTGGCCACCATCAGCGTCAGGTTGGCGTGGTTGGCGTGGTTGGGATTCCACAACCCCTCCCGTGTCAGCGGGTCGTATTCCGGACCGCAGCTTGCCAAGCCAAGCAGCGCGGTGGCGGCGCCGAGGCGCACCGTTATGGCTCCGTAAGATATGCGCATCATGTGCCCCTTATTCGATGATGAAGCCGGCATCGGCCGGAATGCGCCCATAGGCCTGATAACTACCCCGGCCCAACTGGCGCAGCTCGAGGATGCGCTCCAGATCGTTCGGCGAATGAAAACCGTCCGATGACAGATGCAGCGCCGCCGGATCGCTGACCGGGCGCACAATGTATGGCGTCACGACAATGACCAGTTCGCTTTCCTGCCGCTGGAAAGTATCGGAGCGGAACAGCGCACCCAGTACCGGGAAGGTCGCCCAGACCAGGAGTTGCTTGCGTCACCTGCGACGTCTGGTCCGACAACAGGCCGGCGATCGCAAAACTTTGGCCGGAGCCGAGCTCCACGGTCGTGTCGGCACGTCGGACGGTCAGCGCAGGAATGCTGATCGAGACGTTGTTGTTCAGGACCGACGTTACACCGTTCGCCTTGTCCAGCGCACTGACTTCGGGCCGGACGTGCAGGCTGATCCTGTCGTGCGCGACCACTGTCGGCACGAAGGCTAGGCTGATGCCATACTGCTTGAATTCGAGGCTGACGGTGTTGTTGCCCGTCGCAACCGGGATCGGGAACTCGCCGCCGACGAGGAAGCTGGCCGGCTGCCCACTCATGGCGACCAAATTCGGCTCTGCCAGCACATGAACGAGCTGATCCTGGCTCAGCGCATCGATAGCTGCAGTGATGTTGAATGGATTGCTTTTGTTGCCTGAGCGACCGATGCCGATCGCGCCCTGTGAGGGAATGATACCTGTGATGGGCAAAGTTGCGTTTTGGGTAAACGCGCTAATGGCCGCCTCCGACCCTAAATCGGCCAGAGCGGTCCAGTTCACTCCCAGCGCGCGGCTGAGCGAGCGGCTCATTTCCGCGATGCGCACGTGCAGCCCAACCTGAATAGGTTCGCTGACTGTCAGGCGGTTATCCACCTTGCCGTCCGCCGGCAACGCCGTTTTTGCCGCCGAAACCGCCCGGTCCGCTTCGCCCGCGTTCGCGACATGGCCGGACAGGCCAACACCCGCTTCCGTCGAACGCGTGGTGATCGCCGCACGGCCGCCGCGCGAAATGGCCCCGCGCGCCGTGTCGGAGTTGTAGGCCGACGGCATGACCGACACCTGATACTGACCGATCGCCTCGCCGTTGGCACCCAAAGCGGCCACTGTCGTCTCGCCTGGGCCCACGCCGAAGACGAACAGGCTGTTGGCGCTGGCCGGGCGCACCTCGGCCACTTTCGGGTCGGCGGTGAACACGTTGGTGGCGGGCGCCGGCAGGTGGATCACCCGGCCGCTGCCGGCCGCCATGCTGACGCTGGCGCGCACCGGCTGGTAGCTCGGCGCGGCCACGGGCGTGGCCGCCGTCGCCTGCTGGGCGGTGCCGGTGCCGGACACCGGCGCGGTCGAACCTTGCGCGTCACCGACATAGGTTTGCGCGACGGCATAGGGGGCAAAGGCCAGGCACAGGGCGCTGCCGGCGAACAGCAGGGCTGCCCTGCCTGTGATGTGAGAGGAACGCATCAGAAGTGGTATTCCTTGTCGCTGGTGCCGGAGTAGACGTGCAGCGAAGGCGCCGCGAGCGTCTCGGTCGGGCGGTGCATGTTGCCGATCGCGCTGGATACGTCCTGGCTGTAGGTCACGGCGTGGTCCTTCTGGTCCGCCGGCATGCCGGCATCCACCGGGCGGACGGCCAGGCCAAGCTTGCCCAATCGTGTCGCTACCGCAACCTTTTCGGCGTCTTCGGGCGAAACTTCAAGCGTCACCGTGCGGGATTGCTGCGAGGTATCGGCCGTGCTGGCCGTGCCGCCCTGCACCAGCTGCTGGTCGATGGCGATGACGCGCACGTCCTTCAGCACGGTTTCACCCGCGAAACGGCGGCCGATCGGCACGGACGGGTCGTCGATCTGCTGCGTCAGGATCAGGTCCACGTGGTCGCCCGGCCAGATCAGGCCCGCGGTGCCCGACACGCTGTCCACACCCACCGAGGTGGCGCGCTTGCCAGGCGTCAGCACGGCGGCCAGGAAGCCGTGATCGCCGGGGCGCATCACATCGGCCGGCAGGATCATCTGGTGCGGCAGCAGCGTCTGGCGGACCATGGCGCCGAACAGCTCGGACCGGGCCTGCGGCGTATCGCGCCGGGCGCCGGGCGGTATCTCGCTATCGACCACCTCACGCAATTCCAGGTCGTCCGGCTTCAGCAGCGTGCCGGCGCGCAGCGTGCCGGCGGCGGCCAGAATGTTAGTCTTCTGGATCGGCGTCACCACCGGCGCCGGCGGGTGCATGTACACCCAGGCCGTGGCCGAGAAACCGAGCAGGCCGCCCGCCATCAGCAGGAACAGCAAAGTCCTAAGCATGTGTGCCTCCTTGGCGAAAGCGGGGTGCAGACTGGCGCGTCATGATGCGGCCATGGCCAGCCACCCGCCGGTGGCGATGGCCGCGGCGTAGGGGAGCGGGCCGCGCCGGCACAGGCGCCGCAATTCGCAGCGCGCGGCGCGGCGCAGCAGTCCGGCGGTCGGCCGCGCGGGGCCGGCCGGGCGCCGCACTACGCGAGAGCCCAGCAGATAAATCGCGGCCAGCACACCGCCGGCCAGCGAGGTGCCGATCACCAGGGTGGGCACCATGCCGGGCGGCACGAAGACGGCGGATGCGGTCAGCAGCTTCACGTCGGCCCCGCCCATCCAGCCAAAGCGCCAGAAGGCGTAGGTGACCAGGAAGACCGCACCCCCGCATCCCAGGCCGAACAGCAGATCGCCATGCAACAGGCGCAATAGCAGCCCGATCAGCAGAAGCGCGGCGGAGACCCGGTTCGGCACCGTTCGGAAGCCGAGGTCGTGCAGCGCGGCCCAGGCCAGAAGCGCCACGCCGGCCAGATCGAGAACGGGAATAATGAAGTGGATCACGGCGGGATCCTTGCGAAGCGGCATCCGTAGCGGCGCGGGCGTGGGGGCTGCCGGTCCGAAGGACCTGCAGCGCAGGCTGCACCATGGCCGCTTGGGCGGGAAGGGCGGGGCCAGTCGCCTGGCCCGCGCCGCGTCTCGGGCGGATCCGCGCCGGCTCGCGCCGTCCCGGACCCGCGTTCGAAGTCAGATCGAGCTGCCGACGTTGTTGAACAGCGTCTTCAGGGTGGTGCCGAGATTGGTGAAGATGGTGACCAGAACCAGGCCGAGAATGCTGGCAATGATGCCGTATTCCAGGGCGGTGACGGCCTTGCGGTCGGCCTTGAAGGTGAGGGCGCGAACGATGAGCTTGTCCATGAGCTACAGTCTCCTTTTTGCGAGGCGTTCCCCATGAGCGCCCGCGTTGCACAATCCAGCGGCTTCGCCGCCCGAGACGCCGTCGTTCGGATGGCGTGCGCATGTCGTATCGGTTCCCTATCAGTCCGTCAATCTAAAAATCTCTCCAAAACGTGTCTGAACAGTTTTTTTTACTATACGTCATACCGAAATCAGACACGCCATCGCAATCTGCCGTTGAGCTACGGCCGTCCAATAGCACTAGAGCCGTCACGAAGGCGTGAAAAGCGTTAAATTACGGGCGTTAGGAGCGGAGGAGGAACCGTTGCCAATCCACAACAGGCAGCCGAACCGCGAGCGCGATCGACAAGGTTTGTCTCAATTAATAGTCGCACGGCGGCGTGCAACGACCACGCAAAGCAGGGTGGGCGCCACCAGACTGCCGACCGCGAGGCGCAGCAGTGAGGCGGCCGGGAAGGCAAGCAGGTCGACCAAGCCCAATCCGGCCAAGACCGCACCCTCGCCAGGGCGCCACCCGTCACGGCGCGCGGCGCGCACCAGCCAGGCTGCCGCTGTCGCCGCCATGACGAGATCGTAGAACAACACGAACGGCATTGCCGCCAAAGTGCCCGCAATCAGAGCTGCATTGTTCACGGCGCACTTAGTCTCGGATGGCGGCTGGCGCCGTCCAGACCAAAGCCAGGCGACCGACACACACGCCGCAAGCGCGCTGGCTGCTTGAAGCGCCCAACTCCAGGATGCCGGCACCCCCATCAGACGTGCCGCGCCGCCAGGATCGACATGGCCGGCGAGCTGGATACCTGTCTCGATCGTGGTGCGCGCCTGCGTGGCCATGTGCAGGAAGGCGCGCCAGCTCTCCATCCCGAAACAGGCTACCGACAGCGCGCAGAGCGACACGACGCTGAGGCCGGCCCCCAGCACGGCGCGCCACTGCCGGCCGGCGAGCAGGGCGACCGGGATCAGCACCCCGAAATGCGGCTTGAAACACAGCGCCCCGAAAGCAGCACCTGCCCAGAACGGCCGCCGGCGCAGCAGCAACGTGCCGGCCGCCATCAGACTGGCCGACAGGAACGAGTTTTGGCCCCAGCCCAGCGCCCACCAGACCGATGGCACGCAGGCCAGTGCCATGGCAGCCAGCGCGCCTCCCCCAGCGATACGCGTGGCCAAGGCAAGCCAGGCCAAGGAGGTCGCGGCCTCGAACAGGACGAAGGCGGCCAAGTAGGGGAGATGCGCGAGCGGAGCACAGATCAACAGGAACACCGGTGGGTTAAGGAAACGTTTCTCCTCAACTCCGGGCGCGATCACCTCCGCCTCGGCGGCTTCATGGGCAGCCGGCACATAGGCCAGTGCTGCCTGTCCGCGGTCGGCCAAGCGGCCGGCGGCGTAGAAACTGGCGAAATCCGTGGTGGTGGGTGGAACAGGCTGCGGCGCGAACGCCCCATGCGTGCCGGCCACCATGAATGCGAAACCCGCAACCTGTATCAGCAGCAGCGCCCGGAGCGCGCGCCTGAGCCGGTCCGGCGCCCGCAGCCAGCGCTCCAAAGCCCCGATCATGCGCGCACCCCGGCGCGAGCACGGGCAGCGATGAGCGCCAACACCGCCGCCGCGAGAAACGGGGAAAGCGGCAGGCCAAGACCAAGATTGGCGAAGCGGGCCAAGACCGGCAGCATGTAGGTGCCGCACAACACCGGCCGTTCCGCGACCCGCCAGCCGGTTTGCCCGGCGCGGGCCGCCAGCCATGCCGATGGCACGCTCAGGCACACAAGATCGTAATCCCATAGATAAGGTGTGCACAGCATTGCGGCGGGCACAGCGGCCGCCACGCCCGCACCTTCATCCGTGCGGAAACGGGCCAGCCACGCCAAACAACCGAGCGCCAGGACTGCGACCACGCCCTGGCACAGGGCCGCCAGCGGCACGCCGGCGCCCAACAGGCGCCCGGCACCGTAGATGCTGACCAGCCTTTGCCAGACTGCATCATCCTGCAGCAGCGTTCCCGCCCAGTGTGAGCGGTCGAGAAAAGTGGCCCAGGCCGTTCTGCCGAACACACTCCAGGAGAGCGCGCAAATGCCCGCCGCCATGCCGCCGCATGCGAGGAGGGCTCGCCAGCGTCCCGCAACCAGCAGGGCGACTGGAATACCGATCGCCAGTTGCGGTTTGACCACCAGCAATCCCAGGCAGGCACCCGCCCATGCCGGACGCGTGCCGAGCAGCAGCAAGCCGCCGGCGAAGCAGGATGCGATGTAGAACCCCGCCTGGCCGGTGACCGCGTTCAGCAGCGCGCCCGGCGAGAGCAGGATCGGCAGCCACCAGCCGGCCCCGGCGACGCGACGCAGCAGCACGGCCAGCAGCCCAAAGCCGGCGCCCACGAAGACCAGGAGCGCCACCGACAGTGGCAGCAGGCCAAACGGCAGTGAGAGCAACAGGAAGACCGGGGGATAGAGGTAGGGACGCGGAAAAGGCGCGGCCGGATCGCACGCGGCCTGCGCACATTGCGTCGCCTGCGCGGCCACCGGGTCATAAGCGGCTTGCGCCCGGCCGTTTGCGGCCAGGCGGGCGGCCGCCCAGAACGCACTGAAATCAGTAGGCGCGATCCGGTGCCGCGCGTCGGACAGCGCCGGGGCGGCGATCTGCGCGAACATTGCCGCCGTCAGGAACAGCGCAAGCGCCCAGACCGGCATGGCCAGTCCTCGCGCTCGAGGGGCGGTCAGCCACGTGCTCTCACGCCGCCTCTGGGCCACGTTCATACGGGGTGGCCGGCCCAGGCCGTGGCGACGGGGCGCGCCCGCCAGGCCACAACCCACAGGAGTGCCCCCAGCAGAGCCGGCGCGATCGGCAGGCCCAAATGCAGGTTGAAGTTCCGTGCCTCCAACGGAAACAGGTACAACAGCCCAAGCACGCATTTCTCCCACGCCAGCCAACCGCCGGCGCTGGCCCGCGCCGCCACCCACGCCATGGGCACGGCCGTGCAGACCAGGTCGTAGTCCAGCAGGTATGGCGTGCAGGCCAGCGTGCCCGCGACCATGAGGGAGGCTTCCGCGGCCGCGCCTGGCCGGGCCGCGGCGGCCCGCGCGGCCAGGCAGGCGGCAGCCAGCGCCGCCGCGGCCTGTGCGGCATAGGCGGCCTGCGGTCCGGCATGGAGTATGCGGAAGGCGGCATAGGTGCTGAGCATGCGCGGCCAGGTGTCATCGCCGCGTATGACCTCGTGCATCATTCCGGCCGCCGCCAAAAAGCCTCGCCACGGCGCGCTCCCGAGCGCCGCCCAGGACAGCAGCGCCAGGCACAGCGACGTTCCCGCGCAGGAGGCCAAGGCGGCCCAGCGGCGTGCGGCGCACAGCACGACAGGCACGCAGAGACCCAGATGCGGCTTGTAGGCGAGCAGCCCCAGCGACGCGCCGGCCCACACCGGCGCACGTTCCAGCAGCAGCGCGCCGCCGGCGTAGCAAGCCGCGGTGATCGCACCATTCTGGCCCTCCGTGCCGTTCAGCATGGCGACCGGCAAGGCCAGCACGGTCAGGCTGGGCCACGCGCGGGGCAGCAGCCGGCGTAGGCACGCGACGAAGGCCGCGTAGGTCGCGGCGATGAAGGCCAGCATGGACGGCAAGTAGGGCAGCAACCCCAGCGGTGCGCAGAGCAGCAGGAAGATCGGCGGGTTGAGATAGGGGAAGAACTGGCCGGCGGCAGGCTGCGCGCCGAGCTGCTCGGCTGCCTGCATAGACAAAGGTTGATAGGCCCAGGCCGCATGGCCCTGAAGCGTCAGCCGCGCGGCGGCCCAAAATGTGTCGAAATCGGTCGGTTCCGGACGCCAGTGCGCATCGGCCGCCGCCGACCGCAGGATACGCACGGTCAGGTTGACGGCCTGGACACCCACCAGCACCGCAATCAGCCGGCCATAGATCCGCGCCCGGTCGGCGGTCAGCCAGTCGGCGTAACGCACCAGATCCAGCAACCGGCGCACGCGCGGCGCGGCGCGTCGGGGCGGAAGCCGCATCCGTGTCTCCGTCATGCGGTTCCTGCCCGGCGCGCCAGCATCAACATCAGCGCGACGACCAGAGGCGGGCCCATTGTTATGCCCAGACCCATCCCCGCCGGACGCGCAAGCAGCGGCAGCACGAACAGGGTAGCGCCCGCAAGCTTCTCCCAGGGCCGCCAACCGGTCGGCTGTGCGATGGCCAGCAGGCAGGCCAGCGGTACTGCCAGCAGCGCCAGATCGTAATCATAGAGAAAGGGCGTGAACAACAGCGCCGCCGTGGCCAACGACGCCACCTCGATCAGCCCGCCTGGCCGCCTGATGCACACCCACGCCAGCAAGGCGGCCGCGGCGACCGACAAGACGCCTTGCGCGGCATAGGCCGGAGCGTTGCCACCGCCGGCCAGGCGTATGGCGCCGAACAGGCTTTGCATTTTGGGCCATTTGATCGAAATCGTTTCTATGTCGAGGCGGGCCATCGGCGCGTTGGCCAGAAATCCGCGCCACACGGCGGTGCCCAACACGGCCCAGGAGAGCAGGCCCAGGCCAAACGCCGTGCCGGCGCACGCGGCCAGCGCGCGCCACCGTCGCGCAGCCAGCAGAGCCACCGGAACCAGGACAGCCAATTGCGGCTTGCAGGCCAGCCCGCCCAGGCAGGCGCCGGCCAGAATCGGCTGCCGGTCGAGGAACGCGGCGGCGCCGGCGAAGCAGGCGGCGGACAATGTCGCGTTCTGGCCCGAAAGGCCGTTCATCAGAAAGCCGGGGAAAGTCAGGATCGGCAGCCAGGCCCAGCCCTGCGGGAGGATTTTCCGCAACGCCGCCAGCGCCAGCGCCAGCCCGGCCAGAAGGAAGATGGCCAGCGCCGTGCTGTAGGCGAACACGCCCAGCGGCAGAATCAAAAGCAGGAAGGTGGGCGGGTAGTAGAAAGCAAGATAGCCGGGCGCCATGTCGGCCGCCACCCGCTCCACGTGCTCGATGACCACGTTGTCGTACGCGCTGGCCGCGTGACCGAAGGCGGCCAGGTTGGCCGCGGCCCAAAACGCGATGAAATCGAGCGCGATTGGCCGGCCTGCGGCGTGCAGCGCCGTCAGGTACGCCCACCCAGGCCAGGAACGCGGCCATCAGCGCGCCCAGGCAGGCAGCATACAGCCGCGCCCGGGACGCGGTCAGCCAGTCGGCGCGGGCGAGCGCGGCAAAGTTCATTACGAGGCCGGTGTACAGATGTGTCGCCGCGCTGGGAAGCAGGCAGCCGGCCGCCCCTGGCGAAAGCGCCGCCCCTGTGGTTAGAGCGCCCGCAACCATGCGGCACTTCCTCGATTTCGAAAAACCGATCGCCGAGCTGGAAGGCAAGATCGAAGAGTTGCGGCAGATGTCCGAGCCCGAGGGCATCAACATCGCCGAGGAGGTGGGACGCCTCACCGAGAAAGCCGACCGCCAGCTGCGCGCCACCTACGCCAAGCTGACTCCGTGGCAGAAGACCCAGGTGGCCCGCCACGAGGACCGGCCCCGTGCGCTGGACTACATCGCCGCCCTGATCACCGATTTCGCTCCCCTGGCCGGAGACCGCGCCTTTGCCGAGGACGCGGCCATCGTTGGCGGCATGGGGCGGTTCGAGGGCCGCCCGGTGATGGTGCTGGGTACCGAGAAGGGATCGGAGACGGAGTCCCGCGTAAAACACAACTTTGGCAGCGCCAAGCCGGAGGGCTACCGCAAGGCGCGTCGGCTGATCGAGCTGGCCGGCCGGTTCCGGCTGCCGCTGCTGACCTTCGTCGACACGTCCGGCGCCTTCCCCGGCATCGACGCCGAAGCGCGCGGCCAGGCCGAAGCCATCGCACGCTCCACCATGGCGTGCCTGGATGCCCCGGTGCCGATCGTGGCCACCATCATAGGCGAGGGCGGGTCGGGCGGCGCGATCGCGCTGGCCGCCGGCGACCGGGTGCTGATGCTGGAGCACGCGGTCTACTCGGTGATCTCCCCCGAAGGTTGCGCCAGCATTCTGTGGCGCGATGCGGCGCAGGCAGCCACCGCGGCCGAAGCGCTGAAGCTGACGGCGGCCGACCTGAAATCGCTGCACCTGATCGACGCCGTAGTGCCCGAGCCGCTGGGCGGGGCGCACCGCGACCCGGTCCACGCCATGGCCACCGTAGGGGCGGCCATCGCCGGCCTGCTGGCGCCGCTACTCGACCTCTCCCCTGAAGCCTTGCGTCTCCAGCGGCGAGAGAAGTTCCTGGCGATGGGGCGCGAGGGGCTGGCCTAGGGCGTTTGCATCCTGTGTTACCCTCGCGACAAAGCGTAACGGGTGCTCGTGGGCGAGCCAGCAGCCCTGGCACCCCGATCTCGACCCGCATATCTGGGGCGCTCGGCCATCGAGATCGGCCTCGTGACCCGATGCGCTGGACAGGTTTTTGAGAAGCGGAGCGATGCCTGGCAGATTGTGGATCGACGTGGAGGACCTGTTCGGATACGCGCGCAGCCACACGCGCCCGAGCGGAATCCAGCGGCTGGCGTTCGAGATCTACCGCGCGCTCCACGCCGGCGATGCCACATCCGGCCGCGTCCATTTCGTGCGCCACGCGCCGGTCAGCAACGGTTTCCGCGTGGTATCCTGGTCGGAACTGGCGCTGCTGTTCGCCGCGTTGACGGACGGGGAGGTCCCATCGGCGCAGGCGCCGGAGCCCGCCCGGCGCCGCGGGCCGGCGCGGCAACTGGCCCGCACACTGGTGCATCGCGTGCCCACATCCATGCGCCCCGACGTGATCGATCTGCTGGTGGCGGCGAGCGGGGCGGCGCAGGCAAGCGCCCGATTGCTGCGGACGACGATGCGCGGCATCGCGGATGCGCCGGCGCTGCTGCTCAACCGGTCCGCGATCGCTGCCCGTAACGGGCAGGCCGCCACCGACGCGGGCGGCGAGGCCGGCCAGCCGGCCTTCGCCACCGCCGTCCGCCCGGGCGACGTAATCCTGGTGCTCGGCGCGCCCTGGTCCCACCCCGATTACGCAGGCCTCATCCGGGCGCACAGCGAGAAGCACGGGCTGCGCGTGGCCATGCTGGTGTACGACCTGATCCCGCTGCGCCGCCCCGAATGGTTCGATAGCGGCCTGGTGCCCCTGTTCCGCACCTGGATCGACACCATGCTGCCGGTCTGCCACCACGTCTTCGCCATCTCGCGCGCCACCGCCGCCGACCTCGAATCCTATGCGGCGCAGCGCGGCATCCCGCTGCCCGGGCCGGTGGTGCCGCTTCCCCTCGGCACCGGGCTGCCGGCCGTCACCGCGCATCGCGGCGAGGTCTCCGGCCGGGCACTGCCGCCCCCGGGCAGCTACGCGCTGATTGTGGCCACCATCGAGGTGCGCAAAAACCACCTGCTGCTGTTCCGCGTCTGGCGCCGCCTGCTGGAGGAGCTGCCCGAGGGCGAGGTGCCCACGCTCGTCTTCGCCGGCCGGGTCGGCTGGCTGGTGGGCGACCTGCTGCAACAGATCGCCAACACCAGGAACCTGGACGGCAAGCTGGTCATCGTGGAGAACCCCACGGACACCGAGCTGGCCCGCCTGTACGATGGCTGCCTGTTCACCCTGTTCCCGTCATTCTACGAGGGCTGGGGCCTGCCGGTGACCGAAAGCCTCGCACTCGGCAAACCGTGCCTGATGTCGAACCGCACCTCGCTGCCCGAAGCCGGCGGCACGCTCGCCCGCAGCTTCGACCCCGACAATTTGCACGACGCCTACACCGCCATCCGCGCCGTCGTGACCGACCGCGCCGGGCTGGCCAGATGGGAGGCGCAGATCCGCCGCGAGTTCCGGCCCGTGCCGTGGTCGGCGACGGTGGACGCGCTGCTGGCCGCCCTCGACCCGCCGGCCGAGGCACGCCCGGCCCGGCCAGCGCTGGCCGACGGCCGCGTGCGCGTGTAACGCCTATGCGCGCAGCAGCGGGGCGATGGTGGCGCGCAAATCCACCCCGTCGAACCCATACCCCCGAATGCCTGCGGCGGCGGCGGCCTGCAGGTCGCGCGCCTGATCGCCCACAAGTATGCACCGCGTCGGGTCCAGCCCCCAGGCGCCGATCAGGTCCAGGATCATCCCCGGCGCCGGCTTGCGGCAGGGACACACGACCCGATACCGCTCGACCGCGGCCTCGGGATGATGCGGGCACACACGTATGTCGTCGATCGTTCCGCCATGGGCGCCCAACTCGGCTCGCATCCAGGCGTGCAGGTCCTTCACCGCCGCCTCGTCAAACAGCCCGCGCGCGACACCCGACTGGTTCGTCACGACGAACACGCGCCACCCGGCCCCGCTCGCCAGCCGAACGGCATCCCGCGCCCCCGGCACCCAATCCCAACGGTCCCGCGTGCCGACATAGCCGTGGTCGACGTTGATGGTGCCGTCTCGGTCAAGGAACAGGGCGGGTCTCATCATGCTCCTAGTCTTGCAGCCCACCGCGAATCGCCCCAAGACCTAGGACAGCAATTCGCGTCGGAATGCGTCCATGCGTGACCGCGGCACAGGGGACCATTCTTGACCTCTCAATTGCGCCGCGACAGCTGGTTCAGAAGCATCGTATTTTCGGCAGGCGTCATCTTGGCAACCCGCCTGACGTTTCTCATCATAGGCGCGTATAGCTTTTTATTCGACAAGCAACAGATCCCTTGGCTCCGCATGTGGTTGCATTGGGATACAAGCTACTACTTCAGCATTGCTGACCATGGTTACAGGCCCCCGGATGTCGTGACAGGCGACGAAACGGGCTTCTCAAACGTCAACTTCTTTCCAATGCTGCCGATTATCATTCGTGGATGCCGTTTTCTAAGTCCGAGCTTGAACGTGGCGGGGCTGGCGGCCGCTAATCTTTGCTTGCTTGCTGCCGCGATCATGCTTCACAGACTGGCTGCCCGACGCTTCGATCAGCATGCAGCCGATTGGGCGGTGTTGTCGCTCATGTTACTTCCAGGATCCTTCGCCATATCGGGCCCCCTGACGGAGGCGCCGTTCCTCGCGCTATCGGTTTCAGCGGCTTACCTGGTGGATATCAATATCGGCTCTGCAGCGATCCTGAGTTCGCTGCTCGGCATTACGCGGTTGACAGGCTTTCTTCAAGGTCTGGGCTTTGCGTTGGATTGGGTCGTGGCCCGTGCGAGAGGGCGCGGTGTAAGTTACGGCCGCTTGTTACCGATCTGCCTTATTCCATTACCGCTGTTGATGTTCCTGTGCTACATGTATGTTGTGACTGGCGACGCACTCGCCCCGCTTCATAGTAATACCGCCTTCTGGCATCACAGGTTTGGTGTACCCTTCAGTGCGCTGTTCTTGTTCGTCAGCGATAAGCAGCCGCGACTGCAAATGCAAAGCGCCTTGGCATTGGCGTTCACCATCATCATGCTTTCGCAGATGCGACGCCTCACACCCGGTGAGGCGTTGTTTGCGATTGCGAGTGTTGCAAGTTTTTCGTCATCTCTTTCGGCAAGCCTTTCGCTTGTAAGATATATGATCGGCCTCTATCCCCTCCATCTGGCCATGGGCCGCCTGTGTGCTGGCAGCGCAGCGATGCGCGTACTCTTGATGTGTTTGGCTCTTATTGGCGCGGCTTTATCCGTGTTGTGGTTCCATGGATCCGATGTTTATATCTAGGTTCTGGCCCGACCCCACGGTGCCCCGCGAGAGATGGCTGTTGCTGACGTGCATTGGCCTGCTCGCCGCATACAGCACCGCTTTTCTATATCTGTCGCTTACTAGCATTAGGGTTGACGACGTATTCTTTTCCAAGCGGGAGCAGTTCGCATTGAAGCATCAGTCCCGGCATCCATTGGTGCCAAACCAGGTGGTTGACGTCGCTGAACACGGTCGCGGCACGCCAATGATAGCGCTGCTGCGAGGCTGGTCGGATGTGGAGAATTGGGGCGTTTGGACCGACGGTCCCCGTGCCAAGTTGATTGTAGCCCTGCCTGGCGTTCGATCAGGCACTTTCGCTTTGCAACTTTGGGTCAATGTGATGCCGGCACCGAATGGCAAGCAGGCGTTCGGCATTGATATGAACGGTCGGCATTTGGGGCGGTGGAATACCTACAACGGCGAAGCCGTCCTTTGCACGCCTATACCCTCAGACATCGTCACCATGTCTGGCCTGTTATCGATTACAATCGATATCGATTCGTCGCGTGCTCCGCCCGACGGCTCCGATGACCGGCATCTCGGAATGGGATTGAAACAGGTCGAACTCTTATCATCGCCGGCAGATTGCAAAGCGGGAAGTCTGCTCCGCGCTGATTAGCGACCTCGAGCACGGACTTGGGAGACGACTGGAGCAGCTTCTGTCAGTCATTTCCGTCTTTGATCGGCCTGAATTTGGCTTGCGACAAACTCGAAGAACGCATGACCGTGGTCCGATACCGCGGCCAGTTCCTCGTTTTCCTCGAGCAGGACAACTTCCGCAGCGTCTAGCAACATCCAGCGTCGCCGGTCCTTGTTGACGGGGTAGCGGCGATCACCGGGGTAGAAGGCCATTGTGTTCCTGAAGTACTCATAAAAATCGATGGTCGGCGGACAAGGTATCCTTTGAAGGACTTTGTCGATTTGGTATACGAAGCTGCCCCCGACCTGCGCCATCAACACTGGCACACATTTTCTGATGTTCTCGGGCGGAAACGTCAGGCTTGGCGTTAGGTATGTGTGGCCCAGGGTCGGCACATTGAGTGAATTGAGCAGGTCTGTGTCGACATCATTCGGCGCAGCTAGTTTCCACTGAACTGGAAAATCGTACATGCGCTGCCAGCCTCCGACATGCGTAAGCACGACGTTCAGCTCGAGAGCGGCGCGCGCGGCGGAAACCGAGTTGAAGTGCGTGCCGCCCGGCGGAAATGGAGGAAAGCTGTAGTCGTGCTTGGCCCGTTCGGTTGTCTCGACGGCATCGACAACGTTCACCCCGGCTTGCTTGAGAACCGTCAGATAAGCTGCATGGAACCCTACTCGCTGGGCCACGGAAGCTTTGCAGGGCCAATTTTTCGGAATAAATTCTGGCTCGATGGCAGCCTTGGACGGCGTGAGCAGGTAAAGAAAAACTTTGCCTCGAGCCGCATACCAGCGCTGCATGGTGAGCAGTTTGGCAGCCCAGTCCCGCGCTCGCGGCGCGAAACCGGTGATATCGCGGGAGCAGTACTCCGCAAGGTAACCGTTTTCATACAGCGTGTCTTGCCGTCCGATCGTTATATACCAGGTTGGGGACGTGCG
Source organism: uncultured Alphaproteobacteria bacterium (assembly GCA_963850605.1). Classification (GTDB taxonomy): domain Bacteria; phylum Pseudomonadota; class Alphaproteobacteria; order Acetobacterales; family Acetobacteraceae; genus BOG-908. Next base: position 402,940 of record CAWKLX010000007.1, on the reverse strand, counting down.
TAGGACAGACCAGTAGAACTGTGCCTTCACCTTCACCGCAGCAGCAAGCAGAGGAAAATGTCGGCCGAAATACCCGGCGTAGTCTCTCTCGAAACTTCCCGAGATGAGGGACCCGAATGTGAGATCGGGCATCTCGTCCGGTAACTGCACGCCGTGCAGCCTGGTCTCGCTATACATAGGCACGCCCGCGATAAATCGATGAAGGGCGTTGCCGTACACGAGCAGACTTGGCGCCGCGATTACCATCATGCATAAAAGGATTGGTGATCGCCGGAACGATACGCCACGCATTAGAAGCGGAAATATAAAAAGGGCCGGAATGGGTCCGTGATCGCTCTGTCCAACGCCCCGAGAAACAACAGCGTACCCCCAGCTTTCACGAGGAATTCTCCCCCGTTGACAAACATCAGCCAGGATTCCACTTCGTCAAACCACGGAATACGAGGCGCCAAGCTGATCGCGATCCCGGCCCAGGTGGCCAGGATCAACGTATTATCCCAATATATGCCTGGTCTATGCATCGCTGGATGCGTCATCGCGTGCAGGAACACGGCGAGTTGCCCTAGCGAAGTCGCGCGAAACACGGTCCAGCCAATCATGACGATCAACAGCGTGAGTAGGTTGGCCACCAATGGCGGCAGCCGGCCCAGGACGCGCAGCAGGAACAGCCGGTCGAGCACCAGAAAAAACCCATTATAGGCGCCCCATAGAACATAGGTCCAGGCGGCCCCATGCCAAAGCCCGCTGGCCAGAAAACAGATCCACAAATTTGCCATGCGCCGCCACGACGGCACACGGTTGCCACCGAGCGGAATATAAAGGTACTCGCGTATCCAGGTGGTCAGCGAAATGTGCCAACGACGCCAGAATTCCGTGATGCTGGTGCTCACATAAGGCCGGTCGAAATTCTCGTTCAGTCGGAATCCGAACATCCTCGCCAGCCCGATCGCCATGTCGGAATAGGCGCTGAAATCGATGTAGATCTGAATGGTGAATAGCAGCACCCCGGCCCATGCGGTCGCGAAACCTAGGTCAGCGGCGGACATGGCGAAGATGCTGTCGCAGGCCGGCCCCACCGTATCTGCCACCAGAACTTTCTTGATGAAACCGAGCATGAAACGGGCGAAACCATCCAGCACCGCCGTCTCGTCAAGCGGCGGAGGCGCGCGGAACTGGGCATCGATCTCGTGATATTTGATAATCGGGCCAGCCAGCAGCTTGGGAAAAAAGAAAACATAGGTCAGATAAAGGCTGAAGCGGGCGGCGGGCGCCGACAAACCGCGCCACACATCGACGATATAGGTGATCTTCTCGAACACGATAAATGATACGCCGATCGGCAGCGCAATCCGTGGGGCCGGTATGCCAAGTGCCCCCAGCCCAGGTAACGCGAGCAGGTTCGCCGCCAAAAAACCGAGATATTTGTAATAGATCAGCATCGAAAGATTCGACGCGACACCCAGGATCAACGCCCAGCGTGCCTGTCGTGCCAGATACCGTGCCAGAAGAAAATCCAGGCCGGCGGACACGAACACGATGGGCACGAAGGCGGGTTCGCCCCAAAAGTAAAACAGGACGCTGGCAACAAGAAGTATCGACACGCGCGCGGCAGGCGACCGGCGCCAGCGCAGGGTCAGCGCGTACACGGCTGGAAAGAAGACGAACAGAAACAGCGGCTCGTAGAACAGCATTCGTCAGCCTGGCATCAGCTCGGTCACCCTGCAGGATAACTCGCGGCCCATGTCCCGCGCCAGCTCCGGGGGACCTAGCTCCAGCAACGCCCGCGCCGCCGCCTCCGCCAGGTCGTGACCCACGCAGCGCGCGTGCTGCGCGGCATGCTGGGCGGCAACCGCCAGCAGCGCTTCTGCATAGCGGCGCGGCGCATGCCACCGCTCCAGATGCGCCCGGCCGCGCGCACCTGCTGCGGCATAGGTGGCGGGGGACTGCCGCACGCGGCGAAAATGGTGGACGAGCAATGCTTCTTCCTGCGTATGTTCGAGGGCAAATACCGTGTCCGGCGGCAATTGCGCGTACCAGCCAACATCCGTCACAAGCGAGGCCAGGCCCGCCGACCAGATGCGGAGCTGGCTGCCGGACGCCTCGCCCATGCTGGGCCAGCGCAGGTTCACCGCCAGGTCGGCGCGCGCGAGCGCCGCATCCAGCACCGGCCCCGGCACAAAGCCATGCAGCGTGACGAGCGCTTCCAGGCCCAGCCCGGTGATGGCCTGCAGCACCTCCTCCTCCTGCTCGACCGCGCCAAACACGTCCAGCCGGTAGGCGTCGCGATCGCCCATGCCGGCCAGCGCGTGCAAAACGGGCAGCAGCCGGCGGTTTTCGCCGATGAAACCGAACATGATAAGCCGGACCGGGCCGGCTTCCCGCGCGGCCGGCCGCGCGGGCGCCGGGCCGAACGCGAAGGAGAGCGGCACGCAGTAGAGCGGCACGTGCGTCTGCGCCTGCAGCACCGCGCAGGCCTGCGGGTCGTGCAGGATGGCGCCGGTGGCCCCCCGCAGCGCGGCCAGTGTCATCGGCGCCGCCTCCACCAGATCGTCCAGCCCGCGCCGCTGCGCGATAAAATCCTGGCCCATGGCACGCGCTGCCTCGCCATGATAGCGCCGCAGCTGCTCGAGATAGTAGTCGCGGTCCGGCCCCTCCTTCTCCGAATACGCGGCGAAAAAATGCTGCAGCCGCGTGTCGTGCAGTACCACCACCCCAGGCACACGGCGCGCCACGGCATGGATGTCGCGGTGAAAACCCGCATTGTTGCCGATATTGTAAAAGGTCGCATCCGCCTCGCTCAGCTCGGCCACGGGCAGGGCGTCCGGCGTATATCGCCTGATCTGCACGCCCGACACGTCGAGCTCGATCGGTCCCGGCTGCGACGTCCAGACGCGCACATCGGCCACCTGGCGCAATTCGGCCAGCACGCCCGCGGTATGGTTGCCGATATCGGTCGGCATCGGCGGCAGGGGCGAAAAAATGTCGAGCAGCGGGCGCGCGGTCATGCCAGCAACCGGCCGACCGCCGCCTCCCAGCTGATGCCAAGCTGCTCGTAGCGGGCGCGGCCTTGCGCGCCCAGGCGGCGTGCCAGCGCCCGGTTGGTCCACAGGCGGTCCATCGCCTGCGCCAGCGCCGCCGGTTCCGGAGCGCAGACCAGCCCGGTCTCCCCATCCAGGGCAAATTCCAGCACGCCCCCGCTATCGCTGCATGTCACCACGGGTTTTCCGGACAGCATGGCCTCTAGCGTCACATACCCATAATCCTCGTCGAACGGCACGAACACCACGCCCAGGCAGCGCGCATAGAGCGAACATTTCGTTGCATCATCCACCCCACCCAGGAACGTCACGCGGCCGGCCGGCAACACGGCGGCGCGCCGCTGTAACTGCTCCAGCACGTCGGCCCGTTCGGCGCGGCCGAGGATCAGCACGCGCACCCCGGTGCGCACGTGAAAGAGCGCCTCAATGACCAGAGATTGGCGCTTCGTATCGTTCAGGCGGCTTGGCACCAGGAAGAAATCCTCGGCATCTGCACACGAAAAACGTTCCGCCCCGGGTGGCGGGTGATACAGCGTCTCGCCCTCGATGTTGTTGAACGCGGCCAGGCGCTCCGCCACCCGGCGCGAATTGGTGAACACGCGGCGCGCCTGCGGGATGCAGCGCTGGTCGGCCTCCCGTATCGCGTGCATCGCCGCCTCCCCACCCGGCTGGCCATGCAAATCGCCCAGGCCATGACCCCATAGATCGTACGCGCTGCGGTGCTGGTGCAATATCCAAAGCACCTTGTTGGAATGGGCCATCAGGTAGGCGGGAAATTTCAGCCCGATCACCAGGTCGATCGGCCTGCCGCTGCTTTCCGTCACGTCCAGCAGGCGCGCGGCCAGCATCTGCGGCGCAATTCGGTCGGGCGGGAACCATTTGAACGGCATGGACAGGATGTCCGCCTCGTGTCCCGCCGCGCGCAAGGCGGCCAGCAGGCCGCGCGCATGCTGCTCGGCGCCACCCTGCACGAAGGGCACCTGGTCGGTCAGAATGCCAATGCGCACGGTGCTCAGCGCATCCTCATGCGAGCAGCCTGGCCACCGTGTCCGGCCATGACATGCCCAGGCCGTCATATCGCGCGCGCCCCGCCTCACCCAGGCGCCGCGCCCGGACGCGATCAGCCCACAGCGCGTCCATCGCCTGCGCCAGCGCCGCAGCCTCCGGCGCGCAGACGGCACCCGTCACGCCATCCACCACGAAATCGAGCGGGCCGCCGCTATCGTCGCACGTGATGACCGGCTTGGCGGCCAGCATCGCTTCCAGCGTGACGTAGCCATAATCCTCGTCCACCGGCGTCACCAGCACGCCCAGGCAGCGCGCATACAGATCGAGCTTCTCGTGCTCCTCCACCATGCCCCGCCACTCCGCCCGACCGCCGCACCGCCGCAATTCGGCCGCGTATTCGGCCGCGTCGGTCGCACCCGTGAACACGACGCGCACAGGCGCCCGGCACACCGCCATCGCCTGCATCACAAGGTGCTGCCGCTTGCTTCGATTGATCCGCCCGGGACACAGGAGGAAATCCTCGGCCGGGAACGTGCGGAAAGAATCCGCGCCCGGCGGCGGGTGATAGAGCGGCTCGCTGTCGATGCCGTTATAGCGGCGAAGCCGGTTGCTCACATTCCGGGAAATGGTGAAGACGGCGCGGCTTTGCGGAATCAGCGCCTCGTCCGCCGCCCGTATGGCGTCGCGCACCACGCGGCCGTCCGGTGCATTGGACAAATCGCCGATGGGCGAGCTCCACAGATCGTAGGCGCCGCGATACTGGTGCAGCAGCCAAAGCACGCGCGCCGGGTGGCGCATGAGGTAGGCGGGGAATTTCAGCCCGATCAGCCTGTCGATCGGTCCGCCGCACCATTCGCCCACCTCCATCAGCCGCGCCGCCAGCATGGCCTCGGGGATGCGCGCGGCCGGATACCATTTGAACGGAAACGTCACCAACTCGGCCTCGTGTCCGGCCTCGTGCAGGGCGCGGACCAGGCTATCGGCAAGCATCTCGGCGCCGCCACGCACGAAGGGCGTCTGCACGTTGGCGACGACCACACGCATCACGCTGGTTTGCGCGCGATCAGGGCATAGTCCTGCGGGCCATGAAACAGCTCGTCGAGTTGCGCGCCCAGTCGCTCGTCCTGGGCCGTGAACCGCGCCGCCATCGGGTGCAGCACCCGTATCTCCACGTCCGAAAAACCGCGCGCGCCGGCGATCATCGACACCATTTCCGCCGGCAGCGGGTTGCGGTGGGTGGGGTCCAGATAGAACCAGCGGCTGGCGACGGTAAAGTTGGCGGGATTCGGCGTTTCGAAGATCACCAGCCCACCGGGCGCCAGCGCGCGCAGGCTGGCGTCCAACAGCGCCACCATCACCGGGAAGGGTAGGTGCTCGATGATGTGGAAACCGGTGACCGCCCCCAGGCTGCTTGGCTCCAACCCTTCGAGGTAGGCGACCGCATCACCCTGCGTGCAGTCCAGCCCGTGGGCATGGCATTTCGCAACCATCGCCGTGTTCAGGTCGACCCCCTTGGCGGTCAGCCCCGATTCACCCAGCAATTCCAGCAACTCGCCACGGCCGGAGCCGACATCCACGATCGGCCGCTCCGCCGTGCCGGCGCCGGCCCAGCGCAGCACATCGATATAGACCGATTGCCGGTGCTTGATATCGGCCCGCGTGCCGCGGAACCTGTCCTCGAACGCGACATACAGTCTGTCCAACTCCAGCCTGGTGGCCAATGCCGCGTTCGGATCCTGGGTGTCGGCGGCCTTTCGGGCCAGCGTCGCGGCGCGCTCGGCGATCTGGCCGATGCGGTCCAGCCGCACCGCCAGCGCGTCGTCGCGGTCGGCGAGTAGCACAATGGGGTCGGCCCAGGGCTCTGCATCCAGGCGCTTCGCGAACCGGTCAAGCTGGTCGCCCACCCGTGTACATCAACTGCTCGGCGGCGTGCCGTTGGCGGCGGTCGGCATCGCTTGCCTCGCGCCGAACATCCGCGTCCAGGCGGTCGACGCGCGCAGCCATGGCGGAGAGCTCGCGCAGCCCGCCGCCCAGCACCGCAATCTCCCGCCACAACCGCTCGACATCGGTCAAAAGCCCCGGCAGCGCCACAATTCCCGTCAGCGTCCGAAGCGCCCGTCCGGCCATGCCCAGCCGGTATAGCCGATGCAGCAGATGCCGGCGGCGCAAGCCGGGCACCGGCCGCGCCCGCGCCCGCCCCTCGGCACCGTAGCGCAAGTCGCCCAAGACCAGCACACGGCTGCGCCCGCCCGCCAGAGCGCGCCGATAATAGTCTCTGCCCTCCGGATCGGCCTCGCGCCCGAGCAGCGCCCGAAACGCGGCGTCCACAAACTCCGCATCATCCAGCGCCAGCAATCCACCCAGTTCCCCTAACGATATGTCGCTATCGCGGGCGGGCAGGGGCGATGGAGCGGTGACGCATGGCGCGTGGCTGTGCGGACTCTCGCCATCCAGCACACGCAGAAACGCCGTTTCGGCTTCCTGCGCCGACATCGGCCGCGCCTGCGTCAACGGCGCCTGAGTTCACGGTGCCTGATCGGCCGGTGCGTGCACCAGCCGTGCCTTCAGTGAATTCCCATCGACGATGACTTCTTCGGCGACCAGCTCGGCCTGGCGGAACATCATGTCATACTCGCGCAGCGAAAAACTTTGCTCGTTCACGCCACGCCGCAATTCGGTGAGGAAGTCCTGGGTCAGCGCCCCCGGCCAGGGATGGCCGACCGGCTCGCATAGTAGCCCGATAAAGCCGCCCGGACGCAGCTTGCGCCGCAAATGATCCAGGAGCGCGGCGGGATCGGGAAAGTGGTGCAGCGAGGCGAAGATGACGATCACGTCGAACCAGCCGGAGGAAAACGGCAGGTGGAACGCGTCCGCGCACAGCGGGCGCACGGCGCTGCCATGCTGGCGCGCCACCATCCGGCCCACCTGCAACCCCAGCAGATCGACGTCCGCATTGACCGGGTCGGGCCCAAGAAGGCTTTCCATCCGTGCCAGCATGGGCGCCGCGTTGCCGCCCACCTCCAGCGCGCGCGGACGCGTCGGGGCATGGTCGCGCACCCATCCTTCGAGCAGGGCGCATCCCCGGTCATGGTCCGCGTCGTAGCTGGAGGGCGCATCCGGCAGCACCCTCCAGCCATCGGGTGTCGGCGGCGGCGCGGCATCGGAGACGGTGACGGGCAGCGTGATCGCGTCCTGTTCCAGCCAGTCAAGTTGCTCGCGGACGATCAGCACGGTCAGCCGATACGCGCCGGGCTCGGGCGGAGGCACCACCCAGACCGCCACCGTCACCGCCTGTCCTGGCGCCAGATCGATCGGCAGGGGTGTGCGCTCACTCTGTTCACCCAGGTCTGACCGATCTTGCCTGGCCCATCGTATAGCCACATGGGCGCGGCCCGCGCCGGCGCTGCGCAGGGCGGCCGGACCGCGATTCTCCAGGCGCATGTTTGCCAGAAACCGCACCCCGCCCTGCATTCGCCGGGGCAGGTAGGTTTTGGCCCAGTGGTAACGTTGTTCGCCGACCAGCCCCGCCGGGATTTCGACCAACGCCTCCGCCGGCGCGGCGCTGATCGCGTGGCCGGATGCCCTGACCCGGTCGAGGAACTGCTGGCTTTCCGTCTCGATCAGCGCGTCGCCGAACCGGACTCGCCGCCGCATGGCCGTGCGCATCCGCAGCACCGAGAGCGCATCGGCCTGGATGCCGAACGCATCGAGCACCTCGCGCGCCGCAGCCTCGTCCACCGCCGGCCCTGGTTCCACGGTTGCGGACTCGAACATGATGGGCACGCCGCCCAGAACCGGATAGCTCTGGCCGCAAACACCGCAGGCGACATGGTCGAGATGGGTCAACAGCCCGCCGGCACGGCACAGCGTGCATCTGAGGCCTGCGATGGTGTCGATCAGCGGCGCTGGCGCGTCCATCTTTGCGTTACACAAGCTCGGCGCCGCCCTGTCCAGACCGGATCAGCCAGGCCACGCTGCGCCGAACGGCCGCGTCTCGACCAGCGCAGGGTCGCCGCTCAGCACCTCGTGGCGCGTGTCACCGTGCTCGCGCCGGAAACGGATGCAATAGCTTTGCTCGCCCATGGTCAGGTCGCGAATGGTCACGTCCGGCAGCCAGGCCGGCAGAGCGGGGTCGATGAACAGGCGGCCAGCGACCGCGTCAGGGGCCAGGCCCAGCATGGTCTGCAACAGCAGGAACGCCGATCCCGCGGCCCAGGCTTGCGGCACGTTCGCGCCGAGGTATTGGACCGGGAAGTTGGTGTTGTCCTTCTGGATGCCGGCATACAGCTCGGGCAGCTGGTTGGATTGGAAGTGGCTGGCTGCACCGCTGACGTCGCGGGCCACGCGCGCCGCCTCGGCCGCGAAGCCGTATCGCTTGAAGCCGGCGGCGATGATGGAATTGTCGTGCGGCCAGACCGCGCCGAGCTGATAGGCATATGGGTTGAACGCGGTGTGCGCGGCCGACAGGGTGCGGATGCCCCAGCCGGTCCACATGTCGGGCGCCATCAACCGTTCGACGACGCGCGCCGCGCGGTCTGGCGGCACGATCCCCGACCACAGGCAGTGACCTGGATTGGACGCGACGCTCAGCACCTTCTTCTTCTCGCCGTCGAGCGCGTAGGCGTAGAAGCCGAATTCCTCGTCCCAGAACGCCTCGTTGAATGCGTCGAACAGTGCGTGCGCCTTGCCGCGCAACGTTGTCGCGCGGTCTGCGTGGCCGAGCGCGTCGAAAATCTGCGCCATGCGCAGCCATGCGTCGTACACGTAGCCCTGCAACTCGCAGAGTGCTTTCGGGCCGCGCACCAGCGAGCCGTCCGGATACATGACGGCGTCGCCGCTATCTTTCCAGCCCATGTTCTCGTACCCGGCCGAGGATCGCGTCTGGTATTCCTGAAATCCGTCCCCGTCGCGGTCGCCATACTCGTCGATCCAGGCCAGGCAGCGTTCCGCCGTCTTCATGTGCTGATCGAGCAGGTCGCGGTCGCCGGTGGCACGCCAGGCGGCGTGCAAGGTAATCAGCCAAAGCGGGGTGGCGTCAGCCGTGCCGTAATACGGCGTGTGCGGGATCAGCTTGAAGTGCGCGAGCTCGCCGCAGCGCAGCTCGTGCATGATCTTGCCGGGTTCGGCATCGCGGTAGTCGTCGCGTGCATCGGCCTGCAGCGCGCCGAGCACCTGCAACGAGCCGCGGGCGAATTCGGGATAGACGGTGATGTTCTGCAGCGACACGATCAGGCTGTCGCGGCCGAACGGCGCCATGAACCACGGCAGGCCGGCGGCCGGCATGAACACCATGTGGTCGTGATCGCCCCTCGGCAGGCGGAGTGCCGCCATGTCGTCGATCGCCTGGTGGAAGAAGCGATAATATTCCTCGTTCGGCGTTTCGATCTTCAGCACGCGCCTCTGCCAGTCGTGCAGCTCGGCGGCGTGGCGATTGTCGGCGTCGTGCGCCACGCACTCTGCAGGCGCGCAGACGATGTTCTTCCCTTCGCCCAGATCGTAGTGCAGGCAGCAATGCCAGGTCTCACCCGGTTCGAGCTCGATATCGAAGCTCAGCCGACCGTTCGCGTAACCGGCCTTGGCGTGCACCGCGGTGATCGCCACCGAACGGACGAAATCGCGCGTTGCGATAGGTGTTGGACAGGGTTTGCGCCGTGTCGTTCCACATGGTGTTGATCTGTCCGCGGCGGACGATGCGATCGGATTTGACCTCGAATACATCGGCGAAATCGCAGCGCGGCGCGATCTCCAGGTTGAACCGGATCTCTGCGTGCCGTGATTCGTCACGTCCAGATCTTCGTGCATGCCGCCATCGATCTCGCGGCTGACCACCAGGGCCAGCGTGCGCGCGGCGATCTTGCCGTCCTGCGTCAGGAAATCGCCGTTGGTCAGGAAGATGCGCGCCGCGTAGTAGGTGATGGCACCCCCGTTCAGCAGCACCCAGGGCGCGCCGTTGGCATACACCGCCCAGGCGCTGACCACCCTCGTATCGTGGTAATACATGCCCTTTTCGCTGGGCCAGGCGATCTGCCCGTCCTCCTGGCTGATCAGCACCGTTTGTCCCTGGTGGATGGCGATCTGCGGCGGGCCGACCTGGACCTTGAACGGCATGGGGCGCACTCCCGGGCGGTGGCGTGCCCTGCTATTCCGCTTGCGCCTCGGCCGCAATGGCCAGCCCATCGATGCGGCGCAGCATGGCCATGAGCGTGGCACGCTCGGCGCGGTCGAAGCCACCGAAGATGCGCGCCTCCAGCTCCAGCGCTTTGGGTGCCACCTCGCCGTAAAGGGAGCGGCCGCTTGCCGTCAGGCACAGCTTGTGCGAGCGGCGATCGTCCGGATGTGCGACACGCGCGACCAGCCCGCGCTCGCAGAGCGACGCGGTGGCGCGGCTGACGGTCACCTTGTCCATCCGCGTTCGTGCGCCGATGCCAGCCTGCGTGATGCCGTCATGCTCGGCGATCACCGCGATCAGCCGCCATTCGGGGATGCGCAGCCCGAACAGCGTGTCGTAGGCGCGCGCAATCGTGCCGCTCACCAGGTTGGACGTGACCGAGAGCCGGTAGGGGATGAAGCTGTCCAGTTTCAACTTTGTCTTGGCCATGGGCGGCACGCTACAGGTTGACATCGGGCGGGCATAGCGCAATGTCGTATCAAACGTAACTACTCTGCAGGAGCGCCCGGGATGGCCGTGACCGATCGAAACCCGCTTGGCCTGGACGGCTTCGAGTTCTGCGAGTTCACCTCGCCCGATCCGGACCGCATGGCCGCGCTGTTCGACCAGCTCGGCTTCGTGCAGGCGTCGCGGCATCCGACGCGGGACGTGGTGCGCTACAAGCAGGGCCGCATCAACCTGCTGCTCAATCGCGAACCGTCCGGCCAGGCCGCCGATTTTCGTGCAGCGCATGGCGCGTCTGCCAGCGGCATGGCGTTCCGTGTGGACGACGCGCGCGCGGCGTACGAAGCGGCCCTGGCCCGTGGCGGCCACGCGGCGGATGCGTCGCGCGGCACGTTGGGCGAGGGCAGCTTCGTGCTGGAAGGTATCGGTGGATCCTACCTGTATCTGGTGGACCGGCACGGCGCACGCGGCAGCCTGTATGACGGTTGGTCGCCTGTGCCAGGCGCTGCCGAGGCCGAGGCGGAGAACAATGTCGGCCTCGACTTGCTCGACCACCTGACGCACAACGTCCGCCGCGGCGAAATGCGTACCTGGTCCAGTTTCTACAACCAGATTTTCGGTTTCGAGGAACAGAAATATTTCGACATCAAAGGGAAGGCCACCGGCCTGTTCAGCCAGGCGATGATCGCGCCGGACGGCGCCATACGCATTCCCCTGAACGAAAGCCAGGACGAGCACAGCCAGATTGAGGAGTTCCTGCGCGAGTACAAGGGCGAAGGCATTCAGCACCTTGCCTTGTCCACCAACGACATTTTTGCGACGGTCGAAAAACTGCGCGCGCGGGGCGTGCGGCTGCAGGACACAATCGAAACCTATTACGAGCTGGTCGACAAGCGCGTGCCCGGCCACGGTGAGGATCTGGAACGGCTGCGGCGCAACCGCATCCTGATCGACGGCGATGTGGAGCGCGAAGGCCTGCTGCTGCAGATCTTCACCGAGAACCTGTTCGGCCCGATCTTCTTCGAGATCATCCAGCGCAAGGGCAACGAAGGTTTCGGCGCGGGCAACTTCCAAGCGCTCTACGAGTTTATCGAGCTGGACCAGATCCGCCGCGGCGTCATCAAGGTCGACGCCTAATTCGCAGTGAGGCCTTCTTTCTTAAAAAAAGAAGCAAAAAACCGTTCTCATTGGTGTCGAAGACCGAAAAAAGTTTTTTGGTCCTTTTTTTCAAAAAAGGACTGCTTGCTTATGAACGAGTTCAATCACAAGGCAGGAAGCCAAACCATGCTGGACCAGCCGTTTTTGCATGACACGGGCGCCAGCGCCACGCGCCATCCGGACGAAGGCATGATGGCCGGCTTCGGCAATCACTTCTCCACGGAGGCCGTCGCGGGCGCGCTGCCCGCCGGCCGCAATTCGCCCCAGCATGCGCCGTTCGGGTTATATGCCGAGCAGATGTCGGGCACCGCCTTCACCGCGCCGCGTTCGGAAAACCGCAGAAGCTGGCTGTATCGTCTTCGGCCAACCGCCAATCACGGCGCCTACGCACCCTACGAGGGGGGGATGTGGCTCCGCTCCGCGCCATTCAATGAAGTGCCTGCCAGCCCTAACCGGATGCGCTGGAACCCGATGCCGCTTCCCGAAAACGACACCGATTTCGTGGATGGGTTGGTCACCTATGGGGGCAACGGCGATACGGCGTCCGGCACCGGCGTGGCCGTGCACGGTTTTGCCGCCGGCAAGTCCATGCGGCGCGCCTTCTACAACGCCGACGGCGAGCTTCTGATCCTGCCGCAGCAGGGCACGCTCGACATCACAACCGAACTCGGCCGATTCACGGTCGAACCGCAACAGATCGCCCTCATACCACGCGGTCTGCGCTTTCGCGTGGCGCTGCTGCACGGCCCGGCGCGCGGCTATGTGTGCGAAAACTATGGCGCCTTATTCCGCCTGCCCGATCTCGGGCCCATCGGCGCCAACGGCCTGGCCAATCCGCGCGACTTTGAAACGCCCGTCGCTGCCTATGAAGATACGGACGAGCCGTGCGAAGTGGTGCAAAAATTCCAGGGTGGCTTGTGGACCACCACGCTGGATCACAGCCCGTTCGATGTCGTCGCCTGGCACGGCAATCTCGCGCCCTGCCGCTACGATCTGCGACGTTTCAACACCATCAACACTGTCAGCTTCGACCACCCGGACCCCTCCATCTTCACCGTGCTCACCAGCCCGTCGGAGACGCCGGGCACCGCCAACTGTGATTTCGTTATCTTCCCACCGCGCTGGATGGTGGCCGAAGACACGTTCCGCCCACCCTGGTTCCATCGCAACGTGATGACCGAGTTCATGGGCCTCATCCATGGCGCCTACGATGCCAAGGTGGGTGGCTTTGCCCCAGGCGGGGCCTCGCTGCACAACCAGATGGCCGGTCACGGTCCGGACCAGGCGAGCTATGCCAAGGCAGTCGCCGCCGAATTGGCGCCGCATCGTATCGACAACACCATGGCGTTCATGATCGAGACGCGCCACGTCTTCCGCCCAACACGCTGGGCCACTGAAACACCGCTGATGCAACTCGATTACGACGACGTTTGGTCCGGGTTCGAGAAAGCGAGGCTCCCCGGGTGACCGTGGATGAAACCCATGACCCGGCCCGGCGCAGTTGGGTGCCGGGTGCGGACGGCCATGCCGAGTTTCCGATCCAGAACCTCCCTTATGGCGTCTTCAGCATTTTGGAGGATCGACGCGCCGGAACCGCGATCGGCGATCGCATTCTCGATCTCCATGGGGCAGCCATGGCCGGGCTGCTGCCGGACGAGGCCGCTTCGGCACTGACCGAGCCGACGCTCAACGCGCTGCTCGGCACACCGCATTCGGCGCGGCGCGCTCTGCGCGCACGCCTGTCTGAATTGCTATCCGATTCCGCACATCGCGAGCATGTTGCGCCCCTGTTGCACGATGCGCACGCCTGTGCGCTGCACGTGCCTGCGACTATAGGCGACTACACGGATTTTTACGCCGGCATCCATCACGCCCGCAACATCGGCCGGTTGTTCCGTCCCGATGCGCCGCTGCTGCCGAACTATAAATACGTGCCCATCGGCTATCACGGCCGTGCCTCCTCTGTCAGCGTCTCGGGCGAGGCGGTCACGCGCCCCAACGGCCAACGCAAAACGCCCGACCAGGAAATTCCCAGCTTCGGACCGGCCCGGCGGCTGGATTACGAACTGGAACTGGGCATCTGGATCGGTGGTCCTGCCAACGCACGCGGACAACCGGTGCCCATTGCGCAGGCCGACGCGCGCGTTGCGGGGCTGTGCCTGCTGAACGACTGGTCGGCGCGCGACCTGCAAGCCTGGGAGTACCAGCCGCTCGGTCCCTTCCTCGCCAAGAGTTTCTGCACAACCATCTCGCCATGGATCGTGACGGCAGAAGCCTTGATCCCATTTCGCATCCCGCAACCGCCACGCCCGGATGGTGACCCGGTGCCGCTCCCTTATTTGTGGGACGAGGCGGATCAGCGTCACGGCGCCTACAGCCTGCAATTAGAGGTCCATCTGCTCACGCAAAGCATGCGTGATGCGGGCGACGCCCCGCACCGGCTCAGCCGCGGTCCGGCCGATAGCCTGTATTGGACCGCGGCCCAAATGATCGCCCATCACGCCAGTAACGGATGCAATCTCTCACCGGGTGACCTGCTCGGCACAGGCACGATTTCGGCGGCGGAACCGGACGGGTGGGGCAGCCTGATGGAACTCGCCCACGGCGGCACGCGGCCGCTCGCCTTGCCCAACGGCGAGCAACGGGCGGCACTGGAGGATGGCGACGAAATCATCCTGTCCGCACGCGCCCACGCACCCGGCTTCGTATCAATCGGTTTCGGCCCGTGCCACGCCCGCATCCTGCCGGCCAAGGCATGACCGAAGCGCTTCGGCTGCACGGCTACTGGCGCTCCTCGGCCGCCTACCGCGTGCGCATCGCACTCGCATTGAAAAATCTACGCTGGGAAACCATCACCCACGATCTGCGCGCAAACGAGCAGCAGGCACCGGATTTTCTTACACTGGCGCCACAAGGATTGGTCCCGGTGCTCGAAGCCGGCACAACGATACTGACGCAAAGCCCGGCGATCATCGAATGGCTGGAGGAAACCTATCCCACTCCGCCATTGCTGCCGCACACGCCGGCCGATCGTGCGGCCGTGCGGGCGATGACCGCCGCAATGGCATGCGAGATCCACCCGCTGCACAATCTTCGCGTGCTGCGGGCGCTTAAACACGAGTTCAACGCTGACGAAAAGCAGACCCAGGCCTGGGCCGCGCACTGGGTGCGTCTCGGTCTGGACGCGGTCGAGATATTGATCGGCCGTCACGGACGCGGCTTTGCGTTCGGTAACACGCCCACCGTCGTGGACTGCTACCTCGTCCCACAGCTCTACGCCGCCCGACGGTTCGGTGTCGATCTCACGCCGTTCCCCCGCGTGGCAGAGGCCGGTGAGCACGCCGCCGCACTGCCGGCCGTGGCAGCGGTGCATCCCGATCGCCAGCCCGGGGCGCCCGGATGACCGAGCTGGTGCGACTAAGCGCCACACCGGCCGGCATCACACTATGCCCGCTCGACGCCATTGCGGATGGTGCCGCGCGCAACTTCGTCGTCGAACTCCGTGCCGGCCGTTTCCACGGCTTCGTCGTGCGTCGCGGCACAGTCGTGTTCGGCTACGCCGATCGTTGTCCGCACATGCAAATGCCATTAGCGCAGCAGCTGGATTTGTATCTGACGCCGGACGGCGGGCACATCGTCTGCTCCTGGCATGGCGCCGTGTTCGATGTGGCGGACGGAAGCTGCCTGGGCGGCCCGTGTGCCGGCCAGGCCCTCACGCCATGGCCGGTCGCCGCCGTGAACGGCCGTGTCGTGACGTTGGGTGCCGTCGAAAGCTGACGCGGCACCTACGCCCGTCAGCTCGGCGGGTGTTCCGCCGTCACGCGCCACACCGTGTTGCCCAAATCGTCGGCGACCAGCAGCGCGCCCGATTTGTCGATCGCCAAGCCCACCGGCCGACCGTGCGCGTGACCGTCCGGGCTCAAGAACCCGGTCACCACATCCTGCGGCGGCCCACTCGGGCGTCCATCGGCGAATGGCACGAACACCACTTTGTAGCCGCTGAGCGGATCGCGATCCCAGCTGCCATGCTCACCCACGAACGCGCCGTGGCGGAATTGCTCCGGCACCGCATCGGTCGCAAACGCCAATCCCAGCGGCGCCATGTGAGAGCCGAGCGCGTAATCCGGCGATATGGCACGGGCCACCAGATCGGGCCGCTGCGGCTGCACCCGCGGGTCGACGTGCTGGCCGTAATAGCTGTAGGGCCAGCCGTAAAAGCCGCCATCCTGGACCGAGGTCAGGTAGTCCGGCACCAAGTTCGGCCCTAACTCGTCCCGCTCGTTGGCAATCGCCCACAGCTTGCCGGTTTGCGGCTCCCACCCCAGCCCGGTCGGGTTGCGTATGCCGCTGGCGTAAATCCGGTGGGCCCCGGTCGCCCGGTCGATAGCCCAAACGGCGGCCCGGTCCAGCTCGGCGCCCATCCCGTTCTCGGTGATGTTGCTGTTGGAGCCCACGCCCACATACAGCGTGTTGCCGTCGGCACTCACCGTCAGGCTCTTGGTCCAATGATGGTCGATTGGACCAGCCGGCAGATCGACCAGCTTCGTGCCCGGCGCGGTGATGCTCGTTTGCCCGTCCTCATACGGAAACTTCATCAAGGCATCGGTGTCGGCGACGTAGAAATCATGGCCGACCAGCGCCACGCCGAACGGCGAGGTCAGGTGGTCCAGGAAAACGGTGCGCACGGCAGGCGCTGCACCATTGGCGGCGCGAACCAAAGTGATGCGGTTGCCACCATGCTCCTTGGCACCGGCATAGGTCTGCACCAGGCCCATGATCAGCTCCTTGGGTCGGCTGATCGGCGCCGTCGGGCCGCTCGATTCGACGATCAGCACGTCGCCGTTCGGCAGCGCATAGACGAAACGCGGGTGCTCCAACCCGCTGGCCAATGCTTCGACGTGGAAGCCGGCCGGCACGGTCGGGGTCTGCCCCGCCGCCCAGCGCGCCACAGGAGCGATGTGCATCGGTGGCAGCAGATATTGATGCGGACCCGGCAATGCCGGGTTGGCGCCGATCTGCTTGGCGGGATCGACCGATGTATCGGCCGCACCTTGGAAGGCGAACACCGCGCCCAGTCCACCCAGGAACACCACCGCCGATGCGGCGACAAAGGGCAAAGCGCTGCCGCGCCGCCCGACCAGCACGCCATCGGCCGTGGAGGTCACGCGCGGCCGTCCCCAATCAATGACGGACAGCAGCAGGATCAGCACCACCGCACCCGACAGGATCAGCCCCGTGGGCACGACCGAGGTATAGGCGTCGCGGCTATGAACGAACGCGTTCACCAGGGCCAGCCCGGTCGCCAGGAGCAGGCCCACCAGCCCGATCCAAGCCGGTCGCGACCCGGCCAACCGGCGACGATCCACAAGGTCGATGATGCCGGCAATGATCGCCAATCCCGCCGTGACCAGCCCGGCCGTGATCAGCCAGATCGAAAAGATCTGCCAGGTCACCGAAGTGCTGCGCCAATAGGTAAGATCAGTGGCCAGCGCACCCGCAAAGCACGTGAAGGGAACAGCCACGAAACTCGCGTACAGCGACGGCCGGGTGAGCGTAATCACAGGTTGCGGGGTGCCTTGCAGCATGGGGTGTCTCCTGAGCGTGCTGACACGACGAGGCAGCCGCATCAGGGTTGCATCGCGCGGCGCATGAGAAGGCGGTGAACAGCTTGCAGGCGACCTCACGCTGGCGCGAGCGAGTGCTGGACATATCGGAGCCGAGTGTGGGACGTTTCCCATGCGTCACGCGCAACCGTTCCGGTCCAGACCCGAGATGGTCGGGTTGTGCGCAGCTTGGGCGCGGAGCCTCAACATCTGAAGGGTTTTGCTGTGACATTATTCCTCTCCGGCCGCCGCCATTCGACGGCGCTGGTCATCCTGGCGGCTGCCGGCCTGCAAGGCGTGCTCACATTCTCCGCCTTGGCCGCACCGAATGCAGACACCCAGGCGCGCCAAGCCTGGCAGGCCCAGATCGCCCATAAACCCGTCCCCCAAGAAGGCTGCTTCGCGGCGGCGTATCCCAGCACCGACTGGATACAGACCGAATGCAAACACGCCCCGAATCGCCCCTACGTGCCCAGCCATGGCCACCGCGGCTATACGGTAGGCAACGGAAACGACTATTCGGCCGTCGTGACAGGTATCGTAACATCCGCTGAAGGATCGTTCCCGGCCATCAATGGCCTGAAATCCGAGACCAATAACGGCCGGAAAAACAGCTATTCGCTTCAGATCAACTCGCAATTCTTCAAGACGTCGGTCTGCAACGGGGCCACCAACCCATCCTCCTGTCTCGGGTGGGAGCAGTTCGTCTACTCGAACTCCGGCATCGCCTTCATGCAATACTGGCTGATCCATTACGGCAATACATGCCCTCCCGGCGGCTGGATGTCCTATAGCGGCGACTGCTATCGTAACAGCGCGGCCGTCTCCACACCGGTGCAGCCACTCGCCCAACTGGCCGATTTGAAGGTCACGGGCACGGCAACGCTCGGCGGCAACGACACGCTGGTGTTCTCCACGCTCGGCAACGCCTACAGCACCTCCGGGAAGGACACGGTCGTCAACCTGGCCCAATCGTGGAATGCGGCCGAATACAACGTCATCGGCGATGGCGGCGGCAGCCAGGCCAAATTCAACAAGGGCACGTCGATCACCGTCGGCATCGCCTTGACCGACGGGTTGACCGCCGCCCCCACCTGCCAGCCGAACGACGGCACCACGGGCGAGACCAACAATCTCAACCTGGGCGCCTGCACCACCGCGGGCGGCTCGACCCCGTCCGTGCAATTCGTCGAGAAGCGCTGACCGGGTGCCATTGCGGGTGGCGGCGCGCGCGCGTACAGCGCCCGTGTCCGCCACCCGGAGCGATTGTTGACCGAGCCCGCCCCCCTGTCCTGGGTCGATGACTACCTCGCGGAGTTGATACGGGCGATCGAGACCCTGGCGACCGACCCCGGTCTGCGCGCGACGATGGTGCGCATGGCGGACCGCATCACCGCCAGCCTGCGCGCGGGCGGAAAACTGCTCGTCGCCGGCAATGGGGGCAGCGCCGCGGACGCCCAGCACATTGCCGGCGAATTCCTCTCCCGCCTGATGTTCGATCGCGCGCCGCTGGCCGCCATGGCACTCACCACCGACAGCTCGGTCCTGACCGCCATCGGCAACGATTACGGCTTCGAGCACATCTTCTCCCGCCAGGTGCGCGGGCTGGGCCGGCCCGGCGATGTGCTGCTGGCTATCTCAACCTCGGGCCGCTCGCCCAACGTGCTGGCCGCGCTGGAAGCGGCGCGCGAGGGTGGGCTGGCGACACTGGCCTTCTGCGGCGCCGACCCGTCCGGCATGTCCGCGGCCGACCTGGTATTCGCCGCGCCGTCCAGCCGTACGGCGATCATCCAGCAGATTCACATCACGGCCGCGCATGTGATCTGTGCTACGGTGGAGCACAGCCTGTTTTCACATGACTAAAAGCAAGCAGTCCTTTTTTGCAAAAAAGGACCAAAAAACTCTTTATCCATTTGCTCTGCGACAGCACTGACAAAAGTTTTTTGCTTCTTTTTTTCAAAAAAGAAGGTCTTGCCTTTCCCCAGGTCACGACTCCTCGCGACTGTCAGAAGCAGCCCGGCGGTCCCTTTGTATCGACCGGCGGACGGAGACGAGTTCGGCCACCAGAAAAGCCAGCACGATCAGCTCAATGATGATCCATTCCCATTTGGCGAACATGGATCACGACGCCCATTGCTGGTGATGCAGGCGCTGGAACAGGTCGAACGTCCAGGTGAGGCGGGCGCCGATCGCGTGGGTCGGGGAGGTTATCGGGCGGGCTTGTGCCGCGCGGGCCGCTTCATCCACCAGGAACTGGCAGGCCGGCAACGCCGGCTCGGCGAGGGAGCGCGCGGCCGGGCGGAAGGCACGCAGGCTTGTCGCGAGAAGAACCAATTTGCGGCCGGTCGGAACCCGGGCGCGCTGGGTGATGTCGTGGCCTGATCTTTCCAAAGTCCTGCCGATTTCGGCATAGATCGTGGCAGCCGCGTGAATGCCCGGGCGGCACGAGGCGGGCAGCGCGGCAATGCCGGTGCAGCCGCGTACATACAAGGTGTCGGCAACCTCCAGCAGGCGCGCGACGACGCTGGCGAGCTTCGCGTCGGGTACCGGGTCAGCCAGGAAGAGGTCGGGATCCACCCCGGCGTCACGCAGCCAGTCGAGCGGCAGATAGAGCCGGCCGGCACGTGCATCCTCGCCCACGTCGCGGGCGATATTGGTCAACTGCATGGCGACACCCAGGTCGCAGGCGCGGGCGAGGGCTGCGGGGTGCCGTATGCCCATGAGCACCGCCATCATCGCGCCCACGCTGCCAGCCACACGGGCGGCATAGTCCAGCAATTCGTCCAGCGTCGCATAGCGGCGCGCCTGCGTGTCCCACGCAAAACCTTCAAGCAAGGCCAACGGCAGGGCGCGCGGCAGATGGTGGGCTTGCACCATGTGAGCAAAAGCCCGGTCGGCGGGATGGGGGCAGGGGCGACCCGCATAGGCGCGGTCCAGACGATCGTGAAGGCTGGTCAGTGTCTCGCCGCATTCGTCGATGGCATCGTCCGCCAGGCGGCAGAACGCGTAGAGGGCCGTCGCCGGCTCGCGCACGCGCGCGGGCAGCAGATGGGACGCCGCGAAAAATGTCTTCGAGCCGCCACGCATCAGCGCGCGGCAGGCGGCCAGGTCATCATCAGGCAAATACACGGCGTCAGGCGAAAACACGGGCATCGGGCACGACCTTGTCGAGAACGCGGGCGGAGGAGAGCACGCCGGGCAGGCCGGCGCCGGGATGGGTGCCGGCGCCCACGAGGTAGAGATTGTCCACCTCCTCGCTTTTGTTATGGGGCCGAAACCAGGCGCTTTGCGTCAGCAGCGGCGCCAGGCCGAAGGCGGCGCCCTTGTGCGAGAGAAGAGTCTCGGAAAAATCGAGCGGCGTCATCATCCGTTGCGACACGATTTCCTCACGCAAGCCGGGCAGCAACGTGTCCGACAACGCCTGTTCGATCTGCGCGCGATACGGCTCGGCGGCCGCCCGCCAGTCGGTGCCGCTATCCAGGTGGGGCACGGGTGACAGCACGTAAAACGCGTCGCAGCCTGGCGGGGCAAGCGACGGATCGGTCGCGGTAGGCCGGTGCAGGTACAGGCTGAAATCGCCGGCGAGATGGTGGCGCTGGAAGATATCGTGCAGCAGCGCCCGATAACGCGGGCCGAGCAGGATCGTGTGGTGCGCCACATCCTCGTAGCGGCGTCGCGTCCCGAAATACCAGACGAACAGGCTCATGGAGTAGCGGCCACGCGCGATGCGCCGGTCGGTCCAGCGTCGCCGCGGCGTACGGCGCAGCAGCGTGCCGTAGGTGAAGGCGGAGCACGCGTTGGATACGACGATGTCGGCGGAAACGACCTCGCCACTGGTCAGGCGTACCCCGGTGGCGGTGCCATGTTCGACGGTGATCTCGTCCACCTCGGCGTCGCAGCGCACCTGGCCGCCCTGGCCCCTGATGAGGTCCACCATGCCGGAAACCAGACGTCCGGTGCCGCCCATGGCAAAATGGACTCCCCAGCGGCGCTCCAGGAAGCAGATCAAGCTGTAAATGGAACTGGCGGCGAACGGATTGCCCCCCACCAGCAGCGGGTGAAAACTGAGCACGGTGCGCAAACGCTCGTCCGAGATATAGCGGCTGACCAGGCCGTGCACGCTGCGATGGCTGCCGAGCTTGGCCAATTGCGGGATCAGGCGCGCCATGTCGGTCCACGAGTTGAACGGCACATGACCGAGCTGCTCAAACCCGATCTTATAGATGCGCTCGCTGGCGGCCATGAAGGAGTTGTAGCCCGCAACGTCGGCCGGGCAGAAGCGCGCCACTTCGGCGCGCATCGCTTCCGGGTCGCCGGTATAGTTGAACGTGGCGCCGTCCGCGAACCGGATACGATAGAACGGGTCAATCGGGCGAAGCTCCACATCGTCGGACAGGCGCCGGCCGCACAGCGACCACAGCTCCTCCAGCAAGAAGGGGGCGGTGACGATCGTAGGCCCAGCGTCGAAGGTGAAACCGTCCTGGCGAAACACGCGTGCCCGGCCGCCGGGAGCCTCAAGGCTTTCCAGCACGGTCGTGCGATAGCCGCGAGCGCCAAGACGGATCGCGGCGGCCAACCCCCCAAAACCGCTGCCGATGACCAGGGCGTGGGGACGGTGAGGGGCAAGATAGGTCATTGACCGCAGAGTGTAAGCCTAGGTTTACACTCTGCGCTAGGGGGAGGAATGTTCTTTTTCACTCTCAAATGTGGGGCCCGGCATGGCCCGTGCAGGTTGGTGATTCCACGGAAGCTCAGTCACCAAGCGAAGGCAGGCCTTCTTTTTTGAAAAAAAGAAGCAAAAAACTTTTGTCAGTGCTATCGCGGAGCAAATGGATAAAAGTTTTTTGGTCCTTTTTTCAAAAAAGGACTGCTTGCTTTCAGATATGTTTTCGTTTCCGCTTACGTCTAAGTCCAATACAGTCGCTTTGCGTCCGGCAATCGCGTGGTCAGCGATAATTCAATGACCGCCTGCATGTCCCGCATCTGATCTTTTGGAAATACATATTTCACTGACCCGAATTTCGTCAGTTTCCGTGATCGCTGCGCCTCGTCCATGTCCAGCGAACTGCCCGGATACCAGCCGGTCAGCACCGCCTTCGATTTGGGCGTGAAACGGTGGGTGATCAGCTCGGCTGTCAGGTCGCGCGCGGGAACCCCGTCCAGGGCGGTCGCTATATCGGTAAAGAGCCTGTCGTATGCCTGCGCCCAGTCGGGCAGCCGCAGGATGGGCGCGACCGTCAGGCCGACCGGATAGCCTGCAAGGGCCACCGCCCGCAGGGCAGCGAGCCGAGCCTTCATGTGGGGAGCCCCACCTTCGTGGCGCTCGGCCGCCGCAGCGTTGACCGAAAAACGAATGCGGGTGCGGCGATTGTGCTGCAACGCCAGCAACGGCGCCACGTCGTCGAATTTCGTGGTGAAGCGAAGCTGAACCGGTGCGTCCCATATCCCGAAATGGGTGATACACGCCGCCAAGCTGCCGGTAATGTGCTCGATGGCGAGAGGGTCGGTATAGCAGGAGCACTCGAAGGTGGTGCCTTCACAGGCGCGGTCCGCGGAAACGGATGTCACCCGGCCCTGTCCGACCGCGGCGGGCAGTTCGGCCAGGATCTCGTCCAAATTGGCATAGGCGCGGATGATAGGCGGCCCGGCGAGCGAGCCGGCAAGATAGCAGTAACTGCAATGCGCAGGGCACCCCTCCGCCAGGTCGAACCGCCAGTCCGCGCTCGGCGGGATAGGTTGAAGCCGGCGCCGGCTCGGGCTGGCAGTCACGATCGCGAGCGTTGTCTTGGCATCGCGATACGTGTCGGGAAGGCCGGTCAGCCGGTCGCCGGACAGGCGCACGATGCTGGCGCCGAGGGCGGCCGCGCGGTCCACCATGGCCTGCCCGGTCGGCAGTGCCAGCGCCGATTGTGTGGCGAGCACATGTCGCGGGGTCCAGGGGCGGGGCATGGGCGCGATATAGGCAGTGCGGTTGGCGCAGCCAGGCTGCCGACCTGCGCGCCTGCCCCACGGTTTCTTGAACAGCACTGGCGCGGCCAGAGCGTGTGACAAAGTGTTTACACCCATGTTCGCGCGCCCATCTGCGAGGGCCGCCACAGCACCGAGGACCGCATGCCCGATACCAGCCTGGACGCTTCGCTCACCGGACGGCGCCTGGGTGTTCTGGTGGTGGGGCTGGGCGGTGCCGTGGCCAGCACGGCCGCGGCGGGTATCGAGTTGCTGCGCTCCGGATCGAACGATCTGGCCGGGCTGCCGCTCTCCGATGTGAACGTGCCGGGGCTGGTGCCCTACCGAAACCTCCATTTCGCCGGATGGGATCTGTGCCGCGACGATCTTGCCTCCGCGGTGCGGGAGCACCGCGTGCTGGATCGTGAGCAAACCGAGCAGGTCGAGCACAAACTCTCCGAAATGCGCCCGTGGCCCGCGGCCGGCAGCCGCGAATACTGCCGCAATGTGGGCGGCACCAATGCGATCGCCGGCGGGCATCGGGATGCCGTCGAGCAGATTCGTGAGGACATACGCCAGTATCGCGAGCAGATCGGGCTTGGCGGCTTGGTCATGGTCAATTTGGCGTCGGTCGAGCGCTGGCCGGACATGTCGCTGGACGTGCTGCAATCCACCCCGGCCTTCGAACGCGGGCTGGACGGCGACGACGCGGCCATCAGCCCGGCCATGCTGTACGCCTACGCCGCCATCATGGAAGGGGTTCCGTACGGCAATTTCACCCCCAGCCTGGCCGCCGACATCCCGGCGCTGACCAGGTTGGCGGTGGAGCGGTGCGTGCCGGTCGCCGGCAAGGACGGCAAGACCGGGCAGACTTTCATAAAAACCGTTCTGGCGCCGGCTTTCCGCGCGAGATCGCTATTCGTGGAAGGCTGGTTTTCCACCAACATCCTTGGCAATCGTGACGGCCTGGCGCTCGATAATGCCGACAGCCTGCGGTCGAAGCTGAACACCAAAGGCTCCGTGCTGGACGACATACTGGGTTACCATGTCGAGGACCACTTGGTGAACATCCAGTATTACAAGCCCCGCGGCGACAACAAGGAAGCCTGGGACAATATCGACCTGGTTGGCTTCATGGGCCAGAAAATGCAGATGAAGGTGAACTTCCTCTGCCGCGACAGCATCCTGGCCGCCCCCCTCGTCATCGAGATCGCGCGCGTGCTGGATCTCGCCAAGCAGCGCGGTCGCGGCGGCATCCAGGAACAGTTGGGCCTGTTCTTCAAGGCGCCGATGACCCCGGCCGGCCAGCGTGAGGAGCACGCGTTCGGCGCGCAGGAACAGAACCTGTTGCGGTGGCTGAACGCCGCCTGATGGATGCCTGTGGGCGGCCCCGGTCCCTGGCTGGGCTGGCGGCGCTGGCGGCGGAACTGGGTGATCTAAAGCGCGTGCGGGATGCCGCCAGCCCGGATTCCCTGGCGGTCCGCGCATTCCGGCGCGCCTGGTCGCGCGTGGCACGCGGCGAGCCGGCCGGCGATGTGGCGTTGGCGGTCACGGCGGATACGCTGGCTGCCATAAGGCTGGGCGGGATCGATGCGGCCGTGCTGACCGCGCTTGGCGTCGCCGATCCGGGCGCGGTGCTACGACGCAGCTTCGATGACGCAAGCGCGTGCGTCTCGCCCGCTTTGGCATCGACGTTGCGCGCCCAGTTAGGTCAGGAAGCAGCCGCTGGCGCAGTGCCCGAGTTTGCCGAGGCCCTGATCCGTCAGCCCAGGGCAGGGGCCACGTGCCCCGGGCAGCGCCGCGTCGTGCTGGAACCCGCGGAGAACCACGGCGATCATTGCCTGGTGGTGGCCGTGCTGGGCGTGCTGCTGTCGGCCGAGTATGGCGCCGACCCCGGCACCGTGTTTCTCGCCGGGCTGGCCCACCACCTGCACAATGCTGCCCTGCCCGATAGCGGATTTGCGGGCGAAGTGCTGCTGGGAGACGCCTTGGCGCCGCTGATGAGCCGCCTGTTCGACCGCGCATTGGCAACATTGGTGCCGCCGGTCGGCGAACGCGTACGCGCGGCGCTGGCGACGATCGGCGATGCGGACACGCCGGAAGGACGCGCCTTCCATGCCGCCGACGTGATCGACCGTGTTCAACAGATGCGCCATTATGAGCGCGTGGCGCAATTTACCGCATCGCAGGCGTTGGAGGATTTGCAACTGGTGCACGCAGGCCCGGTGCAGGCATTCCACCTTGCCGTGCTGGACGAGGCCGGATTGCGGTGAGGCTGCGCAGCCCGATCACCGGTGCGCCATTGCGGCGCGACAGCCATTTCCTGGTTGCCGGCGAGGAACGCTGGCCGGTTGTCGATGACATCGCGTTTCTGCGCGCTGATCGGCGCGCGCTGGCGGATGAAGCACTGACGCTGCTCGATGCGGGTGGTGCGGAGGCGGCTACCGTGCTGCTGCTGGGCGACCAGGACGGCTGGGCGCCCGGGGCGCCACCCAGCGAGGCGGCCCGCACGCAAGCGGTGCGCGAGCGGACGCGGCTGAGTTTCCGTGCGGCAATGGACCTGCTCGCGTTTGGCGGGGTGGCCACCTATTTCGCGCATCGCTGGTCCGATCCGACGTACCTGTCCGGGCTGGCGCTGGCCCAATCGCATTGGCAAACTCCCAGCCGTGTGCTGGAGGTGGCATGCGGCGCAGGGCATTTTCTGCGCGCGTTCGGGCCGCATGCCGGCGAGGTGACTGGCGGCGACATTGTCTTTTCGAAGTTATGGCTGGCGCGGCACTTCGTGGCACCGGAGGCAGAGCTGGTGTGTTTCGATGCGGCGGTCGCGTGGCCTTTCGAGGATCACGCGGCCGATCTGCTGTTCTGTCACGATGCGTTTTACTTCTTTGCCGACAAGCCATTCGCCGCGGCCGAGATGATGCGCGTGGCGCCGCGTGTGCTGGTGGGGCATGTGCATAACGCGCAGGTCGAAAACCTGTCCGCCGGTGCACCGGTGACGCCGGGCGAGATGGCGGCGCTGTTTCCTGGCTGCACGCTGTTCGACGATACCGAACTGACGCAGGCGCTGATGAAATCGCGCGTGCCGTCCGCGGTGCGTGCGTCCGGCCTGCAGCGGGCGGCGGCGGTGACGATCGCCTGGGGCAACACGCTGGCCGGGCGTGCGGATGGCGAGCTGACGCGGCCGAAGCGGGGCACGCGGTTGCGGCGGAACCCGCTCTATCAGGCCGGCAGGATTCACTGGCCATCAGATCGCTACGCGCGCGAGTATGGCGAGTTGGCGACCTACCCGGCACGGACCGACGCGCCGGAAGTGGCGTTTGCTGGCATGACCGAGGCAGTTGATGCGCTCGCGCGCGCACGGGTGCTGCTGGACTTGCCAGAACGTTGGTGATGCGCTGGGGCATTGCAGGATGCGGTTGGGTGGCGCGGGACTATGTGGCCCCGGCGATCGCGGCCTCCGCGAACGGATGTCTGGCCGCGGCGTACGATGTGGCCCTGCCGGCATTGGACGCGATGGTGGCGGCACATCCCGGCACGCGCCCCTGCACGGATCTCGACGCGTTGTTCGACGCCATCGATGCTGTCTATATCGCGACGCCCAACGATGCGCACCGGTCAATCGTGGAAGCGGCGGCGCGGCACGGCGTGCCGGTGCTGTGCGAAAAACCGATGGCGGCCAGTCTGGCGGACGCACGCGCCATGGTCGCCGCGTGCGATCGCGCCGGCGTTCCGTATGCGACGGCCTTCGACCAGCGTTTCCATCCGGCGCACTGGCATCTGGCGGCGTTGGTGCACGGCGGCGTACTCGGGCGGGTGACGGCGATACGCATCGTCTATTGCTGCTGGCTGGACGCAGCGTTCGGCGAACGGGAACATGGTGGGAATTGGCGGGTCGATCCGGCGCGGGCCGGCGGTGGTGCGCTGATGGACCTGGCCCCGCACGGGCTTGATCTTGCGTCTGTGCTGCTGGGCGAAACCCTCGTTGACGTGGCGGCCTTCGGCCAGTCGCGCGTGCATGCCTACGCGGTGGAGGATGGCGCGTTGCTGATGGCGCGCAGCGCAAGCGGCGTGCTCGTGCAGCTGCATGTCGCCTACAATTGCCCCGAGCAGTTCCCACGCCGGCGCCTGGAGATCATGGGAACGACGGCGCAGGCGGTGGCGATCGACACGATGGGTCAGACGCCCGGCGGCTCGCTGGAATTGATCCGCGCCAGCGATGGCGGACGCGAAACCCTGAACGTGCCGGGCGAGGATCGCTCGCCCTTCCTGAACCAGGTCGAGGCGTTTGCCGCCGCACTAGTGCTGCAACAGCCGTTCGCGTTTTCGGCTGCCCACGATTTGCACATCATGGAACTGGTCGCGCGCGCGCAGGCGCAGATAGTGGGCCACGCCCGTGCCGCTTGAGCCGTATGCGTGCGAGAATTGTGGACACTGGCAGCGCTATTTTTCCGTGCCGCCATCCTGCCCGATTTGTTCCGATGTCCGAAATGATTTGCCGGATGACGGGTGGTCGTTCGCGACACCGCAAGACTTGGCCACCCGCCTCACCCATCACTGGCGAGAGGCCATTCCGGGCGTGTGGGAGTTCTGGTCCCAACCGCGCTTCGGCCTGGACAGTCACGGTTGGCTGCTGACCCATCCGGATGGCAACGTGGCGTTCGAGGCGGCCCCGCACTACGATGAATCCCAATTGGCGCAGATCGAGCGCCTGGGTGGGATCGCCGTGCTGGCCGCTTCGCACCCGCACGGTTACGGCGCACTCTATCAATTGCAGGACGTCTTTGCGCCGGAACTTCTGATCCAGAAGGAGGATTTGCAATGGACCAAGGCGATGCGCGTCACCTGGCCGTATGATGACACGTTCGAAATTCGTCCCGGGCTGACCTTGCATCATACGGCCGGTCATTACGACGGGCACGCGATCCTGCACGATGCCGAACGCAGGGCAGTGTTCGCGGGCGATGCGCTGAAGATAGATTTCTTTCCGGACGGACGGCCGCGTGCCATCTCCTGCCACAAAGCCTACCACAAGCAGATTCCCCTCTCGCGCGACGAGTTGATCCGCTACCGAGAGGTGTTCGCGAAGCTGGACTTTTCCAGCGTGTTCACCCCGTTCGAACATGCCGCAGGTATCGGGACGCGAGAGGCGGTCGCCTTGCTGGACGGGATGATCGAAGGGCGGCCCACCACGCGGCCGATGCGGCTCCATCCATGACGGCACACTATCTTCCCCCATCGTTGCCGGATGCCGCTGCCGCGTATATCGAATCGATGCCGCCGGGCCATGTGGAGCTGTTTAGCCTCGCCCCGCTGGACCGCACCGGCGTTCCGGTGTGGAACGTGCTTTTCCTGCCCGCGGACGGACGCACATTCGTGGCCGAGACGCCGCATGGCGTAGGTTACGGCAGTACCGATGATGAGGCGATCATCGGTGCGACCGGCGAGCTTGCCGAGGCTGTGCACTCCGCACGTGGTCTGGCAGACCTTCCGGTCCATTCTGGGTCGTTCTCATCATTGCGTGCGCGATACGGCGCGCGGGGGATAGCCGACCCGCTGACCCTGTGTTTGCCGGCGGGCAGCATGTTGGACCACGAGACCGTCACTGGACTGGGTGCCGGCGACACGGTGGCCCTCCGGTCACGCTGTCCTGGTGCCGATCGAGATGGCGGCCTGCGCCAGCGGCGATTTGCGCGCCGACTACACGCCATTCACAACGCCGATCACCAACGGGCTTGGCGCCGGCCCTACGCTGGACTTTGCCATCGGCCATGGGATCGGCGAATTATTGCAGCGCGACGGAAACGGGCTGGGCTTTCGCGCCATGGACCGTGGCATCGTGCTCGATTTCGCGGCCGGCGAACCGACGGATCCGCGCACACGTGCCTTGCTGGGCCGATTCGCGCAGGCCGGGATCGAGGTGTTGCCGAAATTCGCCGCTGACGAGTTTGGCGTGGCCAATGTGTATGCGGTCGGGGGCGAGCCTGATGCGTCCGCACCGTTCCCGCTGATGGTGACCGCCTGTGGAGAAGCCGCGTCGCTCGATCGTGAGCATGCGTTGCGCAAGGCGCTGTTGGAATTCGCGTCCAGTCGCGCACGGAAAGCATTCAGCCATGCGCCGCTGCGGCAGATCGCCCACGTCGCACCACCCGGCTATGTCGAGCGGTTTCGCGCGCATCACACGCTGGCCAGCGAGGAAGGCCGCGCGCTGCGGGCGATGAAAGCCTGGTGCCAATCCGATGCGGCGACATTGCGTGCAAACCTGTCCGATACGGTATTATCGCGGCGAGACACAAAGCCATTCGCCGATCTGCCGACGTGGACAGGCGTGCTGTCGGGGACGGCTTATGTCGAGGAGCTTGCCAGACGGCTGGCGGCACAGGACATGGACATCCTGGTTACTCGATTTTTCGCCGCCCGGCGGCCGCGTGCATGTGGTGAAAGTCATCGTGCCTGGGTTGGAGGTGGAAACGATGAGCTATCATCGTATCGGCGAACGCGGATTCCGCAAACTGCAGGCGCGCGGGTCCAAGCTCGTCGGCACGCACGCCATGCCAGACGGCGCGCTGCCATTGCGATTACCGGCCGAGTCGGCTGCGCGGATAGGTGGCACGCCGTGGCTCGATGTCGCCGAAGTGGACCGGCTGGTCGGCACGCTTTACCCACTCTATCGCGAGCCGCTGGTCCATAGCGCACCGATTGCGCTGGAGACAGCATGAGCCTGCGCTATGCCTACAATACGAATGGCACGGCCAATCACCGGTTGAACGACGCACTGGGTCTGATCGCCAACTCCGGCTACGACGGTGTGGCGCTCACGCTGGACATCCATCACCTCGATCCGTTCGATCCCGATTTCACCTCGAATCTCGCGAAAGTCGCGGCACGGCTGCGTAGCCTGGGGTTGGGATCCGTTGTGGAAACCGGGGCGCGTTTTCTGCTCGACCCGCGCGCCAAGCATGAGCCGACGCTGCTCACCGCCGACGAGAACGGCCGGGCAAGAAGATTGGATTTCCTGACGCGCGCGCTCACGGTAGCCGCCGAAACCGGGGCGGAGGCCATGAGCTTCTGGGCCGGCGTACCGAAACCCGGCGTCTCGCGCGCGCAAGCGTACGAATGGTTGCGCGAGGGCGCGGAACGCGTCGCGCGTCGCGCGGAGTTGCTGGGCGTGTTGGCGGCCCTGGAGCCGGAGCCTGGAATGCTGGTCGAAACGGTGGACGATTTCTGCGCGCTGGATATTCCTGGGTTGCGTCTGGCGCTCGACACAGGCCATTGTCTGGTGACCGGCGAGCGCGCGCCCCAAGACGCCGTATTGGAATTCGCCGCCCGTGTTGGCACGGTCGCGATCGAAGACATGAAACGCGGTGTGCACGTGCACCTTCCGTTCGGCGAGGGCGACATGGATGTGCCCGCCGTACTGGCCGCGTTGCAATCGGTCCGGTATGAAAAACTCGTTTGCGTGGAGCTGTCCCGCGAAAGCCACCGCGCCGACGTGATGGTGCCGCAGGCGCTCGCCTATCTGAAGCGGGCAGAGACGGCGCTGGCCACCGCATGAGTAGCCGATCCGGCCCGCGCTGATGCGGATCTGCTTCATATCGCGGCGCTACTTTCCGGCGATCTCCGGCATGAGCGTCTATGCACAAAATCTGCTCCGCGAGTTGGTGGCGGCCGGTCATGAAGTGACCATGATCAGCCAGTTCAGGGGTGATGCCCGGGGCATGCGCGTCTATGGCGGCGGCCCGCCGCCTTCCGTCCCAGGCGTGCATGTCATTGGGCTGGAGCAACTGGGCGAGCAGGACGGCGGCGATTTCGAACGGGATGTGACACGCATTGTGGCCACCGTGTCCGCCGAACATGCGACTCAAAAATTTAATGTCATACACGCGCAATATGGCTACCCCTGCGGTTGGGCGGCGCTGCTGGCCTCCCGTGCCACTGGTGTGCCGAACGTGGTGTCCATCCAGGGTGGCGACGGGCACTGGGTCGGCTCGTGCTGCGAGACGCATCGTCGTGCCATGACGCGCGTGCTGGATCACGCCGGCGCGGTGCTGATCGGCTGCACTAGTTTCGCGCGCGAAGTGTCCGACCGGCTGGGCACGTCGCCCGCACGGTTCACGATCGTGCCCGGTGCCGTCGACGTTACGCGATTCACGCCGGCAACGGAACCTGCCACCGGCATGCCCGTGCTGCTGTATCACGGTCGCGTCGATGCGCGTAAGGGCGTGCTCGACCTGATCGACGCATTGGCGCTGTTGGCCAGTGAGCAACCGCCGTTCAGCACCGTGATTTCCGGCATCGGCCCCGATCACGAGGCTGCCATGCAGCGCGTAGAACAGCTCGGATTGCAGGATCGCGTCCGCATGAGCGGATATGTGGAATATGCGCAGGTCCCGGCGGTCTATCGCGCAGCCAACATCTTTGTGTCGCCAACCTACGCCGAAGGCTTTTCCAACACCATCCTGGAAGCCATGGCCAGCGGTCTCGCCATCGTGTCCTGCCGTGCCGTGGGCGTGGTGGATTGCATACGTGACGGGCACACGGGTCTGCTCACCGAGCCCGGCGATGTGCCTGCTTTGGCGAACTCGTTACGGCGTCTGCTGAACGATCCCGTCGAACGATCGCGTCTGGCACAAGCGGGATTGGCAGAGTGCCGCCGGGCGTACTCGTGGCAGGCAGTCGGGCGCCAGATCATGGACGTGTATGCGCGGCTAGCCGGCACGGCACCCGATCTCAACTGGCCCGCCGACCTGCCGATCACACCATGCCGGTTCCGTGCCGAGCCACATCTGCTCTGACATGACAAAAACCGCGTTGTTCATCTCCCCGCATTTGGACGATGTCGTGTTCTCCTGCGGCGGGCTGCTGGCGCTCCTCGCCGATGCCGGCTGGCGCACGGTGCTGGCGACCGTGTTCACACGCTCCGTGATACCTGCCCGGGGTTTCGCACTCGCGTGTCAACTCGACAAAGGCCTGGCCGCCGACGAGGACTACATGGCGCTGCGCCGGGCGGAGGATGTGCGCGCGGCCGCCATCCTGTCCGTCTCGGCGGTGCACTGGCTTGATTTCCCCGAAGCGCCGCATCGCGGATACGCGAGTGCGGCCGCCCTGTTCGGCGACGTGCACCAGCACGACGACATCGCGCGCCCCCTGACCGATGCGATGTCGGCACTGGCCGGGCGCGTGAATCCGGACCTGGTCTTGACGCCACAGGGCTTGGGCAATCACGTGGATCACCAGCATACGACGCATTGCGTCCTGAACGCCGCGTCCGGGCGTCCGATAGCGTTCTATGAAGATACGCCCTACGTGATCCGCGATCCTGCCGCCCGCCCGCTGGCCTGCGTGCCGGACGGCGTGCGGCGCGAGATGCCGATGGAAGGGGTCATCGCACGCAAAATTGCCGCCGCGTGTGCATACGAGTCTCAGATCGGCTTTCAGTTTGGCAGCGAAGCGGCGTGCGGTGATGCGTTAGGCAAGTGGAAGGAAGCAGTCCTTTTTTGAAAAAAAGGACCAAAAAACTTCTATCCTTTTGTTCCGACAGAACTGATAGAAGTTTTTGTCTTTTTCAAAAGAGAGGACTTTACCTTTACTGAATTTCAGTAGCTCATCGCAGCCCAAGATAGGGCGCGATCCGCTCCCAAAACGACCGCGGCCTCGTCTCCAGCATGGGCTCGATGTCAGTTGCCGACCCGAGCCGTGCGTCCGGCGAGGGCGCCAGCAACGCCTCTATCAATCCCGCCAGCGGCTGCTCGATCCCCGCCAGCGATGGCACCGTGGTGCGGGCGGCCCGCGCGCTTTCCAAATCCTGGCCCATGTCCAGACGATAGCCGCGGGCTGCCGCCGCCAGCATCAGGCCCAGGCTATAGAGGTCGGATCGCGCATCCACCGCCGCCGGACGGCCGGAAAGCTGTTCCGGCGAGGACCAGGAGTATTTGCCGGCGAAATCCAGGTTGCGGTGCATGTCGCGCCCCGTGCCCACACGCCGCGCCAGGCCGAAATCGATGATGGTCGCCGCCCCGCAACTGTCGTCGGCCAAAATGACGTTGTCGGGCGAAATATCCTGGTGGATGATACCGGCGGCATGGATAGCGGTCAGTCCCTCCGCCAACCGCCGCGCCAGAACGATCAGCTCCGGGGTGTCCAGCCGGCCTTCACGCAGCCGCGCCGACAGCGTGCGGCCGCGCAAAAAGTCCATCACCAGCATTGGGCGCCCGTCCGCATCGCGCAACAAATCCTGGCAGCGCACCACGGCCTCGTGCCGCACGCAGGCCAGCAGCCTTGCCTCGTCCTGCAGCAACGTCAGCACGGTCGGATCCAGCGCGTAGCGCGGCAGCAACACCTTGACCGCGTGTTCGGTTTTCAGATCGCGGTGGCGGGTGCGATAGATCTCGCCAATCCCGCCGCGCGCGATCAGCGAGCGCACGATATAAGTGTTGGCCAGTAACTGGTCCGGCTGCAAAACGGTGTCGCCGGTCCAGCCATCCGCCGTGCTCCGTGCGCCGCCCTGCATCGCAACGCGCGCAATCATGTCGCGGGCCGTCAGCGCCAGCTGCTGCACCTCCTGCGCGGGCCGCGCAGCGCCGGTAAAGTCCATCCGCAGCGCCTGGGTGAAACCGTGCAAATGGTCCGTGAACCAGTCGGGCGCGCCCTGGCCCGGGTTGCCCGGCAGCGCCGCGTGGCGGATTTCCGTGACACTCTCGTCCATGGCCTGCGTACCGCCCGGAAGTGTCGGCTCCGCCGGTGCGGCCTGAACCGCCCCCGAGGGGCCCGGCTCTGGCGCCGGCACGATCGAGGTTGTTTCGTCATCCGATCCGTCCGCCGCAGCCCCAACCACCGTGCTCGACCGGTCGGCGCCGTACTCGGACGCGGCGACAAGTGTCGTCGCCTCATCCTCCTCCTGCCCGTCGGCCAGGACCAGGGTGGTCGCCTCATCGGCCTCGTGCGGGCGTTGGGCAGGCAGGAAAGTGGTGACCTCGTCATCCACGCTGGCGCCAGCACCAGCGTCGTCGCCTCATCCGCTTCGTCTGCCTGCGCTACAACAACGGTGGTCGGCTCATCGAGCTGTTCGGCCGGCGAGTGGTCGAGCTCCTGCGCGGGTGTCGCATGTGGGTCGAGGTGCTCCTGGCCGCGGGCTCCGGGCAACGCCGCCGCAGGGTCCGACAGGGCAAGAACGCTGTCTTCCCGGTCAGCCGCGCTCTCGGCCTCATGCGCGGCCGGCGGCGCTTCGGCGCCCTCGTGCCTCACTGCGCCGCTCATGCGGGCGGGTTCAGGATGGCGACCAGCGTCACATTGTCACGCGCGCCGGCCACCAGCGCGTCCTGCAGCAAACCCTCGGCCATGCGGTCGACCTGGGTGCCAGACAGCGCGTCGGCGATGTCCACATCGTTCAGCGCCTTGATCAGCCCGTCGCTGCACAGCACGAAGCGGTCGCCCGGCTCCAGCCTGCCATGCGCCTGCTCCAGGAACAGCGAAGGTTCTGCCCCCACCGCATGGGTCACGGCGCCACCTTTGGAGAGTGCGTGGTCCGTCGTCAGGCACTCCAGCCGGCCGCCGCGATACAAATAGCCGCGGCTGTCGCCCGACCACAGCAGGCAGTAATGCCCGCCATAGGCAAGCAATACGACCACCGTGGACGCCACAACCGCATTGTCGGCGATGTTGGCCGCGCGTTCGCGCAGCGCTTCGTTGGCGGCATGCAGAAGCTCGCGCAGTTCGTCTACCGCGCCGCCGAAACTGAGCGGTGAGAGGAACTGGTCCAGGTGCTCGGTCACCATCTGGCTGGCTTCCGCCGCGGCTTCGTGGCCACCCACGCCATCGGCCACGGCCCAAAGCCCCAGATCGGGGCGCAGCAGCATGGCATCTTCGTTGACGGTCCGCCGTGTGCCAGGGTGGGTTCGGCCGGCGGAAGGCAGTACGGCCAGCGGCTTCAGCATCAACACCGGCAGGTCTTCCAGCGTCACGCCCTCGCCCGGCGCTTCCCAACCCCACTCGTTCCACTGCCCGTCGAGGAAAGCGGCGAAATTGGCGGGCGCCGGCAGGCCGGTGCTGAGCAGCACGGACGGCTTTACGCGTTCGGAACCCAACGTCCACCACAAGCTGAACTCGATTCCCGCGCCCATCAGCACCTGATCGAGGATGCGCGCGTAGGTGGGCGACATATCGCCATGCTCGTTCAGATCCAGCCGCAAGCTGCCGCCCGCCTCCCCGGCGCGGCCGTATTTCGGCACCCCGATGGCCACCACATCGCGATCGAAATCGTCGAAGTTGAAGTCGTCCTCGAGCGTTTGCAGAATCAGCTGTTCCGCGTGATCGAACCAGCTGCGGGCGCTGTGGAACATGGTGCCCGGCGACGTGCAGCCGGGCAGTTGCGCGGCGACAACGAGCGGGAAATAACGGCCGACCCGATCGACACTGGGCATCATGACACCCAGCGCGGGTGCGGCGCCGCACAGGCCGGGGCCCAGCACGAACCGCCAGATCGGCGTGTTGAGATAGGCGGGCAGCCAAGCGGTGCCAAGCTGGCGCTTGCTGGTGGCGATCGATTTCTGCAGCCAGTCGTCGAACGCGGTGCGAAATGCCTGATCCAGGCGTCGCCCAACAAAATCGCCGCGGGCGGGCAACTTGCCGAAGAAGCCCGGCTGGGCGGGCAACTCGGCGGTAGCCTGGGTCGCGCTCATGAGCGGGTCCGCCATACGCAGCAACGCCATTTGGCCGGCTCCATCACAACGTTCCGGGGCAGCGGAAGGCGCGGATGTCGCGCAGGGTAAAGGGATTGAGCACCGCATCGGATTTGACAATGAACGAGAGCGTGTGCGGGCCGATGGCGAACACGATGTCGAAGGCGTCGCCACGCTTCTCGCTGCTGCCGGCATCAAACAACCGGAACGGGGCCCACATGCCAGGCTCGTTGATCGCCCCCCCGGCCGATGGCTCGACGGTCAGCCGGGCGCCGCTTTCGGCAGCCGGCCAAGGCAGCATGTATGTGCGCACCGGGCCATGGGCGTAAGTGATCGCCTGATTGCCCACGGCCAAAGTCATGGAATTGGCGTTGGGGTCCAGCCTGTCGGGCGTGACCTCATAGTGAAAACCGGGCGTGCTGCCGCTGAAAAAGGCCTGGCGTATGGCGTCAGCGTGTTCGAATTGCTGCAGGAAGGCCGAGCTTACCCCTTGCGCGCTGTTGTATTGCCAGCGCCAGGGGTGACGCGACGTGTTGACGAACTTCTTGAGATTTTCATTGAAGAATGAATCCATCGTCCCGCCCGGGCCGAACAGCTTGGAAAAGTCATCGACGGAGATTTCGCTGTTCGCGGTGTGGGCGAACGGATATCGCCCGCGGGTCGCCTGAAGGCAGAAGCGCTGACCGGAGGCGTTCCAGCTTTGCGAAATGGCGTTGCGGGCCGTCCCGCTGGTCACCGTGCCGACGCTGGCACTGAGATCGGACAGCCACGCATCGACGGGCGGCGGCACCAGGCGGCTCTGGCTGATCAATTTCTGGTTGGCGTCGTTCAGTCCGCTCTCGGTCTCGGTGACACCAACGACACCCTGGGGCGAGCCGCCCGCGCGGCTGACTTCCTCGTAGAGCGCATTGACCGTCCGCATCAGCTCGCCGATCTGGCTGGGCGCGCCGCCGGTGCTCTGCATGGCCGCGCGCAGGGCGGCGAACGGCTGCTCGGTCTGGTCGGACGTGCCGCTCGCGGAAACCAGGGCGCGCAGCCGCTGTGCCTCGGCGTCTTTTGCGTCCGACGCGGGCGCGGCAAGGTCCGTATCGTGGACGATGGCGTTCAGCAGCTTCATCATCACCGAGTTCGGGTCCGGCAAGCGCCGTCAGCACCAGAATCGATTGTTGCAGACTGACGAGTTTCTGCACGCGCAAATCGCCCAGCAGCGCGGTCCAGCGCGCGACGAAATCTCCGCGATAGAGCGCTGTCGCCTGGGCCGCGATGGACTCCTCGGTCTCCCCGCCGGTGTTGCCGTAGGCCCATTGTTCTTTCGCGACTGCGGTAACCGCGTTGTGCAACCCTGGCAGAAACACGCCCAAATATCCCGCGCGCGTGTAAAAACCGGGGATGCCGTCAGTCAGCGGGGCGCCCGATGCCCGCAGGAACGCGCGCTCAACAGCAGCCCCGGCATTGTCCTCCACCGTCCAGGGCGGCAGGTGCGCCGCTTCCTGCCCGTCGCGCAGCATGGCATAGGCGCGTGCGGCCAACGGCGTCTTCTGCACCTGGCGGCGAATATCGCCGATCAGACCAGCATCCAGGGCCACAGGCTGAATCGATTGTCCGAGCATGGCGGCCAGATGGCTGTCCAGATCGGCGCGAAGGCTTGCATTTGAGTCGCCGGGGTAGGCGACCGCCCACTCGGCCTGCATCCAGCGTCTGACGAAGTCGCGGTCGAGCGGCCCTTGTCCGCCGAGGCCCAGATACACTTTCAGGGCCGAGACCTTGAAATCGAAATCGTCGCCACGCCCCTGCCGCATCTGCTGTCCCAGGAAGACGAGCACGCGCGGCAGCAACAGGTTGTCGAGCGCGCGGGCATAAACCGCTTCGTATTGCGATTGCAGCTTGGCGGTCTGATCCAGGCCGGAATGCACGGTCAGCGAGCGTGCATGGTCCCGCAATTCCGCGGGGCCGTCGCGCAACATGTTGAGCGGCGGTACGATGGCGCGAAAATCCGCATCGCTGACGTTCTGCGTCGGTATCCGTGCCACCTGGCGTTTGTAATCGGCGATATGCCGGTCGGTAGCGCTCACCAATGCGCGGTTTTGCGTGTAGGCGAGCGCCCAGGTGCCAAGAAGGCCGGTGACAAGCAGCGCGGCCAATCCGCCCGCGATCCAGCGAGTCCGCCGCATCCGGGTGCGAACGAGCGGATCGGCCGCGACCACATTGGCCTCGGCGAACACCACGGAGTCCAGCAGCCGGGTCAAGAAATAACTCTTCTCCTGGCCGGCAAAGGCTGCCTGGCGCGGCATCTCCATGCCGAACGTATTGGCCATGGCATGCATGAGTCGGTCGATCGGTGCGCCGGACTGCGTGCCGGACGCAAGATAGATGCCCCGCAGCAACGGCCGTTGATCGAATTTCGATGTCGTGAATATTTCTTCGATGATGTCGTGCAGCGGCTCCTTCAATGTCGCCACCTGCAAAGGAAATCCGAAAATCAGGCCGCGCCGCTGAATGTCGGTTTCCTGCTGCAAGCGCTCCAGCACGATCGCGTTCATGCGGGTCAGCAGCAGGTCGAACTCCGCATCGAAGGAGGCCGCGGCGCCCTGAATGCCGGGCTTGCCGTCGTCGAGCGGAAAGGTCATGCCCCAGACCTGCTCTCGGTCCGTGCGGCTATACGCGTCGAAAAACTGCACGAAGCCGGCGATCAGGTCGGCCTTGGTCAGCAGAACGTAGATCGGAAAGCGGCTGCCGAAGGCGCGCGTCAACTCACCCAGTCGCGCGCGAATGGCTTGCGCGTTGGCCAGGCGCTCGGCCGGGTCGCGGGTGGCGACATCCTCCAGGCTCAGGGTGACGATCACGCCGTTGATCGGCTGCAGCGGGCGGTATTGCTTGAGCAGATTGAGGAATCCGCTCCAGCCCTGGCGATCGAGTTCGGCGTCGCTATCCTGCGTGGTGTACCGGCCGGCCGTGTCGAGCAGGATAGCGTCCTCGGTCAGCCACCAGTCGCAATTGCGCGTGCCGCCCACGCCGTGGATCGGTTCGCGGCCGAGCGTGTCGGCCAAAGGGAACTTCAGGCCAGAATTGAGCAGTGCCGTCGTCTTGCCCGAACCTGGCGGCCCGATCATGATGTACCATGGCAGCTGATAGACGTAGCCGCGCCTGCCGCCGACCACGCGGCGCAACTGCGTCATCGCCTCCTGCAGACGCGTGCGCATCTGCTCCAGCTCCTGCGCCGACATTTCGCCGCGCGTGGGACCTTCGCCCGCCGTCATCGCCGAGATCATCGAGCGGTCTGCCCGGCCCTCGCGCACCCGCTTGTAGATGTTGTAGCCGGCCCAGGCGATCAGTATGCCAATCACGGCAATGATGCGCGACCGGTCCGTATCGAGCGGGCGCCAGCGGCCAAGACGGATGATGTCGCCGTAGAAAAACACGATCAGACAGGCCGCCAGCGACCAGATCAGCGTGCGCAGCCAACGCTGCTTGATGTAGCGTGTCAGCGGCGCGGCGTACGAAGACGCCATGCTGAAGATGCTCTGGAAAAAATTCATCGCGGCGCGGGCTCCGGCCGGAAAGTCTGCGGCGGCGGACGCTGCGGCACGGCGACGGTCGGCAGCGGTGCGAGCGGCGGCGGCACAGCGGTCACGGCCTCGGCCGGCAGGGTTGTAGCCGTCGCCACGTTGCTGACCACAACCTCGGTGCGGCGATTTGCATCACGGCCGGCGGACGTATCGTTGGGCGCAATGGGGTTGCTCTCACCCCGTCCGGTGACACTCATCCGGTCGCGCGGAACGGCATAGGCGAGCAGGTCGGCGACAGCCTGCGCGCGCGCGGTGGACAGCTCGAAATTCGATGGGAAACGCAGGGAGTGGATGGGCTGCGAGTCCGTGAAACCGTCCACCTGGACGCGGCCATGTTGCGCGGCGACGGCCTGGCCGATCCGCTGGATCACCGGCTTGAATTTATCCTCGATGGTCGCGCTGCCGGAAGCGAACATCCCGGCATTGTGGATGCGCACGACCAGCTCGGTGCCGCGCTCCATCACATCGAGCTGGCGGGCCGCGATCTCCGGGGCCAGGCCGGTGCGCAGCGCATCCACCGCCGCGGGGGCGACGCGCGGCAGCGGCGCGGCGGAGGCCACGGCCAGAGTAGCGGTGCCATTGGGCGGCGCTTCGGCGAGCGTGCGCAGCGTCGTGTCGGATCCAGAATTGAGCAGCCAGGAGAACAGCAGATAGCCGAGCACGAGTGCCACGATGGCGGCCGAGACGATGGTCCAGAGCGCGACATAGGAGCGCAGCGGGCGATGGCGCGCATCCACGCCGCGCCAATGCGGGGAGAGTTCGCGCTCGAAATCGCCGTATACCGATCGTAGCGTACGATACAGGCTCTCGCGAATGCGCGAAAGCTCCAGCGCGCCCTGGTCCATCACGCGCAACCGGCCTTCGAAACCGATGGACAGGCACAGATACATCAGCGCCAACACGTCGCGGTTGGTGCCCGGATCCTTGTGCAAGTGGGTCAGCAGATCGAAAAACCGTTCGCCGCCGCTGACATCGACGTGGAATGTGCTGACCAGGCTATTGCTGGCCCAGGCGCTGTAGGCGCCCCAAGGCGTATTGAGCACGATGTCGTCGATTGTCGCGCAGAGCGCGTAATGCGCCGCGCGCGCCTGTTCCGGCTGCACGCCCGCGGCCATGATGACGCGCTCGAAATTGCGGATCTCTTCGACGGCGCGCGTCCGCAGGGCGGCGACGTCGCGATTGGTCACGCTGCCGCGCAGACGCCGCCCAAGGTTGAGCAGTTGCGCGGCCGCTCCGACGATCACATTGAAACTGCTGTTGGCGAGCTGCGCGAAGTCGAAATTCAGCAGGTTGGCCGGGGGCGCCAGCGGACGCGTGATGGGACGCGAGGCGATATTGCCGGAGCGTGGGCGGCCTCCCGGTGTGGGTTTTATGATGGTGCGTTCGTCGTCGTTTTCGATCGGGTCGTAGGCCATCAAGTAAGACTTTCTTTCTTGAAAGAAAGAAGCAAAGAACTTTTCCAGACTTGATCCGACACGTTGCTACGGCGCGCGCGCCGATGAGCAAAAGTTTTTTGGTTCTTTTTAGTAAAAAAGAACATCTTCCCTAATCCTTAATCGCCCAAAGTTCCATCTCGATCTGCGGAAAACTCCCCGCCAGGTGCAATGCAATCGCCCCGGAGGTCGCCAGTTGCTTCCAGATTGGCCCGCCCCGCTCCAGCTCGAAATACACCGACCCTGACCGATACGGCAGTTGCCGCGGCGCCACCGGCAGCGGCCGTATCGGGATGCCCGGCAGCGCGATGTTGACCAGTTGCGCGATCTGCTCCACCGGGCCGATCTTCATCTGGTTGGGGAACATGCGGCGCAACTGCTCGGCCGGCACGTCGGCATGCACGCTCAGCACGAAGGTAGCGCCCAGCAGCAGCGACCGGTCCGCGATCATGCCCACGCGCACACCGTGCCTGCGGTCCTGCAGCGGTATCAGCACCGCCGTCTGTTCCAGAACACTGCTCAGCGAGGCGCGCAGATCGGCGAAGACAGGTGCGAAGGTAGCGGTCAGATT
The DNA here is from genome assembly GCA_963850605.1 of uncultured Alphaproteobacteria bacterium. Lineage (GTDB taxonomy): Bacteria > Pseudomonadota > Alphaproteobacteria > Acetobacterales > Acetobacteraceae > BOG-908. The sequence continues at coordinate 361,330 of CAWKLX010000007.1, read as the reverse complement.
ATCGTGGCGATACGGCGGAAACACGGCCGCGCGCTTGCTCTGCGCGGTGTAGGTCGCCAGTTCGCCCGCCAGCACGATGCAGTGACGATAGAATGCCTCCGGATGCAGGGTCGCGGCCGCCGCCAGCAGATGGCGCAGCAGCGGCTCCGCGCGGTTCATGCTTTGCAGCAGCATGAAATCGGCCACCTCGGCCGTCCCGCGCACGGACGGGTCGGCCATACGCGCGGCGATCGCTTCCGCGCGATGGGTGATCAGGCCCTGCAATTCGGTCAGGAACCCCATGATGACGGGCTGCGCGGCACAGTTCAGGCAGGGTGCAATGAACTTCTCGTCCAGCATCACCGACAGATCGGGCCGCATCTCCACGATCACGGCAACCGGCAGCAGCGCATAACCCGCGGTCGGCGCGCCGGACACGATGTAGCTCAAGCGCGCACGGCCGATCTCCAGCGACGCACTGGCAAAACTGCCGCTATTGGCGTCCGGGGCGTCGAAAGCGGCACGGCGAAAACGCGTGCCGGCATCCTCCCGCCGGTCGCCACCGGTTTCGAACGCGCCCTGCTGGCGCAGCGGCATGGCGAGGAACACGGCGGCGCCGCGTTCACTGCCGGTCAGCTCCAAGGGCGGCGGCGGGTCGGTGTCGTCCGGGATGGAAAACGGTGTCCCGTCCGGCATGGCGCCTCGACACACCGACAAGGCAAACTTGCCGATGTGCAGCATGTCACGATCTAGCGCGATCTCCGCCACGCCCCAGCGATGCGGCTGCAAGTCGCGCACGCTGGCGGCCACCAGCGCCTCGGTCCAGCGGTCGGCCTGCTGGAAATGCTGGACACGCAAGAACATGCCCTCGGTCCAGACCACGCGGTTGGACGATTGCATCAGCGTCCGTCCGCCCGGAACGGCGCCGCTCCGTGGCAAACTGTCATGACAGGTGCACCATCACTTGGACTCGACGATCTGCACCGTCTGCGCGCCCAGAGTGGCCAGTATCGTGCCGTGCAGCGGCGTGGTCGCGCGCCACGTGCCGGCGTCGATGTTGCGGAAGGCCGCCGTAATGGCAACGATCTTGGTCTCGGGCACCACGGGAATCGCCACATCCTGCGACTGGCCCGGGCGCACGGTAACTTCCCGCGACGCGAGCAGGTCGGGCCCGAGTATGGCGCGTTCGTGGTCGGCCAGCTGAAAATAGTCGGTGTTGGAAAACGTGTCCGACGTGCGCAGCAGATACACATGCGCCTGCACCGGGTTAGGCAGGCCGACCGTGTCTGGATTGAGATCGGACGCCGCGCGCAGTGTCACGTGCACGATGCTCGGCGGCCCGCTGGCGCAGGCGGCGAGTTGCGTGGCGGTGGCGGCGGCAAAAACAAGCGATAGGCGCGGCATCTGCTTTCCTGCTTCCTGCATCGTGGCGCGGAACACACTCGGGCACCGCGACATCGTTCAAACACACCGGTCGCTCAAACACTACGCCGCAATTGGCGTCCATAGGCGGCCGCCAGCGGCGCCAGCAGCGAGCCGCCCGTATTGGCGGCCCCGCTGTCGCGCAACAGCCGGTGAGCCTCGACATAGATCGCCCAGCATCTCGCCTCCCTGGCATAGGGCAGCATCGTCGAAAGGCCGGTATCCTGACGCGCGCGGCGCATGATCGTTTCGGGGTCGAGCTGCTGGTCCAGATCGGCGAATACGCTGTTCAACGCGGCCACCAGCGCCAGCTCGTGATGCTTGATGTCCTCCATCGCCTGCCGCATCGCCGCTGGACCAGGCAGGAACCCCGGCGGCGGCTGGCCCACCATCGCGGCCAGGCATCGCTGCACGTCCGGCGCAAATTTGACCGCGTTGTTGTCAGATCTTCTCAGCACGGTCTGATCGACCCGGAACTCCGACTTCACCAGCGCGCGCGTGCTCATGATGTCGCGCACGCCGTCCACCGCGGCGCGAATCATCTCGCCGATGTCCCGCATGCTCGCCAGCGCGTCGGCGCCGTGCAGCGTCTCCGCCGGCAAGCCCGCGCCTTCCAACAGCGCGAGCAGCAGCGCTTCGGCGCTTGCCGGCGCGCTGTCCACGGCCTCGACCGCATCCAGGACCGGCGCTGGTGGGGCAGGGGGTGCCACCACCGGCGGGGGCCGTACCGTCCTGGCCGGCACGGGCCTGGCAGGACGGGAGGCAGGGGCGGGGATGGCCGAGACAGGCGCCGGCGCGGGCGGCAAGCTCGGCGCTGGCGCGGGTTCCGGGCGGGCTGGCGCCGCCGCCGGTGATGGCGGCGCCTCCCAGGCGGCGGGCAGCACCGGCGCTGCAGGTTCCGGCAAGACCCAGTCTTCCGGCAGGCTGGGCGGCGGCGGCGGCGGCTCGGGCAAGGCGGGCGGCCACGATGGCGTCCCGCCGGGCGCCGAGGCGGGCCGGACGGACATCGACTCCATCGGATCGATATCATTCCAGTCGGTCGGCAGCACCACCTGGGTTTCCGGCAGCCGCATCACCGTGCCGGCAGCCGGGATGTGTTCGGATTGGGTGGCGAACAGGCTGGGGGACGCGGCGAATGGATGGTCCGGCAGGTTGCGCGCACCCGGTGTGGCCGGCTGCTCGAACAGGCCCGTCGCGGCGTAGCTGGCCGGGTCCGGGGGCGCGTCCCATCCTTCCCTGGCCGCGCGCCGGTCCGGCCCGAAGCCGCCGCTCGGCATGTCGGCGGCCCAGCCTTCGGGGATGGTCGGGGCCACGGGCGGCGGGCGACCGGTGCCGCCCAGGAATATGGCGTCCACCTCCGATTGGGGTAGCCCCAGCCCGCCGACAGCCAGACCCTCGGCGCCGGTAATCTCGGCCTGCACGCGATAGGGTCCCAGGGCGATGCTGTCGCCATGCTCCAACGCGCAGGACTGGCCCCGCCCGATCGGTGACGACGCGCCGGACAGGAACACGCCATTGGTGCTGAGGTCGGTCAGCATGAAACCGCCCTCCGACGCATCGATGCGGCAATGGTTTTTCGACAGCGTACGATCCGGATCGGCCAGCACCCAGTCGTTCTCCGGGCCGCGGCCGATCGTCAGCCGCCCGGTCTCCAGCGTGCGGCTTTGTCCCGTCTCGTTGTCGTGGTCGGCAAGGCGCAGGGTGAGCTTCATGTCGGTTCCAACACAGGCGGGGCCGGCAGGTTGTGGCCCGCGGCGAATGATCTTTGCGGGCCGGCCGCTCCCGCCGGCCGCACCATCACGATATCGGGGTCGAGCAGGATGTCGTCGCGGTCGGCCAACGCGGGAAGCTGCCTCGCCCAGGTATTCCAGCCCAGGCGCGGCGGATCGGCCACGTCCTGGCCGCCCATTTCCAGCTCGGGCACACAATCCGCCCGCAAAATGATCTGCACATCGAAACCGAGGTCCAGCCCGGCATAGGCGCGCACCAGATCGACAAGTTTGCGCAAGGTCGGCTGGTCGGGCATCAGCGCACGCATGCCGTCCCGGTCCACCGGACCCACCACAACTCGAAAACTGCCCTGCACGTCCCAGCACCGACCGCCGGCCACCGTATCGACACCCAGCCGGGTAAAATTCTGCTCGCCGCCCGCACCGGGCAGGCGGGTCTGCTCCTCGGCCGCCACCGGCACCCAGCGCCCGGAGAAAGGTTCGATGCGCACGTCCATGCCGAGAAAGTCGCTCAGCATGGATCGCAGCGCACCCGGCGGCCGCAGGCGAGCCGCGAACAGGCCGGCGTAAAACAACAGCACGTCATCCTCGACCGTCATGCGGCCGCGCAGATGCGGGGTCCCGTATCCGGCCAGCGCCAGCATCGCCTCGCTGGCTGGATCACGCGGCGGCGCCCGCCCGGCGGCGTGCGGCGGGCGCGTCGCGTCGCGCTGCAACAGCAGCCCGAGCCGATACTTTTCGGACGCGCGCAGGAACAGGCTCGCCAGCCGATGATTGAACAGATCCAGGAACGCCGAGACAGCCCGGTTGCGCAGCCGGTCCGCTTTCTGTGCCAGCTCGCTGTAAGGCTGCGGCAGCACGCCCAGCGGTCCCGTCAGACCAAGAAAAGCCATGCGGATGTGCGCGCGCCCCGCACGGTCCCCGATCGAGGCCACGGGGGCGGGGGCGAATGCCAGGCCCTGGACCGATTCGAGCCGCGTCGGCTCCCGCGCCGCCGAGGCTCCGTCCGCCAGCCGCATGCCGCCGAGTTCGGTCAGGCGAACCGCCTGCAGGCCGTCGAACCGATGCGGCGCGCCGGCAAGGCGGGCCGCAAGCGTGATCTTCGGCGTCACAGCAAGCTCCGGTCGCCGGAACGTGGTGGGAAGCGGCGCAGCACGTCCTCCCGTCCCTGCAGCCGCACGGTCAACCGCGTGAAACTGTTGAGCGAGGCGTACAGGCCGAGAAAACGGTCCAGGACCGAGGCGAACAGAAAGGCGCCGTTGCCCTCCAGCCGCCGCGCATCGAGTTCGACCGTGACATCGATGCCGCGGCAGATCGCCCCCTGACCAGGCAGCCGTGCGGTACCGCGCGTGCTGGCAACGCGGCGTATGCTTTCGATCGCCGCGCGGGTCTCCGGCACGTCGCGCAGATCGTGCAGACGCAGGATTTCCCGCAACGCCTGCGCGCCGTCCTCCTCGTCCGACAGCGACAGATGGTTGAGCGATAATTGCGAGATCAGCCGCCACCCGGCGCGCCGCCCGCCGGAGGGGCGCAGCGTCGCGGTGGGCGGGGTGATGCAGCGCACACTGGTCACCTCGGCCGCGCCATCGACCATGCTGACCGCCGGCCGGTTGCCGCCATACGGGATCTGCCGTGGCAGATCGCGGTTCACACAGGTGGTCTCGATGGCCAGGATGCCGTCAGTGGGCGACGAAGGATTGAGTTCGGTATCGACGATGGACAGCATTACGTCGGTGCTGTCGTCGCGCTCGCCCATGCGGCGCCGGCTGGTGGCCCAGAACAGGGTCTGCCGGGATGGGTCAGCAGCATGGTGGCTGGCGAAATACGGCAGGACGGGGCGGCTGCCGCGCCCGGGCTGGTTCAGGGTCACGCGATCGACGGAAAAAACCTCGCGCGTCGCGTGGCGCCGGCTATCGGGCACCACGTGATATTCGGCGCTCTCGTAGGTCAGCGCCACCGGCTCGGCGCGCTGCGTGAACAGGTTCACGATCGGACTGCACCCAAGCACGAACGAATCCGCGTTGACCTGGCGCTCCATGCCCGGAACCGACCGATCCAGATAGAAAAAAACCTCCAGCCGCCGCCCGGCCTGGTGCAGCGCCTTGGCGCTGATGCCGCACAGATCGAAGAACAGGAATTTCTGCGGAAACGAGAAATACTCGCCAAGCAGCCGGTAGGCGTCCAGCGAGCGCGGCGAGGTCGGAAGCATCGCCTCCTCGGGCGTGAACCCGCCGGGATTGAGGGAGGCGGTCGTCAGGAACACCGGCCGCACGTCCTCGGGGTGATCGGCCAGCGCAATCCCCAGCAGGTTGTTGCACACTAGCTCGTAAAGTCCGGCCGCGTGCTGCGGCAGCCCGTGCAGGAAAAACCGCAGCCGGTCCATGCCGAGATTGGTAAAACTCTGGCCAGGCGCCAGGCACTCCAGCACGAGCCGGATGCTGGCCACCGCATGCTGGGACAAAGGCCCGGCCGGGGCCACCAGCGGCCGCCCGCCATATTCGGCCGAGACTACCCGGATCGGCCACAGCTCCACATCCTGCGTCGTGCGGTAGCGGCACGCCTCGCCGCCGATCGGTTCCATCTCCAGCGCGGTGCCCCGGCGCACGTGATAAGCGCCGTCCAGATCGGGCAGGGGCGAAAAACGCGCGATGGCGGCCGACGGAAACGGCGCCAGCAAATGGGGATACAATGCCCCCAGCAGGCTGTCGGTCAGCTCCGGAAACTCGTCGTCCAGCTTCTGCCGTATGCGGGCGGCAATCAGCGCGAAACCCTCGATCAGCCGTGCCACATGCGGGTCATCCACCGCATCGGCCGACAGGCGCAGCCGCCCGGCGATCTTCGGATGCGCATCGGCGAATTCACCGGCGAGCTGGCGCAGATATGCAAGCTCCTGGTCATACAGCGGCAGCAATTGGCCGCCAGTCATGACACAAACAACCCCACGATATTCGTTTCGTAATCAGGGAATGAACAGTCAGGCATAGCTGGCCTCTGCCACCGAAAAGCGCAGCGTCGCGGGATTGATCGAGGACGCGAACAGCACCGGGGTCGCGCCGTCATCCAGCACCACGGTGGCCTCGATGCGCAGTCGCAACACACGCTCCGAGGCGTCGCGCGGGTCCAGCACGCTGACCGCCAGGTTGCGAAACCGCGGTTCGGCCTCGCGCACGGACTCCTCCAGCGTGCGGGCAAATACCTGGCGCTGCTCACGGGTCACCATGTTGGCACCCACGAAATCGCCGACGCCGTACGTCAACAGCGAGCGTCGCACCTGCTTGAGTGCTGCCGGCGGCGTGATGGCGCATTTGCGGGTGTTGAGTATGTTCTCCAGGTCGCGCCGTAAACTTTCCAGGGCGTCCCGCATCTGCGCCTGGCGCGTGCGCGGCGGATCGATGCTTTGCTCGGGCGCGGCGTCGAGCAGACGGTCCAATATGGACGGCGCGGATAACGGCGCCGAGACGCCGCTCATGTCCTGGGCGGCCTGAACTGGATGTCGGTCAACTCCAGCACGCCACGCGCGTCCTCGCCCAACAGCCAAAGACGCTGGCCCAACCCCACCGAGGCGCCGCCCGCCTCGCGCCAATCCGTTTCGCGGCCCAGACGATGCGCTTGGGTGGTCTCCGGCCGCGCGGCATACTGCGCCGGGACCACGATATCGGCCACACGACCATCGTGCAGGCTCATCCGCGCCTCGCGCCACAGCAGATCGACCGGCCGTGTGGCGGGCGAGAATCTAAGGCCCGCGATGTTGGCCGGATCGGCCCATAAATAGCCGCCATCGCCGGTGAGTATCTCGAAAAACCAGGCCGATCGGTCGTCCGCATCGCGCCAATCGTCGAACGCGACGCCGTCCGCCGTGCCGGACAGTTTCGCGCGGGCCGCCTCGGCCTGCTCCAGCAAAGCCGCCGTCCGCGCGGCATCCCCCGTCCGCATGGCCACCGCCAGCTCCATGGCCGTCCGCTGCAGCGGCGTGGGCTCTCCCATCAATGCCGGAACCGCGCCCTCGGCGAACCAGGCTTCCCGCGCGGTCGCCGCACGTATCAGGTGGCGCAGGCGCGCGATGGCCACGGGGCGGTCCACCGTCTGTTGCGCCACGATCGCCAGTTGCGCGTCCGCCCTCTCGAACGCGCCGGACAGGCACAACAGCTCGGCAAGCAAGGTGCGCGCGGCATGGTCGGCGGGATGCGTGCGCAAACGTGCGCCCAGCATCGCCACCGCATCGTCCAGCCTGCCCTCGTCGAGCAAGGTGCCGGTGGCGGACATCTGGCTGTCTGGCACGGCCATCCTAGCGGCTGGACGACATGGTGGTCACCAGCCGAAAACTGGTCGCGATGCTGTCGAGCTGGAAATGCGGCTGCAGCCGTATGGTGCACCCCAGCGCACCCGGCCGCCCGGCGATATCGGTCACCTCCACACCCGCGTCGCGCAGCGGAAAGCGCGCCCGCATCTCGTCCGCGGCACCGTCCGAACCCAGGCAGTAGCTCGCCAGCCACGCATTCAACGTGCGCTGCACCTCGGACGCGGTCGTATAGGCGCCAACGCGGTCGCGCATCATCACCAGCAGATAATGCGCAAACCGCGAAACGCAGAGCATGTATTGCAGCATGGATGACAGGCGCGCGTTCCACGTCGCCTCGATCCGGTCATAGGCGGGCGGCGCATGCAGCGACGCGTTGGTGTTGAACAGCAGCGTCGTCGCATACGGCGCGGCCGAAACCGCCACCAGCCCCAGTTCGCTCAGCGTCTGCTCCTGAACACCCGTCACCCGCACCTCCAGCGGCGGCTGGCACGCCAGGCCATGCGCATCGGTGTCGAAACAGTAGGGCGGCAACCCGGGCGCCAGACCGCCGGAGACCCGGTCCTGCGGCGCCCCGCGCAGATCGGCGAACCACCCGCTCTCGTCGAAGCGGCGGATCACCGCGACGGCAAGAATGAACGCTGCGTTGCCCCACAGCAAACCCTCGCCATTCGCTCCGATATCTTCGGCATAGCGGAACGGCTCCAGCCTGCGACGGTCATACGGACGCCAGGCCTGCCGCAGCAGCACGCGCGGCAGCACCAATCCCAGAAAACGCGTATCCTCCTGCGCCCGCAGCGCACGCCAGCGAGCATGCGTCACGTCATCCAGCGCGCGGCCCAGTTCCAGCCCCGCACCGATATCGCCATAGCTTTCCAGACCGAGAAGAGCAGGTGCCGCCCCCAGCACCATCGGGCAGAAAGCCGCAGCCGCGATCGCGGCCAGCCCGCGCAGCACCGCGATGTCGTCAATCCCCCGCCCGTCGCCGGTGCGGTGCGAAACGGTGAAGTCCGCCACCATTATCCCAAAAGGCAGGCCACCCGGCGAGCCGATCTCCTCGCCATACACCAGCCGGAACAGCGTGCTCTGGTCGAACTCCCCAGCCTGGTCGAGATCGCGTGCGACCTCGGCCCACGACGCGTTCAGCACGCGCAGCCGAACCTGGCGCGACTGCGCGGCCGTACGCGCCAACAGCGCCAGTCCGCGCCAGCTCGCCTCCAGCGCCTGGAAGGCCGGTGCGTGCAGGACAGCATCGAGTTGCCGCCCGACGGCCCCGTCGATGGCGGCAATCAGCAGCTCCGCGGAGGCGACCGGGTCGTGGCTGACCCGCGGCGCCTCAGCAACGGCCAGGTCGATGGAACCGCCCATCCGGCGCCGGTCAGCTCGCCTTGGGGATGCGGGCCACCAAGCGCATCGAGGTCGTCAGTTCCTCCAACTGCAACCAGGGACGCAGCCAAGCCACCGCGTTGTAGGAACCCGGCCGCCCAGCGACCTCGCGCACCGTGACCTTTGCCTCGCGCAACGGATATTGCAGCTTCATCGCCGTGCCGGGATTCTGGTTGGAGTTCGCGTAGTTCTGTATCCAGCGGTTCAGCCAGGCCTCGCACTCGGTCGCTTCCATGAACGACCCGATCTTGTCCCGCCCGATCACCTTCAGATAATGCGCGAAACGCGATGTCGCCATCAGATAGGGCAGGCGCGCCGAAATCGCCGCGTTGTCGGTCGCCTCCGGGCGATCGTATTTTTTCGGCTTGTGCGTGGTCTGCGCGCCGAAAAACACGGCATAATCCGTGTTCTTGTAGTGACAGAGGGGCAGGAAGCCGAGCTTGGCCAGCTCATTGTCACGCCGGTCGGTGATGCCCACCTCGGTCGGGCATTTGAGGTCCGCGTCGCCATCGTCGCTCGAGAAAACGTGCATCGGCAGCGCTTCCACCTTGCCGCCATTCTCCGCCCCGCGGATCGCCGTGCACCAGCCATTCTTGGCGAACGCGTCGGTCAGCTTCGTGCCCATCACATAGGCCGCGTTCATCCAGCAATACTGGTCGTGCGGCAGGGCCACCACGCTGCCATTGGCGCCGACCGCCGCCTCCTCGTAATCGAACTCGTCGATCGGTTTGGTCTCGCGCCCATACGGCAGGCGGGACAGCACGCGCGGCAGCACCAGGGTGACGAAGCGCGAATCCTCGCTGTCCCTGAAACCACGCCAGTTGGCATACTCCATGGTCTCGAAAATCTTTTCGAGGTCACGCGGCTTGGCGAGGTCGGAAAAATCGTTGAAGCCGAACAGATGCGGGCTGGCTGCCGAGATGAACGGGCAGAAGCCGGCGGCCGCGACGCTGGCCATGCCGCGCAGCAGGTCGATATCCTCTTGCCCGCGCGAAAACTCGTAATCGCCGATCAGCGCGCCATAGGGCTCGCCGCCCGGGGTGCCGAACTCGCTCTCGTAGATCGTCTTGAACGTTAGGCTCTGGTCGAATTCGGTCGCTTTCGCCAGGTCACGACCAAGCTCCTTCTTGCTCACGTTCAGCACGCGGATTTTCAGGTTGGCGCTGGTCTCGCTGTTCATCACCAGATATTTCAGGCCGCGCCACGTGCCCTCCAGCTTGACGAATTCCGGCGCGTGCATCACGGCGGCCAACTGTCTGGACATCTTGGCGTCCAGCAGCGCGATCGCCTTGGTGATCGTGATTGTCAGGTTGCGGCTGTACGTCACCGTCCCGGATAGCGCCTCCTCCGTCAGCGTCCGCAGCAATTGCTCCGCACGATCCGGTTCGGTCTGCTTCGTGACCGAAATTACCTGATCCAGCAGCGAAGGGCCTTGCGTCAGCTCGCCGCCGGCACCCCGCGCCTCGGTCTGCGCGCCGCTCATGCCGGCTCTCCAGCGGCCGGCGCGGGCTCGGTGCGATGGCCGAACTCGCCGGCCAGCCGCTTCAGCTCGTCGTCGCTCTGCAGGATGCGCTCCAGCAACGATTCGAGCTCCTCCGACCGGTCTGCCTTGGCCAGCAGGTCGCGCAACTGGTTGCGCTTCTCGAGCAGGTTGCGCAGCGCCGGTATCTGCTGGGCCACCGCGCCAGGCTCGAAATCGTCCATGCTGCGAAACTTGAGATCGACGGCCAGATCGCTGCCGTCATCCTTCAGCGTGTTCTCCGCCCTGAAGCGAAGGCCAGGCGTCATGCGCGCCAGCACGTCGTCGAAATTGTCGCGGTCGATCTGCACGAACTTGCGATCCTTCATCGGCTTCAGCGGCTCGGTCGGCTGGCCGGAGAAATCCCCAAGCACGCCCACCACGAACGGCAGCTCCTTCTCGACCTGCGCGCCTTCGGTCTCCACCTCATACTTGATGTGCACCCGGGGGCGCCGAACCCGTTCCAGCTTCTCGTGAATGCTCGCCATGTGACAACTCTCCGGGTGATGTGGGCGGCGCCGAGGGCCGCCAAGGATGGTATCAGTCGCGCCTACTTCTCCAGACTGTCCGCACCGATGCCGGCCACGGTCAGGTAGGTCCGGCGCACCGCCTCGTCCGGGATGAGCTCGGCGAGCAACTCGGTCAGCGGCAGGCGCGCACGACGTATCAAGGTGTGCAGCGTGTAGGCGGTCGGAGAGTTCGGTTCGTGCTCACGAAAAAACGTTGCGATCCGCGCCAGCTCCCGCAACGCGTCCTCGCGCGTATGCAGCGGGGCGGGAGCGGCATGCCGCGGAGCGCCGTCCGCCGCCCGGTGCCGCCGTCGCCACCACCGGCGCCTCGGCCTCGGCCTGGGCCACCGGCTGGGTGTCGACCTGCGAGAAATCCACGCCCGAGAAATCCCGCAACGCGTCCTGCGCCTCGATCAGCGTGTTGCGTATCGTCGATGAGGGCGGGGTTTCGTCGCCGCAGAGCGCGTCGAGCCGGGTGGTGAGGGCGGCGAAGCTGGCCAGGCTGGCGGCGATATCGCGATAGATCGACCGGAACATCTCGGCACTGGTGGACCGCGCGGCCTCCCCCAGCAGCACTGCCTCCGGGCTGGCCGGGCCCCGCCTGCGCTGCACCATATAGTGCCATAGCCCGCCCGGCTCGCCCGTCGCCGACGCGGTCAGCGGCGCCAGGCGCAGCGGCTGGATCAGCGCGCCGTCCGCGCCCGAGCCGTTCAGACCGGTCAGTGGCGCCACCTTGGCCGAAACATCCTCGGCGTCAATCGAGTGCAGAGTTCCCAAAACCGCTCCACCAGCCCGTCCAGGACAGCGAAACAGTCGCGCAGCCCGGCGAAACCGTGGATGCGCAACGCCGCCTCGGTCATCCAGCACGCAACCTCCAAATCCTTGCTCTGCGTGCCCAGCACCTCTTGCGACAAATCCAGGATGGTCCGCCATTCCGGCACCAGCGAGCCACGCTCGGCTTCCGCGTCGGCCTGGCGTTCGGCGATGCGCGCCGTCGAGCGGGCATCCTTGATGCGGTAGTACATCCCGCCATTCGCCTGGCGCAGGTCGGGGCCGGCGGGATGCTCGCCGTCGATCGGCCGCAGCAATGCGTCAACGTCAAGAACCATGCCCGCCGTGGCCCTCCCGTGCCGCACTGAACGCTTACGTTATCACAACGAGCCGGCGCTTGCCCCGCCGCATCATCACGCCTTCGTGCGTGGCGGGTGCGAGAGCTAGATCGGTTCACCTATGCGTGAAACGTGGATACAGCAGGCGGGTTTTCTGTTTGGTGTCGGAATGCATCGGCTTGCGCGACAGCCATGCGACGCGCCAGGCGGCCGTCGGGTTCAGGGGGTCTTGGCGTGACAATCGATCTGCGGACACTTGTTGGCTCGCTCGAGCCATCGCCTCGCGCAGCGCTCGAGGGCGCGGCGGGCTTGGCACTGGCCAACACGCACGCCTCCATCGGCGTGGCCCATTGGCTGCGACGTCTCTTGGAACAGCCGGGGCCGCTGGCCGCCGAACTCGGCCAGCAGGTGGAGCTCGGCCGGCTGACGGCAGACCTGACCCAGGTGCTGGACCGGCTTCCCAGGGGTGCTGCGGGCGCGCCCGCGCTAGAGCCGGTGCTGATCACCTGGTTGCGCGAGGCCTGGCTGGTCGCCTCCTTGCAGGGCGGCCGGTCCGCCATCGGCGAGCTGGATCTGCTGGCGGCCTTGTTCGGCGAATCCACCCTGCGCGCGGTGGCCCACGATCTCTCCCCGCTGCTCGCCCGTATCGACACGCAACGCCTGGACGCGGCCGCCGCTGGCTGGTCCTCGCCCGATGGCGCCCGCCGCCCCGGCCCGGCCCTGGACGAGGCGGCTGGCGGGCTGGCCGCCGGCCGGGCCCAGGCTGGCGCGTCGCTCGAAAAATACACCATCGACCTGACCGCCCAGGCACGCGCACAAAAGATCGACGCGATCGTGGGGCGCGACAGCGAGATACGCCAGGTGATCGACATCCTGTCGCGCCGCCGGCAGAACAACCCCATCCTGGTCGGCGAGGCCGGCGTCGGCAAGACCGCCATTGTCGAGGGCTTCGCCATGCGGGTTGCCGCCGGCGACGTGCCACCCGCCCTGCGCGGCGTTTCGGTCCGCACCCTCGACCTCGGCCTGCTGCAGGCCGGCGCCAGCGCCCGCGGCGAATTCGAAACGCGGCTGAAAGGCGTGATCGCCGACGTCAAAGCCTCCTCCGTGCCGATCATCCTGTTCATCGACGAAGCCCACACGCTGATCGGCGCCGGCGGTGCCGCCGGCCAGGGCGATGCCGCCAACCTTATCAAGCCGGAACTGGCGCGCGGCGAGCTGCGCACCATCGCGGCCACCACCTGGGCCGAATACAAAAAATACTTCGAGCGCGACGCGGCCCTGACCCGCCGTTTCCAGACCGTGAAGGTGGACGAGCCGGAGCACGACATCGCGGTGGCGATGATGCGCGGCCTCGTCCCAGCGCTCGAAAAACACCACGGCGTGACGATCCTGGAGGAAGCGCTGGATGGCGCGGTCCGCCTGTCGGCCCGCTACATTCCGGCCCGCCAACTGCCCGACAAATGCGTGAGCCTGCTGGACACGGCTTGCGCCTCGGTAGCCATCGCGCGCACGACATCACCGGCGGCACTGGAGGATGCGGAGCGGCGGCTCGAGCGTTTGAACGCCGAACTCGCCTCCGTCACCCGCGAAAGGCTCGGCGACCGCATCGCCACTGTCGAGGCGGACATCACGCGCACCCGCGCCGAGGCCGACGCGCTGCGTGCTCAATGGCAGGCCGAATGCGCGCTGGTTGCCGAGATTGAGGCGTCGGAGGCGGCCGGCACCGATACGGCCGATCTGCGGAATAAGCTGGCGGCCCTGCAAGGCGAACAGCCGATGGTGCCGCGCTGCGTCGATCGTGACGCGGTCGCCGGAATCGTCACCCGCTGGACCGGCATCCCCGTCGGCCGCATGCTGGCCAGCGACATCGACAGCGTGCTCTCGCTGGAAGCAGCCCTGCGCCAGCGCGTCATCGGCCAGGACCACGCGCTGCGCATGATCGCCGACGCCGTGCAGATCTCGCGCGCCGGCCTGGCGGACCCGCGCAAGCCGGTCGGCGTGTTCCTGCTCGTCGGCACCAGCGGGGTCGGCAAGACGGAAACCGCCGTCGCACTCGCCGAACAGCTCTACGGCGGCCCGCAAAGCCTGTCGACCGTCAACCTCTCGGAGTTCAAGGAGGAGCACAAGGTCAGCATGCTGGTCGGCTCCCCGCCCGGCTATGTCGGCTACGGCGAAGGCGGCGTGCTGACCGAAGCCGTACGGCGCCGCCCGCACGGCGTGCTGCTGCTCGACGAAGTCGAAAAAGCCCATCCCGGCGTTCAGGACATTTTCTACAACGTGTTCGACCGCGGAATCCTGCGCGACGGAGAAGGGCGCGACATCGATTTCCGCCATACCACCATCCTGCTCACCGCCAATGTCGGATCCGACCTCATCGCCTCGCTTGCCGCCGATCCGGAGACAATGCCCGACGCGGCCGGCCTCGAGACGGTTTTGCGGCCGGAACTTTTGAAAGTGTTCAAACCGGCGTTCCTGGGCCGCGTCGTTGTCGTGCCGTATCTTCCGCTGTCCGATGACACTTTCGCGAAAGTCGTGCGCATGCAGCTTGACCGCGTGCGCGCACGCGCCGAAGAGACATACGGCGCGCAGCTGACCTTCGACCCGGCGCTGGTGGCCGATGTCGCGGCCCGCGCCCGCGGCACGGAAATCGGCGCGCGCGCCGTAGAACAAATGATTTCGCGGGAGCTGCTGCCGCTGCTCTCGCGCCATTTCCTCGAGCGGCTTGGCGGCGGGGTGCGCACCAGCCTGCTGCGCGTGTCGCTCGGTGAAGACGGGCGTTTTGTTTTGACACAATCCGTCCCGGCCACCACCCCGGAACCTTCGCCCGGGGCACCCGTAGAGACCGTGGAGGCAAGCGACTAGCGCCAGCCCCGCACGCATGGCGATCGCGGCGCGACGTATGCGCAGCGGCCGCCCGACCTGACGGCGCCATCGAGGCGTCACGAGCCAGAAAGGATTTCTTAATATGCCGATCTACTTGCAGCTTACCGGCGGCGAACAGCCCATCACCGGCGACGCCACCCAGACAGACCACCAGGGCTGGATGGACATCACGTCGATGCACTGGTCCGTCAACCGAAATGTCAGCACCACGGTGGGTGCGTCGGCCAACCGCGAAGCGTCGGAGCCGAACCTTTCCGAGGTGACACTGACCAAGATCAGCGACAGCTCGCACGCGGCCCTGTATCAGGCCGCCACCTCCGGCAAGCAGCCGATGACGGCAACCATCGACCTGGTCAACACCGGCAACCCGGGCAAGGTCTATTGCCAATATATCCTGCAGAACACGATCATCTCAGGCTTCACCGCCGGATCGAGCGGCGATCGCCCGACGGAGACGCTGACCCTGAACTTCACGCAAAAAA
The DNA here is from genome assembly GCA_963850605.1 of uncultured Alphaproteobacteria bacterium. Classification (GTDB taxonomy): domain Bacteria; phylum Pseudomonadota; class Alphaproteobacteria; order Acetobacterales; family Acetobacteraceae; genus BOG-908. The sequence continues at coordinate 346,014 of CAWKLX010000007.1, read as the reverse complement.
ACGTGAACTACACCAAGGAAGACGCCACCGGCAGCCCGACAGTGTCGCGCGCCAGCTACAACCAGGCGTCTGCCCAGTCCACCTAAGCTCCGATCCGGACGGTGGCATCACGCGCGCGAACCGCGTGATGCCACCGCGTCGCTTTGCATCCCGACACATTTCAGACACCTGGCCCCGCGCCAAGGCATATTCCGGCGACTGATGGGAGTGCACGATGAGCGATACCGCTCTGACCAAAGATCCAGCCATCCGCGGACATTTGCGACCGGTCAACCTTCAGGTGTGGGTGGATGACGGCACCGATTGGGGTGTCCTCGGCAACTATCTTTGGGATATCGGCCTGTCCGATTACGACGGCGCGATCATCTACGATTGGAAGAAAACGCGGGTCGGCGACCTGAAAACCGTCAACGAGCAGGGCGCGATCATCTTTCCCAAGGTCATGGTGGACATGCGTGGCGGCGCGCTGACGGTTGTCGGCACGAAGTCGGCAGCCGGAGCCAGCAGCAATCCGGAAAGTCCCAGCCTTCTGATGCAATCTGCCCGCTTCGGCCGTCTGACGGCACCCAGGGTGCTCTTTCAGGTGTCACCGGTCAGGGCGGCCGAAACCGATACATCGAACAGCCCGACCAACAAGGTGACGGTGGGTGGAAAGGGCGGCGTGAACTACGGGATCGGCAGCGGTGAAATCAGCGGCTCCGTGGAGCATGGATTTCAAAGCGGGTCCGTCGCACAGGCGTTCCAGGGACGGCTCCTGGGTGTCACACTGACCTGGACTGCGAAGTAGGCATGCGGCCGGCCATATGGCTGTTGCTGCTTGCCTCAGCCGCAATCCTTCCGTCGAAGCTGCGGGCCTCGGAAACCGCGGACGAGATCCAGCAGCCGTTGCTCGGCCGCTGGGTCATCTCGCGTGTCGAAGGCAGCGACCCTGCGCTCCTGGAAGTGGCCACAGCACACGACCTCGTTGGGCGGCATGTCACGTTCTCGCGCGATCACGTGGCGCTATGGTCGGTCTACGGCGGACATCCGATCGCCTGGCACCGCACCATGGGTTCGCTGGCCGGCACCCTGTCCGTGCCCGCCAGCATACGCAACACCGTGTCCGTCGCCGATGCGGATGCTTTGCTCGAAATGACCCAGATCAGCCTGGATAGCTGCACGGACGACGGCAAGCCGGTCGCCGCGTGTCCGGCCGTGATCATCGCGCGCAATCCCGGGACGGGTGACGTCAGCCTGGTGACGTATCCGTTCGGCCTGGCCCACCTGCAGCGCATTCATGGCGCTGGCCATTGATGTCGGCTGTTTCATCTCGGCCCGGACTATCCTCGCCGAAACGAACAAGAATGGAGACTTCACGATTGTTGCGACCGATACAGGCGATTTGACGGCAGCGCTGCTGGACGGCATCGATGGCGCCTTCCAGCAGGTGCTGCACGGTCGTTACGGCGGCGGTATCGAGCTGGCGACCGGCGCCGACGGCCACGACCAGTCCGTGCGCACACTCCGCATCGCCACCGGTGAGGATCGCATCCGCCTCTTCCTCCAAACGGCCGGCGGCGCCACCGCGGGGGCGCAGACGCACGGCCAGCTCATCGGCGTGGTCACACTCGCGCAGGCCGCCGCCGGCGGGATCGAGGACGTGATGATCGCCACCGAGATCTACGATGTGAGGGACATCAACGAGGCAGCCGATGCCGCCTATCTCGGGACAGGCGTCCTGTTCGCGCCCATGTCCGGCGACCTGGCGGGCGGTGCTGCCGCCTGCGGATTAGGCGTCGTCAGAAGCCAGGAGGGTGCGCGGGCGAACATGCAACAGGCCAGGCAGATGCAGCGCGGCTGGCTTGCCCGGCAGCAGCGCCAAAATCCAAACCGCAGCCTTGGCCTCGCGGCCAACGGCCACCGCCGCGCCCCCGCCTCCAGCATCATCCTTCCCGTGGCCGGCGACCTGCTGACCCGGGTCGGTGAGGCGCTGGCAGGGGCCACCGCCGGCGACGGGCAGGACGGCCCGCGCAGGGTGGCGCTGGTGGTGCAGATCGGCATGGCGGCGATGGCATGATGGGGGAGGCGGCACAATTGCCTTGCCTGCGAAGGCCCCGTCAGTGCACACCAAGCCGATTGCCGGCCAGCCGCGCCTGGCTGGTCGTCCGGTCGCCCGGGCAGTGATGCGTGGAAGTGCCTGATGGACGGCTCGCCGGCCTATACCCAAACTGAGCGCCAACTGGCCATCCAGACCCCGCTCGGCGAGAATGCCTTCCTGCTGGAAGCCATGGACGGCTCGGAATCCCTCTCCTCGCTGTTCAGCTTTTCGTTGCGCGTCCGTGCCATGACCGACACGATCAACCCGGCACAGCTCATCACCAAAGCCGTGGACTGGCAGCTCAAGCTGGACGGCGGCGGCTGGCGCAATTTCAACGCCCTGGTCGCCAATTTCTCCGGCGGCGAGGCCATGAGCCGCGGCCAGCGCTCCTTCACCCTCTCCGTCGTCCCCTGGCTATGGTTCCTGCAGCACCGCCAGGACAGCCGCGTGTTCCAGAACAACACCGTCCCGCAAATCGCCACCCAGATCTTCACGGAACTCGGCTTCAAGGATTTCGATCTGAGCGGCCTGGCGCAGGAGTACAAGCCGCGCCTCTACTGTGTGCAGTACCGCGAATCGGATTTCAATTTCGTCTCCCGCCTGTTCGAGGAAGAAGGCATCTTCTACTATTTCCAGCATCAGCAGGGCCGCCATATCCTGATGCTGTGTGACGGCGCCCACGCCTATCGCGACGTGCCGGACGGCACGCTCCCCTACAGCCCCTCCGGCATTTTCCACAACAGCGTCACCAGCTGGATGCACCACCAGACATTCCGATCCGGGAAGGCCACCACCACCGACTACGACTTCCAGAACCCGGCCAACTCGCTGGTCACCAGCACCACCGGCCTCTCACCAATTCCACAAGCCAGCCAGTTCGAAATCTTCGATTTCCCCGGCCGCTACACGCAGCGCGACCGCGGCGAGGGCATCAGTTCCCGCCTCATGGCGGCGCATGAAAAAGGCCAGGACGTGGCGTCTGCCGCCGGCCTCGCCCGCACCATCTCGCCCGGTGGCCGCTTCCAATTCGAAGCGCACCCCATTGCCGCCGAAAACACGCAATACGTCATCGTCTCCGCCGTCCACCACGCCACCGACCCAAGTTTCGAAGTCCGTCGGAAAAGGCGCCCCGAAATACCAGAACAGTTTCACCTGCCTGCCGTCCAACGTCGGTTTCGTGCCCGAGCAGCGCTCGGAAAAACCCGTCATTCCCGGCATGCAAAGCGCCGTCGTCACCGGCCCTGCCGGGGAGGAAATCTACACCGACCGCTACGGCCGCATAAAGGTGCAGTTCCACTGGGACCGCAAAGGCCAGAACAACGAACAGAGCTCATGCTGGATGCGCGTCGCCCAACCCTGGGCCGGCCGCGGTTTCGGCGCGCAAACCATCCCGCGCATCGGCATGGAGGTCGGCGTCTGCTTCATGGAAGGCGACCCCGACAACCCCGTCGTCGTCTGCTGCATGCCCAACGCCAACACCATTCCCTCGATCAAGCTGCCGGACGAGAAGGAGCGCACCTCGTTCCGCACCAGCAGCAGCCCAGGCGGCGGCGGCTTCAACGAATTCACCATGGAGGACAAGGCGAATTCGGAGGAAATGTTCTTCCACGCCCAGAAGGACATGACGCAGATGATCGGCCACAACCACATGGTCACGGTCGGCAACGTGCACGCCCAATCGACTGAGACGCTATGGCTCAGCACCGTGCATGACAGCGTCATCTCGAAGACGCAGCAGGGCATCCTGATCAGCCATGGTGAAAGCTCGATCTATCTCGACAAGGACGGCATACGCATCAATTTCGGCACCGACCACGTCATGACCCTGAACGCCACCGGCGTGCACGTGCACTCGGCCGTGCAGACCGACATCAGCCAGGGCGCCGGCGACCCGAATTTCGTGTCGTGCGCGGCCAACGGCGTGCATGTGAAGGGCGTGGCGGTGCTGGCCGAGGCGGGCGGGGGCGCGGCAAAGATCGAGATGGGCAGCGGCGGCATGATCCACACCGCCCCACGCATCGACCTCAACCCGTGAGGCCGTAGCAATGCCGTTCCCCGGCAATATGGTCCCCGCCCCCGTCATGGCCGCCCGCCAGGGCATGAAGGATATTTCGTTCGCCCGGATCACCGACACCGGCACCCCGCCGATGAACTACGTGACCGGCGCGCTGACCGGCAAAGGATCGGGCCTTCTCACTCCGGCCACCATCACGGACGCCGCCCCCACGCTCGGCAAACTCTCGCAAACCGCCCAGGCGGCCGGCCGCGCCATGAACCTCGGCAGCTCGTCCTTCTCGCCTGCGGGCGGTGGCGGTTCCGCAGCGCCCGCCGCCGGCATGTCCGGCGCCGCCTTCGCCGGCCTGCTGGGCGCGGGCGGCGGCGGCATGTCGGGCCAGAGCATGGCGGCCGCCCAGGCCATGATGGGCCAGTCGCCCGGCGCGTCCGGAAGTGCCGCGGCCATGGCCGGCTCCGGCCTGGGCAACCCCGCCATGTCACAGGCCGCCAACGCCGCCAGCGGGGCAGGGGCCGCCGCCGCCGCCGCGGGCGGCGCGGGCATCGCCATCGCCCCGGGCCTCGCCCCAGGCACGACCCAGCCGCCGCCGCAATTCACCCCCTTGCCGCTGATCCCGTCCATGCCATCGCTCGCCGGCGTGCTGGCCAGGCTGGGCGGCATGGCCGCCGGCGCCATCGGTGCCGGCCCCGCAGCCGAGCAGTTGCAAGGCGCCGCGGGCAGCGGCGCCGAAGCCCCACCGCCCAGCCAGTTCGCCGGCCAGGCCCCGGCCGACCCCACCGAAGCCGAGTACCGACTGACCGTGGCGCAGGATTGCCACGGCAGCGATTTCGTCTTCCCGGTGCCCGACGACTGGGTCGAACGCTCCATGATCGGCTACTCTGCCCCACCCGCCCAGGGCCGCCCGATCACCCCAAACACGCTCGTCGCCACCAATCAGATGCCGGACGGCGAAACACTGGACGCCTTCGTGACGAGGCAGGTCGCCGATCTGCAAGCCCGAGCTTCCGGCTTCAACCTGAAACTGCGTCGGGATGCGCGGCTGGACGGGGTGGCCTGCATCGAGATCGTCTTCGCCTGGGCCGGCGGCGAGTCCGGCCGCATCCAGCAGCGCCAGATCTACGCCCTGCGCCCAGGCGGCCGGGTCATCAGCATCACCCACACCGCTCCCGAAGCCGAGTTTGCCGCCTGCGACAAGCAGTTCCTGGCCATGCTGAGCGCCTTCGCCTGGAAAAACGCCGCGTGACGCATGCGCCGTGCCGCCACCGGGGCACAAACCCCGCACAGCCGTGAGCGGCCTGCCCGCCGCCCGCCTGGGCGACAGCGTCTCCCACACCGACGCCGCCTTCGGTTTCGCCCTCGGCGGCGAGATCGGCCTGGCCGTCGGCCTCGCCTTGCTCACGGCCGCCACGGGCGGCGCCGACCTGCTGGTGCTAGCCGCGATCGGCGGCGCCGTCGCTGCTACCGGCGGCGGCGCGCTCGCCGGCATGAACATCGGCCGCACTTACACCAACGCCGCCGGCGACATCCTCACCGGCTCCCCCACCGTCGCCACCAACAGCCGCCCCGCCGCCCGCACGCTCGCCGACACCGCCATCTGCGACAACCACGACGGCCCCCAGCAGATCGCCACCGGCAGCACCACCGTGTTCATCAACGGCGTCCCCGCCGCCCGCCTCACCGACGAAACAGTCTGCGACGCCCGCATCTCGTCGGCCTCCACCAACGTCTTCATCGGCGGCGGCACCGGCACCTACGCCAACGTCAGCGGCGAAGTCCCAAAATTGGCTGTCGACATCGCCACCGGCATGGCCATTGGCGGCACGGCGGTCGCGCTGGGCGCCGGCGGTGCGGCCGCTTTCGCCGCGGCCGGCTGGGCGGGCGTGGGCGTATTCGGGTTGCAGGCCGGCGGTGGCCTGGCCGGCGGCGCGGGCGGCGCATTCCTCGGAGGCAAGATCGGCGGCGCCATCGACCCGGTGCACGGAGCGGCGTGGGGCGAGGCGATCGGCGGACTGGGCGGCGGCATCGGCGGCGGTCTGGCGGGCGGAGCGGCCGGCGAGGGACTGGGGCTGACGGGTGCGGGCGAGGGTGACATTGCCGCCGCTGGCCAAACCCCGGCCGATCAGGCCCGCGCGTTCCAGGGTGACGGCGACAAGTATCCTGGCGTGGACGACTGGACCAACACCACGCTGCCGAAAGGCACGGTCGTATACGGGGCAACACCCGGCCAGGGCAGCTTCTACACGACGGCGGACGGGCTGGCCTCAACGGACGGCACGGCGCAAGGCTACTACGACAAGCTCCAGATCGCGCCCGGCACCAACGCCGACTATCCACCGTACCGGAGCGGTGTCACCGCTTACCAGGTGAACACCGACAATCTACCGGCCGCAAGCAGCCAAGCGCTCGCCAATCCCGGAAACGGGTCGGGCGGCGCCAACCAATACTACATACCGGATTACAAAACGGGGCTGACACCCCTGAACACGACCCCGTTCAAATAGGGTGGCCATGCCAGGAATCTTTGACACCAGCCAAGGTCTACTCGTGCTGCCGAACGGTGTCACACTCGAGTCTGGCATGTCGCTGAGTGAAGTGACAGGCACGGGCATAAGTTTTGTACGCGCCACGCCGGACCGGACCGGCTTCGTCTGGCGCTCGATCGAGCCGTTCATCGTAGGCACGAGGCGTATTTATTTCGCGCTCGGCTTCGACCATGACCGGCTCACCAAAACGGAGTTCGGCTTTACCTCGCCACCAGACGAGATGCCCGCGCCCGAAAAACGGCGCGAGCACGACAAATTCCTCGCCGCCGAACTCGGGTCGCCAAACCATACCGACATAGCCAAGACGGTTTACGAATATCCGTGGGGCCGGATCACCTCCTACTACGATCCAAGGACGGACAACGCCTTCATCATCCTGAGCTGGCTGTGAGGCGTAGCACGACGCACAACGCGTTTGAAGCCGCCCAACTCATTATCGCAGAGCGCGCGCACGATCACCCTCAAAGCCCGTTCTACACCTATGCGTCGGGCGAAATGGCACGCATCGACGCCACCATCGCAAGCGGCGTCAAACCAGATGGGAAATTCTACGAGACCCTCACAGACGGTATTCGGCTTATGTGCGCCCGAGAGTTGGAACCGATCGACCCCGAGTTCTGCAACGCGATCTACGGCATGCTGGAAGACATCCGAGTTCAAGTAGCATGAGCGAGCACACCTGCTCGGGTTGTATCGGTCAAATTGTCAGCGAGCGTAGCGGGCGTCCAATTCGTGCGTGAGATATCCATGAAAACAGCATGGACGTATAGAACCAATGGGGCATTTCAGCTCCACATGCGCCGGCTTTATTACGCAAGCGGCAGCGTGGCCGGTGCGAACGCCCGCCCGCTCAGCAAAGCAACATCGCGAACAAGAGTCCGTGTCCAATATGCCCTGCTACCGTCGATCACACTCCCGCTGTCTCGGCACATTCACGCAACGCGCGTGCACGCTCAGCTATCTGACCCGAACACACACAAGGAGTGTTGTATGTCCCACGCACATAAGCTGCGGGCCGCGTTGCTCGGCGCCGCTATGTTCGGTGCCGGCCAGGCAGCCGCGCAAGTCACCGCATTGCCAGGCTTCCATGTCGCCCCGTTCGGCCAGGCGCCGGCCGGCGTCAGCAATCCCGACAGCATCATCAGCGTCGATGGGCACATCTGGGTCGGCTACGGCAACACCGCGGCCCCGGATGGCTCCCACGGCACAAGCAACATCATCGCATATAACCAGGATGGCAGTGTCGCACTCAACCTTGTGCTCACCGGCCACAATGACGGCCTGCGGTTCGACCCGCGGATGCACAAGATCTGGGCGGTCCAGAACGAGGACGCCATTCCGAATGTCGTCTACATCGATCCCAAATCCGGCTCCGCCTCGGCGCCCGTTGACCTCAAACCCGTCAATGGCGGCGGCTACGATGACGAGGCATTCATCAACGGCCGCATCTACGTCAGCGCAAGCAACCCCAAGCTGAATGCCAAGGGCGTCAACACCCGCCCGGCCATCGTGGCCCTGACCCGCGTCGGCAACGGCTACGTGCCCGAGACGGTGCTCAGCGGCAATTCCCCCGCCGTCAACGTCGTCACGCACCAGGCCAGCGTGTTGAACCTGACCGACCCCAACTCGCTGACGGTCACGCCTGACGGCAACCTGCTGATGACCGATCAAGGCGATGCGCAGCTGATCCTGGTGCGCCTCAATGGCAAGCCGGGTCCCTACATTTCGCAGATCCCGCTGGTCGGCGGCGTGCAGGTGGACGACACCGCCTTCGCCACCAGCACGCGCGGCGCCCTGTACATCGCGGACACCCCGGCCAATACGATCTACAAGGTCACCAGCCAGCGTTTCCGCCTGGGCAAACCCTACTCCGCTTCCACCGGCGTTCCGGCCTCCGGCACCAACCCGGCCGTGCCGGCCTTCGTGGGCGAGACGTTCCTCGATAGCGGCGCTGTCGTCCCAGTCGTCTCCGGCCTCAGCGCACCGCACGGATTGCTGTTCGTACCGCACTGACCGCCCCGGGTGGTCGGCCACCCCCGCCGGCCACCCGACCCGCGGCAGCCCTCACACAGCTTTTTGCTGCTCTTTCAAAAAAGAAGCCCCCCTCGCCAATCTGGTCGGTTAAAACCAACCAAAGTCTAAGCCAGGATGACGACCCCACCATCAAGGCGCATATAGCCGCAGACATGCCAGATACCGACACCATCGCCCGCGGCCAGACCGAGCTCAAGGTCGAGCGGCCCAAGCTGCACAAGGTCATCCTCATCAACGACGACTTCACCCCGCGCGGCTTCGTCGTCCGCGTGCTGCGCGCCGAATTCGGCATGGGCGAGGAACGGGCGCGTCAGGTCATGAGCACCGCACATCAGAAGGGCGCCTGCGTCGTCGGCGTCTACACCCGCGAAATCGCCGAAACCAAGGCCACCAACGCCGTGGACCTGGCCCGCAAGGAAGGCCACCCCCTGATGTTCACCACCGAACCGGAGGAGTAGCCCTACGCCCCCGTCAACGCGGCGCCCAGATGCCCGTCGTGCCGCGCCAACAACGCCTCCGCCTCCGCCAACGAAATCCCCCGCAGCAGCAGCACGGCCAGCTTCGTCCGCCCGCCCGCCTGCGCCAGCGCGTCCCGGGCGGCCAAATCGTCGCATCCGGCCAACTCCCGCACCATCCGCACCGCGCGCGCGCGCAGCTTGTCGTTGCGCGCCACCATGTCCACCATGCGGCCCTGAAAAACCCGGCCCAGGCGCAGCATCACCGCCGTCGAAAACAGGTTCAGCACCACCTTCTGCGCCGTCCCCGCCTTCAGCCGCGTCGATCCAGCCACCGGCTCGGCCCCGGTCCGCACCAGGATCGGATGATCCGCCGCCTCCAGCAGTCTGGCGCCCGCGCTATTGGCAACCCCCACCGTCAGCGCCCCCGCCCCGCGGGCCAGCGCCATGCAAGCCAGCACGTACGGCGTGCCACCGCTGGCCGCCAACCCCACCACTACGTCGCCCGGCCCCACAGCCTGTGCGCCCATATCGGCGCGGGCCAGATCGGCCCGGTCCTCGGCACCCTCCACCGCCCGCGTCAGCGCCTCGGCCCCGCCGGCGATCAACAACCCCAGCCGGTCCTCCGGCCAATCGAAAGTCGGCGGCAATTCCGCCCCGTCCTGCACCCCGATCCGGCCCGACGTGCCGGCCCCGCAATAGATCAGCCGCCCGCCCCGGCGCAGCCGCCCCGCAGCCGCCTCGGCCGCCGCCGCGATCGCCGGCAACGCGTCGCGAACCGCCGCCACCGCCGACATCTGCGCCTCCCACAGCGCTTCCAACGCGACACCGGTGGGCCATTCGTCCAATGCCAAATACCGCGGATCCACCCCCTCTGTCGAAGGCAGCAACTCTGCCGGCGGAAGACTGACCCCTGCCACCTGCCCCTCAGACATCCAGCTGTTCAACGGTCCGAGCATTTTCCTGGATGAACGCGAAACGCAGCTCCGGCTTGCGGCCCATCAGCGATTCCACCAGCGAGGCCGTCTCCGCCCGATCCTCAGCCGGAATAACCACCTTGAGGAGCGTGCGCTTAGCCGGATCCATGGTTGTCTCCTTCAGGGCCGCCGCCGGCATCTCGCCCAACCCCTTGAACCGGCTGATATCGACTTTCGCGCCCGCCTTGAACGCCTTCATCTTGCGGTCCCGGTCCTGGTCTGTCATCGCGTACACAGACTTGGCCCCCTGCGTCAGCCGATACAGCGGCGGCCGCGCAAGATACACCCGCCCATCGCGTATCAGCGCCGGCAACTCGCGATAAAAGAACGTCATCAGCAACGAGGCGATATGCGCCCCGTCCACGTCGGCGTCCGTTAAGATGATGACGCGGCCATACCGCAATTTCGTCGCGTCATACCGGTCACCGATGCCGCACCCCAGCGCCTCCACCAGGTCGCGCAGCTCCTGGTTCTGCCGCAATTTCTCGGTGCTGGCACTGGCGACGTTCAAAATCTTGCCTTTCAGCGGCAAGATCGCCTGCGTCTCGCGATTGCGCGCCTGTTTGGCCGAGCCGCCGGCGCTATCGCCCTCGACCAGAAAAATTTCCGTCTCGGCCACACCTTCTTTGGTGCAATCCGTCAATTTCCCCGGCAGACGCAATCGACGCGTCGCCGATTTGCGCGGCGTCTCCTTCTGTTCCTTCCGGCGAAGACGCTCCTCGGCGCGCTCGATCACGAACGCCAGCAGATTATCAGCCTGTGCCGGGTCGCCCGCCAGAAAATGGTCGAACCGGTCGCGCAACGCCGTCTCCACCAGACGTATCGCCTCCGGATTCGTAAGCTTCTCCTTCGTCTGGCCCTGGAATTGCGGGTCGCGCAAGAACACCGACAGCTTTGCCGCGAGCTGTCCCATCACGTCGTCCGCGGTCACCGCCTGCGCCCGTTTCTGCGCCCGCTGCTCGCCCCAGCCACGCAGGGATTTCAGCAGCGCATTCCGAAAACCGGTCTCGTGCGTGCCGCCCTGCGGCGTCGGCACCGTGTTGGTATAAGAACTCAAGAAACCGTCGCCCTGCTCCAGCCAGGTGACCGCCCACTCCACCCGCCCAGACGAACGCCCATCGGGCGCGTCAGGCAGATTGGCCTCGCCCGCCCAAATCTTTCCCAGCGCCTGCGCCTCTCCGGCAATATCGGCCTCAAGGCTGTCGCGCAGCCCGCCCGGAAAATGCAGCACCGCCTCGGCCGGCGTCTCGTCGCGCGGCCCGATCAGCTTGGCATCGCACGACCAGCGAATTTCCACGCCACGGAACAGGTAGGCCTTGGAACGGCAAAGTTTGTAGAGCCGCGCTGGCGAAAAACTCAGATCGCCGAAAATCTGCCGGTCCGGCCTGAAGCGGAACATCGTGCCGCGCCGGTTCTGCACCGCCCCAGCATTGACCAGCTTCGTCGTCGGCACGCCGCGCGCATAGGATTGCCGATACAGCACCCGGTCGCGCGCCACCTCCACCTCCAGCGACTCCGACAACGCGTTGACCACCGAACTGCCAACCCCGTGCAACCCGCCCGACGTGTCGTACACCTTGCCGCCGAACTTGCCGCCGGAGTGCAGCGTCGTCAGGATCACCTCGAGCGCGCTTTTCTTCGGAAATTTCGGGTGCGGATCGGTGGGAATGCCGCGCCCGTTATCGCGCACCGTCAGAGTGTTGCCCGATGCCAGCGACACGTCGATGAAACTCGCGTGCCCCGCCACCGCCTCGTCCATCGCGTTGTCGATGATCTCGGACGCCAGATGGTGCAGGGCGGCCTCGTCCGTGCCGCCCACATACATGCCGGGCCGGCGCCGCACCGGCTCTAGCCCCTCCAGCACCTCGATGTCCTGGGCGGTATAGTCCTGGCCGCTCCTGGCCTGCTGGCTGCTCCCAAACAAGTCGGACGCGGTCGTCGGTCGTCGGTCGTCGGTCATCAGAACTCGGTTCAGAATAGGAGCCCGGCTATACCCGATCCTCCGACGACTGACGACCGACGACCGCCTACTTGCCGTCGCCGTCGCGCAGCTGGCCGGTCGGCTCCTGCACATGCGCTTCCAGGAACCACAGCTGCTTGTCGATGCCGCGCGATACCTCGGTGAACAGGTCGGCGGTGTCCGCGTCCCCCGCCTCGTCCGCCTGGTCGATGCTCTCATGCAGCGAATTGCCGTATTGCGAATACCGGTCGATCAGCGCGGCCAAATGGTCGGCGATCGCGTAGGTGTCGGTCGGATAGGGCGGCAGCTTGGTCATCTGGCCCACCGTCTGGGTCGTGCCCAACGCCGTCCCGCCCAACTGGACCGACCGCTCGGCCATCGAGTCGTTCCACTCGTCCTGCTCTTCCCGAAACCCGTCCAGCATCAGGTGGATGCCGATAAATTGCGGCCCCTTCAGGTTCCAGTGCGCCTGCTTGGTGGCCAAAGCGAGGTCGATACCGTCCGAGAGTCGCGCATTCAGCAGATCGATCGAGGTCGCCTTGGCGTTGGACGACAGATTATTGCGGGTACGATGCATGCGATGGGTGCGCGGATCGGTCTGACCCGCAGCGGCTGACTTGGCCATCGTTTTCTCCTTTGTTCCAGGTGTCGCGCACAACGCAGCTTGCCGAGCGTTGTTCCGAGGACCATCGGGAAGGTGCTATGCGGCCCCCATGCGAACCGACTACGAAGATATCCTGGCCGAGCTGGCCGCCCTCCTCGCCGGCGAGACGGATACGGTCGCCCGTGCGGCCAATACGTCGGCCTTGATCATGGCCCGCGTGCCCCGCCTGAACTGGGCCGGCTTCTACTTCCTGCGCGGCGGAACCCTGGTGGTGGGCCCTTTCCAGGGCCTGCCCGCCTGCACCCGCATCAGGCTGGGCGAGGGGGTGTGCGGCACCGCCGCCCTGCGCGGGGAGACCGTTGTCGTTCCCAATGTTCATGAATTCGAAGGCCACATCGCCTGCGACAGCGCCTCGGAATCCGAGATCGTGGTGCCCGTTCATGAGGCGGGCAGGATCGCCGGCGTGCTCGATATCGACAGCCCGGAACGCGACCGCTTCGGCCCGGATGAGCGCCTTCTGTTCGAGGCGATCGCGCGCGCCTACGAGGCTGATCTCCATACGTAGTCGAACCGGCCCGCGGGCCTCAATGCCCCGCAGCCGTCACGTGCATGAGGATTTCTCCCGCGTTGCCAGGACGGAAGAAGCCTGCGCGCGGGCGTGCTCCTCGGCCACCAGCTCTTTCTTCGACAGCTTGCCGATCGCCGTCTTCGGCAGCTCATCGCGGATCTCGATCTCCCGCGGCAGCTCGATCTTGGACACGAACCCGCCCAGGAACGTCCGTAGTTCCTCCGGCGTCGCGCTGCGCCCCTCTTTCAGGGTCACGAACGCCTTCGGCGCCTGGCCGCGGTAGGCGTCCGGTACCCCAATCACCACCGCCTCGCGCACGGACGCGTGCTGGTACAGCGCCTCCTCCAGCACGCGCGGATACACGTTGTAGCCGCCGGCGATGATGACATCCTTGATCCGGTCGACCAGGAACACATAGCCATCCTCGTCCACATAGCCGACATCGCCGGTCCGTAGGGCGCCATCCACCATCACCTGCGCCGTCTCGTCCGGACGGCCCCAGTAGCCACGCATCACCTGGGGGCCGCGCACGCAAATCTCGCCGCGCTCACCCGGGCCCAGCACGCGGGCCACATCGTCCACCGACCTTATCTCGATCACGGTGCCCGGAACCGGCAGGCCGATCGATCCCTCCTTGTAGGGCGCGCCCGGCGGGGTGAACGAGACCACGGGTGACGTCTCGGACAGCCCATACCCCTCCATCAGCCAGCATCCGGTCGCGGCCATGAACCGCGCGCGTATCTCGGTCGGCAGGGAAGCCCCGCCCGACATGCACATGTCCAGGCATCCCAGATCCACGCCACCACGGGACACGGCTTCCAGCAGCGCGGAATAGATCGTGGGCACGGCGGGAAACATGGTCGGCCGGCGGCGGACCACGGTAGCCAGCAACTGGGCCAGTTCGAAGCGCGGCAGCAACACCATCTCGGACGCGGTCTGCACGCCCACGATCATGACAGACGTCAGCGCAAAGACATGGAACAGCGGCAGCACGCCCAGCACGCGATCCTGCCCATGCGGCCGGTTGCCCATCGCATGCGACACCTGGCGCGCATTGGCCGAAAGATTTGCATGCGTCAGCTCGGCCGCTTTCGGCACCCCGGTCGTGCCCCCGGTATATTGCAGCACCGCCACCTGCGACGGATCGATCCTTTCCGCGCGCCGCACGCCGGCACGGCGCTCGAGGATCGCCGCGCGGACGGTGACACCGTCGGCGGGCAGCCGCGCCAGATCGGCACGCCGCGTCATGCGGAACAGCACGCCCTTGCCGGGCGGCAAGGCGCCCGCCATCGAACACACGACGATCTTGCGCAGCCCGGTGCGACCAGCCACCGCCGCCACCTTCGGATAGATCGCGGCAAGGTCAATCGTGACCATCACCTCGGTCCCGGAATCGGTGATCTGGTGCGCCAGCTCGCGCTCGACATAGAGCGGATTGAAATTGACGACGATGGCGCCGCAACGGAGCACCGCAAAAAAGTAGATGACCGAGTAGGGCGTGTTCGGCAGACACAAGCCCACGCGGGTGCCAGGCACCACGCCAATGGATTGCAGCCCGGCGGCTGCGCGCTCCACCGCGCGGCCCAACTGGGCGTAAGTCCAGCCGCGCCCCAGAAAATCGATGGCGCGGCTGGCCGGGTAGTCGCGGACGGTATCCTCCAGAAAGGACGTGACCAGCCTGGGTGAGAGGTCGGGCGGCGACACCTGGAGCAACATCAGCCCTGCTGGTTGCGTGTGCCGGCCGGCAACTTCACCGTCAGCCCGTCCAGCTCGGGCGTCATCACGATCTGGCAGCCCAGCCGGCTGGTCGCCTGCAGCCCGAACGCCAGGTCGAGCATGTCCTCCTCGTCCTCGGTCGCCTTCGCCAGCCGGCCATACCAGGCCGGGTCCACCACCACATGACAGGTGGAGCAGGCCAGCGACCCTTCGCAGGCGCCCTCGACATCCACCCCATGTTTATGCGCGATCTCCAGCACCGACAGGCCGAGAGGCGCGTCGACCTCGCGGGCGGCGCCGTCGCGTTCGACAAAAGTCATCTTGGGCATGGCGCTGCTAGGCCTCGATCAAATGGGGCACGTGGCGGCACGCCTCGCTCAACAGCGCGGCGGCCGTATCGATATCGGCGGCGGAGGTAAAACGTCCAATACCCACGCGCAAGCTGGAGGCCGCTTCCGCGCGCGTCAGGTCCATCGCGGTCAGCACGTGGCTGGGCGTCAGGTCGGCCGAGGTGCAGGCCGACCCGGTGGACAAGCACAGGGTAGGGCAAGCCGCCAAAATGTCCGTCGCGCGCCGGCCGGGGAAGCGCAGGCTGAGGTTACCGGCGATGTGCGGCGCCTGCGCATTGTTCTGGCGCACGCCAGGTATGGCCTCCGCCAGCGCGTGAAAGAACCGGTCGCGCAAGGCGGCGATGCGGTCCGTGTCGGCCTTCATCTCCTGGGCGGCCAGCCGTGCGGCCACGCCGAACCCCACCGCCAGCGGCGCGGGCACGCTGCCGGAGCGAAACCCGCGCTCCTGGCCACCGCCCGAAAACAGCGGTTTCAGCCGCACGCGTGGGCGCCGCCGGACATACAGCGCGCCAATCCCTCTCGGACCATAGATCTTGTGGCCGCTCAGCGAGGCCAGATGCAGGCCCATGCCGTCCGCATCGATCGGGATACGCCCGGCTGCCTGCGCCAGGTCGGAATGCACCAGCGCCCCGGCGCCCCGCGCAAGCGCGGCGATGGCGGACAGGTCCTGGAGAATGCCAGTCTCGTTGTTGACCGCCATGACGCTGACCAGCAGCGTCGGCGTGCGCAGCGCGTCGGCCAGCCGTTCCAGGTCTACCAGGCCGTTTCTCTCCACCGGCAGGATCACCGGCTCGAAGCCCTCGTCGCCCAGGTCGCGCACGCTCTCCAGCACGCATTTATGCTCGGTGGCCAGGGTTATCACGCGCCCCCGCCCGCCCGGGCCGGCATGGCGGGCGGCGCCCTTGATGGCCAAATTGTTCGACTTCGGTGGCGCCCGACGTGAAGACGATCTCGCGCGGCTCGGCTCCTATCAGGGCGGCCACCTCCGCCCGCGCCTGCTCCACCGCATCGGCCGAGCGCCGGCCCATCGCGTGCTCGGCGCTGTGCGGGTTGCCGAACCACTCCGAAAAATAGGGCAGCATCGCCTGCACGACGCGAGGGTCGCACGGCGTGGTCGCCTGGTTGTCGAGGTAGATCATGCCGCCGCGCGCGCCTTGCGCGTGAGTCCGCGATAGGCCGCGATGAACGCGTCCGCATCCGCCTCGCTGGCATTCCAGGGCAGGGACACGCGGATGGCGCAGCCCGCCAACTCTGAAAGTCCCATGGCGTCGAGCACATGGCTGCGCGCGACCTTGCCGGAGCTGCAAGCCGCCCCGGCTGAGACCGCGATCCCGGCCAGGTCGAGCGCGATCACCTGGGCGTCGGCGCGCAGGCCGGGCCAGGCAATGCAGGTGGTGTTCGGCAGGCGAGCGCCCGCGCCGCACACCACTGCGTCCGATTCCGCCTCGATCCGGTCGCGCAGGGATGCGAGGTGGCCCGCGCCTCCCGACGCCGCCTCCAATGCGGCGTGCATCGAGGCGATAGCCGGAAGGGCAGGGGTGCCGCCGCGCCGTCCGCGCTCCTGCCCGCCGCCGGCGATCAGCGGAGCAAGCGGCAGGTCGCGCCTGAAAATCAGCGCACCGGCGCCGCCGATCCCGCCGGCCTTGTGGCCGGAAATGGCCAGGCTGTCCGCCCCGAGCGCCGCAAAATCGACAGATACGCGCCCGACCGCCTGCACCCCGTCCACATGCAGCAGCGCGCCATGGGCGTGACACAGGGCGGCCGCCTCGGCGATGGGGTGAAGAACCCCCGTCTCGTTATTGGCGAGCATCAAGCAGACCAGCGCCGGGCCGTCCCGCAGCATCGCCTCCAACGCGTCCAGCCGCACTTCGCCGGACGTCATCACCGGCACCGACCGTGCGCCCGGGGCGGCCGCGCGTATGGCATCGTGTTCGGTGGCGCCAACCAGCACTTGCCTGCCAGCGCCCAGGCCGGCGACGGCCATCGCATCGGCTTCCGTGCCGCCCGACGTGAATACCAGCTCCGCTGCTGCGGCTCCCAAGCGTGCCGCCACCCCACGCCGCGCGGCTTCCAGCGTCGCGCGTGCGCGCCGGCCGCCGCTGTGAACGGACGATGCATTCCCCGTGATTCCCATCGCGGCCAGCGCCGCCGCGCGCGCCTCCGGCCTGACCGGCTCGGTTGCATTGGCATCCAGGTAGATCATCATCGCGTCATGTGGACCCAAGCGGGAGAAACATGAAGGCCATGCGACGATTTCAGTGTTAACTTGAGGCCCGGCCTGCCTATATCTGCGGCTGGCCCTGGCGTGGTCGATTGGTTTGCAGGCATTTGCTGCATTCGTCGCCGCCAAGCCGACCTAGTTTTCCGTGACGAGCGAGGCGATGCGCGCGCGGATGAGTTGCCTGCAGACAAGGCTGCGCCATGCCTCGGCGCGCCGATGGAAGAACGAAGAAGACATGCCCGAGGTGATGTTCGCCGGCCCTGATGGGCGCCTGGAGGGTCGCTACCACCATAGCAAGGAGAGTGCCGCACCCCTGGCGCTGATCATGCATCCGCATCCCTTGCATGGCGGAACGATGAATAACCGCATTACTTACACGATGTATCAGAGTTTCCAAAAACTCGGATTCTCGGTAATGCGCTTCAACTTTCGCGGGGTCGGGCGCAGCCAGGGCCGCTATGATGGCGGCATCGGCGAAATCGGTGATGCGGCCTCGGCTCTCGACTGGATGCAGATGGTCAATCCCAGCCATGGCGGGCTGTGGATCGCCGGCTATTCCTTCGGTGCCTTTGTCGGCATGCAGCTCCTGATGCGCCGCCCCGAAGTGTCCGGCTGGATCTCGGTCGCCCCCCCGGCCAGCCACTACGATTTCGGCTTCCTGGCGCCCTGCCCCTGCGGCGGGCTGCTGATTTACGGTGATTCCGACGAGCTGGTTCCCGAGCCGTCCGTGCGCAAGCTGGTGGACAAGCTGAACACGCAGAAGAACGTGACCGTCGACTACCGCATCTTCGCTGGCGCCGACCACGTCTTTGCCAATCACGCCGAACAGGTGGGTGAAGCGACCGAGGATTATGTCAAGAAGGTGCAGGCCCGCAAAACGATGGCCCTGGCCGCGGACTGATCGTTGGGTGGGATGCGCCTCGGCACCCCACCCCACACCACCACGGACGCTATCTCGCGGCTATCTCGGCCACCCGTTTGCCAAGCAGCCGCGCCGTTTCCAGATCGCCCGGCAACGGTCCCTCCTCCGGCGACCCGTCCGAAGGCGATTGCGCCAGCGCCCCCGAAAACCCGGCCAGCCAGTTCACATCATTGCGCTGCGACGCTTTCTGATTGGCCGGCATCAGCGCCGTGCCCACCCACACCATGCCGTGCTGCATCGCCAGCGTCATCAGATAGGACATGGTGATCCCCTTGTCCCCATTGATGCTGGCCGAGTTCGTGAACCCGGCCGCGATCTTGTCCTTCCAGGCGAAGCTGGAACCAGGGTTTGCTGCTGGCATCGGCGAATTTTTTGAACTGCCAGGCCGGCCCGCCCATGTAGGTGGGCGTCCCCATGATCACCGCACGCGACGCGAGAATGGTCTCCCAACCGCCTTCCGGCAGATCGCCATGCTCGTCGATGCGCAGCACGTGCACGTCGCCCGCTTCACCCGCGCCGGCGGCAATCGCCTCGGCCTGCTTGGCGGTGTGGCCGTAGCCGCTGAAATACACCACCGCGGTACCTGGCATGTAAGTCTCCCGGTTGGCTCGCCGCCAACATGGGTCTCACGCCGGCCGGAACAAGCGTCAGCGCCCTCAGGTTGACACCCCGCGTCCGGTCTGGACTCCATGCGGCACGCAGCTTGGAAGTTTCCGCCCCAATGACAAAACGCCACCTGATCGCCACTGCCGCCATGTCCCTGATCACCATGTCGGCTATTGCCGCGGAAAACACGCCGCCGGCCCCGCCGGGCTGGGGTTTCGACGTGGCCGGCATGGACCGTGGTGTGAAGCCTGGCGTCAATTTCTATGACTACGCCAATGGGGCGGCCGTGCGCGGCATCACCATCCCGCCCGACCGCACGAATTTTGGCAGCTTCATCGTGCTGACCGACCTTTCGGAAACGCGCGTGCACGCGATCCTTGAGGATGCGTCTCGCAATGTAGCCGCCCAGCCCACCGACAGCCTCAGCAAGGCCGGCGCTCTCTATCACGCGTTCATGGACGAGGCCGGCGCCGAAAACCGCGGTGCCGCGCCGCTGAAACCCGAGCTGGCCGAAATCGCGGCGCTCAAGACACCGGCGGATTTCGCAACCCTCCAGGGGCGCGCGCAATCGACCTTCCAGGGCTCGCTGTTCGGCATGCGTGTCGAGCCGGATGCCAAGGACCCGACGAAATACGCGATCACCCTCGGCCAGGACGGCCTGGGCATGCCCGACCGCGACTATTATTTGACAGCCCAGTTCGCTGACAAGAAGGCCAAATACACCGGCTTCGTCACGCAGATGCTCACGCTCGCCGGCTGGCCCGACCCGGCCGGCAGTGCTGCAAAGGTTGTGGCCTTCGAGCAGAAGATCGCCGAGGTGAGCTGGGCGCGCGCCGACGAACGCGATCCCGACAAAATCTACAACCCGATGACGCCGGCCGAGCTGGCGGCCGCCGCGCCCGGTTTCGACTGGGCCGTGTTCTTCCGCGCGGCCGAGCTGGGCGCACCCGACCGCGTCGTGGTTGAAGAAAAATCCGCCATCGAAAAAATCGCAGCACTCGCCGGCGCCACCCCGATCGACACGCTGCAAGCCTGGTCCGCCTTCCACCTGGTCAGCAACGCCGCGCCGGTGCTGTCGAAAGCATTCGTGACCACGGCGTTCGAGTTCAACAATCACGAGCTGCAAGGCCAGCCCGAGCAGCGGCCGCGCTGGAAACGCGCGGTGAAGGCCACCGAATCCGCCCTCGGCGAAGCCGTCGGTGCCGCCTATGTGGAAAAATATTACCCGCCGGAAGCGCAAGCAAAGATGGAGGCGCTGACGCATGATCTGCGCGCTGCCTTCCGCGTGCGCCTGCAACACAACGAGTGGATGTCGCCGGAAACGCGGCAGAAGGCGGTCGAAAAACTCGACGCGTTCGATTTTCAGATCGGCCGGCCGAAGAAATGGCGCGACTACTCCGGCCTGTCCGTCAGCAGCACCGATCTATACGGCGACGTGGAGCGGAGCGCGGCGTTCGAATGGGCGTTCTACCGCGGCCATCTGGGACATCCCGTGGACAAGGACGAATGGGACCTGACCCCGCAGACGGTCAATGCGTACAACAACCCGGTGTTCAACGAGGTCGTGTTTCCCGCGGCCATCCTGCAGCCCCCGTTCTTCAACAAGGATGCCGATCCGGCCATCAATTACGGCGCCATCGGCGGCGTCATCGGCCACGAGATGACGCATGGTTTCGACGACGAGGGCCGCAAATTCGATGCGCAGGGCCGCCTGCACGACTGGTGGACGCAAGAGGACGCCAAGCGTTTCGCGGCACTCGGGAAACGTTTCGGCGCCGAGTATGCGGCGATGGACGTGCTGCCAGGCGCGCACATCAATCCCGACCTCACCATGGGCGAAAATATCGCCGATCTGGGCGGTCTTAACCTGGCGCTGGACGCCTACCACGCCTCGCTGCACGGCCAGCCCGCGCCCGTGCTCGACGGTCTGACGGGCGACCAGCGCGTGTTCCTCGGCTGGGCGCAGGTTTGGCGCGCCAAGGTGCGGCCGGACGCGGCCCGCCAGCGCCTGGTGACCGATCCGCACTCCCCACCGGTGGCCCGCGTGAACGGACCGACGCAAAACATCGATGCCTGGTATAGCGCGTTCGATGTGAAGCCGGGTGACGCGCACTATCTGGCGCCGGAGCAGCGCGTGAAAATCTGGTAGAGACCGCATCGCGTCAATCGTGTGGCGAGCATCATCCGACCGAACGACTCCATTCGATCGGATGATGCTCTACATGTCCGCCGGCATCCGGCGCGCGGCCGCGATTAGCTCCCGCATATGGCGCACGGCGCTGCCTAATCCCTCGGTGATTGCCGCTCCAATCAGGAAATGGCCGATGTTCAGTTCGGCGATGTCGGGAAAGGCCGCAACAGCGCCGACATTGTCGTAGGTCAGGCCGTGCCCCGCATGGCACTCCAGCCCCAGCGAGCGCGTCAGCCGCGCTGCCTCCCCCAGCCGCTCCAATTCGCCGGGACGGCCGAGCGCGTAGGCGCCGGTATGCAGTTCAACAACAGGGGCGCCGAGGACCGCGGCAGCCTGGAGCTGTGCCGGGTCCGGATCGATGAACAGCGACACGCGAATACCGGCATCCCGCAGCCGGGCCACCATCGGACCAAGCGTGGGCGCGAGGCCGGCCGCGTCCAGCC
Source organism: uncultured Alphaproteobacteria bacterium (assembly GCA_963850605.1). Taxonomy (GTDB): domain Bacteria; phylum Pseudomonadota; class Alphaproteobacteria; order Acetobacterales; family Acetobacteraceae; genus BOG-908. The sequence continues at coordinate 324,333 of CAWKLX010000007.1, read as the reverse complement.
CGCCTTCCGTGGTCACCTCGCGCCGATGCTCGGGCACGATGCAGGCGGCATGCGGACGCGCGCGGCAAGCGATGCCGACCATCTCGTCGGTCGCCGCCATCTCCAGGTTCAGCGGCGCGGTGATTTCGGCGCGCATCCGGGTCAGGTCGTGGTCGTGGATATGGCGCCTGTCCTCGCGCAGATGCAGCGTGATGCCGTCCGCACCGGCCGCCAGCGCGATGCGCGCCGCTTCCACCGGGTCGGGAAAGGCGCCGCCGCGCGCGTTCCGCAGCGTCGCGACGTGGTCGATGTTCACACCCAGACGGCAGGGCTGCATGTCCCGTTCCTTCTACCCGCCACACGCGCGCCGGCGGCCGGCGATCTCGTGCGCCAGCCTGATGGCGGCGACAAGGCTGGACGCATCGGCGAGGCCGCGCCCAGCGATGTCGAAGGCGGTGCCGTGGTCCGGCGAGGTGCGGACGATCGGCAGGCCGAGCGTCACGTTCACCCCGCCCGATACGTCCAGCGCCTTGAGCGGGATCAGCGCCTGGTCATGATACATGCAGATCGCCGCATCGTATCTCTTGCGCGCGTTCTCGATGAACATCGCGTCGGGCGGATATGGACCTTGGGCGTCGATACCCTCCACGCGCAACCGATCGATCGCCGGCTGAATGACAGACATCTCCTCCGTGCCCATGCGGCCGCTCTCGCCGGCATGCGGGTTCAGCCCGGCCACCGCCAGGCGCGGGTTCGAAATGCCGAAATCGGCGATGAGAGCGGCGTGGGTGGCGCGTGCCGCGGCCACGATCTTGTCCGTCGTCAATGCGTCCAGTGCCGCGCGCAGTGACAGATGGATGGTGACCGGCACGACGCGCAGCATCGGCGAGGCCAGCATCATCACCTCGCGGCCCGAGGCGCCGGTCAGGGCGGCCAGGAACTCGGTATGGCCGGGATGCGCGAAACCGGCATCCTGCAGCACCGCCTTGCTGATCGGGTTGGTGACCACGCCCTGCACGGCGCCCGACTGGGCCAGCCGCACCGCATGCTCGATGCTGGCGATGATGGCCGGCGCATTCGCCGTGTCCGGATGGCCGGGCCGGGCAGGGCGGTCCAGGCGCATCGGCAGCACGGGGAGCGCGTCGGCGAACACACCGTGCGAGGCGCTGCCGACATGCAGCGGGATGTTCGCGTCGAAGCAGTCGGGATCGGCGAGGACCGCAAAGGCCGGCCCGGTGCGGCGCAGCACCTGCCACGCCTTGGCGGTGATCTCCGGGCCGATGCCGGCCGGGTCGCCCATGGTCACGGCCAGAATGTCGATCATGCGCCCGGCTCCAGCAGCGCCTGTTGCAGCGAACGGAAACTCTCCCGGTCCGGGGCGCAGATCAGGCCCCCCTCGGTGATGCCCGGCCGATACGCCGACCCGTCGAAACGGGCCGCGTAACCACCGGCCTCCCGATGTAGCAGCCAGCCGGGCAGGTGATCCCAGGGCATCAGCCGATTGAACATCAGAAAATGGCAGTGTCCGGCGGCCAGCATGCGGTATTCGTGCGCCGCGCATCGAAAATCGTAGATCTGCGCAAGTTTGGCGAGGTTGGGCAGCACGATCGCCCGCAGTTCGGGTGCCAAGTATCGCCAGGAGGCCGAGCCGGACATATGCGCCACGGGCGCGGGCGCCGCCACACGCAGGTCCTGCCGCGTGCCATCGGCGGCTTGTTCCCATGCGCCCTCGCCACGCACCGCGATCGACGAACTGTCGGTGACCGGGTCGTGAATCACGCAGGCCACCACCTCTCCGCGCACGATCGCCGCGGCCATGGTACCGAACAGTGGCAGGCCGGCGGCGTAGTTGGACGTGCCGTCGATCGGATCGACGACGAAAGCAAAATCGGCATCCGCCAGCTTGCTCAGCAGCGCCCGGTCGTGTGCCGCCGCCTCCTCGCCCACCACGAGGCAGCCTGGAAAATGCCGGGACAGGCCTTGCGCAATCATTGCTTCGGCTGCTTCGTCTGCATCCGTCACAAGGTCGAGCGGGCCGGTCTTCATACGTATCCGGTCCGGATCCAGCTTGCGGAATCGCGGCATGATTTCGGCGCGCGCGACCGCACGCAGCAGCAGGTCGAGTTCGCTCGCCTGGCGGACGGAGAAGCTGGTCGAATAGTTCATCGGCGGAACGGCGCGACTGAACACGGTTCGCAGCCAGCCGGGCACTTTGGACACATGAACACAGATGATGTCTCCCGCTGGGACGGCGTGCCTATCCCACTACCGTGCTCATCTGCGTTATCAGTGGATCAAGATTGCGCAGCCGGATGCGGAGCGGCGGCTTCGCCCGCGATTAAGGCGTGTGCTCGAAACGTGCGCGGTCGGCCGGGAGCAGACGCACGGTCACGTGCGCTGCATCCTCGCCATCTTCGCGGTCCACCACTTCGCCGTGCTCATACAGCCAGGCGAGCCGCGCTCCGTCGGCGTGGCCGATATCGTAATGCGCCTCCTCCATGCCGGCCGCCAAGCGGTCGTCCAGCAGGACGCGCAACCTGTCCAGGCCGTCGCCGGTGACCGCCGACACAGCCACGCTGCCGCTCTTGGCCGCGACGGCCTCGGTCCCGCCGAGCAGGTCCGCCTTGTTCAAGACCTCGATCGTGCGTCCGGCGAAATCCTCTGCCAGCGTGCCCTCCGCCACCATGCCCTCCAGCACCGCCAGAACGTCGGCGCGTTGCGCGGCCGTGTCAGGGTGGGAGATGTCGCGCACATGCAGAATGATATCGGCCTCGGCCACTTCTTCGAGCGTCGCACGGAAGGCGGCCACCAACTCGGTCGGCAGTTCACTGATGAACCCAACGGTATCGGACAGGATCGCCCGCCGGCCGCTTGGCAGCACCAGCCCGCGCATCGTGGGGTCCAGCGTGGCAAAAAGCTGGTCCTGCGCGTGCACCTCGGCGCCGGTCAGCGCATTGAAAAGCGTGGATTTGCCGGCATTGGTGTAGCCGACCAGCGCGACCACCGGAAACGGCACGCGGCGGCGGGCGCTGCGATGCAAGCCGCGCGTGCGGCGCACCTGCTCCAGCTCCTTCTTCAGGCGTACGATGCGGTCGGTGATCAGCCGCCGGTCCGCCTCGATCTGCGTCTCGCCGGGGCCGCCCAGAAATCCGAAACCACCGCGCTGCCGTTCAAGGTGGGTCCAGGACCGCACGAGGCGAGACCGCTGATAGTCCAGATGCGCCAGTTCCACTTGCAGTGAACCCTCGCGGGTGGCCGCGCGCTCGCCAAAAATGTCGAGAATGAGGCCGGTACGGTCGATCACCTTGCAGCCCCAACCGCGCTCCAGATTGCGCTGCTGCACCGGGCTGAGAGCCGCGTCCACGATGGCGACCGTGACGCCGGCCTCTGTAAGCGCCGCCTTTTCGCTGTCCACCTGCCCGGGGCCCAGCAGCGTTGCCGGCCGACGCGCGCGGAGCGGGAGGATGGCGCTGTGCACAACGGCCAGACCGATCGATGCGGCCAGGCCTACCGCCTCTGCCAGCCGCGCCTCCGCGGCGCGTGACGCGTCCGGACCGCCGCGATCGATGCCATGCGGGCGCGACCACGGCAGGATGACCGCCGCGCGGGTCGGCGCGGGTCCGCCGGCATGCGTATGCGCCGGGCCGCCCGCGTCCAAACCGTCCGGCATCACCGTCTGATCCGGGTCAATCGTCTTGTGGTGCAGGTGATCCCTCCTTGCCGAGTATAGATGCTGAGTTCGAACAGCTGAATCGGCGCCCCCGGCATCACCGTGCTGATGGCGTGTTTATAGACCAGCTGCGTATGACCGTCCCGCCGGAGCAGCACGGAGAAATTATCGAACCAAGTGATGATGCCCTGCAACTTGACGCCGTTGATGAGAAAAACGGTGACCGGGGTTTTTGCCTTGCGGACGTGGTTGAGAAAGACGTCCTGCACATTCTGCTGTTTTTCGGTGGCCACGAGGTTTGATCCTTCTTTGGCACGGCCCTGCATTGGTGCGGGTCGTTTCTGCCTGTTACAAGGCTGGGTTGCTGCAAACGCTGTGCCGCCAGCCCTGCCGAGGGACCGCGCCACCACGCGTCCATCTCAGGTGGCGAGCACGCGGCCGTAGACAAGCGTCTGGCTTCACACACCCGCCTGCACATGGCGCGCGAAGATGTCGAACAGGGCGCGGGCGACCGGGCCCACCAGGCCGGTGCCTACCGGCGCGCCATCCAGCGCCACCACCGGCCGGACAAATGTGCTGGCCGCAGTCAGCGCGATCTCGCGCGCTGCCCGCAAAGCGTCGATCGAGAAAAAACTCTCTTCGAAGGCGATGCCGTCGTGCAGAAGTGCTGCCGCCAGCACGGCCCGCGTGCATCCGGGCAGGATCGCATGGCTCAGCGGCCGCGTCCGCAGCACACCGTGCTGGTCGACCATCCATACGGAGGTTGCCGCCCCTTCGGTCACCATGTGGTCGGCGTCATACAGGATCGCCTCTTGCGCCCCCTGGTCGCGCGCGGCTTGGCGCGCCAGCACGTTGGGCAGCAAGCCCACGGATTTGATGTCGCATCTGGCCCAGCGCTGGTCGGGCAGCGTGATCGCGCGTGTGGTGCAACGCTCCGGCGAATCGGGATAGCGCGCGGCGCGGCGCGCGGTCACCACCAAAGCCGGCCGCGTGCCAGGCACCGGGAAAAAATGGTCACGCCGTGCCGCCCCGCGGGTCACCTGGCAGTAGATCACGCCACGGTAAAGCCGGTTCCGCCGCGCGACCTCGCCCACAACGCTCAGCAGTGCTGCCCGCCCAATGGGCGCCTTGATGCGCAATTCACCGAGCGAGCGATCCAGACGATCCAGATGCAGGTCGGCATCGACCAGCCGCCCGTCATGCAGGTAGACGACCTCGTACACGCCATCGGCGAACTGGTAGCCGCGATCCTCGACATGGACGCTGGCCTGGCTGTGCGGGACGTAGCGGCCGTTCACATAAGCAACGCGGCTCAGCGGGCGTCGTCCTCGGCCAAAGCGGGGTCTGGCTGGTCGCCATAGCCCTGGGCTGGCGCCGGTCCGTTCGAGACCGGCTGGGCCTGCTCGCCTTCCTCGTCACGCTCGCGTCGCTGGCCGTTGTACTGGCCGCCCGCATGGCCGTTCTGCTGGCCTTGGGCGCCCTGATACTGACCGTTCTGCCCGCCATTCTGCTGACCCTGGCCGGCCTGCTGCTGGGTCGCCTGATTGATGGCGTTCAGGATGCGGAAATAGTGTTCGGCATACTGGAAATAGCTCTCCGCCATCACCCGGTCGCCCGCGCCGGTCGCGTCGCGGCCGAGCTGCAGGTATTTTTCGAACAGCTGCTGCGCCGTGCCGCGAATCCGCAGATCGGGGCCGCTGCTGTCGAAAACGTGGTTCCGGTTGAGCGGAATGTTGCCGCCATATTGCCGCGGGCTGCCGCCCCCGCCCCCGCCGCCACTGCTGCGATGGGTGCGTCCGCGCATGCGTTTCATGTTCATCCGAGGTCTGCTGTGCTTTCCTGTTCGCGGTGCGGCTGGCCCGTTCACAGGGGCGCCAGTAGGCGCCCTTTGGACGAGCAGTGCCTGTGCCGAGGGCAATCGGCCGTATGGCCGGAGGTCAATATCCTGTCCGTAGGCATCGCTTGCTAAGCCGGGCAAGTTAAATTTGCCAGATGGCGGCATATCGTCTGGCGATGCCGCACGACACTAGCGAGCAACGGGACACCTGCCAAACGGTTTTTTCGTCCCGGCTGTCGTCAACACCAACGCCCGGCCGATGCCGCCGAAATCCGGCCGTAGAGTGTGCAGATCCATGCCGAACCGGGCCGCCATCTCGGCCATATCTGGTCCTTGACCCTGCCCCAGTTCAAGCACCGCCACACCGCCCGGTGCGAGCAACCGCGGCAAGGCCGGCAGGATGCGCGCGTAGGCGTCCAGACCGGCTGGCCCGCCATCGAGCGCCCGCCGCGGCTCATACCGAAGCTCCGGGGCCAATCCCGCCAGATCGCCGGTCGGGACATAGGGCGGGTTGCACAGAACCAGATCGAACAGGCCGGCGATGGCGCACGACCAGTCGCCGGCCACGAACGCTGCCCTGGCCGCCAATCCGTTCGCCGCGGCATTGGCCCGCCCCAGCGCCGCGGCCCCGGGCGCCAGGTCCACGCCAACCCCGAACGCCCCCGGATACTCGGACAAGGCTGCCAAAAGCAGGCACCCGGTGCCGGTGCCAAGGTCAAGGATATGACGCACTTCAGGGCGGTCCGGCCGGGCCGCGAGCGCTGCCTCGATCAGGGTTTCCGAGTCGGGGCGCGGAATCAGCGTATCCGGCGAGACTGCCAGGTCGAGTGTCCAAAAGCCCCGCCGGCCGGTGATGAAAGCCAGCGGCTCCCGTGCCGCCCGCCGTGCGACCAGCGTGACGATCCTGCCCGCATCCACCACGCGCGTCCGGTCCAGCCAGGCCGTGGGCGAAAGGCCCAAAGCGTGGGCGGCCAGCAGGCGGGCTTCGCGCTGTGGCTGTTCGACACCCGCGCGCGCCAAAGTGGCGGAAGCTGTGTCGAGCGCTTCGCCAAGCGTGACACAAGCGCTATCCTGCGCGGACATAGCCCGGCCGAACTGTCCTCATGCGTCTGATCTCCTGTCTTCCAGTGCTGCTGCTCCTCGCGGCCGGGCCTGCCCGCGCGGGCACCGTGAGTTTCCGCCTGTCAGATCAAACCGACCCGGCCGAAATCACCGAGGCGACCACCGTCTTCATCAACGGCCAGCTGGTCGCTCATTTCGAGCTGAGCGCCGAACACCCGTTTGCCGAAGTGGCCGTGAACATTCCCGCGGCCGGCCGCTACGAATATGCGCTATGCGGCCGCATCACCATCCGGGCCCCCGACGGCCACAGCGAAACGCACGTGCTCGACGACGGCGCCACCATGCCGGATCCGTCCGGCCGCCATCTCGAAGCGCTCGCGTCTGACGGTTTCACGACGTTCTTCCTGGCCGAACGGCGCGGCGAGGGCGCCCCCCCGCCGGCCGACCTGCACAAGACGAACGCATGCAGCATCCCGATTTCTTGACCCGCTGAAAGCTACACGACCCTGCGCGGGCGGAGCCATGCGCCCGGAAGATGAGCGGGTGGCCCATAACGCCAGACGGCGCCCTGGCGGCCGGGCGCGGACCTCTCCGCGACGAGCATCCATGGCTAACCCGACCCCAATGTACGAAGTGCCGCGCCGCGCTCGAACAAGCGCAGCAGCAGGCGCATCGCGCGGCCCCGCTCGCTCTCGAGCTTGGGGTCGCGCTCCAGCAAATGGGCCGCGTCCCGCCGGGCCATCTGCAGCAGCCCGTCATGCTCCACCGGGTCGGCCAGCCGCCAGCTTTGCTGGCCGGATTGCCGCTTGCCCATCAAATCCCCCCCGCCGCGCAACCGGAAATCCTCGTCGGCGATGGCAAAACCATCGTCGGTGTCGCGCAGCAGGGTCAATCGGCGGCGCGCGGTCTCGGCCAGCCCATCCTCGTGCAGCAGCAGGCAGTAGCTGGAAGCCGCTCCCCGTCCGACCCGGCCGCGCAACTGGTGCAACTGGGCCAGGCCGAAACGCTCGGCGTGCTCCACCACCATGACACTGGCCGCGGGCACATCGACGCCGACCTCGATCACGGTCGTAGCCACCAGCAGCCGCGTGCGCCCGGCGGCGAAATCGCGCAACGCCCGCTCGCGCGCCTCGACGTTCATCTGGCCATGCGCCAGGCCCACGGCCGGCCCGAACCGCAGCTGCAGCACCTGCGCCCGCTGCTCGGCGGCGGCCGCGTCGAGGAGAACATTCTCGTTGACCATCGGGCAGACCCAGAACACCTGGTCGCCGCGCTCCAGCGCGCGCGCGATGCCGTCCGTCACGTCGGGCAAAGTGGCCAGGCTGTGCAGGGTCGTCCGCACCGGCGGCCGGCCAGCCGGCTTTTCGGCCAGACGGCTCACCTCCATCTCGCCGAATTGCGTCAGCAGCAGGGTGCGCGGGATCGGGGTGGCCGTCATGACCAGTACATCGGTCGCCTGGCCGCGCGCGGCCAGGGAAAGACGCTGTTCGACACCGAAGCGATGCTGCTCATCGATCACCGCCAGTGCCAGGTCGCGATACGCCACCCCCTCCTGAAACAGCGCATGGGTGCCCACGACCAGCGGCACCCGCCCGGATTGCAGCCCCAGCAGCGTGTTGCGCCGGGCATTGCCCTTGACCGAGCCCGTCAGCAGGCCGACCGGCACCGGGCAGATATGCGCCAGCGTCCGATGATGCTGCCGGGCCAGGGTCTCGGTGGGCGCCATCATCGCGGCCTGCGCGCCGGCCTCCACCGCCCGCAGCATCGCCAGGGCCGCCACCAGCGTCTTGCCCGAGCCGACATCGCCTTGCAGAAGCCGCAACATGCGGGTCGGGGCAGCCAGATCCGCGTCGATTTCGGCCAGCGCTTCAACCTGGCTGGGCGTCGGCGCATGGCCGAATTTCCGCAGGGCCGCCGCCCTGAGCGCGCCATCTCCGGTCAGCGAACGTCCTGGCCGGCTACGGTCGCGGGCGCGCCGCCACAGCAGGGCGACCTGGTGGGCCAGCAACTCGTCATAGGCCAGCCGCGACCGGCAATGCGGGCCGGGAATATCGCGCGGCAGATGCAGGCCCTGGAGGGCGGCGGAAAAACCGGGCCAGCCCTCGCGGGCGAGCAGGCGCGGCTCGTGCCATTCCGGCAGCTCCGGCACCCGGGCCAGCGCCCCGGTCACGGCGCCGCGGAAATCCCCGGAGGTGAGCTTGGCCACCAGCGGCCAGACCGGCTCCACGCCGGGGACGGCCGATCCTTGCCCCGCGATCTCCACGTATTTCGGGTGGGCAAGGGTCACGGTGTCGCGAAACCGGTCCACCTTGCCGGAGACCACGATGCGCGTGCCCGGCAGGAACGACTGCGCCTGGTGCGGGCGGAAGAAGGCGAGTTCGGCGAACCCGGTGCCGTCGGTCACCTGCACGCGCCAGGGTTGCTTGCTGCCTGGCTCCGGCCGGCGGTGGGCCACGACCTCGACATCCAGGGTGGCCACTTCGCCGACTGTGCAACCGGCGATCGAGGGGCGGTCTCGCCGGTCGATGTAGCGTTCAGGAAGGTGGAACAGCAGGTCGATCAGCCGCGTGCCCCCGGTGGCGCGGGCCAGCAGGGCGGCGCGGGAAACGCCTACGCGGGGCAGTGTGGTGATCGGCTCCAGAACCGGCGCAAGCGTCGCGTCGAGTTCCGCCAGGCTGGGCGGCGATGGCGTGGCTGCACTGGCATCGGGCACGGCGCCCGCTATATGTCAGCCGCATCATGGACGAAACCTCGAGACGCCGGAGACTTCTGTTCCGCGCGACGCATCGCGGCACGCGCGAGAACGACATCCTGGTCGGCGGCTTCGTGGCGCGCGGCCTGGAGGGGTTTTCGGCGGCCGAGTTGGACGTGTTGGAGGCCATCATGGATCTGCCCGATCCGGCCCTGGCCGATTGGCTCACCGGCCGCCGCCCGATCCCGCCGGAGCACGACTGCGCAATGCTCCAGGCGATGCGCAAATAGACAAAAGTTCTTTGGTTCTTTCTTTCAAGAAAGAACTTCTTGCCTCCACCATAAGGTTTTTGCGTGACTCACACCACCATCTACGGTGCGCCCGAAGGTTTTGACGCTGTCCTCTTGGGCCGGCGCGCGAGAGAGCATGAGGGCACGTTGCTGCATGTGGCGCGCAACGAGGCTCGCATGGTGCGACTGGCCGAGTTCCTGGCGTTCTTCACACCCGAGATCGAAGTGCTGCGCTTCCCAGCCTGGGATTGTCTGCCATACGACCGCGTCTCGCCCAATCCGGCGGTGGTGGCCGAGCGGATCGCAACCCTGTCGAGGCTGCTGGATCCGCCGGTTGGTTTGCGCATCGTCTTGACCACCGTGAACGCCGCCGTGCAGCGTGTGCCGCCCAGGCTGGTGTTTCTGGGCGAGAGTTTCGACGTGCGCGCCGGCGATACGCTGCCGCCGGAAAAGCTCGTCGCCTATTTGGAGAGCCACGGTTACGCGCGCGCCGATACGGTGATGGAGCCGGGCGAATATGCCGTGCGCGGTGGCATCCTGGACGTCTATCCCAGCGGCGAGGGCGATCCCGTTCGCCTGGATTTCTTCGGCGACACGGTAGAAACGATCCGCCGCTTCGATCCGGCGACCCAGCGCAGCACGGAGGCGTCTGCAAAGTTTTCGTTGCGGCCGACATCGGAGGTGACGCTGGACCACGCCAGCGTCGCGAGGTTCCGCACGGCGTGGCGCGAGCTGTTCAGTCAGGCGGCGGCCACCGACCCGATCTACCAGGCCATCTCGGACGGGCGCCGCTATCCTGGCATGGAGCATTGGGTGCCGCTGTTCCATGAGAACATGGAAACACTGCTCGACTATCTGCCGAACCCGTCCGTGTCGCTGGATTCCGACCTGGAAGCGGCGCTGACGGCCAGGCTGGAAATGATCGCCGACCATTTCGAGGCGCGTCGCGGGATGCCGCGCGACGGCGAGGTGGGCTACCGCCCGTTGCCGCCCGAGTTGCTGTATCTCGACCAGGCTGGCTGGGACGACATGCTGGCGCGCGTGCCGACACTGGCCTTCAGCCCATACGGCATGCCGGACGGAGCGGCCGGGCTGGATGCCGGTGGACGTCCCGGCGTGATTTTCTCGCAAGCCTCTTCTGGCATGGTCGTCAACGTGTTCGACCAGTTGGCCGCGCAGGCAAAGACCTGGGCGGGGCAGGGGCGGCGTACGGTCGTGGCGGCCTGGAGCCGCGGGTCGCGCGCGCGCATCGCCGCACTGCTCCATGAACACAGGCTGCGGACTGAGCCGGTCGAAGAGTGGGCTTCTGCCGCGCGCGTCAAGCGCGATGCGATCGCGCTGGTGACGCTGGCTGTCGAGCGAGGGTTCGTTGCCGAGGATTTCGCGATCGTCGGCGAGCAGGATTTGCTGGGCGAGCGCATCAGCCGTCCGCCACGCAAGAAGAAGCGCGCCGACCAGTTCATCGCGGAAGCCACCGAGATCGCCGATGGCGATCTGGTCGTGCACCAGGATTACGGCATCGGCCGCTACGACGGCCTGGAAACGCTCAGCGTGGGCCAGGCACCGCATGACTGCCTGCGCCTTGTCTATGACGGCAACGAAAAGCTGTTTCTGCCGGTGGAAAATATCGAGCTGCTGTCGCGCTTCGGTTCGGAAACGCAGGGCGTGGCACTCGACAAGCTCGGTGGCGCCGGCTGGCAATCGCGAAAAGCGCGGATGAAACAGCGCATCCGCGACATGGCCGGCACGCTGATCAAAATCGCCGCCGAACGCAGCCTGCGCGACGCGATGACGGTCTCGCCGCCCGAAGGCACGTGGGACGAGTTCTGCGCGCGTTTTCCATTCGCCGAGACCGACGACCAGATGCGCGCGATCTCCGACGTGCTGGAGGATTTGTCGTCCGGCAAACCGATGGACCGGCTGATCTGCGGTGACGTGGGCTTCGGCAAGACGGAGGTGGCGCTACGGGCCGCTTTCGCCGTCGCCATGTCAGGGTCGCAGGTGGCCGTCGTGGTACCCACAACCCTGTTGGCGCGTCAGCATTTTCGCAGTTTCACCGCGCGTTTCGAAGGCCTGCCGGTGCGCGTGGGCCAACTCTCTCGCATGGTCAATGCGAAGGATGCCGCCGAAGTCAAGCGCGGGCTGGCCAATGGCGACGTGAACATCGTGATCGGCACGCATGCGCTGCTCGCCAAGGGTATCGAGTTTTCCGAGCTCGGTTTGCTGATCGTGGACGAGGAGCAGCATTTCGGCGTGACGCACAAAGAGAAGCTGAAAGCCTTGCGCGCCGACGTGCACGTGCTGACGCTGACCGCCACGCCGATCCCGCGCACCCTGCAACTGGCGTTGACCGGAGTGCGCGAGATGAGCTTGATCGCGACCCCGCCGGTCGATCGCATGGCGGTGCGCACCTTCATCATGCCGTTCGACCACGTCGTCATCCGCGAGGCGATCCAGCGCGAACGTTTCCGAGGCGGCCAGATTTTCTGCGTCGTGCCACGGCTGGAGGACATGCCGAAAATGCAGACCCGGCTGCGCGACATCGTGCCGGAAGCGCGTATCGTCGAAGCGCACGGCCGCCTGGCGCCCACCGAGCTGGAGCGCGTGATGACCGAGTTCGGCGACGGCAAATACGACATTCTGCTCAGCACGAACATCGTGGAATCCGGCCTGGACATGCCGGCCGTCAATACGCTGCTGATCCACCGCGCCGACATGTTCGGACTGGGCCAGCTTTATCAGTTGCGCGGCCGCGTTGGCCGCGGCAAGCAGCGCGGCTACGCGTATCTCACCTGGCCGCCGGGTCAAAAGCTGTCGGGGGCTGCCGAAAAGCGACTGCACGTGATGCAAACACTCGACCAGCTTGGCGCAGGCTTCACGCTGGCCAGCCACGATCTCGACATACGCGGCGCCGGCAACCTGCTGGGCGACGAACAATCCGGTCACATACGCGAGGTCGGGATCGAGCTCTATCAGCAGATGCTGGAGGACGCGGTGGCGGAGATGCGCGCGGCCAAAGGGCGCGTGCGGAGCGAAGACCGCGACTGGACACCCAATATCAATCTGGGCCTGCCCGTGCTGATCCCGGACGCCTATGTGCGCGACCTGCCCGTGCGCCTCGGCCTGTATCGCCGCGTCGGCGCCTTGTCGTCGGACGCGGAGAGCGAGGCGTTGGCCGCCGAGTTCGTCGATCGCTTCGGCCCCATGCCCGAAGAGGTCGAAAACCTGCTGCAGGTCGTGCGCCTGAAACGCGCCTGCCGGGAAGCCGGCGTGGAGAAGCTGGAGGCCGGACCGAAAGGCATGGTGCTGCAGTTTCGCGGCAACGCATTCCGCAACCCGGCCGGGCTTGTTCAATGGCTCGGCACCAAGCGCGGCACGGTGAAGTTGCGGCCGGACCACAAGCTGGCTGTGGTGCGCGACATGAACGTGGCCGAGCGGGTGCGCACGGCAGACGAGGTGCTAGGCAATCTGGTGCGGGTAGCCGGGCAGGCGAAGGCAGCGTGAGTGAGGGTATTATCCGACCGAACGGGATCGTTCGGTCGGATAAAGATGCTCGTCGAACCATGCGCCGGAGCATGGTCGGTGAGCCGATGCGAACGGACCATGCTCTAGCCAGGAACAGCTCTCTCTTGGAACCTGCACCGAACGTTGCGACGCCGCATCGCGGTCAGCGTGATCAGCCCGGCACCGAACACGAGGCGTGTAGCCGGTTCTGGCACGTCCACATTGCCGGTCAAGGGCTGCAGCGTTGCCAGGAAGGCGCCGTTGGCGCAGTCCCCGGTGCCCCAAAAAACATCCACGCTGTTGGCGAACAATGCCGCTTGTGCAGCGTTCAACGTGAGAGACGCGTCCACGACGTACGCGGTGCCCTGCTGCATGTAGCCGACCGATACGCCCGCCAACCTGGTCCCACCTGTCAGAACCGTCGGCGCGTCATAGCCGGCGTAACCGGCCTGGCCTGCCTGGTAGGTGGCCGTGTCCGTGTATTGGCCCGTGTAGATGAAGCCGGGACGGCCCGACCAAATTTGCTGGGATGTCATAGAGGAAGACGCGGCGTAAAACCCCGCCTGCAATCCGCCATTCGCCTCTTCGTCGCCCAGCGATATGGCGTAATCGAACGGCGCCGCACTGTAACCGGCGCTGTTCGATCGCAGGAAGATATCGGGATAATAGACTGCAGCACCCGACACCACTTCGCTACCGCTGAACAGCGTGGTGTATCGAAAGTCGAGTACGTAACCGCCGCCCGCTAGCGGGGTGCTGCTAACGGCCAGTTGCTGAGTCGCGAACGCGAGATCCACGGGTGCCGCACCGACATTGGACGTGCCGCCGCTGAAATAATCAGTGGGACCGCCACCTGGCCCGCTCAGGTAAGCCACGTTGTCCGTCGTGTTCGCGACCGTGATGCTGGTGGCAGCCGCCTGCGCCGACGCGGCAGCAACGAACACCAAGAACGCCAGAAATCCACGCATGACCCGTCTCCCTCCGACAGGCGCGAGTTGATTCCATCCCGGTTAAAAGCCCGTAAAAACGTTTGTTACAACGAATAAATATCAGCCTGCATTCGGGTCTGCATTCGCCAGACCGGCCGGGTTATCGGCAAAGACGTGCAGCGCCGCAGCCACCCCATGTTCGCCGGGGAGAGCTCCCTTGGGAAACAGGCGCGTCACATGGCCCATCTTGCGACCGGCCGGTGCACCGATTTTGCCGTAAAAATGCGGAATGAGACCGGCCGCTCCCAGAATTGCCGGCCACACGGCCAGCGTTTCCGGCCCAACCAGGTTTTTCATAACCGCATCCGAATGCCGGGTCGCCCGTGGCAGGCTGAGGCCGGCCACGGCGCGAATATGCATTTCGAACTGGCTCACCGGACAGGCATCGATTGTCCAATGCCCGGAATTATGCGGCCGCGGCGCGAGCTCGTTGACCAGCACCCTGCCGTCACGATCTACAAACATTTCCACGGCGAGCACGCCCACCAGGTCGAGGCAACTGGCCAAATCAACCGCAATGTCCCTCGCCGTGGCGGCCAGCTCAGGCGGCAGCCGTGCCGGGGCCAGGGTCACGTCCAGAATGTGGTTGCGATGCCGGTTCTCGACCGCATCGAATACCGAGACCGTGCCGTCCTGCCCGCGGGCGACAATCACGCTGATCTCGCATTGGAAATCGATAAACGCCTCGACGATGAACGGAGCCGGCGACAGGCGCTCCAACGCCGGTATCAGGTCATGGGCATTGCGCAACATCGCCTGTCCCCGCCCGTCATAGCCCAGCCGAGTCGTCTTCAGCACGCTCGGGAACCCCAAATGGTCCACTGCCGCCATCAGCTCGTCCGGCCCGCGCACCGGTATCCAAGGCCCGGTTGGCGCGCCGGCGCCGTTGATGAAGCTTTTCTCGTTCACCCTGTCCTGGGTCAACCGCAGGATCGCCGGCGAGGGATGCACCGTGCGAAGCGAAGCGAGCACATCCAGACCGGCCGCGCTGACATTCTCGAACTCGAAGGTGACGACATCGACGGTTTCGGCAAACGCTCGCAACGTGCGGGGATCGGACGTGCTGCCCACGGTGGTACGCCCGGCCACCTGGGCGGCGGGGCTGTCCGCCTTGTCGGTCAATACATGCGTCCGGTAGCCCAGCCGGGCCGCGGCGATGGCCGACATGCGGCCGAGCTGCCCGCCCCCCAAAATGCCGATCGTGGCGCCGGGCAGCAGGGGCGACGGCGCCGCATCGGGCGTGGGTGGACTCACGCGGGCAGCGGCTCGTGCGGCACAGCAGCGGTTTGCGCGGCGCGCCATCCGGCCAGGCGCGCGGCCAGCTCCGGGTCGGCCAGCGCCAGTATGGATGTGGCCAGAAGCGCCGCGTTCACCGCGCCGGCTCGCCCGATGGCCAAGGTGCCGACCGGCACACCCGCCGGCATGGAAACGATCGAGAGAAGACTGTCTATGCCGGACAGCCGGCTCTCCACCGGCACGCCGAGCACCGGAAGCGTGGTCCAGGCCGCCGTCATGCCGGGCAGGTGTGCCGCCCCCCCAGCGCCGGCGATCAGCACGTGCAGCCCGCGCCCGGCGGCCTCGCGCGCATAGGCGGCCAGCCGGTCCGGCGTGCGATGCGCGGACACCACCCGGGCCTCGTGCGCCACACCCAGCTCCCGCAGCGTGTCGGCGGCATGCCGCAACGTCTCCCAGTCGGACTGGCTGCCCATGATGATCCCGACGCGAAGCGCCGGGCCATGCGGCGTGTCAGGTTCAACCGCATCCATCAGGCGATGTTGTCCGGGATCAGGTGGCTTTCCAGCCAGGCGATCTCGTCCTTCAGCAGCAGCTTGCGCTTCTTCAGCCGCTGCACCTGAAGCTGGTCGAGCGGCTGCGGCACGAGGCGGGCGATCACGGTATCCAGATCCCGGTGCTCGCTGCGCAGCTCGTGAAGCTTGCGCAACAGGGAGTCGCGGTCGGTCAACATGGCGGCTCATTACCACGCATGGGGGCAGGAGAAACCCCTCCGTGCACCGTGAACCGGGGGCTGGCGATTAAGGTGGCGTTCAGCTTCAGGCGTGTATTACGGTTCGGTTGCACCCACTGAGACGGGTGTCATCTTCAGCACGGAGGCACCATGAGCCTGCACGCCCGGACCGAGAGCCGCATAGAGAGCCTGCGCAACCGGCACGCGAGCCTAGAGATGAAGATTTCTGATGAGGACCATCGGCCGCGACCCGACGACGCGGCATTGGCCAAGCTGAAAGTGGAAAAACTGCGATTGAAGGAGGAGATGGAGCGCCTACGCGGCGCCTGAGACCATCCCATAACGCTACTTCATTGGCCGTCCGGCGCGGCTGTCTGCGAGTCCGGTGCTCACGGCTCCTTAGGGCCGCTCCGCTCCGGTTCTCGAAAGCCACGCCGGACGGCGCCTGCCAGGCGCCTCCGGCCAGGCGCAGCGCATTCTCGAACAGTCTCCGACCACATCAGGCAGCGCCCAATTCACGCAGCGCGCCCGTCAGGCTGCCTCATCCGTTTCTATCTGCGGCAGAGGAGGCGGTATTTTCCCCTCGCGCGCCAGGCGATCATTGGCGGCGGCCACCATCGCATTCAGATCGGTCTGCGTGCACAGCCCCAGAATGACCGGATCGCGCGGCTTGATATTGGCGCTGTTCCAGTGCTGCCGGTCGCGCACTTTCTGGATGGTGTCCTTGGTCGTGCCCAGCAACTTTATCAGCTGCGCTTCCGAGAGTTGCGGATAGTGGCGCAGGATAAAGGCGATGCCGTCCGGCCGGTCGTTGCGCTTGGCCACGGGTGTGTAGCGTGCACCCTTTTGTTTCTTCGGCGTGTGCGTGGTCACCGGCATCATCTTCAGCCGCGCACTGGAATCCTTCTCGCAACGCGCGATTTCCTCGGCTGTCACCTGGCTGTTGGCAACCGGATCGTAGCCGTTGATGCCCTGTGCCACCTCGCCATCGGCGATCGCCTGGATCTCCAGCGGGTGCATGCCGCAGTAATCGGCGATCTGGTCGAAGGTCAGCGCGGTTTTGTCGATCAGCCACACCGCGGTGGCTTTTGGCATCAGGGGCAGAGTCATTGTAAAAATCCTTCGGCGCGGGCGGCGGCCGCTGGGTCCTTCCACTTTGTGCATGAGGGCCCGGGCGGGGGCACGCCTGAAAGTTACTTTTGGCGAGATCGCGGATATGGGCCGCGGGTATATGTCGGGTCAAGGTGGTTGCATGGTGGATGAAGAAGAATTACGGCCCAAACGGATAGAGCGCCCGGTGCTGGACGTGCTGAGTGTCGCCGATCTCCGCGCCTACATTGCCGAACTGCAAGCCGAGATCGCCCGAACCGAAGCGGCGATCGCGCGCAAGGACGGGGCGCGCGGACACGCCGATAGCTTTTTCAAGCCGCGATAACGAAGTTCAACGTGAAGCGTCATCCAATCGGCCGGAATTCGTTCGATCGGATGAAGATGCACGCCCAGCCAATGAGCTGGAACTTGGCCCGTAAGCCAATGCGAACGGACTCATGCGCCAGCGGCCAGGATACGCCACCATGGTGCGACGCCTATAGAAAAGGCCCGGATCGTTTGACCCGGGCCTTCCATCCTTACGACGAACGCGCGGAGCGTTACGCCGCCTTGTGCTCGACAATGGTGCTGTCGTTGGCGATCGAAGGCGTGCTGGCCTGCGTGGCGCCGCCGATCTCGATACGGCGCGGCTTCAACGCCTCGGGCACCACACGCTTCAGGCCGACATGCAGCAGGCCGTTCTTCAGGTCCGCCCCATCGACCACGATGTGATCGGCCAGCACGAACCGGCGCTCGAACGCCCGACCGGCGATGCCGCGGTGCAGAACCTCGCCCTTGGCACCCTCATCGGCGACGCGGCCGGTCACGAACAGGGTGTTGTCCTTGACGACAATCTCGAGGTTCTCGGGACCGAAGCCAGCCACCGCCATAGTTAGGCGATAGGTGTCCTCACCGGTCTTCTCGATATTGTAAGGTGGATAAGCGGGGGTGGCGGCAGCCTCGGCGGCCGTGTCCACCAGGCGCGCGAGACGGTCGAAGCCGATCGCAGTACGGAACAGGGGAGCGAAATCGTAGGTCATGGGTAAAAACCTCCTGCAACAGCAAGGTTGATGTTTACTGGACCGCCCCGGGTGGAGCCGGCCCTGTCAGGCCCCGGGACCCAGAAGGCGTCCCGAACGATGCAGGAGTTTGGATGGCGGCGGGGCCGGTTCAAGGCCCCGCCCTACGGCGTCAGGCGGTTTTTTTGGCGCCCAGCCCGGCAAATTTCTTGTTGAACTTGGCGACCTGGCCGCCGGTGTCCATGATGCGCTGCACCCCGGTCCAGGCCGGGTGGCTCTTGGGGTCGATGTCGAGCCGGATGGTGTCGCCGGCCTTTCCCATGCAGGATCGGGTCTTGTAGGTGGTGCCATCGGTCATGATGACGTTGATTTCGTGGTAGTCGGGGTGGATGCCGGGTTTCATCGGTGGCGGGCCTTCTAGCGAGATGGCGCCCCCGATACCGACCGGGCGCGCGAAGCGGCGGTGTATAGGAGCTGACCTGCTTGAGTTCAACTGGAAACAGCTTCGGCTGTGCGGACGAACGCCAGGCGCCGCTCTCGTAACCTGAGTGTGGCGTCGGCTGTCATGAGCGTGATGAAGAACAAGGTAGGGGCGAGCGCCGGCGCCAAGTAACGCCGTTCGAGTGGGATGGAGGTTGCATCCAGCACGGCAAGCAAGGCGATGCGAGGCACTATAACGAGCAAGATTGCCGCAGCCAAAGCAGTGAGCGGCTTGAGACATCTGGCTTTCAGGTCCAAAAATAATTGAACAAGAAACCATAGAAGTGCCGGCACTACCAATATTTCGGTCAATACTGGAAATGTTTTCGCCAGCAGGACCATGAGATATCGCCTAAGCGTAGGCATGTTGAGCGTCTTTCGGTAGGATGGGTATGTGTCAACCGACTCGATATGCATTTCCGCACCGGAGCTTTTGACGACAGTATAGGGGTGTAGAGCCTGGAGGGGCCATTGGCCAATCAGGAAGTCGTTTGACGATAGTTGTAGTTCGCAATTGCCTGGCTGGCAGCGAACGCTTGCAAAGAAATGCTGGGGCGACGCTGCGCTAGGTGGCTTGTCGGCGTTGTTGGGGCTTGACCTACTTAGTCGAATGTCAGACTGGACACTCGTGCCAGGTGGTGCGGAGACCCCTAGCTTGAGGTGGTCGGTCATGCTGCTGAGCCACCCGGACAACTCCCAATCCGGCGCACTCTCTAACGCCTCTGGTGGACTTACGACGCTGCCAGACGTCACCCGGCTGTAAGCCTGCGCAAAAGCACCCTGGGCAAGCGTCGGGGTAACTGTTGGTGAAGGGTCACCGAGCCTTGCAACGTCGCCTGCAATGCGTGCAACACTCTTCAGGATCGGCTTTACATCACGGCTAGAGAGCGGCGGCACGTATCCGTTCCGATATGGCAAACACCTTATCGTGCCATGGTCGCAAGCGGTGTTTACTTCTTCGCCGAGTTGGCGGTAGTATTTGTCGGCGTTGTGCGCTGATCCGTAATGTCCGGCACAGAGTCACGGCGTCGCGCAGCGCCCACATAAACCAGCCGGCCTGAATGTCTTGGCAATTTTCGATTGGGTGAGCATCGCAGCCTACTTTAGTCCAATAAGTTCCGACGTCGCCCTCCAGAAATGGCCGAAGCTCGCGGGCCGCTGGACTTACATCGTAAGCGCGGTACCTCGCCTCTTGCGAGACCGCAATATAGCGTTGCCGAGACGCTTCATTCGTCCGAGATAATGCGCCATAAGCGACAGGGAACGGGCCAGACTGAAAATCACATGTTCTGAAAACTCCATAAACATGGTAGTTTACGTAGCACAAAATTGAAATCGCACCAACCGCGGTCAGTCCGGTCGCAGCGACGTGGGCTAAGCATCTCTTCAAATACTTTTTCTGGCTGAGAGACCATGCAAATAGTAAGCTCAACGGTGCCGCAACGAGTATTCCTTCTTCACGTGTTGTCCAATAAGCTGCCAAGACAAGCCCCAGCGCAACTGAATTGATATAGGTGGGGCAACTGAGAAAACTGCGCGCTGCCAAACCCAGAACGAGAAGCGTTAAGGCAGCATACAAATCTTCTCGTAATAACTGAGTAGCAACTAAATCGAATGTTGCTGGATTTGAGCATAGCGATGAGAAAAGCAGCAAGCAGACCAACGATTGCTCGCTTGCTAGTTTGGTTACGCAAGTTGCCCCTTGGACAGCAAGTAAATAACAGCCAGACAAATATAAAGATTGTATGGCAACTTGGTATGGGATCCCCGTGAGAATCGTGCTCGCCAGAAAAATCGAGAGGAATGGACCTTTAGATAGGGTTAATTGGTCAAATGTCCCTAACCAGTGTCCTGCAGAAATACTATTCGCAAGCCTTACAAAGAGGAAATCGTCGTATCCCCCACCGACCAGAGCGATGGGAAGGGACATGGTAAACCAGAGGTTGAAACCAGCAACACAGGCAACAGCCGCCATGAAAACTGAAGAACGACTGGGATGCATTTCAGACAACATATTCTAGTAACTGGAAAGCTAGCGCCGAAATCAGCAGTGATTTTGCATATGACCACACGTTCCGCGTAAGCTTCGCGTTCCCAAATGTCAACTCCGAGAAACACAGGTATCTAACTCGAAAAACACATGTTCCAGTCAAAAATACAACACGCGAAGCCAACATTTGGGCTGTTGTGCAGGATATAAAGCTCAGTGGCAAATACGCAAAAGTCATGCCATGAAATGAGTAGAGCTAGTCATCAATTACGCGAAAAGTCCCGTTTAGCGTTTGCGTGCAGTTCATACCGTTAAGACCTTTGAATGCTATGTTCGCAGTGACGGTCAGTGCTGGCCAAACGAAGCTTACCGAAACGCCGGTTGTAGAATAACCTCCGTAGAAGCCCGCCCCACTCCACGTGGTGAGAGTCGAAAAATTCGCGTCGTGAAATATTACCTGTGAAATGAGAGAGTTGTAGAGATTGATGTTAAGGAATCCATTGGTGCTGTTGTAGTGCGCATCGGCGGCAGAAAATGTTTGACCCGCCCCGTTTGTTAACTCAGATGCCGTAAACGAATAAGCGAAACACTGACTGTTCGACAGGTTTGTTGCGTAGAATAATCCGTGCAAAATAACACCAGACGGAATCGCTTGCTGCGCAAGCGCGGTGTTGCTTAACAGAGCGGCTATGCCGCCAAAAACCAAGCTTTTCATTGAACGTCTCCCAACCCGGCCCAAACCTGTACTGCATCGCCAAAAACAGCGCAACGCTCGGTTGTGAGGTTAACAAATCTATCATATTTTACGTTGTCAAATCCTCTGATAAACCCCGATCAGCCGCGTCGCCGCCAGCAAATTCCCTTTCAGCGCCCGCAATAACTGCCCCCGCCCAGGCGGACTAGAAAAACTCGGCACAGTGTCCGCCGCAAACAGCTGGAACGCATACCGGTGCGGCCCATGCCCAGGGATCGGAGAGGGCGCCATCCAGCCGGCCGCGCCACCGAATTGCGCCCCACCTTGAACCCCAGCGGCGACACCCGGACCTGCTTCATGCCCAGCCCGCCCTCCTGTATGCCGGACAGCGTCACGGGGATCGAATGCAGCACCGCATGCACCAGCGGCCGGGGAAACGGTGCGTCCGCATCCTCCACGATCAGCGCCAGCGATTTCGTCCCCTCCGGCAACCCCTCCCACTCCAGCGGCGGAAACAGCGCCTCCCCGTCCTGGGTGTAGCGGTCGGGGATGGTGCCGCCATCCGGAAAAGCGGGGCTGCTCAGCGTCAGGCCGTGGCGCGGCAGGTCCAGCCGGCTGGTGGCGAGCTGGCCCAGGCCGGGCCGCACCTGGCGCAGCATCTGGCCCACCTTGCGTGCCCACTCATTCGCCATGCCCCGCGTCCCCCACCGGCCCGCCGCGGTCCAGCCGCGGGCGCCTGTGTCTCCCACCACTCACCGCGGGCGCGCAACCCTGGCATGACCACCATCTTTGCTGCGATGCGGCGGACGCACGCGTATAGTCGGCCGAGACCCGTCAGTCGTAGGTTGGAGCGGATTCGTCGAGCCAGACACTTACCGCCCCATCGGCCCAGACCACGATGCGCACTGCCGGCGCGGCCACCTTCGCGGTGCTCGGGGCCATCAGTTTCGCCCATCTGCTCAACGACCTGCTGCAATCGCTGGTACCGGCCGTCTATCCGGTGCTGAAAAGCCGGCTGGGGCTCAGTTTCGGGCAGATCGGCGCCATCACCCTGGTCAACCAGCTGACCGCCTCCGTCCTGCAACCCGTCGTGGGAACGGTCACGGACCGCAAGCCGATGCCGTATTCGCTGCCGGCCGGCATGGCCAGCACCCTGCTGGGGCTGCTGCTGCTCAGCCGGGCGGACAGCTATGCCGCCATCCTGTGCGCCGTCGCCCTGGTGGGCATCGGTTCGTCCGTCTTCCATCCGGAAAGCTCGCGCGTCGCCCGCCTGGCCTCCGGCGGCCAGCACGGCATGGCGCAGTCGGTGTTCCAGGTCGGCGGCAATGCCGGCTCGGCGCTGGGGCCGCTGGCCGCCGCCTTCGTCATCGCCGCCCATGGGCATTACGCGGGCGGGCAGGGGGAGCTGGCCTGGTTCGGGCTGGTGGCGTTGCTGGGCATGCTGGTGCTGGCCGGGGTCAGCCGCTGGTACAGCTTCCAGATGACAACTCGCCGTGCGCGGGTGGACGCCCATGCACACGGCCTGTCCCGCCGGCACGTCGGCGTGGCAATGGGCATCCTCGTCGTGCTGATGCTTTCGAAATTTTTCTACATGGCCAGCATGGGCAACTACTACACCTTCTACCTGATGGGCCGATTTGGGCTCAGCCTGCACAACGCCCAGCTCTGCCTGTTCCTGTTCTCCGGCGCGTTTGCCGCCGGCACGCTGATCGGCGGCCCGATCGGCGACCGCATCGGACGGCGCCAGATCATCTGGGTATCCATCCTGGGCGTCCTGCCTTTTACCTTGGCACTGCCCTATGCCGGGTTTTACGGCACGTTGGCGCTGAGCGTGCCGATCGGGCTGCTCCTCGCCTCGGCGTTTCCCGCCGTGGTGGTCTACGCGCAGGAGCTGATGCCCGGTCGCGTCGGCATGGTCTCCGGCCTGATGTTCGGCCTGGCTTTCGGGCTGGGCGGGCTGGGGGCGGCGGCACTCGGCATGCTGGCGGACCGCACCAGCATCAACCTGGTCTTCCAGCTCTGCGCGGGCCTGCCGGCGCTTGGACTGCTGG
Source organism: uncultured Alphaproteobacteria bacterium (assembly GCA_963850605.1). Lineage (GTDB taxonomy): Bacteria > Pseudomonadota > Alphaproteobacteria > Acetobacterales > Acetobacteraceae > BOG-908. Next base: position 301,021 of record CAWKLX010000007.1, on the reverse strand, counting down.
CGTGGTTCCTGCCGGTCGTACGCCGGGCGTGAGGTCGAGTAGGGGTTGACAACCTCACCCACCCATCCGGCTGCCGTTCACCACCCCCGGGCAATTCGCTGTTGTCTCCGCGTAAGCGTTCTTTTAAGTGTTATCCCGTAACGTTTCGCGGTAGCGCCAGGCCCGGCGCGGGCGCAACTGGGGTTGTGAAGTGGAACCGGCCTCTCTCGAAGCTCAGATAGAGCAGTGGCTCGGTCGCAGGCGTAAGCTGGACCCGCGTTTCGCGACCGATCTCGAGGCGATGTTCCAAGCCGACACGGCCCGGTCAAGGTTGATCGGGCTCAGGATCGCCACACTGATCGGTGTACTGGCCGGTATCGGGTTGACGCCCATGCTGTGGCCGCTCATGCCTGATGCGCACGCAGCCATCCTGCGTCTTTGGGTCGGCACGGCGATCCCTGTCGGAATCGTCTGCTCCTGTCTCCTTTGGACCCGGCTCAGCATGCGACTGCAGGAGCTGCAGACCGCGGCCTTTGCCGTTGTCGTGGCGCTGCTGCTCGGCGCAATGGTGTTATCCACCCGGCAGGCGATGCCCTCGCTCCTCTTCGGCGGCATCTGCTTGCTGATCATGCTCGACGTGCTCGCAGCCTCGTTCAGCTTCTGGCTGGCCGTGGCGCACAGCATCGCGCTGACGTGCATCTTCGGCTTCTACGTCCAGCAGATGCCGATGGTGCGGGGATTGTTCGGCTTGGTCCTGCTCATCCTCATGGCAACCTGCGCCACGTTCGCGGTGCTCGGCGCCTGGCGGGTGGAGGTAGCGGGCCGGCGCAGCTACGCGTTGATGCTGCGTGAGCGGCTGAAGCAGGCGGCGCTGGCGCGGCGCAATACCGAACTCGACGTCCTAGCCCAGCGAGACGCGCTGACCGGCCTGGCAAATCGGCGGGCATATGAAGTCTGGCGCGCCAACTCGTGGGACCAGGGCGTCCGCTACGGCGTGCCGCTGGGCCTGATCATCGTCGATGTCGACAATTTCAAACTGTACAATGACGTGTTTGGTCATGCCGAGGGCGACACCTGCCTTCGCCAGGTTGGCGCCTGTCTGCGCGAGCATCTGCGCGGCACCAGCGACATGGTGGCAAGGCTCGGCGGTGAGGAGTTCGTAATTTTGTTACCGGGCACGACAGCCGAAGCCGCTCTGATGATCGCCGACCGCGTGCGTGAAGCGGTGCAGGCCTTGCGCTTGCCGCATGCGGACGGCGCGGCCCATCCCTGGGTGACAGTCAGCTGCGGTGTGGGCAGCGTTCTCCCGCTGCCACACGGCTCCTACCAGGACCTGTTCACCGTTACGGACGCCGCTTTGTACGCCGCCAAACGCCAGGGCCGTAACCGCGCCTGCTTGGCCGACTCATGGGGTGCGGCTGCCCCAACCATACTGGCAAAACTTGGGTAACGCAGCCCGGCAGGGCTCGGGGAAATGGCAATAGCAAATCCTGCGGGCACATTGCCGAACTTCGCCTCCCAGATCAGATGAGTTTTGCAAGCGCGTCGTACTCTGCCACCGTCAACGTCTCCGCCCTGCGCTCCGGCGCGATACCCGCCTGCTCCAGTAACCGCTCGCCCCCAAGTGCCCGCAACGAGCCGCGCAGCATCTTGCGTCGTTGCCCGAACGCCGCCGCCGTCAATTTCTCCATGGTCGCGAACAGCGCCGGGTCCGGCTGATGCGGTTTCGGCACAAAGCCGACGACCGCGGAAAACACTTTGGGCGGCGGCGTGAACGCGGCCGGCGGCACCCGCATCAGCAGCGCTGTCGTGCAGGTCCATTGCGCCAGCACGGCCAGGCGGCCATAGGCCTCTGTGTCAGGCGCTGCGGCAATGCGTTCGGCGACCTCCAGTTGAAACATCAGCGTCAGGCGCTCCCACTTCGCCGCCTGACGCAACCATCCGATCAGCAGGGGGGTGGCCACGTTGTAGGGCAAGTTGGCGACGATCTGGCGCGGCGCCGGCGTCAGCCTGGCCAGATCGGTGGTCAGCGCGTCCGCCTCGACCACGTCCAGCCGGCCGGGGCGCGCGGCGGCGAGCGCGCGCATGGCCTCCGCCGCGCGCGGGTCGATTTCAATGGCCGTCACCTGTGCCGCATCGGTGTCCAGCAGCGCACGCGTCAACCCACCCGGTCCTGGCCCCACTTCGATGATATGACGACCCGCGAGGTCCCCGGCCTGCCGTGCGATCTTGGCGGTCAGGTTTTCGTCGAGCAGGAAATGCTGGCCAAGCTTGCGCCGCGCGTCCAGGCGGAACTGGGCTATCGTTTCGCGCAGCGGAGTCAAGGCAAACAGTCCTTTTTTGAAAAAAAGGACCAAAAAACTTTTGTCATTTCCAGTCCGCGACAGCCTGAGAGAAGTCTTTTGCTTCTTTTCTTCAGAAAAGAAGTTCCTTCTTCCCGCATCACAAAATAAACCGACTCAGATCCCCCCGCGCCGCCAACGGCGCCACGCGCTCCTTCACCGCGGCCGCGTCCACGCGAACCGTCTCCCCATGCCGATCGGACGCCGAAAAGCTGATGTCTTCCAAAAGCTTTTCCAGCACCGTCGCCAGCCGCCGCGCGCCGATGTTTTCAACCCGCTCGTTGATATCGGCCGCCAGATCGGCCAGCGCATCGATTGCGTCGTCAGCGAATTCAAGCACGACACCTTCGGTCAGCATCAGCCCGGCATATTGCGCCAGCAAATTATGCTCAGGCTCCGTCAGGATGCGGCGCAGATCGGCGCGCGACAATGGCGCCAGTTCCACGCGGATCGGCAGGCGCCCCTGCAATTCGGGCAGCAGATCGGCCGGCTTGGCCAAATGGAACGCACCGGACGCGATGAACAAGATGTGGTCGGTCTTGACCGGGCCGTATTTGGTGGAAACGGTCGTGCCCTCGATCAGCGGCAGCAAGTCGCGCTGCACACCTTCGCGCGAAACGTCGCCACCGCGGAAACCGCCTTCCGTCGTGCGCGCGCACACCTTGTCGATCTCGTCGAGGAAGACGATGCCGTTATCCTCGGCATTCTGCACCGCTTCTTTCGTCAGGCGGTCGGAATCGACCAGACGGTCGGCTTCCTCGCGCGCCAGCACGGGACGTGCATCGGCCACCTTCATGCGTTTTTGCACCGTGCGGCCGCCCATCATGCCCCGCATCATCTCGTTCAAGTTGATCATCTGGCCCGGCGGCATACCAGGCAGGTCAATCTGGCCGATGCCGCTGGCGTTATCGGCCACCGACACCTCGATCTCCTTGTCCTCCATTTCGCCAGCGTGGAGCATGCGTCGGAACTTGTTCTTGGTCTCCGAACTGGCTGTGGCTCCCACCAGGCCATCGACAATGCGGTCCTCGGCAAGCTGGTCGGCCCGCGCCGCTACTTCGCGCCGGCTGGTCTCGCGCCGCATATTCAGGCTGATCTCGACCAGATCACGCACAATGCTGTCCACGTCGCGTCCGACATAGCCGACCTCGGTGAATTTGGTCGCCTCCACTTTCAGGAATGGCGCCTGTGCCAGACGCGCCAATCTCCGGGCTATCTCGGTCTTGCCGCAGCCAGTAGGCCCGATCATCAGGATGTTTTTCGGCACTACCTCGTCGCGCAATGAGTCGGGCAGTTGCGCGCGCCGCCACCGATTGCGCAACGCGATAGCAACGGCGCGTTTCGCGTCGTCCTGTCCCACGATGAAGCGGTCGAGTTCGGAGACGATTTCGCGCGGTGTATGGTCCATGGTCGGCAATCAGCTTTCAATCGTCGGTCATCGGAAGCAGGCGTTCAGCCAAGCGTTTCCAGGATGAGCGAGCGGTTCGTATACACACAGATATCGGCCGCGATCCCCATCGCGCGCCGGGCGACCTCTTCTGACGAAAACCCGTCCACGCCGATCAGCGCACGAGCCGCGGCAAGTGCATAATTGCCGCCGGAGCCGATGGCGATGACGCCATCCTCTGGTTCCAGCACGTCCCCGTTGCCGGTCAGCGTGTAGCTGTGGGTCGCATCGGCCACCGCCAGCATCGCCTCCAGCCGGCGCAGGTAGCGATCGGTACGCCAGTCTTTCGCCAGCTCCACGCAGGCGCGCTCGAGCTGTCCGGGGAACCGCTCCAGCTTGGCTTCGAGCCGTTCGAGCAGCGTGAAGGCGTCGGCGGTGGCGCCGGCAAACCCAGTCAGCACGTTCCCGTCCGCGCCTATGCGCCGCACTTTCCGCGCATTACCCTTCACCACCGTCTGGCCCATCGTTACCTGGCCGTCACCAGCCATGGTCACCCGGCCGCCATGGCGTACGCACAGGATCGTGGTCCCGTGCCAGCCCACTGGATCGTAGGGGCTCCCCGCAGAGATCTGTTGCATGGGGTCCCTAGTTAGACGCCGCGCTGCCGGAGACAAGCGCCAGGTGTGACGCCCGTCGCCCGGCGGCTTCGCTGGCACAGCGCCGCAGCACACTGTGCACGTCGCGTGCGGGCACCGGCCCGCCATAGAAAAAACCCTGACCGAAGCGGCATCCCATGCCGGCCAGGCGGCCGGACACGTCAGCGCGCTCCACGCCCTCGGCGACCATATCTATCCGCAAACTGCGGCCCAAGGCCAACATCGCCTCCACACAGGCGGCCGCACGATCATCCCCCGTCACCCCCGCCACGAAAGCCCCGTCGATCTTGATCGCGTCGAACGGCAGCGCACGCAGGTGGGCAAGGCTCGCCGTCCCCGTGCCGAAATCGTCCAGCACGACCTGGGTGCCGCGCTGATGAAGCACATGGATCACCTCCTGCATCACGCCCACGTCTTCCAGCAGCGCCCGCTCGGTCACCTCGATGGTGATGCGGGCCGGATCGAACACCCCCTCCGGCCAGATCGGCGGGTGACGCACCATGGCGAGAATCTCCCGCAACTGGCCCGGCAGTACGTTGAACGCATAGCGCAGGGCAGGGGGCAGATCGCGCATGTCCGCCATCACCCGGCGCATCAGCCGTTCGGTGAGCTGGGCGGCCAGCCCCTCCGCCTCGGCGATTGCCACGAACTCCTCGGCCAGCAGCAGTCCCCGGACCGGGTGGTTCCAGCGAGCGAGCACCTCCAGCCCGGCAACTGCGCCCGTCGCAAGCTCAACCAAGGGTTGATAATACGGAACAACTTGGCCAGCGGCCAGCGCATCGGCGAGCTCGGCCGAGAGTGCGGTGCGTGCCCGGGCGGACTGCTCGCGTTCCGGCTGGAACAGCCGCCATACGCCACCGCCTGCATCCCTGGCCGTCGCCAGGGCTGTCTGCGCCGCCCGCAGCAGCGTGTCGGCATCCGCGCCGTGCCGTGGTGCGATCGCGGCCCCCAGGCTGACGGTGCAGGCCACCGTTTCCATCCCCGCCGGAAGCGGTATCGCGAGAGCGCGCACCAGTCGCAAGGCGGTCGCCTCGGCAATGTCGGTCCCGTGCCCCGCATCCAGCAGCACACCAAACGTATCCCCGCCCAGGCGGCCCAGTTGACGCATATCCGGCAGAAGCGTGCGTAGCCGGTCCGCCGCTGCCACCAGCAGCTCGTCCGCGGCGCGGTGCCCGTGCGCGGCGTTGATGGCGGCAAACCCGTCAATGTCGAGCAGCAGCAGGGCGGTCCCGGGCTGCGCACGCAGGCGGTCGGCCAATGCCGCGACGAAGCCCTGGCGGTTGGTCAGGCCCGTCAGCCCATCCTTATGGGCCACGAGGAGGTGGTGCATGCCTGGCTTGTCTCGCTTGCCGGCCGCCTGGCGGCGTGCCTGGCGCAGGCATGCCGCCACCAGCATGAGCGCTGCGATGCCGAGCAGCACGGACAGCAATGGCGCCAGCCAACCCGCCCAACCGTCAGGCAAGGCGCAGCCCGCGGTAACCAGGCTCAGCTTGGGCCCGTGCATGGGTGATATTCCGGACAATGGCATGGGCCAGCTTGCGCCCAGAATCCTTATCGAAGCTGAACGCGAGCGGGCTGCACCGCGCACTTTGACCATGCGCCCCGGGATCGGCTACGCGGAGTGCCATGGAATCGCGCATCGAGCGCATCTGCGTCGAGCATGGGCTGAAGATGACCGGCCAGCGGCGGGTGATCGCGCGCGTCCTGTCCGACGCCGAGGACCACCCGGACGTGGAGGAGCTGTACCGCCGCTCCGCCGCCCTCGACGGACGCATCTCCATCGCCACCGTCTACCGCACCGTGCGCCTGCTGGAGGAGCGCGGCATTCTCGAAAGGCGCGATTTCGGCGGCGGCCGCGCCCGGTACGAGCCCACCGAGCATGGCCGCCATTATCACCTGATCGACATCGACACCGGCCGCGTCATCGAATTCGAAGGAGGCGAGCACGAACGGCTGATGGAGCAAATCGCCGCCGGCCTGGGTTTCGACGTTGTCTCCACGCGCCTGGAAATCTACGCCCGCCGCAGCAGACCGGCGGCTCAGACGACCGAGTCCCCGCAAACCCGCCACGCCCGACCGGATCATCGCCCGGCGCGCGACCCGGATCCCAATGGAGCAGCACCATGACAGCCGAGCAAAAAATCGCCTCGGCTCACCCCGGCGTCAGCGGTGGCCTGAAACGCCAGGGTCCCCCGCTCGGCCCTCAGGACGGACCAGGTTTCGGCGAGTTGCGCGCCGGCCACCTTGGCGTGCGCATTGCGGTCACGGAGGCCGAGATCGACGCGGTTCAAGCGCTGCGCTGGCGGGTCTTCTACGAGGAGATGCGCGCCGAACCCTCGGCCGCGGCCGCCGCCTCCCGGCGCGACGTGGACGCCTTCGATGCGGTGGCCGACCACCTGCTGGTTGTCGATCACGCGATCGGACCGGGACCTGAAGGCGTGGTCGGCACCTACCGGCTCATCCAGCAGAGCGCCGCCGAGCAGATCGGCCGCTTCTACTCCGACGAGGAATACGACATCTCCCCGCTCGTCGGCGGCTTCCAAGGCAAGCTGCTGGAGCTGGGCCGGTCCTGCGTGGATGCCGGCTATCGCAGCCGCGCGGTGATGCAGCTGCTGTGGCGCGGCATCGCCGCCTACGTGTTCCGCCACCAGATCGACCTGATGTTCGGCTGCGCCAGCCTGCCCTCCACCAACCCGGACGAATGGGCGGCCGAACTGACCTACCTCTACTACAACCACCTGGCCCCGCCCGCCCTGCGCCCGCGCGCGCTTCCCGACCGCTACGTCGAGATGCGGCGCATGGACCCGGAGGATGTGGACGCCCGCCGCGCCCTCAACAGCCTGCCACCGTTGATAAAGGGTTACCTGCGCCTGGGCTGCTTCATCGGCGACGGGGCCGTGGTCGACCACCAGTTCAACACGACCGATGTCGCCATCATCGTGAAGACCGACCTCGTGACCGACAAATACTATCGGCATTACGAGCGCCAGTTGCGGGACGCGCTGGATTGACAGAAGAGAAGTATCTTCTTTCTTGAAGGAAAGAAGCACCAAACCTTTCTCGATTTGGCCCGCGGTGGTCTACGGCGCGCTGGCAGCATGCGCAGTGCCGCCGTTTACGTTCGTCCCCGTGCTGCTTATCGCGGTTCCGGGTCTGCTCCGGACCATCGCCCGCGCGCGCGGCTGGCTGGGCGCGGCGGGCGCAGGACTGGCCTTCGGACTCGCCTACAACCTCGTCGGGCTCTACTGGGTCACCAAGGCGGTTCTGGTCATGGCGGCGCAATTCTGGTGGGCCGTGCCCATCACCGTGCCGCTGCTCTCCGCCGTCCTCGGTCTGTTCATCGCCATACCGTGCGCGCTCGCCTGGACCATGCCCGCCGGTTGGCCGCGGGTGGCCGTGCTGGCCGGCACCTGGGTGCTGGGCGACCTGGCTCGCCAGTTCGTGCTGAGCGGCTTCCCTTGGAACCTGCTCGGCAGCGTGTGGGAGATGCCGGGCATCGCCGGACTGGTGTTCATGCAGCCGGCCGCCTGGATAGGCACCCACGGACTGACGCTCATGACCCTGCTGCTGGCCGCCTGCCCGCTCTTCGGCCGCCGTGGCTGGCTGGCCGGCGCCACCGCCCTGGTGGTCTGGGCCGGCCTGGGGACCTGGCTGCTCGGGCAGGGTGCGCCCCCACCGGCGCCCCCTGGCCTCATGGCCGTTATCACCCAAGGCAATGTCTCCGAAATCGAGCATCGCGATCACGGCGCCGAACCAGCCTGGGCGGACCGTATTTTCGACCGCTACCTCTCCCTGACCCGTCGGGGCATGGCCCAGGCAGCCGGCCACCCGGCCCTGGTGATCTGGCCCGAGACCGCCAGTCCCTATGCCTTGGCTCAGGACACGCCCGCCCGGCTGGCCGTAGCCGACGCCGCAGCCCCGGCGCTGGCCACGATTGCCGGCACCGAGCGCTTCGAAAGCCAGACGGTGGCGCATAACAGCCTGGTGGCCCTGGCACCGGGCGGCGCCATCACCGGCATCTACGACAAACACCACCTGGTCCCCTACGGCGAATATATGCCGGCCTATGCGCATCTTCTGCTCGGTGAGCAGGGGTTCGTGCCCGGCCCCGGTCTGCGCACCCTGCATCTCCCCAATCTGCCGGCGATCGGGCCGCTGATCTGCTACGAGGCGATTTTCCCCGCCCGTGTCGTGCAGCCCGGTGACCGCCCGGCGATGCTGGTCAACATCACCAACGATGCCTGGTTCGGCGAGTCGGCCGGCCCGCGCCAGCATCTGGCCGCCGCCAGAATGCGGGCGGTCGAAGAGGGCCTGCCCATGCTGCGCGCCGCCAACACCGGCATCTCCGCCGTGATCGACTCCCATGGCCGGATCCTGGCCAGCCTCGGTCTCGATCAGCAAGGTGTGCTGGTCGCGCCAGTGCCTGGTGCGCTTCCACCCACGCTGTTCTCGCATTTCGGCCTCGGCGCGCCCGCTGCACTGGCGTTGGTCTGCCTGGTGAGTGGCCTGGCGAGCGCTACCAACTGGTTAAGGTATGTTCAAAAAAAGAGAATATGGTTTTGAAATGCGAAAACTTGGTTGACTATTCCCGGTTGCACGCCTACAGCCACTAAGCCGGGCCATCCGGTTCCGGTAGTGAGAGTGCTGTCTTGATGTCGCGAAACGCAGCTGCTTTTGAAGGTTCTACACCTGAACCCGTTGAAAGTCGGCCCAGTCCGATCGACGTGCATGTTGGGTCGCGCATCCGATTGCGCCGCACTCTCATGGGCATGTCGCAGGAACGGCTGGGGGAGGCGCTCGGCCTGACCTTCCAGCAGGTCCAGAAATACGAACGAGGGGTCAATCGGGTCGGCGCGTCCCGCCTCTACGACCTGTCGCGCGTTCTCGATGTGCCAATCAGCTTCTTTTTCGACGACATGCCGGACGGCTCCGGCCATGGGAACGGCCAGACCACGCATATCGCCGGCTTCGCCGAGCGAAGCGATTTCGGCGGCCATGGGGATGACCCGTTAGCCAAACGCGAAACGCTCGAGCTCGTGCGGGCCTACTACCGCATCACCGACCCATCCATCCGCAAGCGCGTGTTCGACCTGATCAAATCGATGGGCCCGACCGACGGCTTGGTCTGACGTTTGCCTCTAGCCGTGCTCGGTTCGAAGCTGGGGATTGTCGAACACGGGATTATGGAGCCGGTGCACCGCGTCAATAAGGGCTTGTGCCAGGTCCCGCTTTTCGTGCTCGCCTAACAACTCTGCCACTTCCAGTTGCTGGTGACGCACGTTGAGGAACAGCCCGGGTGCACGGCCCGGCCGCTCCTGCAACGTCACGCGCAGCCAGGCCGGTTGCAGCCGCCATTCCCGCGCGCGGCCCTGCCAATCGGTGCGAACCACCCGGAACGTTTCGCGTGACAGCAGAAGCTGCTCGCGTTCCCGGGCCGATCGTGCATGCGCGCGCAACAGAACCACGGCCAGCAGCACCTCGCCCCCATTGAAGCCGGCGATCGGCCACGCCCCGAGTCGCCAGAACATGGTTGTCGTACACAGGCTGACGAGGCACACACATCCGATCACGATCCGCATCCCGCGCGCGGACAGGCTGCGATAGGGGGTCACCTCCGCTTCGAACACGGTCGCGAGGTCTGTGTCGGTTTCGGTCATGATGGCGCATGTGGTGTGCAGTGGGGGCACGGAAACGGGGTTGCGCCGCCGAAATGCATCCCGCAACACGCAAGCGTGCCCAAACCCCGCTCTAGCCGGCCCATGACTCGCGCGGATGTCCGCTCCTTCCTCGCTGCACTGGCTGCCGCCCGCCCGGATGCCGAAACGGAATTGCGGTTTGCCGATGCCTATACCCTGCTGGTCGCCGTCGTGTTGTCGGCGCAGGCGACCGACGCCTCCGTGAACCGGGCCACGGAAGGCCTGTTCGCCGAGGCGCCCGATGCGGCTGCCATGGTCCGCCTGGGTGTGGACGGCGTGGCGCGACACATACGTTCCATCGGGCTGTGGCAGGGCAAGGCCCGCAACGTCGTGGCCCTGTCTGAAAGACTGCTCCGCAACCATGCCGGCCAGGTGCCGCGTGACCGCGAGGCGTTGGAGGCGCTGCCCGGCGTCGGCCGCAAGACCGCCAATGTCGTGCTGAACGTGGCGTTCGGCGAATCGACGATGGCCGTGGACACCCACATCTTTCGGCTGGGCAACCGCACCGGCCTCGCGCCCGGCCGCACCCCCCGCGAGGTGGAGGACGGGCTGGTCCGCCGCATCCCGCCCGACATGCTGCGCCCGGCCCACCATTGGCTGATCCTGCACGGGCGTTACGTCTGCAAGGCGCGCACGCCAGAGTGCTGGCGGTGCGTCGGCGTCCCGTGGTGCCGGTATCCTGAGAAAAATCCAGCGCCATAAACGATGATGCGTGTGAGGTGCCCGCAGCACTCCTGCTTTGCCGGAGGTCGCCGGCGGCTCAGGCGAATACCGAGCCGCCACCTCCAAATCCGGCATCGTGATCCGACACCGCAACGCTCCCGCGCCGTGAGCGTGGGTGGGACAACCTGCATCACGAGGCGGGCGACGTGCTGGCTGACGCCGGTTCAGTCGGTCCGCGCCAGCACCTGGTCCAGCTTGGCGAGAAACTGCTGCCAGCCATATGTGGCACCCTGAAAAGCCTGCTCCTGGTCCGGCCGGAATCCGGCGTGTTCCATCCGGAGATGCGTGCCCGCACCCGCCGGGGTCAGCGTCCAGGTGACGACACTGTCCAGACCCATGGCCGACCATGAGTATGACAGCACCCTGTGCGGCTCGACGGTCAGAACCCGGCACGCGACGCCGCCCCAATCGGCCCGCAGGTCGAAATGCTGGCCCACGACAGGGGCAAAATCATTCTTCATGAGCCACTCTTCGATCAGGTGTGGCTGGGTGAGCGCGCGCCAGATTTTCTCCGGCGGATACGGAATATCGCGTTCGACAACAACGGAACGCGTCCCGGTCGACGTCTCGGTCATTGGTCCATCCTTTTCAGCAGGTCCTCGAGGCGGTCGAGCCGGTTCTCCCAGAAATGGGACATCTGGCTCGTCCAGTCGGTCAGCGGTGCCAGGGCGCCGGGCAGGGCGCTGTAGTGCGTCTGGCGTCCGTCCTGGCGATCAAGCACCAGCCCGGCCTGTTTCAGCACGCCGAGATGTTTCGACACGGCCGGTTGCGAGACCCCGGCCCGCGCCGTCAAGACCCGGACCGTCTGCTCTCCCTCACGACACAACGTCTCAAAGATGCCCCGGCGTGTCGGATCTCCGAGCGTCCTGAAAAGCGTGTCGCAAGGGGCCGCCATCGGAAAACCATAGCCTTCCAGTTATCTGACAAACCGATAACCGGCGGATTATGGATCTGTCAACCGGGAGCTGCGCCCATGCGTGCCGTGTCACCAGCGTCAGGTGACCTCCTTCAGGGGCGCGCCTTGGTCTCGGCGCGCACAAGATGCCCTCCATGGCCGCCACCCCGCCCTGACAGGTATCGCGCGGAGATCTCTGCCGCACCCCAATCCCGAACCAGGGTAAATCCGGCCGCGCGCAGGTGGCCCGCAAGCTCGGCCGGCTCGAACAGGCTCAGGAAGGGCTCGCCCGCCTCTGCCACCCGCGCCGCAAGCGCGGCATGACGGGCACGGGCCTCGGCCGACAGCGCACCGGTCGGGCTGCCATAATCAAAGACGACCGCCGCTCCGCCTGGCAGACTGCCAATGAACGACAACGTTCCCGTCACCGCATCGGCCGTGAGATAGGGCACGACGCCGAGCCAGGTGAAAAAGCTGGGCTGGGAGGGGTCGAACCCGGCGGCCCGCAGCCCGTCCGACAACCGCTCCGCCTCGAAATCCACCGGTGCGAACCGCAGGTTACGCGGCAACGCAATCCCCGCCTCGTCCAACCGCTCCCGCTTCCAGGCCTGCGTGGCGGGGTGGTCGACTTCGAACACGGTGAGCCGGCCCGCATGGGCGCCGCGATAGGCATAGGTGTCGAGCCCGGCGCCCAACACTACAAGCTGCCGCACACCGCGCTGCACGGCGTCGGCCAGGTGATCTTCGGCGAACCGTGTACGGATCGCGATGAACAGCCGCATGGGCCTGCGCGCATCCAGTTCCGCCTGCCCGGGCAGGGATATGCCCGCACCAAGGATGGCGACCGCAAGAGGGTCGCGAAAAATACGGCCGCCCTCAGCCGATTGATGCGCGGCCCGATGCACGGCGGCCGAGAGCGCGGTGCGGCTGGGCGATCTGGGCAGCATGCCCGGCAGCTTGGCCCAGCGCGGACGAACGGCAAACCCGTTCAGTTAGGTCGGCCGGTTCCGCCCCCCAGCGAATGGGCCACCGCCGCCACCACGTGATTGACAGAAATATCCCAGGGCGTGCGGTAGGACTCGAACGGCCAATCGCCCCATGGTTTGCGCGCGCGGCCCAGCACGCAGTCATAGCGCAGCCCCATCAACGCGGAGAGATTACGATAACTCCAATCGACATGCGCATCCATCAGCAGCTCGACCGCCAGGCAGCCGGGCCGGGCAAAACCAAGATTGGTCAGCATCGAGCCGTGGGGTGCCACGATGGCCTCGGCTTGTCGGAACAGGCGTATCTGATCGGCCAGCGACAGCTTTTCGAGCCGCACCGGCTCGAACCCGAGCCGAGCCAGGCCTCCGATCAGCTCGCTTTCGTTGCGCAACGGCTGGATGGGTGAGCCACGCCGGTCGATATAGACGCGCCTCGGCAGGCGACCGGGCGCGGGCGCCACGTTGGCGGACAGGCGGGCAAAGAAATCGGCCACGCACGGGTGATAAGCCGACTCGCCACAGACCGAGAGCGGGAAGACGAGCGTTTCGACACGCAACGTCTCGCCGCGCTCCACATGACGCACCGCAAGGCTGGGCAAAGGATCGAACAGATCCAGCAACTCGGCCTGTGCCACCCCGCCGCGCGGCACCAGCAGCCCGGCGGCCGCGGCCAGATAGGTGTCCGGCACCGCGGACAGCCGTGCCAGACCGTCCAGCAGCGCGTGACGGTAATCCATCTCGCCGCCCGCCAGCACGGTGATATGCGTGCCCGGCAGCCGCACCACAGAGGACGGCCGGATCGCGATTCCCTTGGCCAGCGCGCGATAGGCGTGCAGCTGCGGCGCCGTATTCGCCAACGATTCGCCCACCACGCAATCGCCAATGGCCAGAATGCCTGCCGAGGAGTGCACGGTCACATCGTGCAAAACAAAAAGCGGTGGCGCGAAGCTGTCGTAATGCGGGGCGGCCCAAAGCCCCTGGTCAGGCAATTCGCGCACCGGCCAAACATCGAAAAACGCTCCGCCCGTCGGCAACGGCGGCACCGGAATACGGGCCGGGCCCAGCGAGTGCACGTGCTGGACAGGATAGCTGCCGGCCGCATCTGCCGGCATGGCCAGCGCAGCGATCGAGCGCTGGTGCAAAATCGTTTCCGGAGAGCGCTGCATCAGTGTTCCCGCCATACGGTCACACAGGCAGCCCCATGCCGGCGTTGCGCCAGTGGAACGCCCTCGCTGGAGATCGTCTCGTCGTTGCCGCTTTCGGCCACGACCACCGCGCCCGGCCCAACCCAACCGCGCGCGCGCAGGCCGCGCAAAGCGGCCGGAATCAGGTTTTTACCATAGGGCGGATCGAGAAAAACCAACTGGCAAGCCGGCCCCCGTGGCGGTGCGAGCACGTCGGTGGCCAGCACGCGGGCCCGCTCGGCCGCGCGGCACGCGGCAATATTGGCATGCAGGCTGGCCAGCGCAGTCGCGTCACACTCCATGAAAACCACCTGTCCAGCCCCTCTCGACAACGCTTCCAATCCCATCGCGCCCGTGCCGGCGAACGCATCCAGCACAACCGCGTCCCGCAACAGCCCCGGCCCGCCCCATGCCGCGTGCAGCAGCATGTCGAAGATCGCCTGACGCATCCGCTCACCGGTCGGCCGGGTGACGGCGCCTGCCGGAGCCATCAGCCGGCGTCCCCGCCAGGCACCGCCTATGATGCGCATCGATTGTTTAACGAAACGTTGTTGCGCGGCATCGTGCCGCTTCAGGTCTGCGGCGCGTCCGGCAGCTGCTCGCGCAGCACCTTTGGCGGCACTTCGGCAATCCCGCCGCGCTCCAAATTGCCAAGCTGGAACGGTCCGTACGCGATGCGGATCAGCCGTGTCACGCTCAGCTGAAGATGCTGCATCACCCGGCGTATCTCGCGGTTGCGGCCCTCGCGCAGCGAGACCGTCAGCCACGCATTCGTCCCCTTGCGGCTATCCAGCCCCGCCTCGATGCCGGCATACCGCACGCCGTCAATCACCAGGCCACGCGCCAGATCGGCCAGCGCGCGCGGCTCCACATCACCGTGCACCCGCACGCGGTACCGGCGAATCCACCCGTTGGACGGCAGCTCCAGCTGGCGTGCCAGCGCCCCATCATTGGTCAGCAACAGCAGCCCCTCGCTGTTCAGATCAAGCCGCCCGACGCTGACCACGCGCGGCATCGAGTCCGGCATTTTCTCGAACACGGTCGGCCGGCCCTCCGGGTCCTTGTGGGTGGTCATCACCCCGTCCGGCTTATGGTAGCGCCACAGCCGGGCGCGCGCCGGCGGTTCGACCACCTGGCCGCCGACCTGGACGATGTCGCCCGGCGCCACGAAGGTTGCCGGGTGCGTCACTGCCGCCCCGTTCAGGCTGATCTTTCCGTCGGCCACCAGCCGTTCGGCATCCCGCCGGCTGGCCACCCCCGCCCGCGCCAGCCACTTGGCGATCCGGTCGCCGGGCGCCGGCGCGGGGCCGTCCCCACTCACGCGCAGGCTGCCTGCACCAGGGCGGAAAAGATCAGCGCGTCACCGGAATCGATCAGGAATTCCGGGTGCCATTGCACGCCCAGGCAGAACCGGTGCTCCGGGGCCTCCACGCCCTCGATCACACCGTCGGGCGCCAGCGCGTTCACGCGCCCCTGGGCGCCGGGGGTCGCCACCGCCTGATGATGCGAGCTGTTCACCTGCATGGCGTCCCGCCCCACAATCCGGTGCAGCAGGCTTGCCGGCACGATCGACACGGCATGCCCCGGCTCATGCCTGGGATTGGGCTGCTCGTGCGGCAGAGCGTCGGGCACCGTGTCGGGAATGTGCTGGACCAGCGTGCCACCCAGGGCCACGG
Organism: uncultured Alphaproteobacteria bacterium; assembly: GCA_963850605.1. Classification (GTDB taxonomy): domain Bacteria; phylum Pseudomonadota; class Alphaproteobacteria; order Acetobacterales; family Acetobacteraceae; genus BOG-908. The sequence continues at coordinate 285,497 of CAWKLX010000007.1, read as the reverse complement.
CCAGCAGTTGCTGGCCGCCGCAAATGCCCAGCACCGGCATGTCCCGCGCCAGCGCACCGGTCAGCAGAGCGTGCTCGCAAGCGGTGCGCCCGTGCTTCAACGTAACGCTCGCATGCGTCTCGGCTGCCCCATACAGCGCCGGATCGACGTCGAACGCGCCCCCCGTCACGACCAGCGCATCGATAGCCCCAAGCATGTCCGCGGCCAGCGCCGCCTCGTGCGGCAGGGCCAGCGGCACCCCGCCGGCCCTGGCTATGGCCGCGACATAGTTGGTGCGCAGCGCATACCAGGGATAGACGGAATAGCCGCCCGCCTCCTCGCTATCGAGGGTTATCCCGATCACCGGTTTCTTTCGGACTGCCATGCCAACAGTGCTACCGGCCAAGCTGTCGCCTGCACAGAGCCGACACATGATGCAGTCGGCGTTCGACGAGGCGCGCCGGGCCGGCGCACGGGGCGAAGTCCCCGTGGGCGCCGTCATTGCCAGCCCTGGCGGCGAGTTGCTGGCACACGCCGGCAACGAGGTGGAAGCGCGGCAAGACCCGTCCGCCCATGCCGAGTTGCTCGCCATGCGCGCGGCCGCAGCCTTGCGCGGCACGCCGCGCCTGACCGGCTGCGACCTCTACGTGACGCTGGAACCCTGCGCGATGTGCGCCGCCGCCGCCGTGCATTTTCGGCTGCGCCGCATCATCTTCGGCGCCTACGACCCGAAAGGCGGGGGCGTGGAACACGGCGCCCGGGTATTCGCGGCACCCGGCTGCCTGCATGTTCCCGATATCATCGGCGGTGTCCGCGAAAGCGATTCGGCCGCGCTGTTACGAGAGTTCTTCGCTGCACTCCGCTGAAGAATGGCCCGCTTATGCGCGGCGCCTCGCCTCGCGCGGCTTCGTTCCCAACCCGATTTTCTTCGCCAGGCTGGAACGATGGCTGGCATAGTTCGGCGCCACCATCGGATAGTCCGGCGGCAAGCCCCAGCGCTCACGATACTGCTCCGGCGACAGTCCGAACGCGGTCATCAGATGCCGCTTGAGCATCTTCAGCTTCTTGCCGTCTTCCAGGCACACGATATGGTCCGGAAAAACCGATTTCTTCACCGGCACCGCCGGCTGACGCGGCTCGGGGGCGGCCTGGGCCGGGGCGGCACCCAGGCCGGCCAGTGAGGCATACACGCCGTGGATCAGCGCCGGCAGAGAATCGGCATCAATAGTATTGTTGGCCACGTGGGAGGCCACGATCTGTGCTGTCAGGCCAAGCACATCAGGTGACGCAGGCGTGTCAGCCATCGTCGTAAACCTTCGTTATATTTGCGATGACCGCCATATACGGAGCGCACCTGCCGCGCCGCAAGGTGCAGGCCCAAGACATTTCCGCGAGTTGCAAGCATGTCCTCACTACCTGTGGCCGATAGCGCACTTGATATCACGGCCGAGATTTGTCCCATGACCTATGTCCGTACCCGCCTGGCGCTGGACCGGCTGCGGCCCGGCCAGGTGCTCGAGGTACGGCTGCGGGGCGCAGATCCCCTGCGTAACGTGCCGGCTTCGGCCGTTCGGCAGGGTCATGAGGTGCTGGACCAGCGCCCGCAGCAGGATGGAGGTACGCGGCTGCTCCTCCGGCGCGGGCCGGCTACGCACGCGGGGCCAGTGTCAGGCGCAAGGTGAGCGCGTCCGACCCGTCCGCGTAATAGCCGCGACGGCGCCCAACCTGCTCGAACCCCAAAGCGCGATACAGCGCGCGTGCGGCCGGGTTGCGCGTGGAAACCTCCAGGAACAGGCGCACCGCCCCCCGCCGCCGTGCTTCCCCGGCCGCCTCCGACACAAGCCGCGCACCAAGCCCCTGCTGCCGACGCTCGGGCACCACCGCCACCGTCAGCACCTCCGCCTCGTCGGCGGCCAGCCGCGCCAGGATCATGCCGCCGCCGGAATCCGATCAGCCCGAACACGCCAGGCTGGGACAACTGGCCGGCGATGATACGCGCATCCCAGGACTCGTCTTCCGGGAAGGCGCGGGCGTGAATGGCCGAGAGCACGGTGGCATGCAGCGGACCGGCGCGGGTAAGGCCACCCTGGCTCACGCCGGCGCTCCGCGCCCCGCCGGCGCCCGCCGGGCCAGCGCCGCCTCGCCATACAAAGGAAGGGCAGGGGTGGCGGACAGCTCACCCCGTGACCGCGCCAAGGCGACGTCGGCGATATCGACGGCGCCAGCCGCACGCTGCGACAGCAGCTTCACATCGGCATTCCGCGCGGCGAGGGCGGCCACCACCACGTTGGCCGCGTCACCGGCCACCGCAATCCGCCCGTCGGCCGGCGGCAACCCGCCTTCCGGCCAGGCAGTCAGCACGCCCTCGCGGTCCAGGAAAACATGGCCGGCGCGGGCCGCGAGCGCCACCCACAGACGTCGCCCATCCAAGTGCGGCCCCGCCGAGCGGCACAGCGCCTCAGCCACCGTCACGCCGATCAATGGCACACCCCATCCCAGCGCCACGCCATGCGCCACCGAAAGCCCGGCGCGCAGCCCGGTGAAGCTGCCCGGCCCGGTGACCGCCGCCACCAGGCCCGGCGTGTCGCGCCCGTCCAGCAGCCCCGCAAGGCAGGCGGGCAAGACAGCCGCCAGACCGTGCGCCACCGCCAGCGTCTCGCAGGCGACAACGACGCCGTCCCGGACGATGCCGATCTGCGCCCCCCTGTGGGCCGAGCTGATGGTCAGCACATCCATGGCCGGGTGCGCCGTTCGTCAGCGCGGTGGCGCCCCGCGCCTCAGGCCGCCACCTGCTCCACAGCCTGTACTTCCGGCACGTAATGCCGCAGCATGTTCTCGATCCCATGCTTCAGGGTTGCCGCCGAGGACGGGCAGCCGCTGCATGCCCCCTGCATGTGCAGGCGCACGACCCCGTCGCGATAGCCGCGGAAGACGATGTCGCCGCCATCGCTGGCCACCGCCGGCCGCACGCGCGTGTCCAGCAGTTCTTTGATCTGATCGACAATCTCCTGGTCGCCGGGCGCCACCTCATCCTCCAGCCCCAGGGCCGCCTGGCCGTCCATCACCGGACGCCCGGCGACAAAATGCTCCATGATCGCGCCCAGTACCAGCGGCCGCAGCGCCTGCCACTCCGCGGCATCGGCCTTCGTGACGGTCACGAAATCGCCACCCAGAAACACCCGCGCCACGCCCGGCAGGGTGAACAGAAAGGACGCAAGCGGGCTCGGCCCGGCCAGCTCCGCCGCCGGAAAATCGGCGGTCCCGGCGCCCATCACCGGCAATCCCGGCAGGAATTTCAGCGTGGCGGGGTTGGGCGTGCTCTCGGTTTCGATGAACATTTTTCTGGTCCGCTCTGATCGGGGCAGCTCGACGCAGGCTGCCACACAGGCGGTTATGGTGTGGCGGCGGCACCGTCACAAGCGCGCTGACGGCGTATGGTTAACGCGTCTGCCCCCGCCCGCCCCGGTCGGGACTCGTCAGCCGAGCCGGTTCCGCGGCGATCCCGCCTTCCAGCCGCGACAGCACGTCGCGCGCCAGCCGAAGTTGCGCGGGTACATCGGCCCGCAGGACGGGATTGCGCACCAGCACAGGGCTGTTCTGCTCCACAAGCGCCCATGCCGTGCCGAAATGTCGGCTGCCCAACCAAGTCCGCAACCGATCCGGCGGCACGCACAACTCGCCGACAATGTCGGGCATCATGCGGTCAAGCCTGCCCCGTGCCCACGCAAGCCGCAGCAGCCGCCGCAGCCCGACCCGGCGCACGCGGTCGGCCACCTTCTCCATCGCCGCGTCGATCTCAGGATCCTGCCGCAGAATACGCCGGGCGATCGTGTCGGCCATGCCACCCGTCGCCCGGCCCTGCGTCCGGCCGGACACGGTCACCGAAACCGACGGGTCGTGCCGGATGCGCGCATCCGCGCGCCTCAGCGCGGCCACCAGCGCGCGGTCCTCACCGGAGGGCACGGCTGGCACGCCGCCCACCGCCAGCAGCGCGTCGCGGCGCACCGCAATGCTGGCGCCCGACTCCTCGGCATGGCGCGGCCATGGGTCAGCGGGGTCCGGGTCGAGCAGGCAGGCAATGCGGTCGAGTGCCGCGCCATAGGCCACCTCCAGCGCGTCGTCCTCATGCAGGTGTTGCGGAATGCGCAGCGCATCGAGCGGATCGATCACCGCGCGGCCGCACACCACGTCCGCGCCCGCGTCGAACGCGGCCATGGTCGCGGCCAGCCAGTCGGGGGCGGCGCAGCCATCTGCATCGGTCGTGATGACGATGCCGCCAGGATCGGCCAGCGCGCAGGCGTGTTCCACCGCCAGCCGCCGTGCATGACCCGCATTGGCCTGGCCGGCGGCAAACTCGTGCTCGATCACGTGGACCGGGCAGGGCAGGGTCGGCCGCAGCGCACGCGCTATGTCGGCCGTCCCGTCCCGGCTGTTGTTCACCAGAAGCAGGATGTCGGCCCTGCCGTCCTGCAACGCCAACGCACGCAGGCAATCCCCGATCAGGGCCGCCTCGTCTCGAACAGGTATCGCAACGACAATACTCGGCATATCCGCGTCCACGACGTGCGACTCAGAAATGCTGAAAGTCCGAAGTTACGGCAGGTCGGCCTTGGTCAAATAAACGTCAGGTCCTGGGCGAGGCGAGGGCCACGTGGTGGCGGATCACCTCGCGCACGACAAAGGCCAGGAATTTTTCGGCGAATTCCGGATCCAGCCGTGCCGCCTCCGCCAGCGCCCGCAACCTTGCCACTTGCTGCGCCTCCCGCGCGGGGTCCGATGGCGGCAGTCCCAGCCGCGCCTTCAGCTCGCCCACCTGCTGCGTGCAGCGGAACCGCTCAGCGAGCAGGTGTATGATGGCCGCGTCGATATTGTCGATGCTGTGGCGCAGCGCGGCCAGTTCGGGCGGCACCGGGCCCACGCTCTCAGTCCGCATGGGCGCCCAGCGCGTGCGCCGCGCGGGGCATGGGCCGCGGCGCTGGCGAGAGCCAATGCTGCAAGGCGTCCAGATACAGATAGATAACCGGCGTCGTGTAGAGCGTCAGCGCCTGGCTCAGCAGCAACCCGCCCACCATCGCGTAGCCCAGCGGCTGCCGCAATTCGGATCCCGCCCCATGCCCCAGCATCAGCGGCAGGCCAGAGAGCAGGGCGGCCATCGTCGTCATCATGATCGGCCGGAACCGCATCAGGCAGGCCTGGCGGATCGCGTCCAGCGGCGTGGCCCCCCCCTCGCGTTCGGCGTGGATGGCGAAATCAACCATCATGATGCCGTTCTTCTTGACGATGCCGATCAGCAGGATGATGCCCACGATGGCGATGACCGACAGGTCGAAGCCGGCCACCATCAGCATCAGCAGCGCCCCCACGCCGGCCGAGGGCAGGGTGGACAGGATGGTCAACGGCAGGATGTAGCTCTCGTAGAGAATGCCGAGAATGATGTACACCGAGACGAGCGCGGCCAGAATCAGATAGGGTTCGCTGGACAGCGACGCCTGGAACGCCGCCGCATTGCCCTGGAACGAGCCCTGCAGCGAGGCGGGCGCGCCCATTTGCGCGCGCTGCGCATCGACCAGCCGTACCGCATCGCCCAGCGAGGCGCCGGGCTGCAGGTTGAAGCTGATGGTCACCGCCGGAAACTGGCTCTGGTGGTTCACCGCCAGCGGCGTGATCGGCATCGTGCTCGTCCGCACCACCGAAGACAGCGGCACTGCCACGCCATTGGCGCCTTTCACGTAAAGCTGCTTCAGCGTCTGCACCGTTCCCTCCAGTGCGGGCGGCACTTCCTCGATCACGTAGTAGGCGGCGAGCTGGGTGAAGTACTGGGTCACCTCGCGTTGGCCGAACGCGTCGTAGAGCGTGTCGTCGATCTGCTGGGGCTGGATGCCGAAGCGTGCGGCCGCATCGCGGTCGATCACCAGGGTCGCGGTGGTGCCGGCGATCTGCTGGTCCGAGGTCACGTCGCGCAACTGCGGCAGCGTGCGCAGACGGTCGAGCAGGCGAGGCGCCCACCGGTTGAGCTCGGCGGGATCGGCATCCTGCAACGTGTATTGATACAGGGTACGCGCCAGCCGGCCGCCCACTGTAATGTCCTGCGAGGGCTGCAAGTAGATGCGCAAACCTTCGACGGCGCGCGCCTTTTCGCTCAGCCGGGCGGCCACCTGCATGATCGGGTCGCGCTGGCCCCACGGCTTGAGGTTGATGTAAAGCCGCCCGTTATTGGCCGTCTGTCCTCCGTTGCCGGCGCCGATCAGCGAGGCGAAGCTGGCCACCGCGGGATCGGCCTGCACGATGGCGTTCAGCTTTTGCTGGCGCGCGTACATGTCGGTGTAGCTGATATCCTGGTTGGCTTCGGTGATGGCGATCAGCACGCCGATATCCTGCTGCGGGAAAAACCCTTTCGGGATGATCACGAACAGGAATACCGTGACACCCAGCGTGCCCAGAAAGACCAGCAGGGTGATGAAGCGGAAACGCAGCGCCATTTCCAGCGTGCGCCCGTAGAAGCCCAGCATCGCGTCGAAGACGCTTTCCACCGCGCGATACAGCCGGCCATGCGTGTGCTCGGCCCGCAGGAAACGGGCGCACATCATCGGCGTGAGCGTCAGCGACACGAAAGCCGAGATCACGACCGTCATCGACACGGTCACGGCAAACTCGCGGAACAGCCGCCCAACGATGCCGCCCATCAGCAGCAGCGGAATGAACACCGCGATCAGCGAAATGCTGATCGAGACGATCGTGAATCCGATTTCGCCAGCTCCCTTCAGGGCCGCGTCCATCGGATCCATGCCGTCCTCGATGTGCCGAAAAATATTCTCCAGCATGACAATGGCGTCATCGACGACGAAACCCACCGCGATCGTCAGTCCCATCAGCGACAGATTGTCCAGGCTGTAGCCGAGCAGATACATCGCCGCGAACGTGCCCACCAACGCCAGCGGCACCGTCACGCTGGGGATGATGGTGGCCCACAGGCTGCGCAGGAACAGGAAAATCACCATCACCACCAAAGCGATGGAGAGCAGCAGCGTAAACTCCACGTCCGAGACGGAGGCGCGTATCGTCTGCGTGCGATCGACCACGGTCTGCACGTGGATAGACGGTGGGATGCTGCGTTCCAGTTTGGGCAGCGCTGCCTTCACGCGCTCGACCGTGTCGATCACGTTGGCGCCCGGCTGCTTGAAGACGATCAGCAGCACGCCGCGTCGCGTTTGGCCGCCGGCATCGAGCCATGCCGCCGTCTCGCGGTTCTGCGCGCCGCGCACCGCATGGCCGATATCGCCGATGCGCACCGGCGCGCCGTTGCGATACGCCACGATCAGCTTCTCGTAGGGCGCTGGCTCGGTCAACTGGTCGTTGGCCTGCACCGTGAAGGACTGGCGCGCGCCGTCTATGCTGCCCTTGGGACTGTTGACGGTCGCCTGGGTCAGCACCTGACGCACATCCTCCAGCGTCATCCCCATCGACGCGATGCGCGCCGGATCGATCTGCACCCGGATCGCCGGCTTCTGCTGGCCACCCACGATCACCTGGCTGACACCCGACACCTGGCTCAGCTGCTGGCTCAGCACGTTCTCGGCGTAGTCGTCCACCGTCGTGAGCGGCAGATCGTCCGACCACACGGACGCCAGGAAAATGGGGCTGTCGGCCGGATTCACCTTTCGAAATGTCGGCTGGTTCGGCAGGTTTTTCGGCAGTTGTCCCTGCGCCGCGTTGATCGCCTCCAGCACGTCGGTCGCGGCCGCATCCACGTTGCGCGACAGATCGAACTGCACGGTGATCGTCGAGGTGCCCAGCACGTTGATGGACGTCATCTGCGCCAGGCCGTTGATCTGGCTGAACTGCGTCTCCAGCGGCTGGGCGACGCTGCTCGCCATCACGTCAGGGCTGGCCCCGGGGTAGTTGGCGGTGACCGAGATGGTCGGGAAATCCACCGTCGGCAGCGGCGCCACCGGCAGCAGCGGGTAGCTTGCGATGCCGATCAGGAAGATCGCGGCCATCAGCAGCGAGGTCGCGATCGGGCGCCGGATGAACGGCGACGAGATGCTCATCCGGTCTGCCCGCCGGCCGCCTGACCGCCCTGAGCCGGTCTCGGCTCGACCCGCATGCCCGGTTGCAGCAAGAGCTGGCCGGAGAGCACGATGGTGTCGCCCTCGTGCAATCCCTCCGTCACGATCGCGGCTTGGTCATCCTGGTAGCCGACCTTGACGTTGGCGCGCCCGACGGTGCGCCTGGGATCGACCGTATAGACATACAGTCCATCCGGCCCGTGCTGGACGGACGAGGGCGGCACCGTCAATGCGCCGCTGACGACGCGCAGCCGCAGGCGGCCGGTTACGAACTGGCCCGGCCACAGGCTGTCGTCACGGTTGGCGAACTCCGCTTTCAAGGTGATCGTACCCGTCTGGGTGTCGATCGCATTGTTGATCGTCACCAGCTTGCCGTCGGCGACCACCGTCCCGTCCCGCCCCACCGCCGACACCAGCGGCGACGCCTCGGCGCCCATCGCCGCCCGCACTTCCGGCAGACGCTCCTGCGGGAGGGTAAAGACCAAGCTGATCGGTTGCACCTGCTGGATGCTGACGATGCCGGTCGAATCGCTGGCATGGATCTGGTTGCCGACATCGACCAGCCGCAGCCCCACCACGCCCTCGATCGGCGCGGTGATGCGGCAGAAACTGAGGTTCAGCGCCGCACTCGCAATCGCGGCATCGTCTCCCGCAAGACTTGCGGTCTGCTGGGCCACGGTGGCCTGCTGCGTGTCGACCTGCTGGCGCGAGGCGACGGCGCTGCGTTCCAGCGTCGAATAGCGCGCCAGGTCGCGTCGGGCATTGTCGATCTGGGCCTGGTCGCTGGCGCGCTTGGCCTGCGCCTGGGCAAGCGTCGCCGCATAAGGCCGGGGATCGATCTGCGCGAGCAGGTCGCCCGGATGCACGGTCTGGCCTTCCTTGAACGCGATGCTGTCGAGTTGCCCGTCAACCCGCGCGCGCACCAGCACCGACCGGTAGGCCTGCACGGTGCCAATGCCGGACGCGTATTCCGGCACGTCCGCCCGGGCCACCCGCACCACAGTCACCGGCGGGTCTGCGTCGGCGCGTGCGCCTGACGCCGTCATCAGCAAGGCGGCGAGCAAGGCCGGGCGGGTCAGCGACATTGGGCGGAATTCCGTTTCGACCATCGCGCGGAGGCTCAGGCCCGGACTGGACCCGATACCGCGCGCTCGCCCGTCACATGGCCAATCCCGTCAACAACGGCAAGATATGCGCCGCCGGCCTAGCCCGGACGAGGTGCCCAGCGAAGGGCCAGGGCCGTGGGCATCGCCCGATAGGCCGCAAGGCTGCGTCCGGCTGCTCCCAGCGCGGACGCGGCCGGGGCCGCATGGGCCGCAAAAGCGGCGATCCGGCCGAACGATGGGCCCGGTTGCGCGGATATTGCCGCCGGGACCTGAAATGCCACGACCGGGGTCGGCAATGCCGGCCCGCGCGGCTTCGGCGATGCCGGGCGGTATTTTTCCACCGGTGAGCCGTCTTCCGGCACACCCCACTCCGCCAGAACACGTTGCTGGTAGGCTGCCCCCACCGTGGGTGTCTGCGAATGATACGCCGCCGCCGCACGCGGCCAGGTCCGCGACTGCGCGAACAGGCTTAACAAAAGGTGACCGGCGAACATCGCGTTGCTGGCTGGGTCGAACGCCTGGTCCAGGGAAGCGAAAGCCTCGGGATGGTGCATCAGATTGACCTGCATGCAGCCAACGTCGATGGATCGCACGCCGCGCGCCTGCAGTGCCCGCACCGCGTCGATCGCTTCGGCCTTGCTGCCGAAGAACGATCCCTGACCCTCCGCATTGATCGTCCATGGCCAGGGGGAAACAGCACCGGTCTCCCGGCTCGGGCGCCCCGATTCCACCCGCGCGATGGCCGACAGGAAAGCGTCCGGAATGTGCAAACCGGCTTCGGCCGCGCTCACCGCCGAGCGGCACAGGGCGGAGTTGTCCGCCCGAGCGGCACCCACAAACCACATCCCGCACAGGACCAGAACAGCCGGCAACCATTTGCGCATGGCCCATGGTCGCTCGAAATGTTTAACCCAAGGTAACCCCGCCGTTCCGAAATGCTGCAATGCAAAAAAACGCTTGCGCCTCGTCGCCCGTTCACCATACTGTTTCCCTGCGGCCTGCTTCGGCGGGCTGCATCTTGGACGTTTCCTCCCTAAACTCGGCGGTGTCGCAAGGCACCGCCTCTTTTTTGTCCACACGCCGGCAGTCGTAGATTTTTGGAGCTTTCAGCGACTGGTCTAAATTATGTGGACTTCCCCGCCCGTCCGGGTTACGTTGCGCTCTCGTGACGGTGCGGACGATATGTGCCACGCCAGAACAGCGGCGGGAACATGGCGGATTTAGCGGATTTCCTTCAGAGGACCTTGGCGGACGGCGCCGGTCTGTGCCGATGGTGGCGGCTGCATCGCGACGGGCGCGGTGTCACCGCCGTCGAATACGGCATTGTGGCGGCCTTCCTATGCCTGGTCCTCCTGGGTATTTTCAGTGGCTTCGGCGGCGTGCTGACAACCATGTTCAACCGGGCCTCCTCGGGCATCTGAAGCATGGTCCGCTCGGATGAAGCTCTCGCGGCAGCGCCCGGGTCAGTCCGCCAATCGCAGCAACTCCGGCGCACGCTCGGCCAGATGGCCGGCCAGATCGCCCATATCCGCGGTAATCCGCTCGAAACCGGCGCCTCGTTCCAGCGTCGCTTCGTTCATGTAAAGCCCGCGGGCGATCTCCAGCTGCAGCGCGTGCACTCCCGTCCGCGGCTGGCCGTAATGGCGGGTCACGTATCCACCCGCATAGGGGTCGTTGCGCCGCACGACATAGCCGCGTCCGGTCAGGAACCGCTCGACGGTCGTCACGACCAGGGGTGCGCAGGACGCACCGAACACATCGCCCAGCACGATATCGGGCACGGGCCGTCGGTCGGCGCAGGCATGCGCCGGCATCGAATGGCAATCGACCAGAAGGCATGCGCCGAAACGTAGCCGCGCCGCTTCCAGCAAGCCCGCCAGCGCATCGTGATACGGACGCCAGCCATTGGCCACCCGCCGCTCCGCCTCCGCGAAGCGCAGCCGGTCGCGGTAGATGGCCTCGCCGGTCGAGACAATGCGGGCGATCGTCCCCAACCCGGCGTTCACCCGCACACTGGCGGTATTGACCCAGGAAGGCAGACGATCCTCGAACATCGCGGGATCGAGTTCCCACGCTTCCCGGTTGGCGTCGCACCATACCCTGGGGAACGAAGCCGCCAGCAGCGTGGCCCCATGATCGGGCGCCGCGGCGAATATTTCGTCGATATAGCAATCCTCGCTGGTGCGCAGCGTCACCGGATCGAGCCGCGCGCTCGCCACGAATTCATGGTCGTAGTCGCGGCCGGAATGCGGTGAGGCGAACACCAACGGCACGGCGGAAAAGTCGGGCTGCCGTACGGTGTAGCACCCCGGGCGATCCTCGAAGCGGGCGTCGATATGCGCTATCGTGGTTGGCCCCCGTGCCCGGCATCCCGTGCGGGGCGCGGCGCGGGCTTGGTGGGCGCGACAGGGATTGAACCTGTGACCCCTACCATGTCAAGGTAGTGCACTACCGCTGTGCTACGCGCCCGCTTGCAGGCAGTGTTGGTACTTGCACCGGCCGCCGCGCGCAAGCCCTGCTCAGACCCCCTGCGCCGCGGCCTCGATACGCCGGAGCGACTCCTCGCGGCCGAGTGCCGCAAGCGTCGCGTCGATGCCGGGGCTGGTCGTGCCGCCCGTCAGCGCGGCGCGCAACGGCTGGGCGACCTGGCCAAGCTTGCGGCCGGTCGCTTCGGCATAGGCGCGTAAGGCGGCATCGAGGGCTTCCCGCGAAAACTCGGTCTGCGCCAGCACCGCCGCCAGGCTGGCGAGCATCGACCGCGCCTCCTGCGTCAGCAAGGCGCGCGTCCGTTCGTCGAACGGCAGCGGCACCGCGCGGCCCAGGAACGCGGCACTCTGGGCCAGCTCCACCAGCGTCTTCGCCCGCTCCTTCAATCCCGGCATCAGGGCCAGCACGCGCGCCTGCACCACCTCGTCCAGCGCCACGCCCGGCGTGCCCGAAAGACGGCGCATGACCTCGCCGGTCAACCGCGAATCGTCGGCCGCGCGCAGCCACACCCCGTTCAGGTGGGTCAGCTTGGCATAATCCATGCGGCTGGCCGCGCGTCCCACCCCGTCCAGATTGAACAGCCGTATGGCCTCGTCGCGCGACAGGATCTCGGCGTCGCCATGGCCCCAGCCCAGCCTGAGCAGATAGTTGCAAAGCGCCTCGGGCAGAAAACCCTGGCCGTCGAACTCCAGCACGCTGACCGCCCCGTGCCGCTTGGACAATTTGGCCCCGTCGGCCCCATGGATCAGCGGAATATGTGCGAAGTCCGGCCTCGCCCAGCCCATCGCGTCGAAAATCTGCGCTTGCCGGAATGTGTTGGTCAGGTGGTCATCCCCGCGGATCACATGGGTGATGGCCATGTCGTGATCGTCCACCACGACGGCATGCAGGTAGGTGGGGGTGCCGTCGCTGCGGAGAAGAATCATGTCGTCGAGCTCGGCGTTGGCGACGCGCACCTCGCCTTGCACCAGATCTCGGACGACCGTCTCCCCGGTCTGCGGTGCCCGCAGCCGTATGACCGGCAGCACGCCGGGCGGCGCCTCTGCCAGGGTGCGGTCGCGCCAGCGTCCGTCATAGCGGGGCGGCCGGCCCTCCGCGGTGGCGCGCTCCCGCATCTCCCGCAATTCGTCCGCACTCGTGTAGCAGCGATAGGCGCGGCCCGCCTCCAACAGGGCGTGCGCCACCTCCGCATGGCGCGCTTGCCGCGTCGACTGGAACACTGGCGGCTCGTCCGGGTCCAGCCCCAGCCAGGCCAGCCCCTGCAGGATCACCTCCACCGCCTCCTGCGTGCTGCGGGCGCGATCGGTGTCCTCGATCCTGAGCAGGAACTGCCCTCCGTGATGGCGCGCGTAGAGAAAATTGAACAGGGCGGTGCGCGCCCCGCCGATATGCAGCAGGCCGGTGGGGCTGGGCGCGAAACGGGTGCGGACGGTCATGGTGCCGCTCTTAACGGGCCGGCGTTCCCGCGTCATGCGCCGCACCGATGACGTAACGACTTTCCGGCGCTAGGCTGGTTGCGTGAAGGCCGTGTGGGACGATTTTCTGGGCGAACAGCGCGGCCGTTTCGCGCTGTTCCTGCCGGTATTCATGGCGGCCGGCATTCTCGCCTATTTCGATCGCACATCCGAACCGTCGCTGGCCTGGTCCTCGGCCCTCTGCGGCGCCACGATGCTGATGGCCGCCGCCCTTTGGCGCTGGCCGCTGCCCCGCGCGGCCGCCCTCTGTGCCGCCTTCGCCTGCACCGGGTTCTCGCTGGCCTGCCTGGCCACCGCCCGCGCCCCGGCCTGGCCAGCCCTGCCGCGCCACGCCATCGTCGTGACCGGCCAGGTCGCCAGTGTGGAAACCCTGCCGCAAGGATCGCGCGTCACCTTCGCCGCGCCGTCACTGGACGGCGCCCCGCCGCTCAGCCGGGCGCTGCGCATCCGCCTGCGCGCGACCGACCCCGTTCCCGCCGCCGGCGACCTGCTGCGCGTGCGGGCCCTCGTTCGCCCGCCCGCTTCCCCCGACTACCCCGGCGGCCGGGACACCCAAAGAGAGGCGTTCTTCGCCGGTCTGGCCGGCTACGGTTTCGCGATCGGGCCCTCCTCCGTACTGGCCCACCCCGCACACGGCCTCTGGCGCGCAATGCGCGCCCGGATTGCCGCACGACTTGCGGCCGACCTGCCCGGCACGCCGGGCGCCATCGCGGCGACACTGCTGACCGGGCTGGGCACCGCCATCCCGCAATCCGACCGCGCGGCGTTCCAGGACTCGGGTCTCGCCCACCTGCTGGCGGTGGCTGGGCTGCATATCGGCATCGTCATGGGGCTGGTGTTCGGCGCCACCCGCCTGGCATTGGCGGCCTGGGAGCACGCGGCCCTGCACTGGCCCACGAAGCGGATCGCCGCCCTGGCCGCGCTGTCGGCGGGGGCGGCCTACCTGGCGCTCACTGGCGGCCACGTGCCGATCCTGCGCAGTTTCGCGATGGCGTGCCTGGTCACTTTGGGCGTGCTCACCGGGCGTCGCGCCGTCTCGATCCGCGGGCTGTGCGTGGCGGCTTTGGTGCTGATGCTGATATCGCCCGACTCGGTCGTCGGCGTCAGCTTCCAGATGAGTTTTGCGAGCGTCCTGGTCCTGATTGCCGGTTATGAGATGCTGCGCCCTCATCTGGCGCGGATCGGGCAGGGGTTCTGGTGGCGCAGCCCGGCCCTCTATGTCGCCGGTTTGGCCCTGACCAGCCTGCTCGCCGGCACGGCGGCGCTCCCCTATGCCGCCTACCATTTCGGGCGCGCCACACTCTACTACGTCCCGGCGAACATGCTGGCCGTGCCGCTGACCGCGCTGTGGGTCATGCCGTGCGGACTGGCTGGGCTCGCGCTGATGCCGCTCGGGCTGGAACAACTCGCGCTCATCCCGATGGGCTGGGGCTTGCGCGGCCTGCTGGCCATCGCCCACGGGGTCGCCGCATGGCCGGAGGCGGCCGCCCCTGTCTCGCAGATGCCGGGCGGGGCACTGCTGCTGATCTCGGCCGGCCTGGCCTGGGGCGGGCTATGGCGCGGCCGTCTGCGGCTCGGGGGTGTGCTGCCGATCCTGGCGGGAGTGGCTGTCGCGTGGTCAAGCCCAGCGCCGGACATACTCGTCTCGGCCGACGCGAAGCTGATCGCGATTCGTGTCCAGGGGCGCATCTTTCTGGACCGCGCGCCCGGCGCCAGCGCGTTTGCGGCCGAGGCACCCGGCCGGATATGGGGCGAGAAGTCTCTGCCCCTGGAAGCCGCGCCAGCCGCCGTCTGCACGGATCTGGCGTGCCGCATCGCGCTGCCTCGCGCGGCCATCCAAATCTGGCGTGATGTACAAGGCGCGCACTGCGCCGACCCCATCATCCTGTCCCACGCCGCGCTGCACGGGGCCTGCCCCGGTGCGCTGGTCGTCGACCGCGCCTCAACCGCGTACGACGGTGCGACCAGCTTGCGTTTGACCGCGTCCGCACCGGTGGTCACCGCCGACCGCACCATCCGGGGAGATCGCCCTTGGGTGATATCCGGGCGCCCGCTCTTGCCCATGGCGCAGACGGAGTAAGACTTACCGGAGCGAGTTGCCCGTATTACCCGGCTGCTGCGAGACAGGCCCGCTGCCCAGGCCGCCCGGCAGCCCCGCCGGCGTGAATTTCCCCACATTGCCGAACAATTGCTGCAGGAACGAGGCCTCGCTGCCCGGCGAAGGGGTAGCCCCGGCCGCCATGCTGATCGGCTTGCTGTCCTCGCGCGTGCGGGTTGCGATCCCGCGCAACGTGCCGCCCTGGTCGAAGGTCAGGATCGTCACCTTCTGCTGCGTGACGCCCGGCGTGCGGCCGATCCGCGTGCTGGTGACCTGGCTTATGTAGATCCAGGTATTATCGTCGAACGTCGCCCGCGCCGTGGGCGAGCCGATCAGCGCCACCGCGTCCGCCCGGCTGGACGTGCCGGGGATCAGCTCTTTGAGGGCATCGGGGTCGACGAGCGAGCCGCGCTGCTTCAGCGTTGGATCAAAGATATGCACCACGCCGCAGCCGCCCAGCCCCAGCGATAAACAGACCAAGGCGGGTGCGAGGCGGCGGAACTGGGTGCGCACGAGAAAATCCTGTCTGGACCATCGTGGTCCCCCTGTGATCCGTTCTGCCTGTCACGCGTGCCCGCCACGTGTCAATTCGGCGTGGGCTTGCCACGGGCAGCCCGGGTAGTCCGTTATGGTAAGCTGTGCGGCATGCCTATCTGACCGGTCCACCCTCAAAGACGGTTCCGAACATGTTTGCTCGCGCGCTCGCCTCGCTGACCACACGCCGCCACGAACGCGCCGGTTTCGCGCTGTACACCGCCAGCGTCGAGGCGGCGCGCGACCCCCTGTACTATACGCGCCTGTCCGTCCCGGACACGCTGGATGGGCGGTTCGACTTGATCGGGCTGTTCGCCGCGCTGCTCATCCGCCGGCTCACCACGCTTGCGCCGCCAGGCCCGGCGCTGGCCCAGGCGGTTTTCGATGCGATGTTCGCCGACATGGACTTTTCGTTACGCGAGATCGGCGTGGGCGAAATGTCGGTCGGCAAGAAGATGCGCGTCATGTGGGAGGCGTTTCATGGCCGCGCAAAAGCCTACGAGGGTCCGCTGGCCGAGCACGACCGCGTCGCCCTGGCCGACGCCCTGGCCCGCAACGTCTGGCGCGGCCATGCGCCGGACGGGGTTGCCCCGGCGCTGGCGGGCGCGACCCTGGCCCAGGATCGTCATCTGGCCGGCCAGACGCTGGCCACGCTGCTGCGCGGCACGGTGGATTTTCTGCCCGCCGACCAGGCTCTGGCCGGGGCGGCCGCATGACCGCCGAGGCGCACCCGACCGAGCTGCCCAGGCCTGTCCCGGTTGCGCGGATCGGTGCGGGCCTGCATGTGCGCGTGGACATGCGGCAGGATGAAGCGCGCGCCGTGGCCGCCCGCATGGGCCTGCTGGCCGTCCACGCGCTGGCTTGCGATTTCGACTTGCGGCGCTGCCAGGCCGGGGCCGTGGCCGCCACGGGCCGGCTGCGCGCCCGCGTGCGCCAGACCTGCGTGGTGACGCTGGAACCGTTCGATGCCGACGTGACCGAGGATTTCGCCGTCCGCTTCGTGCCCGATGGCACCGAGACCGAGGATCTGGACGTCGATGCCGAGGATGAGATCATCTATGACGGCGACACGATCGACCTGGGCGAGGCAGCGTGCGAACAGCTCGCTTTGGCGCTGGACCCGTTCCCACGCGCCCCGGGCGCCGTGCTGCCGGAAACGGCCCGGCCCGAGGTCGCCGGCGCCTTCGCCGCGCTGTCCAAGCTGCGGCCGCCTGGCTGACTGGCGCCTCGCCCCGGGTTTGCTTGCGGCGGCAACCCGGCTCTGCTAGAGCGCCCGGCTGGTTTGATATGATCCGCGGCGACGCGGTGGCCGGCCGATCTCAGCCACCCTCGCCGATTTTTTCTTGGAGACTACGCGTCATGGCCGTTCCGAAGCGGAAAACCTCGCCCAGCCGCCGCGGCATGCGACGCAGCCACCAGGCGTTGCCGACCGAGGCGCATGCCGAGTGCGGCAATTGCGGGGAGCTGAAGCGTCCTCATCACATCTGCTCGCATTGCGGCCATTACGACGGGCGCGAAGTCTCCATTGCCGGCCGCGCGCTCAAGGGCACCGTCCGCGTCTGACCATGTGCGCCGGATGGGACTGGTGACCGAGCCGGCGCCCTCCCAGGCCGACCCCTATACCCTGGCCGTCGACGCGATGGGCGGCGATCACGCCCCCGACTGTGTCGTGCGCGGCCTCGGTCTGGCCGCCGAGCGGCATCCCGGGGCGAGGTTCCTGCTGGTGGGCGACGAGGCTCGCCTGACACCATTGCTCGCCGACTGCCGGCGGGCGGCTGCCTGTTGCACGCTGCGTCACGCCGCCGACACGGTCACCGGCGCATGCAAGCCGACCGCAGCCCTGCGCCAGCGGCAATCCAGCATGCGTGTGGCCATCGACGCGGTCGCCAGCGGCCAGGCCCAAGGCGTCGTCTCGGCCGGCAACACCGGCGCCCTGCTGGCGCTGTCCAAGATCGTCCTCAGAACGTTGCCGGGTATCGACCGGCCGGCCATGGCCGCGATCATGCCGTCGGCGCGGGGCGACGTGGTCATGCTCGATCTCGGCGCCAATATCGCGTGCGATGCCCGCAACCTCGTCGAGTTCGCGCTGCTCGGCGACATGTTCGCCCGCACCGTGCTGGGCCTGACCTCGCCCAGCATCGGCGTGCTGAACGTCGGGTCCGAGGAGGGCAAGGGCCACGACCAGGTACGGGGCGCGGCCGAGATCATCCGCGCCAGCCATATCGGTGCCCAGTTCCACGGCTTCGTGGAGGGCCACGACATCGCGGCCGGCACCACCGACGTGGTCGTGACCGACGGCTTCACCGGCAACGTCGCGCTGAAAATGGGCGAGGGCGCGATGAAGCTGGTGGGCGACCTGCTCCGCCAGGTGTTCTCCAGCAGTCTCACATCGAAAATGGGCTATCTGCTGGCCAAGCCTGGCCTGGACCAGATGCGCCGCGTCTGGCTCGACCCGCGCCGCTACAACGGCGCGGTGATGCTGGGGCTGAACGGGGTGGTCGTGAAATCCCACGGCGGCACCGATGCCGAGGGTTTCGCGCACGCTGTCGACGTGGCCGTGGACATGGTCGTGCACCGCTTCAACGACCGTATCCGCGAAGGGCTGGGCCGACTCGGCCAGGTGATGCATGACCCCGACATCGCCACGATCGGGCCGGCACTCGCCGCCACGCGTTAGCCGATTTCTAGGGTTTCCATGGTTCGCGCGCGCATCGCAGGGGTCGGCGGCTATCTGCCCGACCGGATCGTTACCAACGAGGAGCTGGCCCGTACCGTCGATACGTCCGACGAGTGGATTTTCTCCAGGACCGGCATACGCGAACGCCGCCTGGCCGGCCCGCACGAAACCTGCGCCTTCATGGCAACCCGGGCGGCGGACCTGGCACTCGCCCAGGCCGGGGTCGCCGCGGCGCAGGTCGACGCCATCATCCTGGCCACCGCCACCCCGGACGAGGCGTTTCCCGCCAGCGCGGTGCGCGTCCAGGCGGCGCTGGGCACCACCGGCTTCGCCTTCGACATCAGCGCCGCCTGCAGCGGCTTCGTCTATGCGCTCGCCGCCGCCGACTCGTTCATCCGGACCGGCGCCGCGCACACCATCCTGGTGATCGGCAGCGAGGTCTATTCCCGCATCCTCAACTGGCAGGACCGGACCACCTGCGTGCTGTTCGGCGACGGCGCGGGCGCCGTGCTGCTCCAGGCAGCCGCGCCCGACGGCCCCGGAATCCTGTCCACCCATCTGCATTCGGACGGCGCCCATGCCGGTCTGCTGTATGTCGATGGCGCGGTGGGCCAGCCGGGACGCCCCGGCCATCTGATCATGAAAGGCCAGGAAGTATTTCGGCACGCGGTCGCCAAACTGGCCGGCGCCGTGGACGAAGCTCTGGCCGCCAACAACCTGCAGAAAGCCGATGTGGATTGGCTGGTGCCGCACCAGGCCAACCGGCGCATCATCGAGGCTATGGGCCGCAAGCTGGGCCTGGCACCAGAACGTGTCGTCGTCACCGTCGATCGCCACGCCAACACATCCGCGGCCAGCATACCGCTCGCCTTGGCCGAAGCCGTGGGCGACGGCCGGATCCGTCCTGGCCAGCTGGTGCTGATGGAGGCGCTCGGCGGCGGCCTGACCTGGGGGTCGGCGCTCGTCAGGTTGTGAACCTTGAGCGCATTTCGCGCTAACACTTTGATCGTGAATGTTTTCGGCTTGCCGAACTGTTGACGTGCCGTGACTGTCTCGTTAACTTTGTGGCATGAACACGGTCACACGGGCTCATCTGGCCGAGCGCATCTATGCCCAGGTCGGTTTGTCCCGCAACGAATCCGCCGACCTGCTGGAAAGCGTGCTGGAGCGTGTATCCGGTGCGCTGGAAGGTGGCGAATCGGTGAAAATCAGTGGGTTCGGCACCTTTTCTGTGCGCCAGAAAGGCCGTCGTATCGGCCGTAACCCCAAGACGGGCGTCGAAGTCCCCATCCTGCCCAGGCGCGTGCTGGTGTTCCGCCCCAGCCAGGTTTTGAAGGCCCAGATCAACGGGCAGGCGATCCCCGAGGACGATGACGAGTGAGCACGCTCGCAGACGTGCTGGCGCGCGCCGATCCGGCCGATGAGCCGGGCCGGCTCAGGCTTCGCAAGGCGGCCGGCGCTTTCCGCACGATCAGCGAGGTAGCCGACGAGCTTCACATCCCGCAGCACGTGCTGCGCTTTTGGGAAACCAAGTTTCCGCAAGTCAAGCCGCTGAAACGCGGCGGCGGCCGGCGTTACTATCGCCCCGACGACATCGCCCTGCTGCGCCGGGTATCCGACCTGCTCTACATCCAGGGCTACACCATCAAGGGCGTGCAGCGCCTGTTGCGCGAGGGCGGCGGCCGCCTGGCCGACAACATACCCCCACCTACCGAGGCCGAGCGCGTGGCCGCCGCCGCCGAACGCGCCGCGCCCGAGCCGCCGCAGATGGTGCTGGCGATGCCGGACCTGCCCACCATTCCACCCCGGCGTCAGACCGAGACGGAGAGGCTGCGTGCCGCTTTGTCGCACGTCCTGGCCGAGCTTGAGGCACTACGCGCGGAGCTGCTCTGACAGAGGACCGCCTTGTCCGCATCCCCCAGCGGCAAGGAGGCGCCATGCGCGGCCACCCCGGCCAAAACCGGGCCGGTCGTTTGCGATGCCACGGTGTCGGGCCTATGTGCAGACCGCGTGGTCGGGAGAGATAGGTGCAGGCAGGCGGGTTCCCCATCGATCTGGTGTTGTTCGCGATGATCGCGGCCTTCCTGGTGCTGCGTCTGCGCAGCATCCTGGGCAAGCGCACCGGCTTCGAGGGCGCGCCCCAGACACCAGCGCGCCCCGTGCTGCGGGCAGCCACGAACGAGGGAGCCAGCCCGGACGCCACCACCGCCCGGCCGCTCCCCGATCCCGCCGGTCCCGTGGCGCGCACCATGGCCGCGATGCGCGCGGCCGACCGCCGCTTCGACCCCGCGCAATTTCTGGCCGGCGCCGAGCACGCCTTCCGCCTGATCGTGGACGCCTTCGCGGCCGGCGACCGCACCCGCCTGCGCCCATTGCTGTCGGACGCGGCCTACGACTCGTTCGCGTCCGTCATCGCCGCCCGCGAGGCTGCGGGAGAAACCCAGCACACCGAGATCCGCGACATCGAGGAGGCGACCATCACGGACGCCACCTTGTCCGGCGCGCACGCGACCCTGACCGTCCGCTTCGTCTCCCGGCAGATCAACTACACCAAAGATCGAGGCGGGCAGATCGCCCACGGCACCGATGGCCTGACCGAGATCTCCGATCTGTGGAGCTTCGAGCGCGAGCTGGGCGGCACCGAACCCACCTGGCGCCTGACTTCGGCCCGCAGCGCCTGAGTTTGCGATCGTTGCGGGCACTCGCCGCGGCCTTCGCGCTGCTGGCCGCCGGCTGCGTGCGGCCCCCGGACGACGGTGCGCTTCGTCCGGCGGCGTTCGCCCAGATCCCCGGGTGGCAGACCGATCCGGTAGCCGATGCACTGCCCGCGCTCAGGGCGGAGTGTCGCCGGCTGCAGCGCCTGCCGGCCGACACCGTGCTCGGCGGAGCCGGGCTGGCCCAGCAGAGCGGCGGCCGCGCTGCACAGTGGCTGCCCGCCTGCACCGCTTCCCGCACGCTCGACCTGGGCAACACGCCCGCTACCCGCGCCTTCTTCGAGCACTGGTTCCAACCTTACCGCGTGGGCGCGCCTGCCCTCGTCACCGGCTATTTCGAACCGGAGGTGCCAGGGGCGCTGGCGCGGGGCGGCGCCTACACCACCCCGCTACTGGCGCGCCCCACCGACCTGCGCGCGGGTTCGCCGGGCGCTGGTGGGGCCCTTACCGCCGGCCGCCTGCAGGATGGCCACCTGGTGCCGTACTGGACGCGAGCGGAAATCGAGGCGGGTCGGGCCGGGCAGGCCACCCACCCGCTCCTCTGGCTCGCCGACCCCGCCGATCTGTTCTTCCTTCAGATCCAGGGGTCCGGCCGCGTCCGCCTGCCCGATGGCCAGGTCGTCCAGGTCGGCTACGACGGCAAGAACGGCCGTCCCTACACGCCGATCGGCCGTGTGCTCGCCGAACAAGGCGCGCTCGCACCTCAGGATGTCACCATGCAGTCCATCCGCGCCTGGCTGGCCGCCCATCCCGCCCAGGCCCGCGCGGTCATGGACAGCAACGAAGACTATGTTTTCTTTCGCGTCATCAGTGACGCCCCGTCGGGCATGGGTCCGCCTGGCGCGCTCGGCACTCACCTGCTGCCCGGCCGGACCGCCGCCGTGGACCGCGCCGCCATCCCGCTCGGCACACCTTTGTTCCTCGATACATCCGACCCGCGCACCGGCACTGCCTGGCGGCGCCTGCTGCTGGCACAGGATCTCGGCACCGACATCGTCGGTCCGGCGCGGATCGACGTGTTCCTCGGTGCCGGCGCCGAAGCAGGCGCGCTCGCCGGCCGGATGCGCCAGCCCGGCACTGCCTACGTGCTGCTGCCGCGCCCCGCCACGTGACTGCGTCCGCACGCGTCGGCCGCCACACCCTCTACACGGGCGACTGCCTCGACGTTCTGCCCACCCTGCAAGCCGCCAGCATCGACGTGGCCGTCACGTCGCCACCGTACAATCTCGATCTCGCGTACGGCGCCTACGATGACCGGCGCACGGAAGCCGACTATCTCGACTGGATGATGCAGGTGGCTGGGGCCGTGCGCCGGGTGCTCAAGCCGGATGGCTCATTCTTCCTCAACATCTCGGGGTCCAATAGCGCCCCGTGGCTCCCCTTCGAGCTGATCGTGCGCCTGCGGCCGCTTTTCGTGCTGCAGAACCACATTACCTGGATCAAGTCCGTCAGCATCGGCGCGGACAGCGTCGGCCACTTCAAGCCGCTCGCCGGGCGACGTTTCCTGCACCACATGCACGAGCACATCTTCCACCTGACACGCGACGGGCACGTCAAGCTCGACCGGCTGGCCATTGGCGTGCCGTTCAAGGACAAGTCCAACATCGCCAGACGCGGCCACGCGCAGGACGCAAGATGTCGCGGCAACACCTGGTTCATTCCGTATAGAACGGTGCAGAGCCGCTCGGCGAAATTCGGCCATCCGGGTACGTTCCCGGTCGATCTGCCTCGGTGGTGCATCCGCCTGCACGGCATACCGGGCAGCACTGTGCTCGACCCCTTCGCCGGCACCGGCACGACGCTCCTCGCCGCAGAGTTGGAAGGCGCCACCGGCATCGGTGTAGAGCTGGACCCCGCCTACACGGCAATCGCCGCAGCGCGGCTCAATTCGTGAAAGGTCGTTTGCGTCTCCCAGGAGCATGGTCCGTTTGCATTGGCTCACGGACCAAGCTCTAGCTCATTGTTTTGGCGAGCATCTTCGTCCGACCGACCGACTTCGTTCGATCGGATGATGCTCTAATCGTCCGGGCCCGCGCGACCGAGCACGTCCGCGATGCCGAGGCAGGGAACGGCCAGTCGCTCGCCCAGCGCCTGGCAATATGCCGCGGTCGCGATGTCGCCGTTATCGTCCAGTATGTCGGTCCAGGCAGCCACGTCGTACTGCGTGAGATGGCGTAGCAGGTCCAGCGCCATGTCCGCGCTGGCCCGATACTCGCGGCCGCGATACCCGATCATCGCCGGCATCACGTGACCCGGGGATTTCAGGCTGGCGATGCCGGCATCGGGCGCCCCCGCCGCGCGCAGGGTCAGTGCCCGGTCGGCGGCCGAGATGCCGGTTCCGTCGCACTCGGCGGCTTCCACCGAGCGTAACAGGATCGGGCCGCGATACCCTTCGCGATACTCGCCGGCCAGCACCAGCCCCAGCGCCATGGCGCGTTCGGCGGTCACGGAAAAGCAGGTCAGGCCGCGGCCCCAGGTGATGGCCGTGTTGACGGTCTGGGCGGTGGCCAGCGCCGCCGCCCCCATGAAAAACCCGCGCCCGGCGCCCGATTCCGCCGCCTTGTCGATCACCACGATCAAGCCGCCGGCTTCCAGCGCGCGGGCGGCGCTCACGAGCTGGCCGCGCTGTCCGGCCGTCAGGTGGTTCAGTGTCTCCAGCCGTTCGCTCAGGGATACGTCGGCCGCGTCGAAAAACTCCGCCGGAAACAACATTGTCGTCAAGAACTCCGCCTCGCAGCCCGTATATGGGCGCGAAGCGGGTCAAATCAGTCCGTGAAAACCACCGTGCGCCTGCCGTTCAGCAGCACCCGGTCGTCCAGATGGTAGCGCACGGCACGCGCCAGCACCCGGCGTTCGATGTCGCGGCCGCGGCGGACCAGGTCCTCCGGCCGGTCGGCATGGGTGATGCGCTCCACATCCTGCTCGATGATCGGTCCCTCATCCAGCTCGCCGGTCACGTAATGCGCCGTCGCCCCTATCAGCTTCACGCCGCGCGCATGGGCCTGGTGGTAGGGCTTGGCCCCCACGAAGCCGGGCAGGAAAGAGTGGTGGATGTTGATGCACCGCCCGGCGAGCTTGGCGGCCAGCCCGTTGGACAAAATCTGCATGTAACGGGCGAGCACGACGAGCTCCGCCCTTTCGTCACGGATCAGCCGCCAGATCTCCGCCTCCGCCTCCATCTTCGTGCCGGGCGAGACGGGCACGTGGTGGAACGGGATCGCGCCCAGTTCCAGATGCGCGTAGCTGTCGCGTGCGTGGTTGGAAATCACCCCCGCCGGGTCCATCGCCAGCTCGCCCTGCCGCCAGCGGTAGAGCAGATCCACCAGGCAATGGTCGAAGCGCGACACCAGCAGCATCACCCGGCGCCGCTGCGTCCGGTCGTGCAGACGCCACTCCGCGCCGAACGTCGCCGCAATGGGCGCCAGGCCCGCGGTAATGAGTGCGAGGCGGGCAGGGTCCGCGGCGAAAACAGTGCGCATGAAGAAGCGGCCGCTTTCGGCGTCGTCGAATTGCTGGGCCTCGCGTATGTCGGCGCCCTGCTCGAACAAATAGGTCGCCACGGCGGCCACGATGCCCGGGCGGTTGGGGCAGGCCAGGGTCAGGACGTGCGTCACGGCGTGCCGGCCGCGGCACGGCGATCGAACGTCGCGCGGGCGTGCGCGATTTCGTCGTGATGGGCGAACGCCCATTCCCCCAGCGCTTGGACCGGGATGCGCAACGATTGGCCCAGCGGCGTCAACGCGTAATCCACGCGTGGCGGTATGGTCGGAAACATCGTGCGCGTCACCAGCCCGTCACGCTCCAGGCCGCGCAACGTCAAGGTCAGCATGCGCTGCGAAATGCCGCCCACCAGGCGTTTCAGCTCGTTGAAGCGGCGCGGTCCGTCGCCCAGAAGCATGACGATCAGCACGCTCCATTTGTCGCCGATGCGGGCCAGCACATCGCTCACCTTCTCGCAGTTGGCCCGGCCCGACATGCCGGCCGGGGCGGCCACATCCCCGGCCGGGGCGGCCACACCCCCGGCCGGGGCGGCCACACCGATGTGCGCCAGTTCCATCACTGTGCCTCCTTGTCCGGTTTTGGGGTGGGCACCAACCTAGGCTCGGTTACGAACCCATACCATCCAGAGGACCTAAACATGAAGCTGCTCCATCTCGATTCGAGCATTTTGGGTGGCAACTCCGTCAGCCGCACCCTGTCGGCCGCCATCGTGGCCCGGCTGCGGGACAGCACGCCGGGGCTGGAGGTCACCTACCGCGACCTGGCCGCCGAGCCGATCCCGCATCTCTCCGGCGCCTACCTCGCCGGCCAGACGGCGGACGTGCAGCACGATCAGGCCATGCAGGAGAACCTCGCGATCGGCGGCCGGGTGATGGAGGAGTTCCTGAGCGCCGACATCGTCGTGCTCGGTGTAGCACTCTACAACTTCACGGTACCCAGCCAACTCAAGGCCTGGGTGGATCGCGTGCTCGTGGCCGGCCGCACGTTCCGGTACACGGCGCAGGGCGCCGAGGGGCTTGCTGGCGGCAAGCGGGTGATCCTGGGCATTGCGCGCGGCGGCTTCTACAGCCCGGGCACGCCGCATGCGGCCTATGAGCACGCCGAAACCTATCTGCGCGCCGTATTCGGCTTCATGGGCATAACCGATCTCGAGATCGTGGTGGCCGAAGGGCTGGCAATCGGCCCGGAGCAGCGCGACCGTTCGGTGCAGGCGGCGCTGAGCCAGATCGCGGCGCTGCCCAAGGCAGCCTGAGTCCGATTGCGGCGGCGCGGCGGCACGCCGGACAGGTAAGGTTACACAACCTGCCCGGCGGTGTTACGGGTCGCGCCCATGTCGAATCCGCCAGGTGATCAGACACGCGCGGCGGTGGTGGACCTGGGGTCCAACTCCGTCCGCCTCGTCATATTCGAAGGCCGGGGCCGCAACCCCACCGCCATCTTCAACGAGAAGGCCGTGCTGCGCCTCGGCCGCGGCCTGCAGCAGACCGGCCGGCTGAACGAGGAGGGGGTGGCGCAGGCGGTCACCGTGATGGGCCGCTACGCCGCCATCGCGCGTGCCATGGGTGCCCAGCCGTTCGAGGCCCTGGCAACCGCCGCCGTGCGCGATGCCAGCAACGGCCCGGAGTTCATCGCCACCCTGCAACGCGAGATCCCCGATATCACCATCCGCGTGCTGACCGGCCAGCAGGAGGCCGGTTTTTCCGCCGCCGGCCTGATCTGCGGCATTCCCGCCGCGACCGGCATACTGGCCGATATCGGCGGCGGCTCCCTGGAGGTCGTGCATCTGGCCGCCGGAGAGGTGAGGCGCGCCCAAACACTGAAACTGGGCGTGATCCGCCTGGCCGACCGCGCCGCCGGCGACGTGGTGCGCGCCCGGGCGATCGCGGAGGAGGCGCTGGCCGCCGTGCCATGGCTGGCCGAGGGCGCCGGGCAGGATCTATACCTGGTGGGCGGCGCCTGGCGGGCACTGGCGCGCATCCATATGGAGCAGACCGGATACCCGCTGGCCATTGTCCATCACTACACCGTAGGGCGCGAGGAAGCGCGGGATCTGGCCGGCGTCATCGGCTCGGCCAGCCGGCGGACGCTGGAACGCATGCCCGGCATCTCCCGCCGCAGGGTGGACGACATGCCGTTCGCCGCCGTGGTGCTGCGCCGCCTGCTGCGCGCGACCGCGGCCAGGCGGGTGGTGTTTTCCGCCAACGGGCTGCGCGAAGGCTGGTTCATGCAGACCGTCGCCGACCCGTCGGTGCGCGCCGAGGAACCAGTGCTGGCCGCGGCCCGCGACCTGGCCGCGCGCACCAGCCGAAGTCCCGACCTGCCACCAGCCCTGATCGGCTGGACCGCGCCGCTGTTCATCGAGGAGGCCGCGGAGGCGGCCAAATTGCGGGCGGCGGCGTGCTGGATGAGTGACGTCGGCAGCCACGATCACCCGGAATACCGCTCCGAACAGGCGTTTTTCCGCGTGCTCCGCCTGCCCGGAGCCGCGCTGGATCACCATGCGCGCGCGTTCCTGGCCATCACGCTGGCACTGCGGTACGAGGCCGAACCGGATACGCCGTTCCTGAACACCGCCCGCATGTTGCTCGAGATGAGCACCTTGCGCCGCGCCGAGATTTTGGGCACCGCGCTGCGCCTGGCCTATACGCTCTCGGGTGGAACCGCGGCGCTGCTGGCGGCAACCGCGCTGGTTCGGGAGCCGGGGCGCCTGGTGCTGCGCCTGGCGCCTGGCGCCGGCGTGTTCGCGGGCGAGGGCATCACCCGCCGGCTTGAGCGGCTGGCGCAAGCCCTGGGCCTGGAACCGGCGACAGAGACGGCCTGACCGGCCGATTCCGTCCGATCGGATGATGCTCCAGCTTATTGTCTGGGCGAGCATCTTTATCCGACCGAACGAGTCCGTCCGATCGGATGATGCTCTATAACCGCACCACCCGGTTGCCCGGCATGAACTCAACCCGCATCGCCAGCTCCAACTGCATCAGCGCCGCCATCACCGACTGCGCCGGCAGCCCGCTCCGCCGCACCAGCTCATCGAGCTCCGTCGGCGACGGACTCATCAGCGCAAACAGCTTTTCCGTCGCGCCACCCAGATCCAGCTCGGGCGCGGCCGCCAAAACCGGCTCCGCATCCGCAAACCCAGCCCGACCAAACATCGGCGAGCGTGCCAGCCCCTTGTCGCGAGGATCGCCCGGCAAATTCGCCAGCACATCCTCCGCGCTCTCCACCAGATGCGCGCCCTGCCGGATCAGGTCGTTGGACCCGCGGCATCTCGGGTCGAGCGGCGAGCCAGGCACCGCGAACAGTTCCCTGTCCGCCTCGATGGCCAGCCGCGCGGTGATCAGGCTGCCGCTGCGCAGCGCCGCTTCCACCACCACCAGCCCCAGGGACAGGCCGGCGATGATGCGGTTGCGCCTGGGGAAATGCCGGCTTTGCGGCGCCGTGCCCAGCGGCGCCTCGCTGACCACGGCGCCGCGCTCGGCGATGCGGGCCTGCAGGTCCGCGTGCTCCGGCGGATACGGCTGGTCCAGCCCGCCGGCGACGGCGGCCACCGTCTTGCCCACATGCAGCGCGCCGGCATGGGCGGCCGCATCGATGCCGCGCGCCATGCCGGAGACGACCACAAGGCCGGCGGCGGCGAGGTCGGTCGCCAGCGCCTCGGCGACCCGGCAGCCATTGGCCGATCCATTGCGCGCACCCACCAGCCCCACGGCGCGCCCGCGCAGCGCCCCGATGTCGCCCAGGATGGAGAGCACCGGCGGCGGATCGGCGAGCAGGGCCATCATCGGCGGGTAGTCGTCGTCGCCCACGAACACCATGCGCCCGCCAATCTTTTCCAACCGCTCCAACTCGCGCGCCGCATCCCGCGCGCTCGGCACCGGCGGCGGTGCGGCCCGTCCGCCGGCCCGCGCGATCTCGGGCAGGGCGGCGATGGCTTCGGCCGCCGACGGAAACTGCGCCATCAGCCGGCGATAGGTGACCGGACCCACACCTTCCGTGCGCGCCAGGCGTAGCTTGTCCAGTGCGGCGGTCACGATTTCCGGCCGAACCGTGGCTCGGTGCCGGCCAGCAAGCGTGTGATGTTGGCGCGGTGGCGCCACCAGACCAGGACTGCCACGCAGAGTGGCGCCACATACCAGCCGGGGCGCAGCAGCACGGTCGCAAACACGGGCGCGGTGGCGAAGGCGGCCAGCGCGCCCGCCGAGCTGATCCGGGTTGCCGCGAACACGGCCAACCATACCGCGCATGCGGCCAGACCCAACCGCCAGTCCAGCCCAAAAAACACGCCCAGACCCGTCGCCACGCCCTTGCCGCCACGGAACCGCAGCCAGACCGGAAAACAATGCCCTATCACGGCATTGACCGCGGCGAGCGGCATCCAGACCGGACCGAACACCCATCCCACCAGGGCTACGGCCAGCGTGCCTTTGGCAGCGTCCATGACGAGCGTGCCGGCCGCCAGACCCCGCCGCCCGGTGCGCAACACGTTGGTCGCGCCGATATTGCCGGATCCGACCTCACGTATGTCGCCAAGCCCCGCCATTCTCGTGAGGATCAGACCGAACGGAATCGAGCCCAGCAGGTAGGCGAGCGCGGCGCTGCCGAAACTCAGCGCTTCCAAGCGCACCCACACACTCATCCGAACACCCGCCGACCGCCTTTCCAGGTACCGAGCACCCGCCCCTCCAGCGCGCGCCCATCGAACGGGGTGTTCTGCGCCTTGCCCGGCAACTG
Organism: uncultured Alphaproteobacteria bacterium; assembly: GCA_963850605.1. Lineage (GTDB taxonomy): Bacteria > Pseudomonadota > Alphaproteobacteria > Acetobacterales > Acetobacteraceae > BOG-908. Next base: position 256,129 of record CAWKLX010000007.1, on the reverse strand, counting down.
CCCCGACCGCACCTGCCAGCCCCGCTCCAGGTCGAACAGGCACAGATCGGCCGGCGCCCCACGCGCCAGCGTGCCGGCGCCCGACCCCAGCAGCCGCGCCGGACCGCTCGTCAGCAGCTCGATCGCGCGCTCCAGCCGCAACGCCCCGCCATGCACCTGCGCCAGCGTCACCGCCAGCAGCGTCGCCAGCCCAGCGCCACCGGCCGACGCCTGGGCGAAGGGCAGCCGCTTGTCATCCGCATCGCGCGGCTGGTGGTCGGAGGCAATGGCGTCGATGGTGCCGTCAACCAAACCGGCCACCACCGCCAGCCGGTCCGCCTCCGGCCGCAGCGGCGGCGAGAGTTTCGTATATGTCCGATAATCCCCCACGGCCGTCTCGTTCAGGTCGAAATAGGGCGGGGCCGTATCGCAGGTCACGTCCACGCCCTCATCCTTGGCGCGCCGAATGAGACCGATGCTGTCGGCCGTCGAGACATGGGCGAAATGCAGCGCGCCACCCGTCAGCCGGGCCAGCTTGATGTCGCGCGCCACCATGATGGATTCGGCCGCCGCCGGTATGCCAGGCAGGCCCAGCCGCGTCGCCAGTTCGCCCTCGGTCGCCGCCCCGCCCTCGGCCAGCGACGGCTCCTCCGGGTGCTGCACCACCCGGCCGCCGAAGGCGCGCGTGTAGCTGAGCACGCGCCGCATCAGTTGCGCGCTGGCCACCGCGCGCTTGCCGTCGGTGTAGGCGACCGCCCCCGCCTCGCGCAGCAGGCCCAGCTCGGCCATCTCCTCGCCCCGGCAACCCTTGGTAATGGCGGCATAGGGCAGGATGGTCAGGCTGCCGGTCGCCTCGCCGCGGCTCCGCAGAAGATAGACCAATGCCGGGTCGTCGATGGCGGGTGCGCTGTCGGGCAGGGCGGCCAGGGTGGTGATCCCCCCAGCAGCGGCGGCCTGCGCGGCGGAGGCGATGGTTTCGCGGTATTCGAAGCCGGGCTCGCCGAGGGCGGCACGCATATCGACCAGGCCGGGGCAAAGGACGGCGCCGCCGCCGTCGATGATCTCGGCACCGTCCGGGCGGCCCAGGTTGGGGCCGAAATCGGCGATCAGCCCATCTCGGACCAGGAGGGCGCCGAACGGCGCGACATCGCTGAACAGTAAGTCCATCAAGCATGTTCTTTTCTGAAGAAAAGAACCAAAAGACTTTTACTCATTTGGCACCGCTGTGTCCCTAACGCGCGCCCAATTATAAAAAGTCTTTTGCTTCTTTTCTTCAGAAAAGAAAACTCTTCCCTAAACATTCCGGCTTTGCCTACGGCCGAGCGTATCCAGCACCGCCATCCGCACCGCCACCCCCATCTCCACCTGCTCGCGTATCAGGCTGCGGCTCGCATCATCGGCCACCGCACTGTCGATCTCCACCCCCCGGTTCATCGGCCCAGGATGCATCACCAGCGCGTCCGGCCTGGCCCGCGCCAGCCGCGCCGCATCCAGGCCATAGAACCGGAAGAACTCGCGCGCGCTCGGCACCAGGCCGCGCGTCATCCGCTCGCGCTGCAGCCGCAGCATCATGACGATATCGACGCCCTCCAGCCCGGCATCCATGTCGTGCGACACGGAAATCCCCATCGCCTCGATGCCGGCGGGGATCAGGGTCGGCGGCCCGATCAGCCGCACCGTCGCGCCCATCGTGGTGAGAAGAAAGATGTTGGAGCGGGCGACCCGGCTATGCGTGATGTCGCCGCAAATGGCGACGACAAGCCCGTCGAGCCGCCCCCGCCGGCGGCGGATGGTCAGCGCATCCAGCAGCGCCTGCGTCGGGTGCTCATGCGTGCCGTCGCCGGCGTTGATGACGGCCGCATCCACTTTCTGCGCCAGCAGCGCCGGGGCGCCCGACTGGTCGTGGCGCACCACCAGCAGGTCGCATTGCATGGCGTTCAGCGTGGTGGCCGTATCCAGCAGCGTCTCGCCCTTGTTCACGCTGCTGGCGGACACCGACATGTTGATCACATCCGCGCCAAGCCGCTTCCCGGCCAGCTCGAAGCTGGTGCGTGTGCGTGTGCTGTCCTCGAAAAAAAGGTTGATCAGCGTGCGCCCGCGCAGCAGGTCGCGCTGGGTTTTGCCGGAGCGGTTGAGCAGCGCATAGCTTTCGGCCAGGTCCAGAAGCTGGCCGATTTCGGGCGGATACATCCCCTCGATGGCCAGCAGATGTTTGCGGGGCTGCACGCGGCGTATGTAGCGGGGGCGCCATTGCCCGGGCAAGGCAGCCCGGCGGCAACGCTGGCAACCGAGTGGGTGGCCCGCGGTCCTGAGCTGTCCGGCAAGTGTTTGATCCCGAAAAGTTGATAGAACCGGTATTTGCCTCGGTGTCGAAACACGCGCGACGCCCAGGCAAAAGCGCCCATCCAACAAGGTGGTAACCCGCCTGTCTTGACAACCGCGAAAAGAGAAACCCCGGAACGTATTGAAATATCGCTAGTTGGAGTTGTTAGATAATCCTTCTTGCAACCCGAGGTTGACGTTGTTTACGAGTAAACACCCGTTAACGATCCCGCCTGGGAACGAGAACGCCGATTTTAAGGGGAGATAGACATGGCGAATTACGGAACCGGAACATACGATCTGCTGGGCATACCCGGGTTCCCAGTCACGGCGTTGGTCGATCCCAACTCCACGGTCGTGTTCAATCTGGTCGGCGCACTCGACAACTTTGTCATCAAGTCGAATACGGGCAGCACGGTCACGATCAACAATCTGGTCAACGCCGCCGATACACTGAACCTGGAGACCAATGGCGGAACGATTGCGATCGGGTCGCTCGCCGGTGCGCTCGGCAACGTGACGGCCACGATCGATGGTGGCGGCCAGTTTATCGTCGGCGGCGCGGTGCTCGGGGTGTTGAACGATGCCAATATCGGTTTCGGCACCGGCGGGGGCAGCCTGGTGCTCGGCACGGAAGGCAGCCTTGTCAATATCGCCGATGTCGATCCCATCACGGGGTTCAATGCGGCCACCGACGTCATCGATGACCATTCCCTGGAATTTACCGGCACCACAATCTATACCGTGACGGGCGCGGGAACGGTGCAGACGGTTACCATCGACCAGGGCGGGCACAGCCTGCAGTTCGAGACGAGCGGCGCCAATCTCGCAACCGGAACGTTCAACACGCTCGATCACGGGCCATTGCAGATCAGTGCAGACGGGTTTGGCGGCACCGACATCACGGTGTGCTTCCTGGAAGGCACGTCGGTCAGCACGCCGGACGGTGAAAAGGCCATCGAGTCGTTCAAGCGCGGTGACCTTGTCATCACCGCGGATGGGCGGGCGGCCCCGGTGCGCTGGGTTGGGGTCGTGACCGTGTGCACGGCGTTTGCCGACGCGCTGCGCACGATGCCGGTGCGAATCCGGGCGGGGGCGCTGGACGAGAACGTGCCGCACCGCGACCTGCTGGTGTCGCCGCAACACGCGATGTTCCTGGACGGGGCGCTGGTTCAGGCCAACGCGCTGGTCAACGGCACCTCCATCGTACGCGAAACGCGCATGCCGCGAGTCTTCCGCTATTACCACATCGAATTGGACGATCACGCCCTCATCCTGGCCGAGGGTGCGGCCACCGAAACGTTCATCGACAACGTGGACCGGATGAATTTCGACAACTGGGCCGAGCACGTGACGCTGTTCGGGTACGAGGACGACCTGATGGAGATGCAGCACCCGCGCGCCAAATCCCCGCGGCAGGTGCCGCCCGCCTTGCGGCAGAAGTTGGCCGCGCGCGCACATGCCTTGCTGACGGGGCAATCCCTGGCGGCCTGAGCCGGCAGGCGGGTGAGTGTGGGCGGCCGGGTTACGCCCGGCCGCCAGCGTTGCTCACGGGTTGCAGATCGCGTCGCCCTCACCTGGGCCGGTGCCCTTTCCGTCCGCGCCGGCCGAGCACAGATCGTAGTCGTGGCCCGTGCGATTGGACGGGCTGCGATACAGCCAGGGATGCGCCCAAGGGTCTTTCGGTTCGGTCTCGCCCTTCAGGTAGGGACCGTTCCAATTTTCGACGTCGGACGGCTTGGACACCAACGAGGCCAGCCCTTGCTCCGTGGTGGGATAGCCGCCCACGTCCAGCTTATAGAGGTCGAGCACGGATCCCAGCCGCTCGACCTGCTGGCGCGCGACCGAGGTTTTCGCGCCGCCAAGCTGACGCAGCGCGGCCGGAGCCACGAAGGCGACCAGCAGGCCGAGTATGGCGATGACAACCAGCAGCTCCAGCAGGGTGAAGCCAGCCTCGCCTGAATCGGTGCGATCGGGGTGGGTCACGGCGAAGGCTCCTGCGCTGACTGCTGCCAGGCGTTGTGCGACCGGCGTGACACGGCTGCAAGACGGCGGGGATGAAAGCTCGGTCATGCTCTTGATCACCGCCTCACGAAGATGCGATGCCTGCCGCCCCCACAGAGGATGGCGTCCACGTCATGGCCGTGCCGTTCCTGGCCTGCATGGTGGCCACAGCGCATTTCTACGCCCTGCCGCCCCGCGTGCTGCCGGCCATTCAGGCCGTGGAGGGCGGGCGGCCCGGCATCGTGGCGCACAACGCGAACGGCTCGGCCGACCTGGGGCTGATGCAGGTGAATACCCTATGGGTGCGCCCGGTGGCCGAAGTGGCGCGCCTCGATCCCGTCGCTACCCGCGAACGGTTGACCAACGACCCGTGCTTCTCGATCGCCGCTGCCGGCGCCATCCTGCGCGCCTATCTGCGGGAGACCGGGGGCGACCTGATGCGCGCGATCGGCGACTACCACTCGCACACCCAGCCGCTGAACGCGGCCTACCAACTGCGTGTGTGGAACCAGGCGGCGACCATGTTCGGCAGATAAGGGCCACTGGACCGCCCTTGCAGCTAGTCCGTAGAACCGCCGCATGGACTTCTCCGGCCTGACGGCTCTCTGCGTGGGCGACGTGATGCTCGACCGGTTCGTGCATGGCGATATCGACCGTATCTCGCCGGAAGCGCCCGTGCCGGTCCTGCGGCTGCGCCATACGCGGGAGATGCCGGGCGGGGCCGGTAATGTGGCGTGCAACATCGCCTCCCTCGGGGGCCGCGCCGTGCTGATCGGGCTGGTGGGGCAGGACGACATGGCGGCCCGGCTGCGGGCCAAGCTGGCGCTGCAGCCACGCATCACCGAGGCGCTGGTCGGCAGCGCCCATCGTCCCACGATCTGCAAGACGCGTTTCATTGCCGGACGGCAGCAGGTGGTCCGCACCGACGACGAAAGCAGCGCGTCCCTGACCGATGACGAAGCAGCCGCGCTGCTGGCGAACGTGCAGGCGCATATCGGCCGGTGCCAGGCGCTCGTATTGTCGGATTACGGCAAGTCCGCGCTGGCGCCCTGCCTCATCGCCCGCCTGATCGGCGCCGCGCGCGGGGCGAACATCCCGGTCTTCGTCGATCCCAAATCCGACGATTTCGGCAATTACCGCGGCGCCACCTGCATCACCCCCAACCTGCGCGAGTTCGCCGCCGCCAGCAGAGCCAGCGCCACGACCGAGGCAGAGATCGCGGCGGCCGCGCGGCCGCTGCTGGACCGGGCCGACGCGGAAGCCATCCTGGTGACCCGCTCCGAACGCGGCATGACGCTGGTCGAGCGCTCGGGCGAGGTGGCCAGCGTGGCCGCCCGCGCCCGCGAGGTGTTCGATGTGTCGGGCGCCGGCGATACGGTGATAGCGGCGCTGGCGCTGGCCTATGCCAGCGGCCGGACGCTGGCGCAGGCCATGCACATCGCCAACGCCGCGGCCGGCGTGGTGGTCAGCAAGCTGGGCACCGCCACGGCCGACATCGCCGAGGTCATGCACGAGCTGGCGGCGCAGGGTGAGCAGGGCGGCCCGCCTTTGACCGGGGCTCCAGAGCCTGGAGGCGACGCGCGCGGTGGTGGCGCGCTGGCGCGAGCAGGGGTTGCGGGTGGGTTTCACCAACGGGTGCTTCGACATCCTGCACCCTGGGCATGTGTCGCTGCTGGCCGCGGCGCGCGGGGCCTGCGACCGGCTGGTGGTGGCCCTGAACACCGACGCCAGCGTGCGGCGGCTGAAGGGGCGAGGGCCGGCCGGTCAATGCGCTGGAGCAGCGGGCGCAGGTGATGGCGGCGGTCCGCTACGTCGATTGCGTGGTGGCGTTCGCCGAGGACACGCCGATCGGGCTGATCCGCGCGCTGCTGCCGGACGTGCTGGTGAAAGGGGCCGACTACACGGTCGACCAGGTGGTGGGCGCCGATGTGGTGCAGGCCGCCGGCGGCCAGGTGATGCTGGCCGAGCTGGTGGCCGGGCAATCGACCACGCGGATCATCGCGCGGGCCGGCGCCAGGGTTTAGCTGGCCAGAAGCAGGGCGATCACCAGCGCCAGCACGTCGCCGGCCAGCACGCGCAGGGCGATGGTGCCGTGCCCGGCCGCCCACAGCGCCAGCGCCGCCAGCACGCCGGCCCCGCTGAGCGCCACGAGGATCGCCCGGAGCAGCGCGAGGCGTGGCGGGCGGCCCCCATGCCGGGCGGCCGTGGGGGATACCGGAGCCGTTCGCCGGGCCATGCAGCGGCCTTTGCTCACGGTCGTTGAGGCGGATCGGCGGCTCGGGCTCGGGAGACATGGAATTCTCGTTGCTGGCCGACAAAGGCGGGGGATTTGACTTGGGCGCGGGCTGACCGGAACATGCCCCCTCCGCTCCCCGCCGCCAGCATCCTGCGCTTGTAGGCGGCCGGGCCGTTTCCCGCAGCCACCGAGCCCTACCCCCATGATCCCCGCCCTGATGCCGACCTATGCGCGCGCCGACCTCGCCTTTGACCATGGCGAGGGCGCCTGGCTGGTGACCGGCGGACGGGCGACGCTACCTCGATTTCGGCGCCGGCATCGCCACCAGCTCGCTGGGCCACGCGCACCCGCACCTCGTGGCACGCCATTGCCGCGCAGGCGGGCCGCGTCATGCATGTCTCCAACCTCTACCGCGTGCCGCAGGCCGAGCGCCTGGCCGACCGGCTGGTGGCGGCGACCTTCGCCGACAGCGTGTTCTTCTGCAATTCCGGCGCCGAAGCCAACGAGGGCATGGTCAAGATGGTGCGCCGGGCGCATGTCCCGCGACCGGCCACCCCGAACGCACCCGCATGATCTGCTTCGACGGCGCGTTCCACGGCCGCACGCTGGCCATGCTGTCGGCCACCGGCAACGCCAAGTATCTGGACGGCTTCGGCCCGCCGGTGGACGGGTTCGACCACGTGCCGTTCGGCAACATGAACGCGGTGCGGACGCCGATCTCGCCGCAGACGGCCGGCATTCTGGTCGAGCCCATCCAGGGCGAGGGCGGCGTGCGGGTGGCCGCCGACCGGTTTCCTGCGCGATCTGCGCGCCGCCTGCGACGAATTCGGCCTGTTCCTGCGTCTTCGACGAGGTGCAGTGCGGCATGGGCCGCACCGGCGCCCTGTTCGCCCACGAGATCGAAGGCATCGACGCCGGACGTGCTCTCGGCGGCCAAGGGCATCGCCGGCGGCTTCCCGATGGGCGCCATCCTGGCCACCGAGCGCGTGGCGAAGCACCTGTCGCCCGGCAGCCATGGCACGACGTTCGGCGGCAACCCCCTGGCCGCGGCGGCCGCCAATGCCGTGCTGGACGTGGTGCTGGCGCCCGGCTTCCTGGCGCAGGTGGCCGCGCGCGGGCGGCGCCTGGCGAACGTGTTGCACGACCTGGTCGCGCGACGGTGCCCGAAATCTTCGGCGGGGTGCGCGGCACCGGCCTGATGCTGGGCCTGGTCTGCGTGCCGCCGAACACCGACCTGCAGGCGGCCTGCCTGGAGGAAGGGCTGCTGACGGTCGCCGCCGGCGAAAACGTGCTGCGCCTGGTGCCGCCGCTTGATCGTGACCGATGCGGACATCGAGGAGGGCGTGCACCCGGCTGCGCCGCGCCGCGCATCCGTCTGGCGCGCAGCCGGCTACGCGGATGCGAGCGGCGCGAGCGGACCGCGGCACTTTCTCGAGCTCGCGAATTTCGACCGCGGCCACCCTGCGGCACATGCTCGGCCTGGCCACGCAGTTGAAGCGCGGCGCCCGGCCCCCGCCCGCCGCTGGCCGGCCGCACGCTGGCCCTGCTGTTCGAGCAGCCGAGCACCCGCACCCGCGTCAGTTTCGAGGTGGCGATGCGCCAGCTGGGCGGCCACTGCCTCGTGCTGAGCGAGCGCGACATGCAGCTCGGCCGCGGCGAGACGATCGCCGACACGGCGCGCGTGCTCTCGCGCTACGTGGACGCGATCATGCTGCGCACCGACCGCGTGACGCAAGCTGGAGGAGTTGGCCGAGCACGCCACCGTGCCGGTGATCAACGGCGCTGACCGAGGCCAGCCACCCGTGCCAGCTGATGGCCGACATCATGACGTTCGAGGAACACCGCGGCGCCGATCGAGGGCCAGACGGTCGCCTGGTGCGGCGACGGCAACAACGTGGCCCGCACCTGGGTGCAGGCGGCCGTGCGGTTCGGTTTTTCGCTGCGCCTGGCCTCGCCCGCCGAGCCTGCGAGGTCCCGGAATACCTGCTCGACTGGGCGCAGCGCGAGGGCGGCGACGTGACCCTGCACCGCGACCCCGCCGAGGCGGTCAGCGGCGCGCGTGCCGTGGTCACCGATTGCTGGGTCAGCATGGCCGACGACCCGGGCCGCCCCAGCCACGCGGCGCTGCGCCCCTACGCCGTCACCGAGTCGCTGATGGCCCAGGCCGCGCCGGACGCGATCTTCCTGCACTGCCTGCCGGCCCATCGCGGCGAGGAAGTGGAGGCGGCGGTGATCGACGGCCCGCAATCGGCGGTGTTCGACGAGGCGGGCAACCGCCTGCACGCGCAGAAGGGGGTGCTGGCCTACGTGCTTCGGGCTTGATCGGCGGGGCATCTAGTTTTGGCCGTTCGGCGTAGGAGAGTGTCAAACAGCAAGCTAAATGTCAGAGAGATAGCTTCGTTATTGTAGTGAAAGCGTTCGAGACGCGGCTTGCCGCTCTGTGTTATTTCGCGACCTGAGCCCCTGATTTCCATCCCGTTTTGAGTAAAGTCCGCCTGATCAGGAGGCGGAAGGATGAAGAAGTCGAATTCACCGAGGAGCAGATCATTGGCGTTCTGCGGGAGCAGGAGGCGGGGATGACGACTGCGGATGTATGTCGCAAGCATGGGATCAGTCCGGCGACGTTCTACCAGTGGAAGGCCAAGTTTGGCGGCCTTGAGGTCTCCGATGCGCGTCGGCTGCGCACGTTGGAGGCTGAGAATGCCCGGCTGAAGAGGTTGTTGGCTGATGCGATGCTGGACAACGCGATGTTGAAGGATATCGCTGGAAAAAAAATGGTAGCGCCCGGCGTGCGGCGGCAGGCCGTGGCCCAGCTTCGTGAGCATCACGAGGTGAGCGAACGTCGGGCGTGCAGGGCTTTGGGCATCGATCGCAGCGTGGTTCGATATCGCGCGTGCCGCGGCGACGATGCCGCGATCAGGCAACGTTTGCGCAGCTTGGCCGCTGAGCGGCGTCGCTTTGGTTATCGGCGTCTGGGTTTGCTGCTGGCGCGCGAGGGTGTGCGGCTGAACCACAAGAAATTACGTCGGCTGTATCGGGAGGAGCGGCTCCAGGTGCGCCGGGGCGGCGGCCGCAAACGGGCGCTTGGCACGCGGCGGCCGATGTCGCTTCCCGTGGCAAAAAACGAGCGTTGGTCTCTGGACTTTGTATTCGACACGTTGAGTGATGGGCGGCGGTTCCGCATCTTTTGCGTAGTTGACGACTACACGCGCGAGTGCCTGGCGCTGGTAGCGGACACTCCGCTGAGCGGCGCACGCGTCGTGCGCGAACTGGATGCACTGGGCGCGCGCCGTGGCTTTCCGGCCGGTGTGGTCAGCGACAACGGCACGGAGCTGACGAGCACGGCGGTCCTGCGCTGGTCGCAGGACCGCAAGGTTGCCTGGCACTACATTGCCCCTGGGAAGCCGACCCAGAACGCGTTTGTCGAAAGCTTCAACGGCCGCTTACGCGATGAATGCCTCAACGAGACGATATTCAGCTCGTTGCGTCATGCGCGTGCGGTTTTAGTGTGTTGGCAGCGCGACTATAACGAGGTGCGTCCGCATTCTGCATTGGGTGGTCGGCCCCCGGCAGGGCTGATCGTGCCGCCGTGCTCGCCTGCGTCAAGCCCGCTTCGCGCCGGCTCCGCCGGTGGCCTTCGGCCAGGCTTGACCCAGGCTGCGCGCGGCTGCGTGGAGGAAGTCGGCGGGGACGGAGAAACGGCGCTCGACCGAACCGAGAAACACCGTCAGGATGGCCCTGACGGCAACCGCGGACTCTACTTTTGAGTGGAGGGAAGTTGGGGCTCAGGTCACGGCCAGTCTCCTCACAAGATTAATTCGTCGGAGGGGCACTTACAATTCCTTTCCGTCTTTCGTTGCTGGTCCTCCCCAATAAGGATGTGCGCACAACGAGAGCCGACGCATCGCAGAAATGGAATACGTTTACGAGCTATCCATCGGCAAAAGAGTTGTTCCTTTAGTGGATCGTCGGATCAAAATTATCACCAGCTCAGGCGGCCTCGCCGCCTTCCCCGGTCCGTATGGAAGACTAAGTAAGCAGCTATCAGAGACCCAACTCGATGTCCTGCCACCAGATCCAAATCTTTTTTATGTAATCGACGGTCTGTTGCGAGTTTTGTTTTGTTATTGGTGGTAGACACATGGCAATGGCGTTCCAGGAGTTTGCACTCCTACATGCAGGCGCGGCTGCTGCCTCTTGAATATGCTTTAGGCCTGCATTGTAGCTCGCAAGCGCGAGTTTATGCCGTTCGAAGTCGACCGAATTCGACCAGGACATTCGTAATTTCGCCATGTAATATGCCGCCCCTAAGATTGCTGGCCCAGCCACGCTCGACGGTGTGCCTGCACAGCCTATCTCTTTCGAGATATCAGCCCACGTGCCCGGCATGAATTGCGCTATGCCTCTTGCTCCCGCGTAGCTAACTTCATTAGGATTTAGTGAACTTTCCTGATAAAGTTGCGCTTTGAAGATGGTCCAGGGTACGAGCGGTAGCCACGTCTTTGCCGCCGAACGAATCTGTCCATCGAATTGATTTGGAAAAAAGGAAGTTGCGCAGGCCGGGCTTGCTCCCTTCAAAAAAAGAGAAAGAAAAGCCCCGCATGTTGCAATCTTGTTCATGGCGAACATCTACGCGAGGACCATGCCAAGTAGGATGCACGCCCCCAGCCACCTCAATCCATGGTAAACAGCCAAAGACATCGGACTATCATCGATGATCGTATAAACATCTCTCTTGAAGTTCTTACCTATTCTTGCGTTTGCATAAAATGTAAAGAGCTGAATGATTAGCAATGCAAGGAATGCGAAAGCAAGCTTGACGATAGTTGAATATATTAGGACAATGTTCATTGCAGTCTCCATACGATCAGTCAGTTTCTACGAATGCACACCAAGGCTGCTCAGCGTTGGTGCATCAATGACACCGGTCTGCGGTAGCCCCTTGCTTGATTGATAAACAATAAGAGCTGCAACGGTCTGAGTATCTATGATGCCGGTCGCCTTGAGACCCGGCACTTCAGTCTGGACGTCCGACGAGTTTTGCAGCAGTAATTGCTGCACATTTGCAATCAGTGCCGGGCTGGCGGGAACGGGTATTGTGATTGGCGGATTGATCCCGAGAGCAGCGATGGTTGCTGCATCAACGATGCCTGTAGGTGGTAGAGGTGGCGATCGCGTACGTTGGAACTGCTCCAATGCAGCCTCTGTGTTGTTGCCCATCAAACCGTCGACCATAATTTTTGTACCAGCCTTTACAAGCGCGACTTGGGCCCGAGCGAGGGTCGCTGCGGCCGTAACGTTTGTGCCATGAGGCATTGATCGAGTGGCAATCGGTGGTGCTGGAGCCGGATGGGGACTTTCATTCGGAACATCAAGTATTGGCGGTGGAGTTGATGGCGCGGCGTTGCCCGAGATAGCTGCGTTCGCGGCTGCTACCGCGCCGCTAATTGCATTGGCGACCTGCGCCGGCGTCGCATTACGCGTTGCCGCTACCCCTTGGGCAGCACCATTCACTATAGCGGTGGTCGTTGAATTAGATGACGGAGGACTTTCGGAACGACCCGCAACTCCGGTTGCATTCGCGCCATCGGTCGGCATTGGTTGCGGTGTCGATACAGGCGCCACTGCAGTTATGGAGGCCGCAGCCTCCGTGACTCCTTCGTTTAGCGAACAACGCGAGTGGTAGTCCTGAACGTCGGCGAGAGCCACATTGGTAGGCCAAGCAAAAATCGATTTCGGAAAATTGACCTGCACAATGCTGTTATATGTCCGAGCACGGCTATTTTTGATTGCGGAAACTATCACTTGCGCTGTCTGTTTTGCAAAGGTATCGGCGTCAAATTCTGCGCGTTCTCCACTGGCAATTGAGGCCAAGGCCGAAAGGGGCCGAACTACAGAGGCGCTTGTGAACGCCGCACCAGCGCCACCAAATATAGTCGATAGACTGCCAAGAATAAGGCTGTAGCTTCGTTGCGTTCTTGTTAAGGATTGTAAGTATTCTCCGCATAGCGCATCCGACACCTTTAGATACGTTCCTACGAGGGAGTTTCTTTTGTATTCTAAAATTTGCTCGGTCGTCCATCCTAGGTTGGTGAAATCGGTGATGCTCAGCTCGGGAGCGGCAGGCACAGCCGCCTCGTCGACGTTTGGTCCACCCAGAACTGCGGGCCCATCTGTGCTGGGCTTGTGAGCAGAACGAGTGGTGTCAAAATTCTGACACGCTACCAGCGAAATCATCGCGATCGAGATCGTGACGGCATTGTGAACGGTGACCCGCAAGGCTTAGGACTTCTCGGTTTACAACTTTCCCAAACATATAATACTCCTAAAGAAATGCATATCTTAAGGTGTACTACTATGGCGTGTAAGCAACGATATTGACCTGAGCCCCTGATTTCCATCCAGTTTTGAGTAGAGTCCGCCCGATCAGGAGGCGGAAGGATGAAGAAGTCGAGGTTCACCGAGGAGCAAATCATTGGCGTCCTGCGTGAGCAGGAGGCCGGGATGAAGACTGCGGATGTATGCCGCAAACATGGCATCAGCCCGGCGACGTTCTACCAGTGGAAGGCCAAGTTTGGCGGCATGGAGGTTTCCGAAGCGCGGCGGCTGCGCACGCTGGAAGCCGAGAACGCGCGGCTGAAGAAGCTGCTGGCGGATGCGATGCTGGATAACGCCATGCTTAAGGACATCGCGGGAAAAAAATGGTAGCGCCCGGCGTGCGGCGGCAGGCCGTGGCCGATCTTCGTGAGCACCACGGGGTAAGCGAGCGTCGGGCGTGTCAGGCATTAGGTGTGGATCGCAGCATGGTGCGCTATCGCACGTGCCGCGGCGAGGATGCCGCAATCCGGCAGCGTCTCCGCAGTCTGGCTGGAGAGCGGCGCCGTTTTGGATATCGGCGATTGGGCATCCTTCTCGCGCGTGAGGGCATGCGTCTGAACCATAAGAAATTGCGGCGCCTGTATCGCGAGGAGCGATTGCAGGTGAGGCGGCGTGGCGGCCGCAAGCGGGCGCTTGGCACGCGCCGACCGATGATGCTGCCTGCGGCAAAGAACGAGCGTTGGTCTCTGGACTTTGTATCAGACACGTTGGCTGATGGAAGGCGGTTCCGCATCTTGTGCGTAGTCGACGATTTTACGCGCGAGTGTTTGGCATTGGTCGCGGACACGTCGCTGAGCGGCGCCCGGGTTGCGCGCGAACTGGATGCCATTGGCGTGCGCCGCGGATATCCCACCAGTGTTGTCAGCGACAACGGCACTGAGCTGACGAGCACAGCGATCTTGCGCTGGTCGCAGGACCGCAGCGTGGCCTGGCACTACATTGCACCCGGCAAACCGACACAGAACGCGTTTGTTGAAAGCTTTAACGGCCGGTTGCGTGACGAATGCCTGAACGAGACCGTGTTCACGTCGTTGCGGCAAGCGCGCGTGGTGTTAACCGCCTGGCGCTGCGACTTTAACGAGGTGAGACCACATTCGGCTTTGGGTGGTCAGCCCCCCGCAGGGCTCAGCGTGCCGCCGTGCTCGCCTGCGTCAAGCCCGCTGCGCGCCGGCTTCGCCGGTGGCCTTCGGCCAGGCTTGACCCAGGCTGCGTGCGGCTGCGTGGAGGATTGTGGCCGGGGCGGAAAAACGGCGCTTAACCGAACAGAAAAACACCGTCAGGATGGGCCTGGCGGAAACCGCGGACTCTACTGTTGAGTGGAGGGAAGTCGGGGCGCAGGTCAATATTTTACTTGTGTTGCCGTTTTACAACCTCGGTCTGCATACGACAGCACACAGGCAGAATTGCATTTCTCAATTGTAAAAAGCCTACTCCGCCAGAATTGCCGCTTGCGACGGCGGACGGAGTGCAGATCGGGGCGAAAGAACAGGCGTTTAACACAACCAAAGACCACGGCGTGCAATCACCGGAAAACGTAAAAACTTGCCCAGCTCCCGCCATCCGTGTTCCTACTCCGTTCCCACCCACGCCAACCCGCAGGCCACACCCTGAACGCCATCGCCCCCCTGCCAGACCGCCCAGCCCGCCGCGACCAGCGCTTGCGCCGGTGCGACCGCCTCGCCGAAATGGCCATGCACCTGACCGAAATTGCCTATGCCCAGGCCCTGCGCGACGCCCAGCCGCCGCCAGAACGCCCGCACCCCATGCCCGGCCCGCGGCCGGCCTACATGCCGCCCCCAAAGGCCGCCTACGACCACACCCTCGCCTCGAATTTCTTCCAGGAATTTTCGAAGTGCGCCCGCCAAGCCATCCTGCTCGAAGCCCGGCTGGATAGCGGCGCCTATGACAACGCCCCCGCTATCGCAAACTTCACCGAACGCGCCTTCCCTCGCCACCAAGCGCCCCACAACGCGCCAACCGGGCCGCGCCAGCCTTCGGACGAAACGCGCATCCACCACGAACGCCTCGAAGACGAGTGTCTCGAAGACGACGCCAGCGGCAACCCCGACGAAATCCTGCGCGCCATCTCGGAAACGCTCGAAACCGCCATCACCCAATCCCGCGCCGCCGGCCTCGATCTCCGCACGCCGGACACTTCCCCGCCACCCCGCACCACCAAAACGCCAACCCGCCTCGCTACACCCGAACCGCCTTGCGCCGCCACACGCCTCTCCCAGGACAGGGTCGGCGCATCCACACAGGCCAGGCCCCGCGCAAGCCCAACCTGACCTGCCGCGCACATCGGTCCCGAACTCCGCGCCGCCCCATGCCAGCCACGCCGCTGAGCGTGGCTGCTGGCCGTCTTTCCTCCCGGCTGGTTTCCCCATACGTTAGGGCATCATCCGATCGAACGGAGTCGTTCGGTCGGATAAAGACGCTCGCCAAAACGATAGCTAGAGCATGGTCCGTGAGCCCACGCGAACGGACCATGCTCTAGCCTCCAGACGGAGGCCCCCTATGAGCACGGACGTACGGATCACCCGAGAAGCCGGTGCGGTGCACATCACCCTGGCGCGCCCGCACAAACGCAACGCGATCACGGTGGCGATGTACGCGGCCATGGCCGATGCGCTGGAAGCAGCCGAGCGGGATGAGGCGGTACGCTGCGTCATTTTCGCCGGTGAAGGCGTGGGATTCTGCGCCGGCAACGATCTGGCGGATTTCGTGGCCAGCGGCGCGGGCGACGGGGAGCGGCCGGTGCACCGGTTCATCCGGGGTTTGGCGACGGCGTCAAAAATATTGATCGCGGCGGTGCAGGGGCAGGCCATCGGGATCGGAACGACCATGCTGCTGCATTGCGATTTCGTGTTCGCCGAACCGGACGCGGCGTTGCAGATGCCGTTCGTCGATCTGGCGCTGGTGCCGGAAGCGGGAAGCTCCCTGCTGGTGCCCAACCTCATGGGGCAGCGCAGGGCGGCCGAACTGCTGCTGCTGGGCGACAGGATCGGGGCGCAGCGCGCGCAGGAACTGGGCCTGGTGAACTGGCTGGTCGGGGCAGGCCAGGCGCGTGCCGAAGCGGCGGCGCTGGCCGTGCGTCTGGCGCAAAAACCGGCGGGCGCGCTGCTGGCCACGAAACGGTTGATGAAATCGGCCACGACGGATGTGCACGGCCGTATCGCCGAGGAGAACGAGGCGTTCGCGGCCCGGCTGCAGACAGCCGAACTGCGCGGCGCCATCGAAAAATTCTTCTCCGCCCGCGCGAAGGTGGCGGCATGAGCCTGCCCCCGGTCTTTTCAACGCTGCGCCTGCCGGTCATCGCGGCGCCCCTGTTCATCATCTCGAACCCGGACCTGGTCCTGGCGCAGTGCAAGGCAGGGGTAACCGGGTCGTTCCCGGCGCTGAACGCCAGGCCGAAAGAAATGCTGGAAGAATGGCTGCAGCGCATCACCGGGGAGCTGGCGGCCTACGATGCGGCACATCCCGAGGCGCCGTCCGCGCCCTTCGCGGTGAACCAGATCGTGCATCGCAGCAACGACCGGCTGGAGCACGACCTGGAACTCTGCGTGAAATACAAGGTGCCCGTGGTGATAACGTCGTTGGGCGCCCGGACCGATGTGTTCGATGCCGTCCACTCCTATGGCGGGATCGTGCTGCACGACATCATCAACGTGGCCTTCGCCCGCAAGGCGATCGAAAAAGGCGCCGATGGCCTGATCGCGGTCGCCGCCGGGGCCGGCGGCCATGCCGGCACCACCTCACCCTTCGCGCTGCTGTCCGAGATTCGCGCGTGGTTCGACGGACCCGTGGCGCTGTCGGGCGCCATCTCGAATGGCGGTGCCATCCTGGCGGCGCAGGCGGCCGGCGCGGACGTCGCCTATATCGGGTCGGCCTTCATCGCGACCGACGAGGCGAACGCCGCCGAGGCCTACAAGCAGGCGGTGGTGGACGCGCAGGCCTCCGACATCGTCTACACCAACCTGTTCACCGGGGTGCATGGAAACTACCTGAAAAGTTCTATCGTCGCGGCCGGCCTCGATCCGGAGGCGCTGCCCGTCTCCGACCCCTCGGCGATGAATTTCGGCAGCGGGTCGTCGAAAGCCTGGCGGGATATCTGGGGCGCCGGGCAGGGCATAGGCGGCGTGCGGTCCGTCGTGCCCGCGGCCGAGCGGGTGGCGCAGTGGACGCGCGAGTACCGAGGCGGCGCGGCGGCGCTTGCTGGGGTAGGGGCTGGCCCGCTCAGGTGACCGGCCCGTGGGCGATGCCGCCCAGGGTGTGGGCCAGGACCAGGATGATGGTCAACGCCAGGGTCATGCGGATGCGGCCCTTCATCAGGCGCAGCGTGCCGAACAGGAAGATGGTCAGCATGAAGATCAGCAGGATGGTCTGCATGTCGCTGTTCAGGCCGGCGCCCGACATCAGGTTGCGCAGCGTGTGCTCGATGAAATCGACCGTGCCGAGCACCAGGCGGGCGAAGGTGCCGAGGTACGGTGAGCAGCCCGTGGGCGACGTTATCGAGAATACTCATTGCGTGTATTTAACGTCGGCTCGGCATCACCGCAAATTGTTTTTTGAGACTCACGCGCCAAGACGGGCCGGCCGGTCAAGGCCGGCCTGATTGACGGCCTACGGGAACAAACCGCGGGTCAGCTTGGCCTTTTGCACGCGCTCCACGCCGATCGCCAGCGCCGCCGTCCGGTGCGGCACCCGGTCGCGTTCGGCCCGCGCCATCACGGCCTGGAAGGCGCGTTCCAGCACCCGGTTGAGGCGGTCGCGCACCTCCGGCTCGGTCCAGAACAGCTGCTGCAAATCCTGCACCCACTCGAAATAGCTGACCACCACGCCGCCGGCATTGCACAGAATGTCGGGGATGACGAAGATATCGCCGCGCTGGTTGATGACCCGGTCGGCGTCCGGCGTGGTAGGACCGTTCGCCCCCTCGGCCAGGATGCGGCAGCGCATACGCCGGGCGATGTCACCCGTAATCACCTGTTCCATGGCCGCCGGCACCAGCACGTCGCAGGGCTGAACCAGCATCTCGATCGGATCGAAAGCGGCCTGGCTGGACCAGCCGGCCAGCGTGCCGTGCGTCTCGGTCCAGTGCAGCAGGGCCGCCACGTCCAGGCCGCGCGGATCGTAATAGCACGCGGTGTGGTCGGAAACGCCCAGCACCCGCACGCCCTGCTGGGCGAGGGTTTGGGCCGTGACACTGCCGACGTTGCCGAAACCCTGGATGATGGCGGTGCTCTCGGCCGGGTTCATATGCAGGCGTTCCATGGCGCGGCCGACCAGGTGCACCACGCCGCGGCCAGTCGCCTCCCGCCTGCCGACCGTCCCGCCGGCATCGACCGGCTTGCCCGTGACGATCTCGGTCACGGTCTGGCCCTGATACATGGAGTAGGTGTCCATGTACCAGGCCATCACCTGCTCGTTGGTGCCCATGTCAGGCGCCATCACGTCGGTCTTGGGCCCTACAAAAGGAATCATCTCCTGCATGTAGCGGCGCGACACGGCTTCCAGCTCGCGGCGGGAAAGGCTGTACGGGTCGACGGCCACGCCCCCCTTGGCGCCGCCATAGGGCAGGCCGGCCAGCGCGCATTTCCAGCTCATGGCGACAGCCAGGGCGGCGACTTCACCCAGATGCAGGTTGGCCGCGTAGCGCGTGCCGCCTTTGGTGGGCCCCATGGTCAGATGGTGTTGCACGCGAAAGCCGTGAAAGACGGATTCCGAGCCGTCGTCCCGATGGATCGGGCAGCTGACCACGATGCCGCGCTTGGGCAGCAGCAGGCGGTCGCGCTGGCGCTCGGGGATTTCGAGGTAGTCGGCGATCACCCCAAAGTTTTCGCGCGCCTGTTCCCAGAAAGGGCCGGTGTAGATGTCGTGGGATGGGTCTGGCGCGCGGACGGCGCTGCCAGCCGGCTGAGTGTGGATGTCCATGGCTCAAGAATCCGTTGTGCTGGTGTGGCGGGGATGCCGGCTGTTCGGCTGTTTTTCGTTGATTGCCGCGCCGGCAGTGATTGGGCGGCACCATCTTGCAGGTGCGGCGTTTTGTCCACGCACATTGAATGCAGGTCCCCTATGTCCGCCGCCGACGACACAGCAGCCCGGGTAGGGCAGGGACGCCGCATGGTGCTGGTGATGAACGCCAAGGCGGGCGCCCTGCTGGCCCAGGGCGGAGCTGGCGGCGGCACGCTCGAGGAGATGCTGGAGCGCGAGTCGGCCGGGCTTGAGCGCGTGCCGGAAGAGGCTGGCGACCTGCCGGCCCGGGTGGACCGGGCGCAGGCGGCTGGCGCCGACATTGTGGTCATCGCGGGTGGGGATGGCACGGTCGCCTGTGCGGCGCAGAGCATGGCCGGGACCGAGGCGGTGCTGGGCCTGATCCCCTGCGGCACGATGAACCTGCTGGGGCGCGACCTGGGGCTGGACCCGGAGGACCACGCGGCCTGTGTGCGCGTGCTGGCGTCTGGGCAAGCACGGGCAATCGATACGGGCGAGGTGTTCGATGCGGCAGGCAGCCGCCACGTGTTCACCTGCGCCTCCATGATCGGCACGCCGGCGCGGCTGAGCCGGCATAGGGAGGCAGGGCGGGCGCGCGGCAACGGGGTGCTGGCCTGGGCCGGGTTCGGCCTGGCGGCGGCCCGCGCGCTATGGCGCAACCGGTCGATGCGGCTGGTGCTGCGGTATGGCGGGCAGGTGCGCCGCGTGCGCACGCCGTCGCTGACGATCGTGGTCGGCGCGCTTGACGATGCGAGCGGACGGATGTTCGGGCGCGCGCGGCTGGATCAGGGCACGCTGGCGCTCTATCTGGTGAGGCGCCGATCGGTGCTCGGCCATCTACTCACCATGGTGAGCGCGGCCTGGCGCGGCGCGGCGCGCACACCGGAGATCGAGGTGATCCTGACGGAGGCGGTCGAGGTCCAGGGCGCGCACCGGGCGATGCATGTGCTGGTCGATGGCGAGTTGCGTCTGCTGAAGCCGCGCCTGCGGTATCGGGTATCTCCTGGCTCGCTGCGCGTGATGGCCCCGGCGTGAGCAATTCGACGCGGCTGGTCCACCTGACGGACGTGCATTTCGGTGCCGAGGATGCGTCCGTTGTCGAAGGCCTGGTGGCCGATATCGCGGCCGCGCCACCCGACCTTGTGGTAATCAGCGGCGATCTGACCATGGGCGCGCGGCGGGGAGAATTCCGGGCGGCGCGTGCGTTCATGGCGCGGCTGGCGGCGCCGACGCTAGCCGTGCCGGGAAACCACGACATTACGCCGTACAAGCTGCTGGAACGGTTTCTGGTGCCGTATGCGCGGTGGCACGACGAGATTTCGCCTGACACCGAGCCGGTCTGGCAGGACTCTCGGGTCGGCGTCGTGGGTCTGAACACGGCCCGTCGGGCGGGGCCGAACCTGGACTGGTCGCGCGGGCGGGTAACCGAGACGCGGCTTCGCCGGGTGCTGGCCAAATTGGACGCGCTGCCGCGGCATTTGACGCGCATCGTGGTGGCGCATCACCCGCTGCTGTCGCCACCTGGCGAGACCTCGCCGCAGGTGGCGGGGAACGCGCGGCGGGCGCTGGCGGCGTTTGCGGCTCATGGGGTGCGGCTGGTGCTGGCGGGGCATTTGCACCGCAGCTACGCGCGCCTGAGTGCGCCGGAGGGTCCGGCGCCGCTGGTGCTGCAAGGCGGGTCGGCGACCAGCGTGCGGCTGCGTGGCGAGCCGAACGCCTACAACGTGGTGTGCGTGGCGGCCGATGGCGGCACGGTCGTCGAGCATCGGGTGTGGGACGGGGCTGCCTGGCAGGTGGCGGCCGAGCAGGCGATGACGCTCAAACCGCGGGCGGAGGGGGGTGACGTGCCTGCGCCATAGGTGATCTGCGACGACACAGCGCGCGTGTCCGCACCAGCCTTGCGCAGGGCTGATGCGGATTACGCGTTTACTAAAAAATGCGGCGTTGTCGTGCGTTATTTCGCGAGCGACTTGTCCGTATCGTGCGGCATGGCGTTGGCGTTCACACCCTGGACGACGTCGGTGCAGCCGCTCTTAAACCCGACATAGTTGTCGATCCCGACGGAGCCAAACGTGCCGAGGCCGCCGCCGCCGCCATATGTCGTGCCGTAGTTGTTGGTGTAGGTCTGGACCCCGGCCGCGCTGGTGATGCGCAAGGTGGCGGTCGTTCCGCAGAAAAACACGTCGAGCACGGCCGGGCTAGGCACTGGGCTGGACAGGGCGAAGAAGTTGCTGCCGCTGTTATTGCCGTTGTAGAAGGCGGCGTGATCGAACGTGCCGCCGCCGTTCTGAGCCTGGATTTTGACGAAAGCGTTGTTGCCGCCGCCGATGTTGCCGAGGGCGATGGCGCCGTATTCGAGATCGGTGCCGCCCAGGAACACAATGGCGGAGGCCGCCGTGTCCTTGGCCGAGCCCTTGTAGTAGCCAAGCGCCCCGGTCGTGCCGACCAGCTCGTGGTTGCTGATCGACAGCGTGCCGGAGGTATCGACCCAGCTCGATCCGAGCGCCTTGCGGTTGAATGCGTCCGACCCGCCGGCCATGGCCGGGGTGACGCATAGCGCCGCACCGCCCGCCGCGACGATGGCGGCGAGTGCGCATATATGGTTTTGCTTCATTCAAAGCTCCCGTTTTTTAGTTTCTGGACGTTTTTCTGTAGAACTCAGGACGATCCACTGACGACCGCGGCATTCACGTACACTAAAGTTGGCCCGGCTGTCCAGACGTATTTGGCGTTGTTATAGCCGTTATTAAGTCTGGCTTGATCGTTAAATGAAATTTTAAATTGAGCAGCGGGTATTCTGCATACTATTGTGCGAGAGCTCGTTCGGCGCCATCAAGCTGATGCTGTTCGGTGACCGTCGATGGCGCAGTTTGCGCGGGTGGCGCCACGTTTGCTAGAAACGAGCGCCGCCAGGGATGGCGCGAGCGTGCAGGCGGCCGGGTTAGCACAGCGGTAGTGCAGCGGTTTTGTAAACCGAAGGTCGGGGGTTCAATCCCCTCACCCGGCACCAGTCACGCCCTTGTTAGGCTATGCGGCAGCTTGCCGCCAGTCATCGAGTAGTTTTTCGCTGCGCTCGCAGGGCCGGGTCGCTTTCAACCTAGAACCGCGAGCCCCCAAACCCGCTGCGTCGGCCGAGATGGTCCAGCGGGCTGCCGACGGGTTCGCCGGGTTCGTCGGCCAGCGAGGGGTGGGCGCCGGTGGCGTCGGTGGCCATGTAGGCGGGTTCCCCAATATCCTGATTGGGGTTGTCTTCGCTGGGCGGCGGGACAGGAACACCCATGGGGCCGTTGACCAGGTCTGTGATGACAGCGACAGACAGGTCGCGCGGGTAGCCGGCCTGGTCGGCTTCCGCCAGCAGGGCTTCGAGCCGGGGGCGGAACCAGTCGTGCGATGTGGCGGTCATGGGGCTGTTCCTGGCGGTTGGGATGGGATGCGGCCTGGCAGTGTGCCGCCGATGGTGATGAGGCGTGGCGCCGTTATACGCGGCCCATGACGTGGATCGGCGCGAAGCAGCCGTAGATAAGACGCTTGGGGTCGAACGGGATTTCGCCAGATACCTCGAAGCGGCGGTCCTGCAGCATGCGGGCCTCAGCCTCGTCCAGTGTCGCCCTGTTGGGCCATACTTGCCAGGTAAATACGATCTTCTCGCCGGCGCGGGCGGCGACGGCGCGGCGGAAGTCGGTCTGCTGTCCGTTGGGTATCTGGTCCTCCCAGGATTCGACGATTTCGAGACAGCCATATTCTTTGAAGAGCGCGGCGCCGCGCTCGGCCCAGTCGCGATAGGCGGCCTGTTTTTCCTCGGGCACGGGAATGACGAAGCCGGCGATATACATGGTGCGCTCCCTCGCGGTCGTTTGGTTCACTGGCCGCCCGTTATGGCGCGCGGACCGAGACCCCAGGTTACGGCACACCCTGGCACGGCCGCCAAGTGTGGTGCCGGTGCCGATTGGGGTGTAAAACGCAGATCGCAAGCGGTGACACGGACTTATCCGCTGGACGGCGCCAAGCGGTGGCGTGGAGATCGTGCGAAAGTCCTGGGGGAGCGGAGTGGACACGATCATGCCGGCCAACACGACCGGCCTTGAGATGCCGGGGTGAACGACTCGGAGGTTCGCCCCCTGACGATCGTGGGCATTGGCGCGTCGGCCGGCGGGTTGGAGGCGTTTCGCGGCTTCTTCGACAACATGCCTCCCGACAGCGGCATGGCGTTCGTCGTCATCCTGCATCTGCCGGCCGACCGGCCGAGCATGCTGCCGGATATTCTGGCGCGGTGGACGAGCATGCGCGTCCGGCCGGCCGAGGACGGCATGTTGGTCGAGCCGAACACCGTCTATGTGCCGCCGCCGCATGCCACCACCGTGCTGCGGGACGGGCGGCTGCACATCACGCCCACACCGCCCAACACGCCGCGCGAGCACCGGCCGGTGGACGGGTTCTTCGATACGCTCGCCTCGAGCCAGCGAGAGCGTGCGGTCGGCATCGTGCTGTCGGGCACCGGCACCGACGGCGCGCTGGGGCTGAAGGCCATACGATCCTGCGGCGGGTTGACGATCGTGCAGGGCACGGCGGACGACTCGGTCGATCACAAGCAGGGTGACGGCCCGCAATTCGGCGGCATGCCGGCCGGCGCGATCGCCACCGGTGCGATCGACCTGGTGACCCCGGTGCAGGCCATGCCCGGCCATCTGCTGCGCCTGCTGAAGGTGAAGCTGGAAGCCGAGGTACACGGCGATACGCCGGAAGATACCGAGAAGCTGCGACTGGAGATCTGCGCCATATTGCGCACCCATGTCGGCCACGACTTTTCCGGCTACAAGGATAAGACGTTCCTGCGCCGGGTGAACCGCCGCATGCAGGTGCGCGACATCCCCAAAATGGCCGACTACGTGGAGTATCTGCGTTACGAGCACGATGAGGGCGTGCTGCTGTTCCGCGAGCTGCTGATACGGGTAACCAGCTTCTTCCGGGACGGTGACGCGTTCGACATGATCGAGCACATCGTCATTCCGCGCCTGTTCGAGGGACGGCACGCCGACAATTCGATACGGATCTGGGTGCCGGGATGCGCCACCGGTGAGGAAGCGTATTCGCTGGGCATGCTGATGCTGGAACATGCGGGCCGCATGCGCGGCGGCCCGAAAATCCAGATTTTTGCAACCGATATCGACGAGCCGGCGATCGGCACCGCGCGCATGGGGCGTTATCCGACCGTGCTGCTGGAAGGGCTTTCCGACCAGCGGCGCGAGCGTTTCTTCACCAAATCGGATTCCGGCTACGTCGTCTCACGCGAGTTGCGCGATGTGTGCACGTTCTCGGCGCATAGCCTGGTGCGCGACCCGCCCTTTTCGCGCATGGACCTGATTTCGTGCCGCAACCTGCTGATCTACCTCGATGCGCAGTTGCAGGCGGCGATCCTGCCGGCGTTCCACTATTCGCTGGCGCCGGCCGGCATCCTGGTTCTGGGCATCTCGGAGAGTACGTCGCGGCACGAGAACCTGTTCCAGCCGATCGACAAGGCGGCCCGCATTTTCGAGAAGAGGAACGTGCGCAGCCCGCCGTTGAACCTGAACAGGGACGAGCTGGACCGCATCGCCAATCCCGGCCGGCGCCTGCATGACGGGGCGCCCAGGCCGGCCAACAGCAGTTTCCGATCCGAGAACGGCGCCGACGCCGCGGCTTCGGCGCCCAGCCAAATGTTCGAGGCGCGGTATCGGACCTCCCTGGGCGGCCGATTGCGCGCGGGTGCGGGCCGGTTGCTGGCTGGGCTGGGCCAGGGAGCGGAGTTGAAGCGACTGCTGGAGGAGACACGCACGGAGCTGGCCAATCTTTCCGAGCAGCACGCCACGGCCCTTGAGGAACTTCGGTCGTCCAACGAGGAGCTGCACTCGGTCAACGAGGAGCTGCAATCGACCAACGAGGAGCTGGAGACCAGCAAGGAGGAAATACAGTCGGTCAATGAGGAGCTGCACACGGTGAACGCGCAGCTATCTGAAAAGGTCGATGAGCTGGATCGCGCCAATAGCGATTTGCGCAATCTCTTCGACAGCACGCAGATCGCGACCGTGTTCCTGGACCGGCATCTGATCGTGCGCAGTTTCACGAACTCGGTCGCCAGCATCTACAATCTCATTCCCAGCGATGTTGGGCGGCCGCTGACCGATATCGTGAGCACGCTGCGTTACGACGAGTTGCGGCAGGACGTGATGCAGGTGCTCGACACGCTGATGCCGCTGGAACGACGTATCAGCGACCTCGACGGTGCGACGCACTACATCCTGCGCATCCTGCCGTATCGCGCGCCGGACAGCACGGTGAGCGGCACGCTGGCGACGTTCCTGGACGTGACCAGCATCGTGCGGGCCGAGCAGCATCAGCGGCTGCTGGTTGATGAGCTGAACCACCGGGTGAAGAACATGCTGACGGTGGTTATCTCGCTGGCCTCGCAGACGGCGCGGCGGTCGGGGGATCTTGCTGAGTTCCAGGAGGCGTTCATGGGCCGGGTGCGGGCGCTGTCGGCCTCCTACGCGCTGCTGTCGCGGGAGAACTGGGTGAGCGTGGCGCTGCGCGAGATCGTGGAGGAGGAGCTGAACCCGTTTGCGGCCGCAGAACGGCCGAATGTGCATGTGGCCGGCGATGACGTGCAACTTGCGCCGGCCGGCGCGCTTGCATTGGGCATGGCGATCCACGAGCTGGCCACCAACGCGGTGAAATACGGGTCGCTTTCGGCGCCTGAGGGAAGCGTGACGGTGACCTGGCGCGTGGAGAACGCAGCGCCGGAGCCGGCGCTGGTGATTGCCTGGCACGAGCGGGGCGGACCGGTGGTGGGCACACCCGGGCGGGCGGGCTTTGGCACGACGCTGGTGCGACGCAGCCTGTCCGGCGAGCTGGGCGGGGAGGCGGATTTCGACTTCCGTCCTGAAGGGCTGTGCGCCGTATTGCGTGCGCCGCTGGCGCGGATCGCGCGGGCCGATATGGCGGCTGCGCGTGCTGGCGTAGGCGGCCATGGCTGAGCTGGGCCGGCCTGTTCGGGTGATGATCGTCGAGGACGAGCTGCTGGTGGCCATGCTGATCGAGGATACGCTGACCGATGCGGGGTATGAGGTGGTGGGTCCGTTCAGCAACCTGACCGATGCGTTGCGGGCAGCGCGTGAGGCAGAGGTGGACGTGGCGCTGCTGGACGTGAATTTGCGTGGGGAGCGTGTCTACCCGGTGGCCGAGGTGCTGGAATTGCGGGCGATACCCTTCATGCTGCTGTCGGGCTACGGCAGGGAGGCCATCCCGGCCTCCCGTTCGCATTGGGCCGCGTGTAGCAAGCCGTTCATGCCGGGGGACCTCAAGCGGCAACTCGCGGAGCTGATAAGCTGAAAGTTCGTTCGATCGGGCGTGCCGCACGTTGAGGTTGCTGTTTCTGGGCGATATCGTAGGGCGGTCCGGCCGCGATGCCGTGGGTGCGGCACTGCCAGGGCTGCGCGAGGCGCTTCGACTCGACCTTGTAATCGTGAATGTGGAAAATGCGAGCCACGGGTTCGGATGTGCGCCGGCGATGGCGGACGCGCTGTTTGCGGCCGGTGCGGACGTGCTGACGCTGGGTAACCATGCGTGGGACCGGCGGGAGCTGGCCGGGTATATCGAGACGGAGCGGCGCTTGATCAGGCCGCTGAACTTTGCGCCGGGGACGCCGGGGCAGGGGTTTGTGACTGTCGATCTGGCCGACGGGCGGCGGGCTTTGGTGCTGCAGACGATCGGACGGCTGTTCATGGAGCCGAGCGACGATCCGTTCCGGATGACGGCAGAGTTGCTGGGCCGCTACAGGCTGGGCGGGCCTCCCGGGTCCGGCGGGATGCAGGCGATCGTGGCGGACCTGCATGGCGAGGCGACGAGCGAGAAGATGGCGTACGCGCATTCCTTCGACGGGCGTGTCAGCCTGGTGGTGGGCACGCACACGCATTGCCCGACCGCCGACCATCAGATCCTTGCAGGCGGCACCGGGTATCTTTCGGACGCGGGGATGTGCGGCGATTACGACAGCGTGATCGGGATGGAAAAGGGTGTGGCCGCCGCACGGTTCTGGCGCCGGTTGCCGGGCGAGCGGCTGTCGCCGGCCGCGGGCGAGGCGACGGTGTGCGGGGTGTTCGTGGAGACCGCCGACGAGACCGGGTTGGCGGTGCGGGTAGAGCCGGTGCGGATGGGTGGGCGGTTGAGTCAGGCGATGCCGGCAGCGTAAATGGTCAACACAAAGCACAACGGCACGAAGAATACGAACACTCCGCGAAGATGTTCTGATTTGTTCGTTATGAAACCTGCATATCTGTTGAACGGTGGTTGCTTCGCGGCGCTCGCGATGGCGGTTTTGTTAGGGTGGGTAGCGCATGATCAGCGTGTGTGAGGAGAAGGAGAGCCAGGCGTGTACGCGCAGGAGAAAATCGAGGCCTAGCAGCATATCGACGCCGCGGATTGCGGGTTGGTCGATGATGGCGACTGGATAGTTTTGGATTGTGATATCGCCGACCTGCATTGCAGGCAGGACGTGGCGCACGGCTTGCGGTGTGGCGGAACCGATGCCCAACGCGTGAAAATGAAAATCCTGGTTCAGGTTTGCGATGTCGAGGCCGATCCGGCGAGCGGCGTCGGCGAAGATGACGCTATGGGGGGCGCCGGTATCGACGGCGGCGGCGAAATGCTGGTTGTCGATGGTGATTTGCACGACGGGGTGCAGATCGTTGGCGGGCCGGTGCAGCATGGGCGTGACGATGAGCGGCTGCGGCAGGGTCGCGGCCGGGCGTGTGCAGCCTGTGGCGAGGTAGAGCACAGCCTTGTGCTCAGGCAAATCCAGGTCGATGTCGTACGCCGTCAGAAAATTGTCGCCGAGCAGGCCGTCCGGCGGGGTGCCGCCGACCAGCAGGTTGAGGTCGCTCGCGATCAGATGCAGCTGGGTTCCGTGCAGGTTGCCCAATTGGAACGAGCTGGTGACGAAGACGAACGCTTCGCCGGCGCCACCGATGCCTTCGAAACGTCCAGCCGGAAGGAGAGGTAACGAAAGGCGATCAGCCGTGCGCGTCGAGATAATCGTCGCGTCCGAGCCGGTGTCGAAGATCAGGTTCGTGGGCGTGCCGTTAAGCGTCGCAGCGACGAGGAGGTGATTGTCCACCAACCGCAACGGCAGTTCGGTGGCGCGCGCGAAGGTGCAGTTTGGGGGTTCGCCCGACTGGCAGGCGGCCAAGGTCAGCAGCGCCGCCCACACCGCGCCGCACCAGCATGGGCGGGTGCGGCGCGGATAGTAGCCTGCTACGTCAATTGTATTTCGCAAGCTCCAGCCGGCCGATCTGGTTGCGATGCACCTCGTCGGGCCCGTCAGCGAAGCGCAGCGTTCTGGCCGATGCGTAGTGGTAGGCCAGATGAAAATCCTGGCTGACGCCGCCGCCGCCGTGGACCTGCATCGCCCAGTCGATGACCTGGCAGGCCATGCTGGGGGCAACGACTTTGATCATGGCGATTTCCGCGCGGGCGGCCTTGTTGCCGACCGTGTCCATCATGTGGGCGGCTTTGAGTGTGAGCAGGCGTGCCTGTTCGATCATGCAGCGGGCTTCGGCGATGCGTTCGAGGGTGACGGTTTGTTCGCTGACGGGTTTGCCGAAGGCCACACGGGATTTGGCGCGCTTGCACATGGCTTCCAGCGCGCGTTCGGCCTTGCCGATCAGGCGCATGCAGTGGTGGATGCGTCCCGGGCCGAGGCGGCCTTGGGCGATCTCAAAACCGCGGCCTTCGCCGAGCAGGATGTTACTGACCGGGACGCGGACGTTGCGGAAATCCACCTCCATATGGCCGTGCGGCGCGTCGTCGTAGCCGAAGACGGTGAGCGGTCGCAGCACTTCGACGCCCGGCGTGTTCATCGGCACAAGCACCATGGATTGTTGCGTGTGACGGTCCGCCTTCGGATTGGTCTTCCCCATGAAAATGAGAAGCTTGCAGCGTGGGTCGCCGCCGCCGCTGGTCCACCATTTGCGGCCGTTGATGACGTAGTCGTCGCCTTGGCGTTCGATGGTGGATTCGATGTTGGTGGCGTCCGACGAGGCGACAGCCGGTTCGGTCATGGCGAAGGCGGAGCGGATTTCACCTTCGAGGAGTGGTTCCAGCCACTCTTTTTTCTGGGCTTCGGTGCCGTAACGCTCGATGGTTTCCATGTTGCCGGTGTCTGGGGCGGAGCAGTTGAAGATTTCCGACGCCCATTCGACGCGGCCCATGATTTCGGCGAGTGGGGCGTATTCGATGTTTTTCAGGCCGGCGCCGCGATGGCTGTCTGGAAGGAAGAGGTTCCACAGGCCGGCTTGTTTTGCGAGTGGTTTTAGTTCGTCGATGAGGCTTGTGGGCACCCAGCGGTCGCCGTGGGCGACTTCTTCGTGGAAGCGGTGTTCGTTGGGGTAGATGTGCTTGTCCATGAACGTGGTTACGCGTTCCTGGTACTCACGCGTCTTGTCGTTGAACGTGAAATCCATTTGGTTTGCCTCGTATTCGTAGGGGTCTGGGGCCGCCGGCCCCAGCGGGGTCCAGGGGCTGCGCCCCTGGCCTTACCTTGTTGGGGTGAGAACGACTTTTCCCTGCGCCCGACGCTGCATGACGTCCGCGAGAGCCTCGCTGGTGCGTTCCAGCGAGTAGGTATTTGACACGTGTGGTTTCAGTTTGCCTTCGGCGACCCATGCGAAGAGTTGGGCGACATTGCGTGCGTGGCCGGCGGGGTTGCGCTGGGTCCAGGTGCCCCAGAAGACGCCTTTGGCTTCGCCTTCGCGCAGGAGCAGAAGGTTCAGGGGGAGTTTGGGGATGTCGCCGGCGGCGAAGCCTACGACGAGCAGGCGGCCGCCCCAGGCGAGGCCGCGGACGGCGGCTTCGGTGAAGGGGCCGCCGACGGGGTCGTAGGCGACGTCGATGCCTTGGGGGGCGAGGCGCTTCAGCTCGGTTTTCAGGTCGGCGGTGGTGTAGTTGATGGTGAGGTCTGCGCCGTGGGCGCGGGCGAGGGCGAGTTTTTCGTCGGTGGAGGCGGCGGCGATGATTCGTGCGCCCATGGCGTGGCCGATCTCGACGGCGGCAAGGCCTACGCCACCGGCCGCACCCAGCACGAGCAGGGTTTCGCCGGCACGTAGGCGGCCGCATTCCTGCAGGGCATGGAGCGACGTTCCGTAAACCAGCATGAAGCCGGACGCGACTTCGAAGGACATTTCGGGGGGAGTTTTGTGGTGCGGTCGGCAAGGGCGACCGCCTGTTCGGCGAAGCCGCCGATGCCGGGGAGGGCTACGACGCGGTCGCCTACGGAAAAATTCGTAACGCCGGTGCCGAGGGTGCGGACAGTGCCGGCGACTTCGCTGCCTGGGGTGAAGGGGCGGGGTGGTTTGACCTGGTATTCGCCGCGGACCATCAGGCCGTCCGGAAAATTCACGCCCGCGGCGTGCACGTCGATAACGAGCTCGCCGGCGCCTGGGGTGGGGTCCGGGCGGTCCTCCAGGGTGAGGGTCTCGATGGGACCGAACTCGTTGCAGATGATCGCGCGCACATTTCCCCTTTCTTGGCAGACCTGCCGTTTAGGGCATCATGCTCCGGGCGGGGCGTGCTGCCTACCCCGCAGGGGCGGAGGCAAATGCGGGGCATGGCGTTTTTGACCGAGGGGGAGCCGGTTCGGTTGGTGGCCACTGAGGTGTATCCGGGGGTGCGGCGCATGGTGGCGCCAAATCCCGGGCCGATGACCTACACGGGCACGAACACGTGGGTGGTGGACGGGGCGGAGGGGCTGACGGTGATCGATCCCGGCCCGGACAACGCAGCCCACCTGGCCGCAGTGGCCGGGCTGGGGCGGGTGGGACGCGTTGTGTTGACCCACACGCATCCGGATCATGCGGACGGGGCGCCGGCGTTGCGCGCGCTGACGGGGGCGCCGATCCATGGGTTCTCGCCGGCTTGGGCGGCTGGGTTCGTGCCGGACGTGGTGCTGGCGGACGGGGATCGTGTCGGGTCTTTGACGGCGCTGCACACGCCTGGCCATGCGTCCGACCATCTGTGTTTTTCTTTGCATGGCACGGGGGTGTTGTTCACGGGTGACCATGTGATGTCGTGGTCCACGAGCATCGTCAGCCCGCCGGACGGAGATATGGCGGCGTATATGGCGAGCTTGCGGATGCTGATGGCGCGCGACGACACGCTGTATCTGTGCGGGCACGGGCCGCCTTTGACTGATCCGTTGAAGCTCGTGCGCGGCATGCTGTCGCACCGCGCGGCGCGGGAAGCGGCGGTGCTGGCCGCGTTGCGGCGCGGGCCGGCCGCGGAGGCGGCGCTGGTGGGGGAGGTGTATCCGGGGTTGGAGGCGCATCTGGTGCCGGCAGCGCGCCGGTCGCTGCTGGCGCATCTGGAAAAGCTGGTGCGGGAAGGGCGGGTGGTCCTGGACGGCGACGTCTATACGGTGCCGGCGGGCTGAACGCTGGCATCGGCTTTGCAGAAAGATTGGGGTCAATCCGTGATGGAGCCGCCCAGATGCTTGCCGCCCGCGTGAACCCGACCAGCCAGACCGCTGCTGCCGCGCCGGCAAAGCCGTCGAACAGGTTTTTTCGCACGCTGCTGTCCGAGCTGAACCCGCTGCAATATCTGCCGGTGGTGGGCACGATCTACCGGGCGATGACGGGTGACACCATTCCGGAGGCGGCGCGGTTTGCCGGGTCGCTGGTAGTGAGCGGGCTGACAGGCGGGCCCGTGGGGGTGGCGGTGAACGTGGGGACTACGGTTCTGGAGCATGCGCTGGGGTTGGACCCAGAAAGGCTGGGCGCGCGGCTGCTAGCGGATCTGGGGATCGGGTACGGGCCGCCGCCGCCGGGGCCGGCTGTGCGGGTGGCTGGGGCGGGTGCGACCTTGGGGGCGTCGCTGTCCTGGTCCCGGGCTCAGTTGGAGGCATATGGGGTGCGGCGCGATGCAGCAGGCGAGGTGACGCGCGGGGCGGAGAGCGGGGCCGATGTGTTGAACGGGCTGGAGCTGGCACGGCTGGGCGCGGGCCGGGCGGGGGTGATGGCGTGACTCAATCGCGGGCGCGCGTTAGCCAGCATGACCGACATTTTTGAGCGAGACCGCACATGCCCAGGCTGGCCAACAAAGTCGCTGTTATCACAGGCGGCTGCTCGGGTATCGGGTTGGCGACCGTCGAGCTGTTCGTCGCCGAAGGCGCGCGCGTGCTGGTCGCCGACATCCAGGACGCGCGTGGCAAGAGTTTGATCGCCCGCCTGGGTGACGCGGTGCGCTACCAGCATTGCGATGTGACGGACGAAGCGCAGATTGCGGCGGCCATGCAGGCGGCGGTGGATGCGTTTGGCGGGCTTGATATCGTGTTCAACAACGCGGGCGCGGGCGGGACGCGGGCGACGATCGAGGAGATGACCGGCGAGGACTGGGACCGCACGCAAGCGCTGCTGCTGCGCTCGGTGGCCTTGGGCATGCGTTACGCGGTGCCGCACATGCGGATGCGGGGCGGTGGCGCGATCGTGAACACGTCTTCGGTGTCCGCGCTGGAAGCCGGCGCCGCGCCGATCTGCTATTCGGCGGCGAAGGCGGCAGTGCTGCATTTGAGCAAGCTGGCAGCGGCCGAGTTGTCGCGATACGGCATACGGGTGAACGCGATCTGCCCCGGCTTCATGCTGACCGAAATTTTTACCAGCGCATATGGCATGTCGGCCAATGCGGCGGCCCAGGCCAATGCCGGGCTGAGCGCGATTTCACCGCATGCGCAACCGCTGGCCATTCCGGGTGCGCCGTCGCATGTGGCGCAGGCCTGTCTGTATCTGGCGTCGGACGAAGCGGCCTTCGTGACCGGGACGCATCTCGTGGTGGATGGCGGGCTGACAATCGGGCCGCGCAGTTCGTGGGATCCGAACGCGCCCTCGGTGATTTACGATCTTTTGCAGAATGCCATGGCCGAAACCCAGGCCTGACAGCCGGCGTGCAGCCGACGCGGCTGTTAGCTCGCCGTGCAGGTCGCCGTGATCGGCCCGGAGGACGACTGGACCCCAATCGCGAAGAGCAGCGGCTCCATGAAATTCACGCCGGCGTTCTTCGGTGCAGCGATCACGATTTCCGTCAACGTCTGGCCCGCGAATGTCTTCGATGTGTCGATCTTGTGGACGTCCTCGCGATGGCTGCCGTCCTGCGGCATCGGATTGAGGTTGTTGGTCCACCATTCCTGACTAGTGCCGGCAGTCAACGTATCGGTAAACGTGCCGTTGTTAAAATCCCGGATCGTCTTGCCGCCCTTCAGTGGCGCAGCCTGTTGTATTCCGCCGGTGCCGTTGAGTAGAATTGTCGCGTTCACCACGCTGGGCTGACCCCAGACGGTATTGATGACGAAATACACCGCGGTCGGGGAAGGAACGGACAGGCTGATGTGCAAGCTGGCGCCGGCCGCGCCGACCCAGATATTGTTGCCGGCTGCGGGATCGAGCAGGTTGAACGTCAGAAAGGCAAAGTTTGTACCGGCATTGCCCTGGCTTGTGCCTACCGGTCCACCGATATTGGCGCTCTCATTGGCGCAACTCGCAAAACTAACGGGTTGCAACGCCGGCAGTCGGGCAGAGGCGAGTTGCGGTGCGGCAAGCACGCCGAGTGCAACGGCCAGCTCGACTCTGAGGCGCATGGGTATGTTGTCCTGCTTCGGAATAGACTGCCAGCGTGCTAGGGCGGCGAGGGGCTGTCAAGGAAAGAGCATGGGAGTGTGCACCATACGACTGGGGATTTACCCATCGAACGCGTGCTGCACCGCCCTATGCCAGCCCGCCATCAGGCGCTCGCGCCCCGCGTGTTGCATCCGCGATGCCCAACGCTTGTCCTCGCGCCAGAGGCCACGCAACTCGTCGGTGCCCGCCCACACACCTACCGCCAACCCGGCGGCATAGGCGGCGCCCAGCGCCGTCGTTTCGGTGATAGCCGGGCGCACCACCTCGGTCGCCAGCACGTCCGCCTGGAAAGCGAGCAGGGCATCGCTGCGCGCCATGCCGCCATCGACACGCAATTCGCCCAGCGCCACGCCCGAATCCTTGGCCATGGCGTGTGCCACGTCGGTCACCTGGTAGGCGGCCGCCTCCAATGCGGCCCGGCATAGATGCGCTTTGGTCGCGTAGCGCGTAAGGCCGGTGATCAGGCCGCGTGCGTCCTCGCGCCACCAAGGCGCGTACAGGCCGGAAAACGCGGGCACTATGTAGACGCCGCCACTGTCGGGGACGGTCGCCGCCAGTGCGTCGAGCTCGGCGGCGCTGGCCACGAGGCCCAGCTGGTCGCGCAGCCACTGGATCAGTCCGCCGGTCACCGCAATGGAGCCTTCCAGTGCGTAGCAGGCGGGTTGCCCGGCGAATTGATAGGCGGCTGTCGTGATCAGGCCGTGTTGCGAGGCGACCTGGCGGGCGCCGGTGTTGAGCAGCAGGAAGCTGCCGGTGCCATAGGTGTTCTTCGCGTCGCCTGGCGCGAAACACGCCTGGCCGACCAGGGCGGCCTGTTGGTCGCCCAGCACGCCCGACACGGGCACGCCGGCGATCTCGGCGGCGTGCGGCAGGATGTCTGCCAACATCGCGGATGACGGCATGATTGCCGGCAGGCATGCGCGCGGGATGCGGAACGCGCCGAGCAGTTCGGGGCACCAGTCCAACGTCGAGAGGTCCATCAGCATGGTGCGGCTGGCGTTGGTCACATCCGTCGCATGCACGCCGCAGAGCGACCAGATGAGCCATGCGTCGATGGTGCCGAACAGGGCATCGCCGTTCTCGGCCATGTGTCGCGCGTCGGGTACGGTTTCGAGCAGCCACTGCAGTTTCAGCGCGGAGAAATAGCTGGCGAGCGGTAGGCCGGTCTTCTGCTGAAAGCGCGCGCGGCCGCCATCGGCGGCATACGCGGCCACCAGCGTTTCCACCCGCGTATCCTGCCAGACGATCGCGCGGTGCAACGGGCGGCCGGTGCGGCGGTCCCACAGCACTGTGGTTTCGCGCTGGTTGGTGATGCCGACGCACGCCAGTTCGGCGGGGCCGATGCCGGCGCGGATCAACGCTTCGGCAGCTGTCTCGCGGACATTGGCAAAAATCTCGTCGGGGTCGTGTTCCAGCCAGCCGGGGTGAGGGGTGTGTTGGGCGTGTTCCTTATGCGCGATAGCCGCCAGATGGCCGGTGCGGTGGAACACGGCGAAGCGGGTGCTGGTTGTACCCTGGTCGATGGCGCCGATAAAATCTTTCATGCCAGTCCTGCCACGCCGGCCAGGCGCGACGCGGTGTCGGGCGGCAGGTGCAGGCCGAGTTTGGAGCGGCGCCACAGCACGTCCTGCGGCGCGCGCGCGAATTCGTGGGTGGCGAGGTAGGAAATTTCCGCTTCCGTCAGGCCGTGCCCGAAATCCTTTCCGAGCGATGCCATGTTCTTCGCGGTGCCGAGGATCAACGCGGCACGCGTGCCGTAGGCGCGGGCCAGGCGCCATGCCAGGGCCGGCGAGAGGAACGGGTAGGCGGCGGACAAGTCGGCCAGGTAGGCCTCGAAACCGGGCATGTCGCCGCCGGGCAGGGGGGCGCCGGCGGTCCAGGAGCGGCCACCCACGCCCAACTTAGCCAGAGCCGCCTCCGCCAGCCGTCGATAGGTAGTGATCTTGCCGCCATAGACCGACAGGGTGGGTGCCTGGCCCTCCGGCTGGTCCAGCTCCAGCACATAGTCGCGCGTGACTTCGGACGCGCTCTCGGCGCCGTCATCGTAGAGCGGACGTATGCCGGAATAGCTCCATACCACGTCCGCCGGCCCGACCGGCGCCGCCAGCCAATGTCGCGTCGCCTCGCACAGATACGCCACCTCCGCCTCCGTGATCGCGGGGCGGGACGGGTCCTCGTCCCAGGGCAGGTCCGTGGTGCCGATCAGCGAAAATTTTTGTTCATAGGGGATGACGAAGACGATGCGGCCGTCCGGGTTCTGCAACAGGAAGGCGTGTTCGCCCTCGTAGAGGCGCCGGACGACGATGTGGCTGCCCTTGACCATGCGGATGCGCGCGCCCGCGTTGTGGCCCAGCGCGCCGGACAGGACCTGGCCCACCCAGGGGCCGGCTGCGTTGACCAGGCGGCGCGCGCCGATCGTTTCCTTCGCACCCGTGACCGTGTCCTGCACCTCGGCGTGCCACGCCTCACCCTCGCGCCGGGCGGCGACCAGGCGGGTGCGGGTGCGGATGCTGGCGCCCCGGGCGGCGGCATCGACGGCGTTCAGGACGACGAGGCGCGAATCCTCCACCCAGCAATCCGAGTAGGCGAAGGCGCGGCGCAAAATGCCGGGTTTGAGGCCGGCTCCGAGGCCTGTGCCGTCCAGCCGGACGCTTTTGGTGGCCGGCAATGGTCCGCGGCCGCCGATATGGTCGTAGAGAAAAAGGCCCGCGCGGATCATCCACGCGGGCCGGCTGCCGGGGCCGATCGGCAGCACGAAACGCATCGGCCAGATGATGTGCGGGGCGATGGCCAGCAGGCGGGCGCGCTCGGCCAGCGCTTCGCGGACCAGGCGGAACTCGTGATATTCCAGGTAACGCAGGCCGCCATGGATCAGCTTGGTGCTGGCGCCGCTGGTGTGGCTGGCCAGGTCGTCCTGCTCGACCAGGCAGACGCTCATGCCACGCCCGGCAGCATCGCGTGCGATGCCGGTGCCATTGATGCCGCCGCCTGTGATAAGTAGGTCGTACATCCGTCTCCCCGCGAGGGGCTTTGCCCCCGCATCCCCCACCAAAGGCCAGTCGGCCTTTGGACACCGTTAATACGCAGGTTGTTATGCAGTGGACACCCGATAGCTGGCGTGAACGGCCGATTAGGCAGGCGCCGACCTACCCGGACGGCAACGCACTCCAGGCGGCCGAGGCGCGGCTGCGCTCCTATCCGCCCCTGGTGTTCGCCGGCGAAGCCCGCCGCCTGAAGAATGCGCTGGCGCTGGCCGCAGACGGGCGCGCCTTCGTCCTGCAAGGCGGCGACTGCGCCGAATCATTCGCCGATTTCAACGCCAACTCCGTGCGCGACACGTTTCGCGTGCTGCTGCAAATGGCCGTCGTGCTCACCTTCGGCGCGACTGTGCCGGTGATCAAAATCGGTCGCATGGCGGGGCAGTTCGCCAAGCCGCGGTCTTCGGACACGGAAAGCGTGGATGGCGTGACGTTGCCCAGCTATCGCGGTGACATCATCAACGGTCCTGAGCCGACCGAGGCCGCGCGCTTGCCGGACCCGGAGCGCATGGATACGGCCTATTTCCAGTCCGCCGGGCGGATGAATCTGCTGCGCGCCTTCGCTAGCGGCGGCTATGCGGACCTGCACCAGGTGCACCGGTGGAATTTGGATTTCGTTGCCCGTTCTCCGCTGGCCGCGCGTTACCAGGACCTGGCGACCCGCATCGACGAGACGCTCGGGTTCATGGCGGCGTGCGGTATTGGCAGCGCCAACACCGCGCAAATCCGGGAGACCGAGTTCTATACCAGCCATGAGGCGTTGCTGCTGCCGTACGAGCAGGCGTTGACGCGCATCGACAGCACCACCGGCGATTGGTACGGATGCAGCGCGAATTTCTTATGGGTCGGCGATCGGACACGCCAGGTGGACGGCGCGCATGTCGAGTTCCTGCGTGGTGTGCGCAACCCTGTCGGCATCAAGGTAGGGCCGACGACACCGGCCGATGAGCTACTGCGGTTGATCGACATCCTGCATCCGGCCGACGAGCCGGGACGCCTGACGTTGATCAGCCGCATGGGGGCGGAGCGGGTGCGCACGCATCTGGCGCCGCTGCTGCGCGCGGTGCAGCGACACGGGCGGCGCGTGGTGTGGCTGTGCGACCCGATGCACGGCAATACGGTCAGTACGGCATTCGCGGTGAAGACACGTAATTTCGACAGTATCCTGGCCGAAATGCGCGGCTTTTTCGACGT
The DNA here is from genome assembly GCA_963850605.1 of uncultured Alphaproteobacteria bacterium. Taxonomy (GTDB): domain Bacteria; phylum Pseudomonadota; class Alphaproteobacteria; order Acetobacterales; family Acetobacteraceae; genus BOG-908. The sequence goes on along the minus strand of CAWKLX010000007.1, from coordinate 218,291 downwards.
ATTCGCGGAGGCCGGCGCACGGCCCGGCGGCGTGCACGTGGAAATGACGGGCCAGCCGGTGACCGAATGTGTGGGCGGTGCGCATCGCTTGACGGAAGCCGATTTGGGTGAACGTTACGAGACGTTCTGTGATCCGCGCCTGAACGCAGAACAGTCGTTGGAATTGGCCTTTCTAATTGCTGCTGAGTTGAAGGCCCGCCGTTTGGCGGCAGCCTCGCCGGCCATCGCCGCGCAATAGGGAGGCGCAGAAACATGAACCATCACAAGCGCGTGCTGGCCGGCCAGATACTGCATCCGGAAACCCTGATGATGGGGTTTGGATATGACCCGGCCTTGTCCGAAGGATCGGTGAAGGTGCCGATCTTCCAGACCAGCACGTTTGTTTTCCGCTCCGCGCAGCACGGGAAAGAGTTTTTCGAGCTGGTAGCGGGGCTACGCGAGCTGCGCGACGGCGAGCAACCTGGCCTTATCTATTCGCGGTTCAACAACCCGGATCTGGAGATTCTCGAAGACCGCTTGACCGTATGGGACGGCGCCGAAGCGGCCCTGGTATTTGCAAGCGGCATGGCGGCGATAGCGACGACGCTGCTGAGCGTGGCCAAGCCCGGCGATGTGATCTTCTACAATGCTCCGATCTACGGTGGCACCGAAACGCTGCTGATGAAGGTGCTCCCGAAATTCGGCATCCAGGGCGTGGAGTTCGCCGGCAACCTGGCGCCGCACGAGATCGCGGCGCGTCTGGCGGAGGCTCGCGCGACGCTGGCGCCGGGGGCGCGCATTGCGGCGTTCATGCTGGAGACGCCGGCCAATCCCACGAACGACCTGGTCGATATCGGGTATTGCGCCGAGCTGGCCGCGACGTTGCACGACCAGCCCGGCGGCCGCCCCGCGGTGATCGTGGACAACACGTTTTTGGGGCCGCTGTGGCAGTCACCGTTGCAGCATGGCGCGGACATGGTGGTGTACTCGCTGACCAAATATGTCGGCGGCCACAGCGACGTCGTGGCTGGCGCGGTGCTGGGCTCGCGCGCCGCGCTGAAACCGATACGCTCCATGCGCAGCGCGTTCGGCACAATGAGCGACCCGCACACAGGGTGGCTGCTGATGCGAAGCTTGGAAACTTTGGAACTGCGCATGACTCGGGCGGGCGAGAACGCCGGAAAGGTCGCGGGCTTTTTGGCCAACCATCCGGGTATCGAAAAAGTGGGGTTTCTGGGCCATTTGGCGGCGGGTTCGCGCGAGGCCGATTTGTATGGCCGGCAGTGCAGCGGGCCGGGATCGACGATCAGCGTGTATGTGAAGGGTGGGGAGCGCGAGGCGTTTGCGTTTTTGGACCGGCTGAGTTTGATCAAGTTGGCGGTCAGTTTGGGTGGGACGGAGAGTTTGGCCTCGCATCCCGCGGCGATGACGCATATTGCGGTGTCGGCGGAGCGGAAACAAAAGTTTGGGCTGCTGGATAATCTGGTGCGGATTTCGGTGGGGGTTGAGCACCCGGACGATCTGATTGCGGATTTGCGGAATGCGCTGAACTGATCCGCTTCATATGCTGCGCGGGAGTGGCACGTTGGCCTTCTGTTCGACGAGCCGTTCTATCGGCTTGATTTTTAAGTCACCGTCAAACGGCTGGGCAATATTTGCGCTGATCTCGTCGAAAAACTCGTCCATCGTCGAGTGCCGCTGATGGTCCAGCCTCGCTCGGCACTCCGTCGCACACGAGTGTCACGCGATAGGTCGGCATCTTGGAGTTTCTGTGAGGTCGCGTTAGCGTATCATGCGCGCCGACGTTTACGCAGGTCTCAGCACGTGGATCGCCCGGCTCGCCACCATCGGCTTTGTCCGGCGCCCGAACTCCACCATGTGTTGCGCGGCACCGTGTGCGCGCAGCGCCTCCGGGCTGTCCCAAATCTCCAGCACGACGACCGTGTCCTGGCCGAACTTGGTCTGGAACGAACCCATGTCTGGGACATCGACCGCGGGCTGGTAGGCGATGCAGCCCGGCTCGGCGCGAACCGCCGGCAAGTTTTCGCGAAATGCTTCCAGAAGCGCGTCGCGCTGGCCGGGATGAGCGTTCACGAGGGCGACGACGTGGATCATGGCGGGTCCTCCACGCCAACCGTTAACAACGTTCGCAGCAGAAGCAAAGTTGGTGGACACATGTTTGATACGTTGATATGGACCACCATGTGACCCAGTCATCGGCGGTCGGCTCGATTATACCGGTCTCGTTAACCGACGCAAAAGCCCAGTCTACCGAACTCGTCCGGCGAGCGGAGCAGGGGGACGACGTCATCCTGACACGGCACGGACAGCCCGCCGTTCGTTTGGTGCCGGTACGGCCGCCGGTTGACGTGGCGACACGTCGCCGCGTGTTGGAAGAGGTTATCGCGGCAGGGGCTCGCCACGCTACACCCGGACCAAGCGCGGCGCGGAGCCAGGATTTTCTGTCTGGTGAGGACGGTCTGCCGGCGTGATCGCGGTGCACACGTCGGCGCTGATGGCGATCGCGCTGGTAGAGCCGGGGGCGACACGCTGCAAGGTCGCGTTGGCGGCCGAGTCGCGGGCGACTGCTTCGCTTGCGAAGTCGCCAACCATCATGGTTGCAGATTGCTGTTCGTCGGACATGACTTTTCCAGTACCCGATCTGGTGAGCGTTTTGTGACCAGCGGATCGATCAGTGTGGTTACCGGCGCCAGCGGCGGTATCGGCCGCCATATCGCGCTCGGCCTTGCCCGGGCGGGCCACCGCGTCGTTCTCCTTGGCCGTGATGCCGGGCGCACGCACGCCGCGCGCGACTGGATAGAAGCCCAGGTGCCGGGGTCCGCGCCGGAGATTGAACTCGCCGACTTGTCGCTGCTGGCGGAAACGCGCGCGGCAGCCGCCCGTATCGTGGCGCGGCACCCTGCCATTGGCGTGCTGGTCAACAACGCCGGCGTGTACTGCGCACGCCGCGAGGAGACGGCGGAGGGGCATGAGCGTGTGATCGCCACGAACCATTTATCGCCGTTCGTGCTGACCCGGGCGCTGCTGCCGGCCTTGCGCGCAGCCGGGCCGGGCGCCCGGGTGGTCAACACCGGCTCCTCCACCTCCGACCGCGCCCGTATCTTTCCGGACGATCTTGAGGGGAGGAGGCGCTGGGGCTTGTTGCATACCTATGCGCAGTCGAAACTGGCGCTGCTGATAGTGACCCGGCGGCTGGCGCGCGATCTGGCGGGGTCGGGTGTGACCGCCAACGTTGTCCATCCCGGAGCGGTGGCCACCGGGCTGGTGCGGGCGCGCGGCCCGGTCGGGCTGGCGTGGCGGTTGTTGGCGCCGTTCCAGTTGACCGAGGAGCAAGGGGCAGACACGCCGGTCTACGTGGCCACCAGCGCGGATTTTGCCGGGGTAACTGGTGCCTACGTCAAGCGCCGCCGCGCGGTCGCCCCCAACCCGCGCGCGCTGGACGAGTCGCGGGTCAGCGCCGTCTGGGACGCGACGGAACGACTTACCGGGTGAAGGTGAGCGTCCGGACTAACCACAAATGCGTGCTGTGTTGCCGTGCGCGCGCGCCGAACGGACCGTGCACGGGCGAGGCGTGGCAGGACGGGGCGAACAGGGTCGGGTCGGCCAGCCGTACCGCCTCCGGATCGGTGGAGAGCTGGCCATCGAAACCGAGCCGCGTCATGCACCAGGCGATCACCCCGGGGCACATCCGGGTGGCCAACGCAAACAAGGTGGCGACACCGCCTATGGTCTGTTCGGCCCCGCCGTGCCGGGCGGCGTGGAAAATACCTAGCGCCACCACCTCGGGCTGATACACCGGCGGTGCGGGCCGCGCTGGCCAGGGCATGCGGCTGACCGCATGGGAGAAGAAGGGCGTGTTCACCGCCGGCGGAAACACGGTGGCCACGCTGATGGGGCTGCGCGCCATGCGCAATTCGGCCCGCAGCGCCTGGGCAAATGCGCGCACGGCTGCTTTGGCGCCGGCATAGGACGTCATCAGCGGCAGGCCATGGAAGGCCGCGGCCGAGCATACGTTGACGATCCGCCCGTGTCCGCGCGGCGCCATGAGCGCCAGCGCGGTGCGGCAGCCGTTCACGGTGCCGCCATAGGTGACCGCCGTCACCCGGTCGTATTCTTCGGGCGGAACCTCGGCAAATCGGCCGTACACGCCGTTACCCGCGCAGTTGATCCAGACATCCGGCAACCCCAGAGCCGCCACCAGCTCGTCGGCCGCCCGGGCGAGTGCAACTCCGTCCGCCACATCCGCCTGCGCCGTGGCAAGCAGCGCCGCGATGTCGGAAAGGTCGGCGGCGGCGTCGGCCAACCCTGGCCCGCCGCGTGCGATCAGCCCGACTCGCCAGCCCGCCTGCGCGAACACGCCGGCCGTGCAGCGGCCGATGCCGGAGGAGCCGCCGGTGATGAACACCGTGCGGCTTTCACATGAGGGCGTTGGGGCGGGGGCCATCCTGCGGCCGGTCGCAGAACCATGTTACATGGTCAAGGGGCGGCTCTTTCGCATCGCGCGAGATGACCCGTCCGCAGGAGTGCCGCCGCGAATGGCCGACGACGCGTTCGACCGCGAGAATTTCCCCGAGGAACTGTACCTGCGCGCGTTTGGCGACGTGCGCGCGGCAGTTCGCGCCGGTTCATTCGAAAGCGGTTACGCGCATTACCGAGCGTTCGGGCAAGGCGAGATCGCGTCCGGTGCGCGCCACTCGCCCTTCGAGGGCGGGCCGCCCGGTCTTTCGCGCTCGATACTGCTGCCGGCCGACACAACGCCCGTGCCGCCCGCGCCCGCGCCCGAAGGACTGCTGGCCTCGGCCGGTGCTATCGCCTACACGCCCCCGCCTGCCGCGCCACCGCGCGCGACGCAGACGGCGTTCGATGCGGATCTCTATTTCGCTCTCAACCCCGATGTCGCGTCGCTGGTAGCTGGCGGCGAGGTTGCGGACGCCGCGACGCATTGGCGGCAGAGCGGCCGTGCCGAGGAACGGGCTGGCCTGCGCCCGACGATCACGCATGACGAGTTTTATGTCGACGCTCTGCCACCTGGCACGGAGTGCGACGTCGATACGGAGCATTTCGACGGCGAGAGCTATTTGCTGCTCTACCCCGATGTTCGGCAGGCGCTTGGACCCGATCCGGATGCGGCGCGCCACCACTGGGTGCATCATGGCCGTTTCGAGGGGCGTGTCGGGTGCGGCATCGCCCCCTACCGCATGTGGCGGGCGCGGCCCGAGGCGTTCTTCAAAAAACCTTTCGGGATCAACATCTTTGGACCGTTGGCCGCGATCAGCGGGCTGGGCACGGCGGCGCGCGGCCTGCTGCGGGCGATACGCGGCCTGGGGTTGCCCATCGACCTGCACCCGTTCGATGTCAGCCGTGGCGCACCCCGCATCACGCGGGCAGCGCGGGCGCGGGAACCCCGTTATCGGTGCAACCTGCTGCTAGCGAATGCGGACCAGATTGCCTTGCTGACATCCCTGTATCCTGCAGGATATTTCGACGACGCCTATAACATTGCCGTTTGGGCCTGGGAGCTTGCGGCGTTGCGGCCCGACTGGCATCTGAGTTTCGCGCCGCTCGACGAAGTGTGGACGAACAGCGAATTCGAAATCGACGCCATAGGTGCGATTGCACCTGTGCCGGTGCACAAGATACGCTTGCCTGTCGAACCACCCTCGGCGGAAGCGGCCGAGGGGCGCGCGCTATACGGTATACCGGCGGACCGGCTGGTGTTTCTCATGGCGTTCGATGTGGGCAGCACCAGCGCGCGCAAAAATCCTCTAATGGTGATCGAGGCGTTCAGGGAAGCCTTTCCCGCCGACGAGAACGTGTTCCTGGTGGTGAAATTCCACTCCACTGCTGTAGAGCCTGCGATCACGCGGCAACTGACGCGCGCTCTGCGGGGCGCGGAGAACGTGCTGGTCATGGCCGATATGCTCAGCGAGCACGACATGGCGCTCTTGCGTGCCGCCTGTGACGTCTTCGTCAGCGCGCATCGCAGCGAGGGTTTTGGGTTGAACATCGCCGAGTTCATGGCCTTGGGCAAACCAGTTATCGCAACAGCCTATTCCGGAAACCTCGATTTTTTTGACGAGACAGTCGGCTATCCGATCGACTTTACGCTGACCGAGGTTGAGTTGCAGACCGGCCCGTACATGCCGCATTACGTGTGGGCGGACCCGAAGAAAGCTTCCTTGATCGAGCAATTCCGGAACCTTTATCGTGATCAGCCCGGGGCATGGATGCGTGGCGCGCGCGCGTCGGCGCGGATCTCGGCGCAGCTCAGCGCAGCGCAAATCGGCCAGGAGATACGTGCGCGCTTGCACGCCATTGGCCTGGCGGCGGAGCAGCCCGCATTGCTGGGCTGGCTGGGGCGCACACGAGGCATAGTGGGTCATGCGCCGCTGGCCGGGCTGGACTCGGCAGCACGCGCTTGCATCGCGGGATTGGGCGCGTGCCGGCCCGTCATCAGTCTGATCGTCCCCGTATATAACGTACCAGCGCCTTGGCTGGAGGCCTGCATCCTCTCTGTACTTGGGCAGACCTATCCATTCTGGGAAATGTGCATCTGCGATGACGCCAGCACGGCGCAGGATACGCGCGATGTGCTGGCGCGCGCGCAGGGCGTAGATGCGCGCATAAAGATACGGCGCACCGCACGCAACCTGGGCATCTCCGGCGCATCGAACCTGTGCGCGGAGATGGCCATCGGGTCTTACGTGGCGATGCTGGACCACGACGACGCGCTGCATCCGGACGCGCTGATGGAAGTTGTCCGGGCGCTATTCACCGATCCCGACATCGATGTGCTGTACACCGACGAGGACAAGATCGACGACGCCGGCCGGGTGATCGACACATATCACAAGCCGGATTGGTCGCCCGAGCATCTTGAATTAGTGATGTACGTTCTGCACCTGCTGGTGGTGCGCAAGCAGCTGTTCCTCGAGCTGGGGGGGTTCAGGGAAGCCTATTCCGGTGCCCAGGATTTCGATCTGATGCTGCGCTTGTCACGTCGCACGCAACATATCCACCATATTCCGCGTGCGCTGTATCACTGGCGCGCGGTAGCGGGATCTGCGGCTGCCACTGTCGATGCGAAACCTTATGCACTGAAAGCCGGATTTCGTGCGCTGCAGGACCACGTGGCCGAACGCCATGCCGGCGCCTGGGTCGAGGACGGTTTGCTGCCGGGCACGTTTCGTGTGCGCCGTCGCATCCTGGGCCGACCGCGCGTGTCACTGCTGATCCTGACCAACAACGCCGAACTTGACCTACCCGGGCGCGGTCGCTTCCACATGGTCGATAATTTCGTTGATTCCATCCTGCGCCGCACCGGCTATCGGAATTTCGAGATCGTGGTCGTCGATAACAGCAGCCTGGTGCCCGAGCAGGTCGCACGCTTTCAGTCGCTCGGCGTGCGGGTGGAGAACTACACCGGTCCGGTCGTGCCGTTCAACTTCGCGGCGAAGGCGAATTTTGCGCTGAAGATGTGTCGGACCGAACATTTGGTGATGCTGAACGACGACATGGAGGTGGCCGAGGAGGAGTGGCTGACCAGTCTGCTCGAACTCAGCCAAGATGGTGAAATCGGTGCGGTGGGCGCCCGTTTGCTGCATGCCGACGGCAGCATCCAGCACGTCGGCTGTGTCGTCGGCATCAACAACGCAACCGCGCACGTCTATCATTCGTTTCCGGGAGACTTCGTTGGCTATAACGGCTTTACGCATCTAATAAGGAACTATTCGGCGGTGACCGGCGCTTGTCTCGCCACCCGCAAGAGCGTGTTGAGCCAGGTCGGCGGTTTCGACGAAAGTTTCGCAATCGACTTCAACGATATCGACTTGTGTTTGCGCATCATCGAAAGCGGCTACCGGATCGTTTATACACCCTATTGCACGCTATACCATTTTGAAGGCGCGTCGGCGAAGCGGGTGGCTGCCCGGCCGGATGAAAGGCGGCGGTTCGTGGCTCGCTGGGCGCGCTACATGGAGCGCGACCCGTACTTCAACCCGAACTTTTCCAGGGAGAACTTCGACTTTTCACTGGCCTAGTCGCCGGAAAATCGTGCCTCCCGCTTCTCAAGAAACGCCGCTACCCCCTCGGTGAAATCGGCACTCTCGCCTGCCTGGCGTTGCAGGCGCCGTTCCAGCCCGAGTTGCGTCTCCCAGTCCTGGCTGACCGCGGCCCAGGCCGCGCGCCGTATCAGGCCCAGCGCCCGCGTTGGGCCACGCGCCAGCGAGGCCGCCAGTTCGGCCGCCGCCCGCTCCACCTCTGCGTCGGGTACTACGCGATTGATCAAGCCCCAGGCCAGCGCCGTCGCCGCGGGCAGGCGCTCGCCCAACAGCATCAGCTCCATCGCGCGCACACGGCCCACCGTATGGGCCAGCAGCAGCGCCGACCCGCCATCCGGTACCAGTCCCACGCGCCGGAACGCCTGCAGGAAATAGGCGCTCTCGCCGGCCACGATCATGTCGCAGGCCAGCGCGATCGACGCGCCGATGCCGGCGGCGGCACCGCGTACGGCCGAGATGATGGGCACGGCGCAGGATTGGATGGCGATCATCAGCGGGTTGAACGAGCTTTCCAGTCGCGCGCCCATATCGGACGGCTCGCCCTGAAGCGGGCGCGCAGCTGATAGATTGGCACCCGCACAGAATGCGCGCTCCTGCCCAGCCAATATCAGTGCGCGGGCCTGCCCAGACGCGTCAACCAGCCTGGCATGCAGATCCTCCGCCATGTCGCCGTCGATCGCGTTCATCGCGCCGGGGTTGTTCAGGCGGAGCGTGACCACGTCCCCCGCCCGCTCCACCAAAATGCGCTGATCCATGCTGCCCTCCACCTTGCCGTCAACAGCGGAGACGGTAGGGTGCGCGGTCTGTCAAGCGTCGGGGAGCCGCATGGTCCGTCACAGCATTTTTCTCGTCGCCCTCGGCTGCGTGCTGGCGGCGCCGGTGCTGGCCCGCACGTTGACGCCGCATGATTTGGTCATGCTGGACCGCGTGTCGGACCCGCATGTCTCGCCTGATGGCAGCCTGGTCGCCTACGATGTGCGCAATACCGATTATGACGCGAACAAGGCGGTGCATTCGGTGTGGATGGTTTGTGCCGCTTGCGACAAGCCGCTCGCGTGGCGGCTGGCGGCATCGGACGGTGGGGCGAGCGCACCGCGGTTTTCGCCGGACGGACATGCGATCTATTTTCTGTCGCGCCGGTCCGGCAGCAACGCGTTGTGGCGTACGGATATTGCGGCCAGCCGTGCGGGTGCGGCACCGGTGCAGGTGACGCATCTGCCGCTGGACATCGTCTCTTTCCGGGTCGTCCCGGATGGCCGTGGGCTGGTCGTGTCGATGGCCGTTTTCCCCGATTGCGAGACGCCGGCATGCACGAAGAAGCGGCTCGACGATCGTGCCGCGCACAAGGCGAGCGGGGTAGTGTACGACAAGCTGTTCGTGCGGCATTGGGACGAATGGGCTGACGGAACGCGTAACCAGCTTTGGGAAATTCCATTGGACGATCATGGCATCGCCAGTGGCGAAGCGCGTCCACTGATGCGGGGCTTCGATGGTGACGTGCCTGGCAAACCGTTTGGTGGCGACGACGATTACGCGGTCTCGCCCGATTCCAAGACGCTCGTGTTTTCCGCGCGCGTAGCTGGCCGGACCGAGCCGTGGAGCACGAACTTCGACCTTTTTTCGGTGCCACTGGATGGCTCGCGACCGCCTGCCGACATCACCGCGGCCAATCCCGCGTGGGATGCGGCGCCGACGTTCTCGCCGGACGGACGCAGGCTGGCCTATAAGGCGATGCGCCGGCCGGGTTTCGAGGCGGATCGGTTCGGCGTGTTTATTCGCGATACGGTCAGCGGCGACACGCACGAGCTGGCGCCGCATTGGGACCGCTCCGCCGATCTGGTGCGCTGGTCTGCTGACGGCCGGGCCATCTTTGCCACGGCCGCCGAAGATGGCCGGCAAAAGCTGTTTTTGATCGACGCCGGTTCGGGTGCGGTGCGCGCGCTGACGGAAACCGGCCATGTTTCGGAGATCGACGTTGCGGGCAAGACGGTCGTGTTTGCGCGCGACAGCCTGGCCAGTCCCACGCAACTCTACCGCTTGCTGCCATTCGACGTGCAACAACTGACCGATCAGGATGCACGCGCGCTCGCCGACGTGACGCTGGCCCATTACGAGCAGTTCGCGTTTCGAGGATGGAACAGCGAGGAGGTGCATGGCTACGTCATGCCCCCGCCTGGTGCGAGGCCAGGCCAGAAATATCCGGTGGCGTTCCTTATCCATGGCGGTCCGCAAGGCAGCTTTGGCGATAGCTGGTCCTATCGATGGAATCCGCAGACTTATGCGGCCGCGGGCTACGCTGCGGTGTTCATCGATTTCCATGGATCCACCGGCTACGGTCAGGATTTTACCGACAGCATCAGCGGACACTGGGGCGACCGGCCGCTTGCCGACCTTCAGGCCGGCTGGCACGCGGCGCTGGACAAGTATCGGTATCTGGATGGCAGCCGCGCCTGCGCGCTCGGCGCCTCCTACGGCGGTTTCATGATCTATTGGATCGAAGGGGTGTGGCCACAGCCTTGGCGGTGCCTGGTGGATCATGACGGCGTGTTCGACAATCGCATGATGGGCTACTCCACCGAGGAATTGTGGTTTTCGGAGTGGGAGAACGGCCATGCGACGCCCTGGGCGCGGCCGGAGGACTACGAGCGGTTCAACCCCGTCAACCATGTGCAGGACTGGCACGTGCCCATGCTCGTCATCCATAGCGCCAAGGATTATCGCATTCCGCTGGAGCAGGGACTGGCCGCATTTACCGCATTGCAGCGGCGCGGCGTGCCGAGCGAGATGCTGACGTTTCCCGATGAGAACCACTGGGTGCTGAAGCCGCAGAATTCCGAGATGTGGCAGCACACGGTGCTGGACTGGCTGGCCCGCTGGACTTCGCCCGCTAAAAGTCCAGGTTGACGCTTTGGCATTTCAACTCATGTCCGGGTAGGACAACGGGGATTGGTAATGATGCGATCAGCCACGATCAGTCTTGCGGCCCTGGTCTTTCTCTCGCCCGCCCTGCTGGCCCATGCCGACCCGGCGCTCTACACCGTCCGCGACGGCATCCGCATCGATCACGGCACATACAAGGGTTTTCTGTATTACGGCGACCAGTGCGAACGCTGTCACGGGCCCGAGGGCGCCGGCGGCTCGTTCGCGCCCGACCTGACCGACAGCGTGCGCCACCTCAGCCGGGAAAAATTCAACGCGACCGTCATGGACGGGCGCAAGAACATGACTGTGGCGGTGCACAACGTGATGCCGGCGTTTCGGCCCAATCCTGATGTAGTGGAAAACCTCGATCATATCTACGCGTATTTGAAGGCGCGGTCTGATGGGGTTCTAAGGCGGGGACATCCGGTGCATTTGGAGGAGTAGGAAAACTCCTCTTTTCGGAAAAAGAAGCAAAAGACTTTCTCTCAGTTCAGCTCGCAGATTGGCACCGTGTGCGGGCCCAAGGCGTCCGCGGCGATCGCGCGCAAATGGTCGTGGTGGGTGAAGAACAGCACCTGCGTGCGCCTGGCGATCTCGCCCAGCACCTGGAAGCCGGCATGCGCCCTCCGATCGTCGAAATTGATGAACAGATCGTCAGCCAGGAACGGCAGCACGACACCCGCCTCCAGTGACTGCTCCAATGCCGCCAGCCGCAGCGCCAAAAAAAGCTGGTCAGCGGTGCCGTCGCTCATGCCGTCCAGCCCGACCAGGCTGCGACCACCTGCGCAATGGCCCACCAATCGCTGCTTGTCGCCGGATCGGTCAATTTCGAGCTTTTCGTAGCGGCCCAGTGTGAGGGTGCTGAACAAGGCGCTTGCCCTGCGTAGCAGGGGGCTTTCCTGGCGCTTGCGGTAATCGTCCACCGCCCACTTCAACATCACCGCCTGCGTGCGCTTCAGCAGATAGGCTTCAGCCTCGGCGGCCATGGCGGCATGCGCGGCGCGTTCGTCGGCCGCGGCCAGCACGGCATCCTCGCCGTGATCGAGCGCCTGAAAGGCGGCGCGGGCCTGCCCCACCTCCTGCGCGGTGGCCGCGATGCGCGCGTCGAGTGTGACGATGGCCCGCCTCGCCGCATCGATCGCCTGGACGAGCTGGTCCAGATCGGCACCGGCGATCTCGGCCGTCAGTGTCTCCAGTCCATGGCCTTCGCCGCCATCCACGATCGATTGTTCCAGCGCGCGAAGCTGCATGCGCACGTCCCGAATTTGGCGCCAGGCCGCGATCGCCGGGGCGAGCAGGGATGCGTCTGAGAAGCCGGCTTTCGCCAGCATGGGCGCCAGCTGTGCCCTGGCCGAGTCGATCAAATGTTGCGCTTCATTCCTTTGCTCCTGCCAGCGCGCGATCGATGCATCCGCCTCGCGCGCCACGCGATCATCCTGCAGCGCCGCCGCCAGGCCCAGCCGCAGCTTCTCGACCAGGGCATGCGGGTCCAGCGTGCGATCGGTCACGCCGCACGCTGCGGCCAGGGACCAGACCATGGCGCCGAACCGGGTCTCATCCTTGCGGATGCCGGCGATCCTCCGCTGCTGACGAAGCGCCGCGTCCAGTGCGCCGCGCAATTGGCCGAACAGCGGCAGCAGCGCGGGAAGGGTTGCCTCGTCCAGCGCCAAGCCGGACCGCGTGACCGCCGCCTGCCAATCGGCTGTCCAGGCGGCGAGCCTGGTATCGAGCTCGCTGCATCGCGTCCGCGCGGCGGCCAGCGCGGCCCCGGCCGCCTGAACGGCCACCTCGCAGGCGCGGCGGCGCGTCTCCTGCGCGGCATGCGCGTCAGCCAGTTCCTGAACCCGATCCAGCAGCTCCGGGAATGCCGCGTCGCTGGGCGGCGGCGGCACGCACACCGCGAGAAGCCTTGCCTGGGCACCGGCGACATGGCCTTCGTCGGCCGCGAGCGCCTGCCTGGCATCCTCCGCGGCATCCGCCAGGCGCAGCGCGTCCAGCCGGTCGGTCGCCCATTGGCGGCACGCGCCGGGTGACATGTCCGGAATACCCCCCGTCAGCAGGCGCGCGCGCCAGGCCTCCCAACTCGTGGCCGACGCCGTTTCGGCCGAGGCGAGCCGGTCACGTGCGTGCGCCAGATCCAGCCTGGCCAGCGCGCCCTGGTCCAGAAGGTTGGCCAGACGCGCGGATGCTTCCGCGTGCTCGAAACGCCGGTCGGCCAGGTGGTCGGCTGCCTTCACCACCTCATCGTAGTCGGACAGCGCGCCCGTGCCGGGCGGCGATCCGGCCGCCAGGGCGTCGCGCAGCCGGCTCCAAAGACTGTCGCGCCTGGCCCGCGCCTGGCCGATATCGTCCGCCGACACGGCGCGCCCCGCCGAGGCGATCTGGCCCCCCTCCAGCTCCAGCCGATCGAGCCGTTCGGCCGCCTCCCGCAACGAACGCACGGCCTCGGCGCGCGCATGCTCCGCATCCGCCAGGGCCGACTCGGCCCCGCCGGCGTCGGCTTCACAGGGCGGTCGTAGCAGCGCGAGCTGCGCCGACGTCCCAACCCAGGGGGACAGGCGGGCAAGCATGTCGGCCAACGCCCGTTCAGCCATCGCGATGGCGCGGCGGCGCTCGGGCAGGCGGTTGGCCACCTCGCGCGCCGCGTGGCCCAGCCGCAACGCGGCGGCTGCGGCCTGTCCGTCCGAAGCCTGCGGAAGCCGAGCTAGGTTGCGCACCGCCTCGTCGCGCGCCGCCTCGTCACGCCGAACCTGCTCGCGCGCCTCCTCCAACCGCGTCCGCAGCGCCGGCGCGCGGTCGGCGCGCGCCTGCAGATCGGCCAGCAGGGCGGGCGGTGGCAGACGACGCATCACCTCGTCGAGCGGGCCGGTGACCAGGCCCATGTCGCGTGTCAGCCGCGCGGCCTCCGTCTCCAGCGCGCGCATCTCCTCCAGCACCGCAGGCAAATCGAATGCCGCCTTGGCCGCCTCGCCGGAGGCCCGGACCAGTTCGGTGATGTCGTTCTCCCGATCCAGCAGCGTGCGGTCTGGCGCGACCGCCGTCCGCGCCTGCCTGGCCTCGGCGAGCGCGGCCTCGGCCGCCGCCCGTCGCAGCTCCGCCGAGGCGATGCAGGCGGTCGCCTGGTCATAAGCGGCCTCATGCCGCGCGTCGAAATCGGGCGCCGACAGCTCAGCGAGGGTGGCCAGCAGGGCGGCGCGGCTGGCCACCGGCGCGGCCAAGCGGCGGATGCGTTGTAACCGGTCCAGCACCGCCTGCTGTGCGGCGCGTTCGGCTTCCAGCTCGGCCTGGCTTCGTTCCAGCCCAGCCAAGCGGTCCCGCTCGGCCAACCAGGCACGTGGCCGCACCTGCGCCGCTTTCGACCGTGCCTCCGCCTCCTCGAGCTGCTTGGCGGCTTGCCAATAGGTCTTTCCGGCGGCTCGGCGCTCGCCCCAGATACCGTCGGCCTCGGCCTGAAGCTCCGCGAGCAGCGCCTGCGCCCCGGCCACTCCCGATCCGGCGGCGAACAGGGCCGCGCCGACATCGTCCTTGGCATCCACGATTTCCCGCCCGCCGCGACGCAGCCGCGCGTGATCAAGGCTGAAATTCTGGGCGAAGGTCTCACGGGTCAGGCCATGCAACGCGGCGAGCAGCGTGCCCTCGGGTATCGGCGCATCGTTCGCGTCCAGCAAGGTGTCCTTGCGTCCGCGCCGGCGCCGGACGGCCAATGTCCGCGTGCCGGTGTCGATCGTGGCGCCGATCCGCAGCAGGCTCTCGTGGAACCGGAAATTGTAGCCGATCGCATGCGGGAAGCCGAACAGCAGATCGCCGACCGCTGACATGGTGGTGGACTTGCCGGCTTCGTTGCGGCCGAACACCAGATGGAAATCCATCGCGCCCGGGGCAAAATCCAGGTCGCAATCCTCGAAATGGCCGTATTTGGCCAGGCTTAGACGGCTGAAGCGCATGGCCTCACCCGGCGTGCAGGTGATGTCGCAGAGACTCGGCGGCCGCCCGCATCAAGTCCGACCAGTCACCCTGTCTGGCACGTGCCACCAGGCCGTCATCATCGTGCTTGGCGGTGGCCAGGAAGCGGGTGAACTCCGTGGTGCAGCCTGCCCGCCAGCGCCGAATTGGGCGCTGGGATCAGCGAGAAGATCGCGCCGTTCTCGTCCGCCGCGGCACGCGCCGCGGTCCCCGCCGCGTCAGACGTTTGGATCACGATTTTCTCGATCCAGATATCGCCGCCGACCCCGGCGGCAACGGCCCTGATCTCGTCGCGCAGCCGAGATCCCGACGCCTGCAAGGCGCCGTGCACCACGGTCGCGCCAGCCAGCGTCAGCCGGACGACCAACGGCCGGTCGCCAGCCAGCGTGTTGCGCGCCTGTGCCAGCGCCTGGCCGACGCGCGCGTGCACCGCCGCGACGTCGGGCGCCTCGCCCAGCTTCACCGCTACGCTGGCCCAGCGCACGACATCCAGTTCGAGCCGGGTCAGCGATGCCACCTCGCCATCCCGGACCTCCACCAGCATCGCGCCGCGCGGGCCCTGCTCGCGCATGTTGCGGCCCTGGATGTTGCCCGGAAAGACGATATGCGGCCGGGTGTCGGAGACGACCAGGTGTTCGTGCACGTGGCCAAGCGCCCAGTAGTCGTAACCGCGCGCGATCAGGTCCTGGGCGGTGCAGGGCGCGTAGGTTTCATGCCCGTGATAGCCGCCGGCCAGCGAGGTGTGGAGCACGCCGATGTTGAAGGCGCCCTCTACGGCCCTGGGGTAGTGGGCGGCCAGGTTGTCGCGCGCTTGCCGCTCGGCGAAACTCTGGCCGTGCAGGGCGACGTTCAGGTGTTCGATCCGGTGCGTATCCGGTTTGCGGTGATCGAAGCCGCGCACGTTGTCGTCGAAATGCGGCAATTCGCGTGAGATGATACTGACGGCATCATGATTGCCGGCCAGCAGATAGACCGGAATGCCGGCGCGGGCGAGGCGTCCCATGCACGCGGCGAAGTAGAGTCCTGTGCCTACATCGCGCCAATCGCCATCGTAGAGGTCACCGGCGATGACGACGAAATCGACCCGCCGCTCAATGGCCGCCGCGATTAGCCGGTCGAACGCGGCGCGTGGGGCACGGCGCACCTGATCGGCGGGAACACCGTCGTAGCGCGACAGGCCCACGAGCGGACTGTCGAGGTGGATGTCGGCGGCATGCAGGAACGAAAAACTGGCCAAGCGTGCCTCGCGCGTTAGGGGCACATTGCCAGACGCGGCCCGAGTTGGGTCGAGACGTTGGCCGGCATTTGGCAGCCCGTGCCCGCTGTGGCACAGGCGCGCCCATGCTGCACCGCCTGTACCACCGCCTGATCGCCTTGTCCGCCACGCGTGCGGCGCCGTTATGGCTGTTCGGCATCGCGTTCGCCGAGGCGAGTTTCTTTCCGTTGCCGCCGGACCTGCTATTGATCCCCATGGTGCTGGCGCGGCCTCGCCACGCGTGGTGGCTGGCCGGCATCTGCACTGCGGGCAGCGTCTGCGGTGCGGCGCTCGGTTATTGGATCGGTTACGAGGTGTTCGACCAGATCGCGCGGCCGATCGTGCACGCATTCGGGGCGGAGGCGCAGTATGCGGCGGTGTTGAAACTGTATGCGCATTACGGGTTCGAAGCCATCCTCATCAAGGGACTGACACCAATCCCGTTCAAGCTGGTGACCATCGCCGCCGGCGCCGCGCATCTGAACCTGGGCGTCTTCTTCCTGGCTTGCGCGCTGACGCGTGGCGGGCGTTTCTTCCTGGTGGAAGCGCTGCCGCTGCGCCTATTTGGCGATCGCGCCCGGGTGTTTATCGAGACGCGGCTGGCAGTGATTACGTGGGCCGTTCTGGCGGTGACGCTCGCCGGTCTACTGGCGCTTCGGTTTTTGTGAGGGCCGGCCACATGCGCCAAAGGACTAAGTTCACCCCGAAGGCCCGTAGTGAACAAGAAACAGCTTTCTATCGGTAGGTCTTCTGAGCGCACCTTATATTCATCGCGAAAGCTGGTGACTTCTTTGTGCTCTTTGTGTTTTCGTCTTTAGGCTATCGCTTTCGGCGCCTCGGGAGTGCACGCCTACCTGTTATCGTGCGCCGCTTTGCCAAAGTACGACGCGCAAGGTCTGCAACAGGATCAGGAAGTCGAACAAGATAGAAAAATTTTTCACGTAATACAGGTCGTAACTGAGCTTCGAGCGCGCATCGTCCAGCGAAGCGCCGTAAGGATAATTGATCTGCGCCCAGCCGGTCAGCCCCGCCTTGACCATGTGGCGCTCGTTGTAGAGCGGCAGGTCGCGCGCGAGTTGGGCGATGAATGTTGGCCGCTCGGGTCGCGGGCCGACCAAGGACATGTCGCCGCGCAGCACGTTGAACAGTTGCGGCATCTCGTCGATCCGCGTGCGCCGTAGGAAATTGCCGACGCGGGTGATGCGCGGGTCGCGCGCCTCGGCCCAGACCGCACCAAACTTTTCGGCGTCCGTGCGCATGGTGCGCATCTTCATAATGCGGAACGCGCGGCCATTCAGTGTCACGCGTTCCTGGCTGTAGAGGATCGGCCCGCGGTCATCGAGCTTGATCGCAATGGCGGCGCCCACCAAGAAGGGCGAGAAGGCGACGAGCAGCACCAGGCTGGCCGCTACGTCCAGCGCGCGTTTCAACGCCTTGTCGAGCGTGCCGAAATAAAAGCCCGTGGAATAAAGCAACCAGCTCACCTCAACGCGGCGTATATCGACCCGCCTGATCTCGTGCTCCAGGAAAGTCAGGTATTGTTCGACGGGGAAGCCTTCCGTTTTGCAGGCGAGCAGGCCGTCCAATGGCATGCCGCGCCGCTCGTCGGGGGCGACCACGATCTCGTCCGGATAGAACCTGCGTGCGGCTACAAGCACGTCGGTGTCGTGCACGATCTCGATCGTTTTACCGGTGGCGGCCTGCAACCGGCCATCGACCTCGCCGAACGCCGGCTCGTGCAGGAAATACATCTGGTATTGCGGCCGGCTGCCCTCGTTGCGCAGCATGCACAGCAAGTCCCACGCGCGTGTGCCGGCGCCCACCACCAGCAGGCGGCGATGGAACAGGCCGCGCCGCTTGCACAGCGAAAACACCAGCCGGGCCACGATGCCGGCCATGCAGAACCCGATGACGGCGCCCGAGAACAAACGTACCCGGTCGGCCGGCGCCCCGATCCAGGGCGCGATCGCTACCAGCAGGACGGCCGTGCCGACCGCGCCCAGGCTGACCGCCAGCGGCACCCGGCCGAGTGAATCCCGCGTCTGTATCATCGCCTCGCGGCGATAGAGCCCGAGCGAGTAAAAGGCGATCAGGTTGGCCGCGGGGTAGAGTAACGCTCCCAATCCATCAGGAGTCGGGCGGAAGCATTCCGTGCCCCAGCAGCCGAATTGTAGAAGAATAGGCCAGACCACACAGACGCCGATGACATCCAGCAAGAACAGCGCGCTTCCGGTATTCATCTCACCTGTGTGCCGAACATAGGACTCCCGGGCGGTCGCATCCGTGTGGTGCACGCCATAGCATGAACCCGCGCCCGTGGGCAGTCCCGGGCGCGCCACAGGGATGGTGTTCGAGAACGACGGTCAGGCCGTAGCCGCCGGAGCGTGCACGATGCGGTGGCGCCGCCCCCTGGCGCGGCGCTCCAGGGCCAGGTAGATGACCGGGGTGGTATACAGGGTGAGCGCCTGGCTGACGACCAGGCCGCCCACGATGGCGATACCCAGCGGACGGCGAAGTTCTGAACCGGTGCCGAGCGACAAGGCCAAGGGAAGCGCGCCACACAGCGCGGTGAGCGTTGTCATGATGATCGGGCGGAACCGCTCCACGCACGCTTCGCGTATCGCCTCCTCCGGTGACATGCCGCGCTCGCGCTGCGCCTCCAACGCAAAGTCGACAAGCATGATGGCATTCTTCTTGACGATGCCCATCAGCAGCACGATGCCGACGATGCTGAGCACGCCCAAATCCGTGCCGGTAATCAGGATCGCGAGCAGCGCACCCAGCCCGGCAGATGGTAGAGTGGACATGATGGTCAACGGATGCAGCAGGCTTTCGTAGAGAACGCCAAGCACGATGTAGATCGACAGCAGTGCCGCGCCGATCAACGCCGGCTCGCTCGATAGCGATTGCAGGAAGAGCTTGGCGTTACCTTCGAATTGTACCTGCACACTGGGTGGGGGCGACAGGTCGGCTACGATCGTCTTCGCGCGGCCGATGGCGGTGCCGAGTGCCAGGCCTGGTTTGAGATTGAAGCCGATTTCGCCAGCGACACGCTGCGAGTCATGCACCACATTGAGCGGCACGATACCGTAACTGAGATGCGCTACCGCTCCCAGCGGCACGGGCTGGCCGGTGTCGGCACCGACATAGACATGATCGAGAAAATGCGGGTCGCGTTGCAGCCAGGGCAAGGTTTCGAGGATGACACTATATTGGTTACGTTGTGTGTAGATGGTGGAAATCGGCCGTTGCGCCAGCGCGTTGGAGAGTGCCACATCGATGGCGGCGGCCGAGACGTGCAGGCGGGAGGCCGCCCCCCGGTCGATGGTGACAGTCGCCTGAGGGGAGGCCGAATCCTGGTCGGATGTTACCTCCAGAAAACCAGGTTCGTGCTGCAACCGCGTCTCAATCTTGCTCTCCCACAAGCCGAGATCCTCAAGACTGTCGCTGACAACGTTGAAACTGTATTCGCCGCCGCCACCCTGGCGATTGCCGCCGCCGAAATCGCCCGGCGCGAACAGGGTGGTTTGCAGGCCGGCGATCGCCTGGAGCTGCGGGCGCAGGCGCGCGATGACAGCGTTGGCGCGCAAATGCCGTACCGAGACGGGTTTCAGCGTGATCAGCAGCGTCCCCTGGTTGGCGGAATCAAAACCATTGGCGACACCGACGATGGAACCGACGTTTTCGACCGCGGGATCGGCCAGCAGAATGTCGATAACACGCCGTTGCAGGCGGACCATCTCCTCGAAAGACGCGCTGGCCGCGCCCAGCGTGGTGCCGCGCAGAAGGCCCGTGTCCTGTTCGGCGATGAAGTTCTTCGGCACGGCGCCGTACAGGAAGAAGGTGAGAATGACGGTCAGCACCGTGACGCCCAGCATCGTCCAACGGTGGCGCAACGCCCAGTCCGCACCGCGCATGTAGCGCGCGGTGATTTGCGCGAACATCGCCTCAATTCGGCGGTCAAGCCGGCCGAGCCAGCCAGTGGGTGCGCTGTCGGCCATACGGCCGCATACCATAGGGGTGAGGGTCAGCGAGACGACGGCGGAAAGGCAGATGGCGATGGTGAGCGTAAAGGCGAACTCGTGAAAGATGCGGCCTATCAAGCCGCCCATGAACAGCAGCGGGATGAACACGGCCACTAATGAGAGCGTGATGGAGACGACCGTGAAACCGATCTGCTTGGCGCCCACGAGCGCTGCCTCCAGCCGGCCCATGCCCTGTTCGCGCAAACGCGTGATATTTTCGATCATGACGATGGCGTCGTCCACGACGAAACCGACAGAAATCGTGACCGCCATCAGCGAGTAATTGTTGAGCGAAAACCCCATGGCCCACATGCCCGCCGCCGTACCCGCGAGCGAGAGCGGAACCGTCACGGCGGCGGCGACGGTTGCAGCCATGCGGCGCAGGAAGACCATGACCGTCAGCAGCACCAATGCGCCGGTAATCAGCAGGGTGAGCTTCACGTCGTTGGTGCTGGCGCGGATGGTTTGCGTGCGGTCGTCCAGCACGGTGATCTTGATGTCGGCGGAAATCCAGCGCTGCATCTGCGGCAGCAGGGCGCGCAGCCGATCCACCGTGTCGATGATGTTGGCGCCGGGTACCTTGTACATGCGCATCAGGATCGCCGGCTGATGGCCATTCCAGGCTGCCAGGCGCAGGTTGCTGATGCTGTCGGTCACCCGCGCCACGTCGGACAGGCGCAGCACGGCGCCGTTCTTGGTCTTCAGCACCACACGTCCGTAGGCGGCGGCGCGATCGATCTGGCCGTTGATGGCGATCTCCTCGGCGCGCTGCGGACCTTGAAAACTGCCGGTCGGCTCGAGCACGTTGGCGTTCACGATGGCCTGGCGCACATCGTCGGCGGAGATGCCGGCCGCGCGCAGCGCGCCGGGGTCGAGTTGCACGCGGATGGCCGGCGTCTGCCCGCCATCGATCTGCACGCGGCTCACGCCCTGCACCTGGGAAAACCGTTGTTGCAGGACGGTATCGGCGGCTTCGTAGATTCGTCCGATAGAAAGGTGGTCGGACGATAAAGCGAGCGTCATGATCGCCGGGTCGGCGGGATTGAACTTCTTGTAGGTCGGCCTGACGGGCAGCCCGCTCGGCAGGTCGGTTTGCGCCGCGTTCAGCGCGGATTGCACCTCGCGCGCGGCGTCGTCGGTGCTGCGGTCCAGGTCGAACAGGGTGATGACGTTGGCGTTGCCGGTGGAGCTGGTCGAGAACATATCGGACACGCCGCCGATCTCGCCGATGCGGCGTTCCAGCGGAGCGGCGATGGAATTGGCCATGGTGGCGGGGTCGGCGCCGGGGCGGGCGGCAAAGACGACGATGGCGGGAACATCGACGTTGGGCAGGGCGGCCACGGGCAGGAATTGGTAGGCGACGGTTCCCGCGACCATGAGGCCGAGCGACAGCAGCAGGGTAGCGACCGGGCGTAGGATGAATATGCGGGAGAAGTTCATGGGAGCGCCCGTCTCCCGTTGCAACAATAACCTTGGCCGGGCTTGTGCCGGCCATCCAAGCGGTTCAGACGACGAGATGTCGCGTCCGCGAAACGACGGTCTTGGCTTGGAGCCGGCACGTCATAATAGATAGACCGAGGCAACGCATCCACGTGGATGGCCGCGACACGCCCGGCCAAGGCGACATCCTGTGATATGGTAGTCGTCATTCTGCGGCCGCAAAACGTGTCGGCTGCGTCCGCGCAAACCGCCTTCGCGCATGCTCGAAACCCACATAGATCGCGGGCGTGGTATACAGCGTCAGCACCTGGCTGAGCAGCAGCCCGCCCACGATGGCCACGCCCAGCGGCCAGCGCAGTTCCGAGCCGGTGCCATGATCAAGCACCAAAGGCAGTGATCCAAGCAGGGCCGCCGCTGTCGTCATCATGATCGGGCGAAAGCGGAGTACGCAAGCCTCCACCGCCGCTTCCTCCGGCGAGATGCCGCGCGTGCGCTCCGCCTCCAGTGCGAAATCGACGACCAGAATGCCGTTCTTTTTGACGATTCCCATCAGCAGCACGATGCCGACCAGCGCCACCACCGACAGATCGGCACCCGTGAATATCAGCGCCAGCAGCGCCCCGATGCCGGCCGAGGGCAGGGTGGATAGGATAGTGACCGGATGGATAAAACTTTCATAGAGTACACCAAGCACGATGTAGATCACCGCCACAGCAGCCAGGATAAGCCATGGCTCGGCCGCCAAGCTGCGCTGGAATTCGGCCGCGTCTCCCGAATACGATCCGACAATGGTGCCTGGTAGCCCGATGTCGCGCTCAGCCTGCTGCACGGCGGCCACCGCGTTGCCCAGAGACTCGCCGGGCTTCACGTCGAAACTGATGGTCACCGACGGGAACTGCGACTGATGCGTGATCACCAGCGGCGCGGTCCGGCGCACCACGTGGGCGATGGACATCAGCGGTACCTGGGCGACGGTGTTTGTCGTGGCAACTGTGCTCGTCGCGATCTGGGCTGCACCATTGGCACCAAAACTCGCTACCGTGCCCGGCACCCGCAATCTTCCCAATGATTGCGGGTCGGCTATCCATGATGGATCGGCTTGCATGACCACGCGGTACTGGTTGCTCTGCTGGTAGATCGTGCTGACCTGGCGTTGACCGAACGCGTCATACAGCACGTCCTCGACCGCCTGCATGGTCACGCCCAGGCGCGTGGCTGCGTCTCGATCGACCACGATCTCGGTCGCGAACCCGTCCGGCTGCTGGTCGCTGGTCACATTGGCAAGCTCGGGCGAATTGCGCAGCCGATCAAGCAGCGGCGGCGTCCACTGCGTCAGCTCGGTCGCATCCGTGTCGGTCAGCGTGTACTGATACTGCGTGCGGCTGACACGCGCTCCGATCTGGATGTCCTGCACCGGCTGCATAAACACGGATAGGCCAGGTACGCTGGCCAGCGCCGCCTGCAAGTGCGCGATGACAACGCGCACGGTCGGCCGATCGCGCCGTGGTTTCAGCACGATCGACAAACGCCCAACGTTCGGGGTGGGGTTCACGTTGCCAGCACCGACCAGCGAACCCACGCCGTCCACCGCGGGATCGGCGCGCACGATGGCGGCTGCCCGAAGTTGCAGCGCGGACATCGCCGGCAGAGAAATGTTTTGCGCGCCTTCCGTGGTAGCGATGATGGCGCCGGTGTCCTGCTGCGGCAAAAATCCTTTCGGCACCACGACATACAGCACGATGGTCCCGACCAGCGTCAGCACGGCCAACCCCAGCACCAGCCCCTGGTGGCGCAGGCTGACAACCAGGCTGCGGCGATAGCGTTCCAGCACGCCGCCGAAAAACCGCTCCGTCCGCGAAGGCGGGCGCGCCTTGAACGGCCGCAACATCCGGCCACACATCATAGGCGTCAGCGTCAGCGAGACCACCGCCGAGACGGCCACGGCCACGGACAGCGTGACGGAAAATTCCTTGAACAGACGGCCAACCACGCCGCCCATGAACAGCAGCGGGATGAACACCGCGATCAGCGACACGGTCAGCGAGACGATGGTGAAGCCAATCTGGCCGGCGCCGCGAAACGCTGCCTCCAAAGGCGGCACACCATCCTCGATGTAGCGCACGACGTTCTCGATCATCACGATCGCGTCGTCCACAACAAAACCGGAGGCGACGGTCAGCGCCATCAGGGAAAGATTATCCAAGCCGTAGCCGAGCCAGGACATGATGCCGAACGTGCCGATCAGGCTGAGCGGAAGGGCCACCGCCGGAATCAGGGTCGCCCGCCAACTGCGCAGGAATAGGAAGATGACTCCCACGACGAGCAGCATCGAGAGCAGTAGCGTGCGCTGCACGTCGGAGACGGACGCGCGTATGGTTTGCGTGCGGTCGGCCGCCAACTCCACATGGAGGCCGGGCGGCAGCGCGCGCTCCAAATCCGGCAGCGCGTCGCGCACGCTCTGCACCGTGCCCACGATGTTCGCACCCGGCTGGCGCTGCACGTCCAGCAGCACGGCTGGCTGGCTGTGCCCGTCATGCCCATAATACCAGGCGGCGACACGATCGTTTTCCACCCCGTGCACGACCGTGCCCACGTCGCTCAGCCGCACGGCGGCACCCGCGCGCCACGTCAGGATCAGGTTCTTGTACGAATCGGGCGTCAAAAGCTGGTCGTTCGTGCCAACGGCATAGGCGAGGTGGGTGCCATTGAAACTGCCTTTGGCGCCGCTGACATTGGCGGCCGTGATAGCGGTTCGCACATCCTCCATCGACAGCCCATAGGCGGCGAGCCTGGCCGGATCGAGCTGCACGCGTATGGCCGGTTTCAGCCCACCTTGCACCACCACGCGGCCCACGCCGCTGATCTGGGCAAGCTTGGGTTGCAACAGCGTGTCCGCGGCATCCGCAACCTGATCGATCGGCACGGTGTCGCTGGTGATGGCCAGGCTCAGGATCGGCGCGTCCGCCGGGTTCACCCGGTTGTAGCTCGGCGGATAGGGGAGATTTGACGGCAGAATGCCTTGGGCCGCGTTGATCGCCGCCTGCACATCCTGCGCGGCGCCATCGATGCTGCGGGTCAGGTCGAATTGCAGCGTAATCTGGCTTGTGCCGACGGCCGAGCTGCTTTGCATGGTCGTCAGGCCGTTGATCTGGCCCAGCTGGTGTTCCAGCGGCGCCGTCACCAGAGTCGCCATCGTCTCCGGCCCGGCGCCTGGATACAGAGTAGTCACCACCATGGTCGGGAAATCGACCTGCGGCAGGGCGGAGACGGGCAGGGCGCCGTAGCCCAGCGCCCCACCCAGCAGCACGGCGATGGCCAGCAGGCAGGTGGCGATCGGCCGCGCGATGAAGGGGGCGGAGATCGACATGGTCCCGGTCGTCAGTTCTCTGTCGGTCATCGGTGGCTGCGCGATCTTTATGGATGCGGTTGGTGTGCGATAAGCGTGGCGGAAGGCAGGCGCAAGGCACGGCACATGGACACACCTGAGGACATTGTCGCGGCCCGGCAGGCACACCCCGGCGCTTGGGAGCGCGACGAAAAATTGCCGCCATCCCACAAGGCCGAATACCTGACGTGGATCGCCGAGGCGAAAAAGCCAGAGACGCGGGCGCGCCGCATCGCCGGCATGATCGAACGCCTGGGCCATGGCGGCTGAGCCGCCGAACAAGGAAACCCGATGGATTACGTAAACCTGGGCCGCACCGGCCTGAAAGTGTCCCGCATCGCGCTGGGCTGCATGACCTATGGCGAGCCTGGCCGCGGCACGCATGCATGGACGCTGCCGGAAGCGGAAAGCCGGCCCTACATCGCCCGCGCGCTGGAACTGGGGATCAATTTCTTCGACACCGCCAATGTGTATTCGGCCGGATCGAGCGAGGAGATTCTGGGCCGCGCCCTGCGCGACGTGCCGCGCGATACGCTGGTAATCGCCACCAAGGTGCACGGCGCGATGCGCCAAGGGCCGAACGGCGGCGGTCTGTCGCGCAAGGCCATCTTCGCCGAGATCGACGCCAGCCTGACGCGGCTCGGCATGGACTACGTGGATCTCTACCAAATCCACCGCTTCGATCCTGAGACGCCGATAGAGGAGACGCTGGAGGCGCTGCACGATCTCGTCCGGAGTGGAAAGGTGCGTTACCTCGGCGCCTCGTCCATGCATGCCTGGCAGTTCTGCAAGGCACTTTATGTGGCACGCGTGAACGGTTGGACGCGCTTCGTCTCCATGCAGAACCACCTCAACTTGCTGTACCGGGAGGAGGAGCGGGAGATGATGGGGCTGTGTCTGGAGGAGGGGGTGGGCGTCATCCCCTGGAGCCCGCTGGCGCGCGGCCGGCTGGCGCGCCCCTGGGCGGACGCGCCCACCACAAAGCGCGCCGAGACGGACCAGTTCGGCAGCGTGCTCTACCGAGGCACGGAGCAGGCGGACCGACGCGTGGTGGAGGCCGTTCAACGCGTAGCCGAAGCGCGCGGGGTGCCGATGGCGCAGGTGGCACTGGCCTGGGTACCGTCGCGTCCGGGGGTGACGGCCCCGATCATCGGGGCGAGCAAGTCGCATCATCTGGAGGATGCTGTGGCGGCGCTACGTGTAGACTTGACCGGAGAGGAGCGGTCGGCCCTGGAGGCGGCGTATGTGCCCCATGCGGTGGCCGGGTTTTAGACCATCATTCGATCGGGCGGGATCGTTTGGTCAGAGAAAGATGCTCGCCACCACGACAGGCTCAGGGCACGAACCGTGAGACTTTGCGAACGGGTGATGCTCTAGCGACCCCTTGCCGCACGCCCGGTGTCGATTGCGTTGCGGCCGAACGTCAGCAGCGGCAGGCCAGCCTGGGCAAACGCCACCGCGTCATCGATCAAGGCTGTGCTGTACAAGTGCTTTGGCGGAATAGGGCGTGAGACCACGAAATTTTTCAGGCGAAGCGTGTCGGCCAGAGGCGATTTTTTGTGCGCCTCGAACCCGCGCGGCAGGCGCGCCAGTCTTGCGTCTTGCGACAGCTCCAGCTTGCCGGATCTCAACGCCGCCACGGTGTCGACCCATTCCTGTGCGCGCGCGACGACCGCGTGACGCAACGCAGCCAGATCATCGGGCTCAGGTGCGTAGAAGCCGAGCGCCATGAAAGCACCGTCCGGTCCGCCAATCTGCACGTAAAGAATACCGGTACCCTGCTTGCCGCCGTCGCGCGACAGCACGCAGCTTGCGTTGGTCTTGTAAGGGCTCTTGTCGCGGGAGAAACGCACGTCCCGATTGATACGAAACACTGAGCGTTTGGGATCGCCGGTAAGCGGAATGCCATGCGCCTCGCAGGCAAAGGAAAGGGCGGAGACAAAAGCCGCGAGCGGCTGCTTGATGTACTGCTCGTAGGTAGCGCGGTTCGCCTCAAACCAGTCCCGGTTATTGTTCTCGGCGAGTGCTGCGAGAAACGTGAGCGCCTCTTCCGTGAACCCTATGAACGGACTCGGTGTCACTGATGCACGACAGGCAGGTCGACAAAGCTGCCGGCGGGGCCCGCATTGAAGACTTTTATGGTAGCGCGGCGATAGTCCTGCGTTTTGGCGAAAAATATATTTTTGACAAAAGTCTGGGGATTGCGGTCATAAAGCGGGAACCAGCTCGACTGCACCTGCACCATCACCCGATGGCCGGGCAGAAAGACGTGGTTGGCGGTCGGTAGCGAAAATTTCAGCAACTGCCGCTGGTCGGAAGGCATCGCGGTGGGCTTGCTCGGATCGTCCCTGTAGCGGGCACGCAGTATGTCGGCCGAGATCATCAGTTGATAGCCACCCATTTTCTCGTCGCGTCCCATCTCGTCCGGGTACACATCGATCACCTTGACCACGAAATCACCATCCGTTCCGGTGGTGGATGCCGATAGATTGGCTACCGGCTCGCCGGCGATGTGCAGCGGCGCTGTCAGCACCGGCGAGGTGTAGGTCAGGACGTCGGTACGGCTGGCGGCGTCGCGCTGGTCGCTGGTCAGCCAGGTCTGCCAAGAGTGTTCGCCTGAATCACCCTCGATATGTATCGGGCGCGGCAAATACGGCACAGGTTTGGCGGGATCGGACACATAGCTGTCGAAACCCGGCACGGAGGCGGCTGGCGCGGTCGGCCCAAGTTTGCCGCCTGGCTGCAAATACATCGGCACGCGGTCGATGCGGCACCCCGAATCGCAGCCGGACGGCCAGGTTTTCAGTCCGCGCCACGCGTTCGTGCCCGTCTCATACGCTGCGACCTGCGGAATGGTCAGCGGCGGCGCGTCGTCCTTCAGGAAATGATCGAAAAATGGTTTGAGCAATCCGTGCCGGAAATAGGCCGCCGTATCGCTGCCAAAGGCGATGTTGCCGACCGCGCTGCCGTCCAGGCGTTCCTGGTGGTGATACCAGGGACCCATGACCAGGAACACTTTTCCGTCGGTGTCCTTCGGCCTGATCGCCTTCCAGACAGCGATGTTGCCAAAAATATCCTCCTGATCCCACAGGCTGTGCACGAGCATGGTCGGGACCGTTACGCTCTCATGCGACAATAGTTTGTCGATCGCCTGTCCCTGCCAAAACGGATCGTAAGCTGGGTGGCTCAGAAGTTTCCCGACAAACCCGACCTGTCCCAGCCCGTGCAGGCGCGCCATGTCGGCCGCCGATCCGGCCGACAGCCACGTGTCGTAGTCGTCGTAATAATCCGACCACCATTTTATGCCGCTATCGCGCGTCGCTTCCTGATCGTGCGCATAGACGAAACTGTCCTGGCGGAACGCGCCGTTGTGGAACCAGTCGTCGCCACGCCAGCCATCCACCATGGCGTTGATCGGCACCACCGCACGCAACGCCGGGTGCGGATGGAACAGGCCCATCAGCGTCGTAAAACCGTCGTAGGAAATGCCGAGCATGCCGACACGCCCGTTGCTCTCGGGCGTGTTGTGCACCAGCCATTCTATCGTGTCGTATGTGTCGGTCGAATGGTCCACCTGCGTCGGGTTCAGCGGCCCGCGCAGCGGCCGCGTCATCACGTAATCGCCTTCGGAGCCGTATTTGCCGCGCACGTCCTGGATGACACGAATATAGTTGTCCTGGGTCACCAGCTCGTCAGCGACATCGTGGCTGTCCATCACCGCGGAGAGATGCGCGCTGCTGGTGCTGCCGAAGCGGGAGTTGGCGCCGTAGGGTGTGCGTGTCAGCAGGATCGGCGCATGGCTGGCGCCTCGCGGTACGATGATGACGGTGTGCAGATGCACGCCGTCGCGCATGCCGATCATCACCTCGCGTCGCGTGTAGTCGAATTTGTCTGTGTGCGGCACAAAAGCGTTGGCGAGCTCGCTGTCCAGCCTGGCTGGTGGTGGAGCGACGGCAGGCGCGGGGGTGGCAGGCGGCATCTGAGCAGCGCCGGCCATCAAGGCCGCGCCGCATGCAAGTGCACGATAAAAAGTGTGTTTCGACATGGGCGCTCCGTTCGGGAAGATGACGTCGCTGGGAAATCAATCGATCTCGAACATGCCTTCAATTTCGACCGGCGCGTCCATCGGCAGCGACGGCACGCCCACGGTCGCGCGCGCATGCCGGCCGGCCTCGCCGAAAATCTCCACGGCCAGATCGCTGGCGCCATTCATCACTGCGGGGTGGGCGGAGAATTCGGGCGTGCAGGCGACGAACCCGCCCAGGCGCACCACGCGCGCTACGCGGTCGAGGTCGCCCTCGCAAGCGGCCGACAGATGCGCCAGCACGTTCAACAGGCATTGGCGCGCGGCGGCCACGCCATCTTCCTGCGAGACCGTGCCGCCGAGCTTGCCCCGCCAGCCGAGCTGGCCTGAGACTATCGGCAACTGGCCGGAGACGACGACCAGATTGCCGGTGCTCACGAAAGGCACGTAGGTGGCGACCGGTGGCTGGGCCGCCGGCAGGGTCAGTCCCAAGGCCTGCAAGCGTGTGGCAATGCGTCCGTCCAAGGCAAGACCCTCCGTCGATGGCGGGGCTGCTTGCACCCGCGCCGACCCGGCTGGCAAGACGGTCGTCAGTCCGCCAGTCTGGTTCGACGGGCGGCGATGGCTTCATGCAAGCGGATGGAGGTCGCGGGGTCGCGCCACAGCAGCAGCACGCCGGCGAACAGGCCGCCGTGCAGCAGCAATGCGCCCAACCGCACGTGCGCCATGTCCCAGATCAAGCCCGGACCGGCCGCCATCGCCGCGCAGGCCAAGCCATAGGTTATCAGGCGGACCAAGCCGGCGGGGGCGGCGAGGCGCCACGCGATAGCGCCCACCGCGGCCCCCGCGAACAACATCTTCAGCCCCGCCATCGCCCTCAGCAAATGAGTGAGCTCCGGCCCGGCGGTCGAGACAGCCTGCGTGGCGGCGTGCTGTCCGGTGGCGGAAAATCCCACGACCGCGGAGGCCGCGACCACGGCCAGCAGCGATAGTCGCCGCAGGCGCGCCGAGATGTGCAGCCCGGGGAAAGTGAGACGCGCGTAGCCGGGCGAGGCTGGTACGGTTATGGCCATGGTCGAAGGCTCCCTGCGCTGGATATGCTGTCCAGCCGACGTTTTGAAAGATCGCCATGCCGCGTGCCGTCCGATTGACTGCCCTGTCGCTGGTTTTGGCCACCCCGCCGGCCGCCGCCGTGGCCCAGCAATCCGCCACGCCCGACACGCCGGTGCAGCACGAATTCGACATACGCGATTTCCCTACGGAAAGCGGCGCGGTGCTGCCGACGGCCCGCCTGGTGTATGGCACCTACGGCACGCTGAATGCGGCGCGCGACAACGCCGTGCTGCTGCCGTCGCACTATATGGCCAAGATGGACGGCTACGACTGGCTGATCGGTCCAGGTCATGCCTTGGACCCGCGCAAATTTTTCCTGGTCACCAGCGAGCTGTTCGGCAATGGCCGATCCTCCTCGCCGAGCAACACATCGGCGCCCTTCGATGGGCCACGTTTCCCCATCACCACCATTCGCGACAACGTGGTGGCGGTGCACCGCATGCTGACCGAGCAGCTGCATATTGCGCATTTGCGCGCCGTCATCGGTTTTTCCATGGGCGCCCAACAGGCCTTCCAGTGGGCGGTCAGCTTCCCCGATTTTGCTGACCGGATCGTGGCCACCTCCGGCACCGCCAAGACCTACGGGCACGGCATCGTCCGGCTGGAGGGGCAAATCGCTGCACTTACGCTGGACCCCGCGTTTGCCAACGGAGACTACAAACAGGAACCAGCACGAGGCATAGAAGCGACATCGCTGGTATGGCTCGGTTGGCTCTATGGCCAGGAATGGTGGCGGCAGGAGCTTTGGCGTGCCGACAACAAGCCGGGCACCACGCTGCCGCAGGCCATCGCCAGATACACCAAGGAGTTCTTCGATGGTGCGGACGCCAACAATCTCATCCTGCAAATGCGCACCTGGGAGCAGCACGATGTGGGGACGACAACGCTGTTCCATGGTGACGTAGCGGCCGCACTGCGCTCCATAAAAGTGCCGGTGCTGTATATGCCGTCGGCGACCGACCTCTATTTTCCCGTCGAGGACGCGAAATTCGAGGCGCAATACATCTCGAATTGCAAGCTGGTCCCGATCCCCTCGCTATGGGGCCATCCGGCCGGCGCGGGCGCCAGCCCGGCGGACGAGGCGTTCGTCAACGCGCATGTGGCGGCATTCATGGGGCAGGGCAGCCCATAGTTTTGTTGCACGGGCTGGCGGACTGGCGGTAACCAGCTTGGGAACACGGGTCAGGGTGCCTCATGCGTTTCGTTCGTCTGTTCACGGCCGGCCTAGCCGTCGCCACTGGTCTTCTCGCGGCGCCTCCGGCCCGCGCGGGCGGCTTTACCAGCGTGTATGTGTTCGGCGACAGCCTGTCCGACGTGGGCAATAACGGCCGTTACAGCGACGGGTATCTGTGGGACGAACATGTGGCCGGCGCCTACCGTGTGCCGCTCACCGCATCCAGCAAGGGCGGCACCGACTATGCCGTGTCCGGCGCGCTGATCACTGCTGGCGCGAACAGCCTGCCGAACCAGGTTTCGGGCTATCTCTCCGCGCACCCGCAGGCGGACCCCAAGGCGCTCTACGCCATTTGGGGCGGCGGCAACGATGTGCTGTCCACCATCGGCAACGCCGGCAAGGGACCGGTTATCCAGGCGGATGGGATTTCCCGAACCCTGGATATGATCAAAACCCTCTACAAGGCGGGCGCTCGCCAGTTCCTCATCGGCATGGTGCCCCGCACCGACCTGACACCTGAAGTCCAGGGCGACGGCAAGAGCGTGATATCCCAACAGGCAGCGCTGGTGGCCAGCTGGAACACGGCCCTGCTGTCGGCACTAGGCCACGAAAAGCTGCGCGGCGCACAGCTATGGCGTTTCGATTCGGCGGCGTTCATGACGGCAGCGATCCAGTCGCCGACGCATTTCGGCTTTACCAGCGCGGCCGCGTGCGGGGGCACCTGTCCGGATCCCGACCACACGTTTTTCTGGGACAAGCTGCATCCGGCCTCTACGGCGCATGCGCAGATCGGGGCGGCGATATTTGCGGAGCTGAATTCGACGCCGTAATAAGGAAGAGATCCCTTTTGCAAAAAGGACCGAAAGACTTTTTGTCATTTTGGTTCGGTGACTATACGAACTGTCCGCGCAAGAACCCCAAAGCCGGCAACGGCCGCCAAGCCTTCGGCAAATCCCCCCGCCTGATCGGCGCCACACTGTAGCGCGGCACCGGTTGCGTGCTTCCCTTCAGAAACGCAGCATACGCCCGCACCTGCTGCTCGCGCCATATCCGGTCCGCCAGCGCTGCCGTACCGATTAGGAAAAATCTCGGCTATGCGATCGGTCTTGCCCAGCGAGGCTACCACTGCCCACAGCGTGTCATCGCGCGCTGTGGGCAGGCGTATGATCTCAGTCACGCCCGCGCCACGCTCAGGCGACCTCCTGGCAGGCGGGCTCGGGCAGGTGCGGGGCGGCGGCGCGCTGGGCCTGGGCACGCTCGCGCATCTGGCCAAGGGCAGCGGCCGTGGCAGCCAGCGTGGACTCGGAAAAATCCTGGCACAGCGTATCGGCGATATCGGTCAGCTGGGCGCCGATCTCTTCCATCAACGCGTGCGCGCCCGTGCCGAGATGCAGGCGCCAGCAGCGTCGGTCGCCGGGGTCGGCGCGGCGCTCCACCATGCCGCGCGCTTCCAGGCGATCGACCAGCCGGGCCACCGTGATGGGTTCCACCTCCAGGATCTCGGCCAGTTCCTTCTGCAGAAGCCCCGGATTTTGTTCCAACTTGATCAGGATGTGCCATTGCGCGCGGGTCATGCCGTGGGCGCGGGCGCGCCGGTCGGCCTCGGTGCGGATCAGCCGGGCGAGCGTCACGATGTCGGTCAGCAGGTCGCGTGTTCGAGTCATGGGCCTCCGCCGGAAAACCTGGAACGGCCGGCGGGGTTTATCAAGTCACGCCCGCAGCGCTAGAGACGCGCCATGAGCGACAGCATGCCGCCCACCCTGATCACCGGCGCGACGGGCTTCGTCGGCGCCGCCGTGGCCCGAGTCTTCGCGGCGCGCGGCCACAGTCTGCGCCTGCTGGTGCGGCCGGGCGGCAACCGCGCCAACATCGCGGGGCTGGAGGCCGAACTGGCGGAGGGCGACCTCACCGACCCGGCCAGCCTGGCGCGCGCCGCCGATGGCTGCCGCTATCTGGTCCATGTGGCGGCCGATTATCGGCTCTGGGTGCCTGATCCCGACGCCATGATGCGGGCCAATGTCGATGGCACGCGCGCGCTGCTGCTGGCCGCACAGTCCCGCGGGGTGGAAAAGATGGTTTATTGCAGCAGCGTCGCAGCCCTTGGATTGGTCGGCGATGGCAGCGTGGCCGACGAGACGACGGAGGTACATGCGGACAAGATCGTCGGCGTCTACAAAAAATCGAAATACCTGGCCGAGCAGGCCGTGCTGACGTTGGTGCGCGACGAGGGCGTGCCGGCGGTGATCGTCAATCCGTCCACGCCGGTCGGGCCCGCGCGACATCAAGCCAACGCCGACCGGCAAGATGATCCGCGATGCGGCGGCCGGCCGCATGCCGGCCTATGTCGAGACGGGGCTGAACATCGTGCACGTGGACGACGTGGCGGAAGGCCACGCGCTGGCGCTGGAGCACGGGGTGGTTGGAGAAAAATACATACTGGGCGGCGAGGATTTCTTGTTGGGCGACCTGTTCCGGGCGGTGGCGCGGGTAGCGGGCCGGAGAGGGCCGCTCGCAAGACTGCCGATCGGGCTGCTGACCCCTGTGGCCACCCTTTGCGAGGCGCTCGCAAGTTTCGGGATCGAGCCAGTCGTCACGCATGAGACGCTGGCGATGGCCCGCAAGAAAATGTTTTTTTCGAGCGACAAGGCGCGCCGGGAGCTTGGCTACGCGCCACGCCCGGCCATCCGCGCCATCGAGGACGCGGTAGCCTGGTTCCGTGATGCCAGCGCGATGCTAGGTCTCGCCGCGCTATCGCTGGCGGTGTGGGTGTATCTGCTAGCTGGACATGGCCGGTTCTGGCAGTCCGGCCCGGTCTTACCGCCGGCTCTGCCCGGTGCGCCGGCGCCACCCGTGACCATCGTAGTCCCGGCGCGCAACGAGGCGGACAGCATCTAGTGTGTCTGCGCAGTCTGCTCGCACAGGATTATGCGGGGGAGAAGCGGGTCATCCTGGTCGATGACCTGAGCTCCGACGGCACTGGCGGCATCGCCGACAGCCTGCGCGACAACCGCGTGACGGTGCTGCGGGGCGCCCCGCACCCGCCAGTCTGGAGCGGCAAGCTCTGGGCGCTGCACCAGGGTATCGCCGCGGCGGGACGAACGCCGCTGTTGCTGCTGACCGACGCCGATATCGAGCACGCGCCTGGCCATCTCGCCAGCCTGGTCGCGAAACTTGAAACCGACCACCTGGACATGGTCTCCGAAATGGTGGCGCTGCACAGCGCAGTCTGGCGGAGCGGGCGTTGGTGCCGGCCTTCGTGTTCTTCTTCCAGCTTCTCTACCCGTTTGACTGGGTGAACGATCCCGGCAATCCGGTCGCCGCGGCCGCGGGCGGCACGGTGCTGATCCGGCGTGAGGCGCTGGAGCGGGCCGGCGGGTTCGCCGCCATGCGCGGCGCGCTGATCGATGACGTGACGCTCGCCCGCCGGATCAAGCAATTCGGACGCATCTGGCTGGGCCATAGCGCCATGGCGGCCAGCGTCCGCCCCTATGAAAGCGCGGGCGATGTGTGGCGCATGGTGTCGCGCTGCGCCTATGTGCAGCTCGGCCGCTCTCCCTGGATACTGGCGGGCACGGTGGCCGGCATGGCGCTGGTCTGGCTGGTGCCGCCTGCTGCAACCCTGTTCGGACATGGTTGGGCGCGGCTGGCCGGGCTGCTGGCCTGGGCGGCGATGACGTGCAGCTACCTGCCCAGCTTGCGGCGCGCCGGCCAAAGCCCGATCTGGGCGGCCTCATTACCCTTCGTCGCCACCTTCTATGGTGCGGCAACCCTGGGTTCGGCGTTGGATCACTACCGTGGCCGAGGTGTCGTGTGGAAGCAGCGGGCGTATCACGGATGAGCGGCGTGGTCCTGGGCGACGTGGAGAGCTGGTCGGGCAAGGCGCGCACGCAGGAGAATTTCCCGGTCGGCTCCGTGCTGATCCGCCCGTGCCTGCGCCGCCACGTGCATGCCTACTATGATTTCGCCCGCAACGCGGACGACATCGGTGACAGCCCCGAACTGGCGCCGGCCGAGAAAATCGCGCGGCTGGACGTGATGCAGGCTGTGCTGACCGGCGCGCGCGACAACGGATCGCCCTCCGCACTGGCCCTGCGCGCCAGCCTGGCCGAGACGGGCGTCGATCCTGGACACAGCCTCGACCTACTGCACGCCTTTCGCCAGGACGCGGTCAAGCAGC
This sequence comes from uncultured Alphaproteobacteria bacterium, assembly GCA_963850605.1. Taxonomy (GTDB): domain Bacteria; phylum Pseudomonadota; class Alphaproteobacteria; order Acetobacterales; family Acetobacteraceae; genus BOG-908. The sequence continues at coordinate 182,753 of CAWKLX010000007.1, read as the reverse complement.
GCTATGCGAGCTGGGACGCGCTGCTCGACTACTGCCGATACTCGGCCATGCCGGTCGGGCGCCACGTCCTGGCGCTGCACGGCGAGGCGGACGATACGGTGGCGCCGTCGGACGCGCTGTGCGCTGTGCTCCAGGTGCTCAACCATCTTCAGGATCTGTCGGAAGGATTTTGTGGCGCTCGACCGCTGCTATCTGCCGCAAGACTTCTGGGTCAGGAAAACGCTACGGTGGAGGATGTGAGACGGCCGGCCGAGACACGAGGCCTGCGCGCCGTCATAGACCGGCTGCTTGATGAGTGCGATCGGCTCGATGCGTGCGCAGCAGACCTGCCGCGGCGCGTGCGGGACCGGAGGCTGCGGCTGGAGACGGCGGTCATCGCCGGCCTGGCGCGCCGCCTGACGCGCCGGCTCCGAGACGGCGATCCGCTCGCCACACGCGTCAAATTGCGTCCAACCGACGTGGTCGTGAGCCTGGCAGTCGCGACGAGTTCCTCCCATGAGCCCGATGGGCGCCGATCGGGCCGACCTGGCCGAAGTCGGAGCGCATGGTGCGCGGCGCCGGCACTTCGTTCTATCGTGGCATGCGCATCCTGCCGCCGGACAGGCGCGCGGCCATGTACGCCATCTACGCTTTCTGCCGGCTGGTCGATGACATCGCCGATGAGCCGGCGCCGATCGAGGACAAGCGCCGTGGGCTGGACGGCTGGCGCGCGCGGATCGAGGAGCTGGAGCACGGCCAGGCCGACGATGCCGTCACCCGCGTGCTGCTACTATCGCCGCCGCCAGTTTGGCTTGCGGCGGGTCGATTTTCTGGCGGTGATCGACGGCATGCAGATGGATGCCGAAACGGTCATCGTGGCGCCGCCTTTCCGCACGCTCGACCTCTATTGCGACCGCGTGGCCTCTTCTGTCGGACGGCTGTCGGTGCGCGCTTTCGGCGATGGTTCGCCCGCGGCCGATGAAGTGGCGCATCATCTGGGGCGCGCGCTGCAGCTGACCAACATCTTGCGCGACCTGGGCGAGGATGCGGGACGGGGCCGGCTCTATTTGGCGCAGGAATGGCTGGCCGCGGCCGGCGTTCCCCTGGACCCGGACGAGGCGCTCGACTCGCCCGGCCTGCCGGACGTCTGCACCCGCACGGCCCGGGCCGCGCGGGACCATTTCGTCCGCGCCTACGCCGCGATGGAACGGTGCGACCGACAGGCGATGAAGCCCGCGCGGCTGATGGCGGCCACCTATGGCGCTATCCTGTTGCGGCTCGAAAAACGCGGATGGTCGCGCCCGAGAGAGCGCGTATCAGTGCCGGTGTGGGAGAAGGCGCTGCTCTTTTTCCGGTTCTCCCTCGGCTACAAGGCGGCCCGGATATGACCGGCCGCGTGCATGTGGTCGGCGGCGGGCTGGCCGGGCTGGCCGCAGCCCTGGCCTTGGCAGAGGCGGGCCGGCAGGTAACGGTGTACGAGGCGGGTCCCGCCTGCGGCGGACGCTGCCGCTCCTATTTCGACCGTGAGCTCGGCTGCCGCATCGACAACGGCAATCACCTGCTGATGTCCGGCAACCGCGCCGCAATGGATTTCCTGGACCGCATCGGCGCGCGCGGCACGCTGGCCGGACCCGGCGCGCCGATCTTTCCGTTCATCGACGTGTCCACGGGTCGTCGCTGGACCTTGCGGCCGAATGCCGGGCGGTTGCCGTGGTGGGTGTTTGTGCCGGCGCGTGGCGTGCCGGGCGTGCGGCCCTGGCAGTATGCATCGCTGCTGCGGTTGCGGCGAGCAAGGCCCGACCAGACAGTGGCCGAAATCATGCCGCACAACGCACTCTACAGGAATTTGCTGGAGCCATTGGCCGTCTCCGCGCTCAACACACCGGCTGATCAGGGCAGCGCAAGGTTGATGTGGGCAGTGGTCGCCGAGACCCTGGCCGAAGGCGGGGACGCCTGTGCGCCATGTTACCCAAGCGACGGCCTGTCCGAAAGTTTTGTCGATCCCGCCGTCGCCAGGATCGCGGCGCTCGGCGGCGAGGTGCGCACCGGCCATCGCGTGTCCGCCCTGACCATGCAAGACGGACGGATCACCGCCTTGCGCGGCAGCGACCCGGTCGAGATCGGCACGGCCGACGCGGTCATTCTGGCCGTGCCCTCCGCGGTTGCCGCACAACTCGTGCCGGGATTGCGCGTGCCCGGCGAGCACGAGGCAATCCTGAACCTGCATTTCCGGCTGCAGGCGCAACCGGGCGAGGCGGGTTTCTGGGGCGTGGTCGGCGGTTTCGCGGAGTGGGTATTTGCCAAGCCAGGCGTGGTCTCGGTCACGGTGTCAGCCGCCAACAGGCACCTCGACCGGGACAATGAGGAACTGGCCAAAACCGTCTGGCCCGAAGTCTGCACGGTGCTGGGGATTGTGGCGCCTCTGCCACCATGGCGGGTCATTCGCGAGAAGCGAGCGACATTCACCGCAACTCCGGCGCAACACCTGCGTCGCCCGTCTGCCACAACACACTTGCAGAATCTGGTGCTGGCGGGCGATTGGACTGATACTGGGTTGCCGGCCACGATCGAAGGTGCGATCAGGTCGGGCTTTGTTGCGGCGCAGCATGCTGCCGTAACCGATCCGGTGGCTATGCCGACCCGCGCTCGCCCGCGTGTAACCGAGCCGGCGACCTAACCCAAGAACGAGTATGCAGATCGATACCCTGACCCCTTCCGCGGCCATCCCCGACCTCGCCCAGCTGCAGACGCACATTGAGAGCGCAGCCTGTGCGCTGGAGCGGCGGCAGAATGCGGACGGGCACTGGCGGTTCGAGCTGGAGGCAGATGCCACCATTCCGGCCGAATACATTCTGCTGGAACACTATCTGGACCGCATCGACCCGGCGCTGGAAGCACGGATCGGCATCTATCTGCGCGAGATCCAGGGTGAGCATGGCGGCTGGCCGCTGTTCCACGGCGGAAAATTCGATCTTTCCGCCAGCGTGAAGGCGTATTTCGCACTGAAATGTCTGGGCGACAGCCCGGAGGCGACGCACATGGCGCGCGCGCGTGCCGCGATCCTGGCGGCCGGCGGCGCCGAGCGCGTCAACGTTTTTTCCCGTATCCAGCTCGCACTCTTCGGCGAGGTGCCCTGGCGCGCTATCCCGACCATGCCGGTCGAGATCATGCTGCTGCCCGAGTGGTTCTTCTTTCATCTCTCGAAGATCAGCTATTGGTCGCGCACGGTGATCGTGCCGTTGCTCGTGCTGATGGCGCTGCGGCCGCGCGCGGTGAACCCGCACGGTATCCACATCGGCGAGCTGTTCACGCGGCCGCCAGAGACCATTCGCGACTACATTCGCGGCCCCTATCGCAGTTACTGGGGGCATGCCTTCAAGGCCCTGGATCTGGGCTTGAAGCGTGCCGAAAAGATTTTTCCGCGCGGCGCACGCGCCCGGGCGATGTCACAGGCGGTCGATTTCGTGACCGAGCGGTTGAATGGCGAGGATGGGCTTGGCGCCATCTACCCGGCAATGGCCAACAGCGTGATGATGTTCGCGGCCCTCGGCTACGAACCTGCCCACCCCCATGCAGCACTGGCCTGGCTGTCGGTTCGAAAACTGATCGTCGATGATGGCGAGCGTGCTTACGTCCAGCCCTGCGTCTCGCCGATTTGGGACACGGCACTTGCCGGTGTCGCAATGGCCGAGGCGCAGACGGGCTGCGAGATCGGGCGTGCGCCGGTCGAGGCGGCGAGCGACTGGCTTGCCCAACGCCAGATACTCGACATCCGCGGCGACTGGGCCGTGCGCCGGCCGGACGTGGCGCCGGGCGGCTGGGCGTTCCAATACGCTAACGACCACTACCCGGACGTGGACGATACGGCCGTCGTCGGCATGCTGCTGGCCCGCAACGGCGACCCGGCGCACGACCACGCCATCGAGCGCGCGCGTGACTGGATCGTCGGCATGCAGAGCAGCGATGGCGGCTGGGGCGCGTTCGAGCCTGAAAATACCCACTCCTACCTCAACCACATCCCTTTCGCCGACCACGGCGCGCTGCTCGACCCGCCGACCGCGGACGTCACCGGCCGGTGCGTTGGGTTCTTGGCGCAGATCGGCATGGCGGCCGACCACCCGGTGATGGCCCGCGCCATCGAATACCTCAGGCGCGAGCAGGAGGCGGATGGAAGCTGGTTCGGCCGCTGGGGGACCAATTACATCTATGGTACCTGGTCGGTCATCAACGCGCTGAACGCGGCCGGCATCCCCTCGGCGGACCCGATGATGGTGCGCGCCTGCGACTGGCTCGTCTCCGTGCAGCGCGAGGATGGCGGCTGGGGCGAGGATGAGGAGAGCTATGCCGACGCGCCGCATGGCCGTTACAGCGAGAGCACCCCATCGCAGACCGCCTGGGCGCTGCTGGCGCTGATGGGTGCCGGCCAGGCCGAGCACCAGGCCGTGCGCCGGGGCGTCGCCTGGCTTGCGTCACGGCAAAAAGCGGATGGCGAATGGGACGAGCTACCCTATACGGCGGTCGGTTTCCCACGCGTGTTCTACCTGAAATACCACGGCTACCGGCTATTCTTCCCGCTGCTGGCACTGGCCCGCTATCGCAACCTGATGCGCGGCAACCAGCGGCGCGTGGATTGGGGTATCTGAACCTTCCCGGGGCTACAGCGCGCGGACGATGATCGCTTTCGTGACCGGCTTGCGGGCAGAGGCGCGGCTGGCCGGCGTCGATGCTTTTCCCGGCGGCGGCGACACCGAGGGCGCTACCCGCGCGGCGAGCGCGGCGCTTGCGGCTGGGGCGCAGGCATTCATCAGTTTCGGCTTGGCCGGCGGCCTGTCGCCTGATGCCCGGGCCGGTACGCTGGTGATCCCTCGCGTGGTGCGCGTCGGCGGCGGCGGCCTGGCGACCGATGTGGCGTTGAGCGAGGCCCTGGGCGGTTTCACCTGCGATGTGCTGCTGGCCGGCGAGCGAGCGGTGGCAGGCCGGGCGGAAAAGGCCAGGCTTTGGCAGGAGACTGGCGCCGACGCGGTCGATCTGGAGAGCGGGGCGGTGGCGCGCACGGCAGCGGCGGCGTGCGTCCCGTTCGCCGTGCTGCGCGTCGTGTGTGACCCCGCCTGGCGCGACCTGCCGCCGGCCGCGCTGGTGGCATTGGACGGCAGTGGCGCCATTGGGCTGGGCCGCGTGCTGGCCTCGCTCGCGCGCCAGCCTTCGCAACTCGGCCGCTTGCTGGCGCTGGCACGCGATGCCACGCGAGCACGGCGGGCCTTGCGCCAGCGTATCGCGACCTTGCGGCGCAGCCACGCGCTGCAGCCCTGGGCGTAGGACAGGGCGGTCATGGACGGCGCATTGGGAGCAGTGGTCGGGTGGTGCGCACGTCGCCGCTTGGCGGTGCTGGCTGCAGCCGCCCTGCTCGCCGTGTTGAGCAGCGGGCTGGCGGCCACCCGTCTGTCCATGTCCACCAATTTGCACGAGTTGTTCGACGCGCGCCTACCCTGGCTGCGACAGGATGCGGCGCTGCGCCTTGCTTATCCGCAATTCGTCGACCTGATCGTGGCCGTCGTGGATGCCCGCATCCCTGAGGAGGCCGACGCCACGGCTCGCGGCCTGGTGGCCGCACTGGCGCCCGACCACGCGCATTTCGGACAAGTCTGGCGGCCGGACGGCTCCCCCTATTTGGCTCGCGAAGGTCTTCTGTTCCTTGACACAGCGAGCTTGACAGAGCTGCTGGACAAGACGGTCGATGCCGCTCCGTTCCTAGGTCAGCTCGCCGCCGATCCGTCTGCCCGCGGCTTGTTCGGCGCGCTGTCGCTGATCGGCCAGGGGCTGGCCCGCGGCCAGGCGAACCTTGGCCCGTTCCAGCCGGCGTTGCGTCAATTCGACGCGACGTTGCGCGCTGCGGTCGCCGGGCATCCGCAGGCACTCTCGTGGCAGGCGCTGCTGGCGGGCCGGCTGGCCGGACTTGCCGGCCCCAACCGGATCGTGCTGATCCAGCCGAAACTGGATTACCGGGCCGTGCAGCCCGGCGGTGTGGCAACTGCCCTGGTGCGCGCGGCGGCCGCCCGGCAGGAATTCGTGACCAGCGGTGAGGCGCATGTCCGCCTGACGGGCGCCGTGCCTTTGGCCGACGAGGAATTCTCATCGGCCGCCCAAGGGGCACTCGCCGGCTTGGCCATCAGTTTTTCCCTGGTCGTCGTATGGCTGTTTCTGGGCCTGCGCAGTTGGCGGCTTATCGTGCCTGTCGTGTGCACCCTGCTACTCGGCTTGGTCGCCACAACCGGGTTCGCGGCCCTGGCAGTCGGCACGCTGAACCTGATTTCCGTGGGGTTCGCGATCCTGTTCGTCGGCATCGCCGTCGATTTCTCGATCCAGTTTTCCGTCCGGTTCAGCGAGCAGCGCTTGGGCCAGTCCGACATGCTGTCCGCCTTGGCGGCCACGGGCGGCCGGGTCGGGCGGCAGGTGCTGACCGCCGGATGTGCCGCGGCGGCCGGGTTCCTGGCCTTCGTGCCGACCAGTTTTCGCGGAGTGGCCGAGCTGGGACTGATTGCCGGCGCCGGCATGCTGATCGCGGTGGTCTGCACGCTGACCTTCCTGCCCGCCATGCTGTCGCTCTGCCGGCCGCCCGCCCGCACCCATGAGGTTGGGATCACGGCGCTGGCCCCGGTGGATGGGCTGATCGGGCGAATCCGCCTGCCCATCCTCGCGGTCTCGGGGTGCCTCTTCATGGCCGGCATTGCGGGCCTGTTCGGCCTGCGGTTCGACAGCAACACGCTGCATACCAAACAGCAGAACACCGAAGCGATGCGCACCTTGCAGCGCCTGTTCGACAGTCCGGTCACCAATCCGTTTACCATCGACATCGTCCGCCCGAGTGTGGCGCAGGCGGCTGCGCTGGCCGGTCCGGTGTCACGGCTGACGCTGGTCGATCATGTAGTCGGTCTGCAGAGTTTCGTGCCGTTGGACCAACCGGCCAAGCTGGCCGTCATTGCCGACGCGGCCGGCATCCTGGCCCCGGTGCTGGGCAATGACGGTCCGCCGCCGGCAGTCGATGCGGGCGCGATCCGGCGTGCCGCCACAGCCTGTATGGCGCAATTGCTTCCGCAAACGGGCAAGCTGCCGCCGGAGGACCCGTTGCGGGCGATCGCAGCCGATCTGAAGCTGATGCAAACCGCACCGGACGCAGTCTTGCTGGACGCGAACACCGCCCTTGTGCGCTTCCTGCCCGCGCAGCTGGACCGCCTGCGCACCGTGCTAGGTGCGCACCTCGTGACCGACGCCGACGTCCCGCCCGAGATACGGCGCGACTACGTGCAGCCGGACGGGGCGGCGCGGTTGCAGGTGGTGCCGCGCGCCTCGGTCGCCGACAGCACCGTGCTGCGCCAATTTGTCCAACAAGTGCGCGCCAAAGCACCCGACGCCGGCGGAGCCGCCGTGACCATAGTCGCCACGGCCGACACGATACTGGAGGCATTCCGGCGTGCGGCAACCGGTGCGGTGGCGGCGATCTTCGTCATCCTGCTGGCGGCGCTGCGGCGCCCGCTGGATGCGGCGCTGGTGCTCGCGCCGCTGCTGCTTTCCTCGGCGCTGACCGTGCTGGCCATGCGATTGGGCGGCCTATCGCTGAACTACGCCAACATCATCGCGCTGCCGCTATTGCTAGGGGTTGGCGTGTCGTTCAACATCTACTTCGTCATGAACTGGCGCGCCGGCAGTGCGCCGCGCCTGGCTTCGGCTACTGCGCGGGCGGTGATCTTTTCGGCGTTGACCACGGGCACGGCATTCGGGTCGCTGGCGGTTTCGGCTCATCCTGGCACGGCCAGCATGGGCACGCTGCTGTTGATCAGCCTGGGTTGCACCTTGGCCGGCAGCCTGGTGTTCGTGCCGGCGCTGCTGCTCACCCCGGCACGAAGCTGAACCGGGCGCGAGCGCGTGGAGTTACCGGCCGAGCGCTTCGATGCGGGCGTTGCGCCACCAAATACCGCCCTTGCAACCATCCACTCGGCGGGCTCGCGCCAGCACCAGGCGAACGCGGCCAACCGCGAGCGGGAACAAGCATCCGCAAACGGCCGCACAGACATAAACCGCCGCCTCGCCGCAGCCGGCATAGGCCATCAGCATGGTGCCGAGTGCAGTACCGGCGACACTGCCTATGCCGATCGATTGGGGAAGTGCCAGACTGTTATGATGCATAGCTTGCCGGGATAGCCTCAGAGCGCCTGACGCGCTTCGTTGACGACGATATGCCGGACATCGTAGGCCTCGATGGCCGGATTGCGCTTGCGCGCTTCGATGTGTGCGGGAAATGGCGGCGCCCGACGGCTCTGCTTGGCGATCCACATGCGGCTGAGGGCAGCCTGGAGCACGGACATCGATCTTTCCCGGTGCTCCTCACGAGCGGCGGCACGACATAACAAGGTTTCCAGTACGCACAGAAGCTCTTCGGCCGCAGTCATGTCCTCGTCCGAGCACGCCTGCTCGAACGCGCTATCCAACATCGAAATCATCCGGTTCAGATATCGGGTCTCGAAATGTCTTGCCGTGTCCATCGTCATGCCTTCGAGTTCGCCCGTCGCCGACGCGAGTGACAATTTGGATTATGCCGGGCGGCAATCGGGCGGGCGTTGCATCGAGCGGGATGGGTGCGTTAATCGGGCACCCACCCCTCGATACATGGCCAGCCCGGTCCGTGTGGATCAGGCGTTGCGGCGCCGCATCATCAGCGTCAGCCCGAGCAGTCCCATGCCAAGCACAGCGATGGAGGCGGGTTCCGGCACATTGACATCGAGTATCGAGGGCGTGCCGTTCTGACGTGAGTAATACAGGAACGTGTCACCGGCGGCGCCGACCGTGACGTAATCCTCCGTCTTCCCGGTGGGACCCGAGACGGTGTTGCCAATTCGTGTTGCACCTTGATAGACGCTCACACCGTCGTCGTGCGTGATGTCGAGCACTGTGCCCGCGGCCAGGATGCCGAGGTCGATCGCATAGTAGGAACCATATTGGAACCCACTGGCGCTTCCGCTCGATCCGAGGAAGCCATTGCGAGAGTTGAAGTCCGCAACCGGAGTGGCCCCCAGTGCCACCTTGCCGGAACCTTGGTAATGCGTGATGTCGGCCGTGCTGAACCCGAACGCGCTGTTCAGGTCGCCGCTTGGGCCGCCATTCTGCCCCTGCGTGTCGCTGAAATCGAGGTTGCCAGTATAGAGGAAGGTGGCCGATGCGACATTCGGCGCGCCCGCGGTGAACGGCGCCACGTTCGTCGTGTCGAACCCCGTCCCGTTGGATAGACCTTCCACGACGGAAAAGTTGTATGTGCCGGCGAAAGCTGGCGAGGCGATAAGGCCGCCGAAAGCGACGGCCATGGCGAAGCACTTCAACATGATTGAATCCTCGGCTGTTGAGGTCGAGCCGAGCGCGATGAAGTGTGCACTCATACACTTCGAAGGCGGCGTCAGGACCAAAATGACGCGAGAAGCCATAACCAAGCAGCCGTGCAGCGTCAAAAATGAAAAAACGCGATGGCGGGATCTCGGGGCGTTGGTAAAAAAAGATACGCGAGTTGTGCGGTTGCAATATCGCACGCGTTTCCCAGCGTGTTGCACGGGAAGACATCCTCGATGCAACTGAGTTTGCGAATGTCGTCACACCCGAATAAGCCGTATTGCTTCAACCAGACCATGAAATCCCGCGTGGCCGGTTGATGATGGACAGTCCCTAACCTTCGCTGTCGGCATAGAAGTTTCGCCGCCACCTCATTGAACAACAAAAGCTTCTTGTTTCTGATCGAATCAGGGGCGAAACGCAGGCCTGGTTGCGCGAGCTTCTCACACTGACGTAACGAGCGCCGGAGTTTCGCAACCAGAACGCGCACGCAGCGCCGTCCACCCTAGTCGGTCCTATCACCACGATAACAACCCTGGCGCGTTTAACTTTCAGCGATGCACAATTGCGAGGATGTAGACACTTTTTCGTGTCGCCAGCTCCAATCGTACGATTGCATTCGGCGCGCGATCCAGAAACGTGATACGGCAGAGTATTGGCAGCAACAAAACACGCGCCGGTTGCAGGACACCGACTGTCGACGCGAGCGCCGATGCCAGCTTTGAAACCGATCAGCACTGATCTGCGGTGTTGGCGGCCAGCAATGTCTCGAGCATGCGCGTCCGCCCGCCGCGGCCGACCAGCACAACGCCGTCACCCGCAGCGATGCCGATCTCGCTGCCCGGACGGAGCACGTCCGGCTGGTCCTGACGCTCGATGGCCACGACCAGGAAACCGCCGGCGCCGCGCCGCTCTGCCTCGCCTACTGTCAGGCCGGCGAAATTGGCAGGCTCGGCCACGACCACCTCGCGTTCCAGCCCGAGCAGCCGTAAGTCGGCCTCGGCCCGCAGCATGCGGTCTGCGCTGCGGGCCGCGCCCTGGCTGCCCGGGAACAGGATGAGTTCGGCCACACGCTCGGCGCCGATATGGGCGGGTAGCACCACCTGGTCGGCGCCGGCGTGACGCAGCTTGCCCTCCGTGCTCGGGGCCTCACCCCGCGCGATGATGGTAAGCCCGCGATTCAGGCTACGGGCGCTGAGCGTGATGAACACATTGGCCGCATCGTCCGGAAGCACGGTGGCCAGAACGCGAGCCCGCGCCACGCCGGCGCGGGTCAGCGCCTCCTCGTCCGTCGCGTCGGCACAAAGCGCGCAATAACCAGCCGCCCGCGCCAGCGTGCAACGCTGCTCGCTGCGCTCCAGCACGACAAAACGCGCCCGTCCAGCGGACAGCTCGCGCGCCAGCATCTGGCCGATGCGCCCGAACCCGCAAATCACGACATGATCGGTCATGCGGTCGATCTCGCCGCTCATGCGCCGCATCCCCAAAGCCTGTTGTATCTGGGCCGCGGTGATCAGCTGCACCAGCGCGCCGGTCACGAAGATCATGCCGGTGCAGCCAAACACGATCAGCCCGATCGTCAACGTGCGCAACCCGGGCGTGGCAACCGGCCGCACCTCGCCATAGCCAACCGTGAACACGGTCATCACAGTCATGTAGACGGCGTCGCCGACCGGCCAGCCGGCGTGAACATATCCTGCGGTGGCCAGGCCCGTGACGCAGCCGACGAATAAAATGCCAACAATCAGGTTGCGGGCGGGCGAGTTCCATAGGGTTCGCATGGCCGCCGGTGTAGCATGGCCGGCTTGAAGCTCTCTCAGGCGATGATGGCGGACCGCTCGATGCTGGCGCGCACCCAGGCTTCGGCCGCGCTCTCGTCGAACAATTCCGAGAGCTTCTTCATCATGGTACCACCCAGCTCTTCGGCATCCACGATGGTGACCGCGCGGCGATAGTAGCGGGTGACGTCGTGGCCGATGCCGATCGCGATCAGCTCGACCGTGTCACGGCCTTCGATTTCGCGGATCACCTGGCGCAAATGGCGCTCCAGGTAGTTGCCGGGATTGATCGACAGCGTGCTGTCATCGACTGGCGCGCCATCGCTGATCACCATGAGGATGCGACGGTGCTCCGGCCGCGCCATCAGCCGGCGATACGCCCAGAGCAAGGCCTCGCCGTCGATATTCTCCTTGAGCAGGCCCTCACGCAGCATCAGACCAAGATTCTTCCGCGATCGCCGCCACGGCGAGTCCGCGGATTTGTAGATGATATGGCGAAGATCGTTGAGGCGCCCTGGGTTGCGCGGCTTGCCGTCATGCACCCAGCGGTCGCGGCTCATCCCACCCTTCCAGGCCCGCGTGGTAAAGCCCAGCACCTCGGTTTTGACCGCGCAGCGTTCCAGCGTGCGCGCCAATATGTCGCCGCACATCGCCGCCACCGTAATCGGCCGGCCGCGCATGGAGCCGGAATTGTCGATCAGCAGGGTGACGACCGTGTCGCGAAACTCTGTGTCCCGCTCATGCTTGTACGAAAGCGACTGCATCGGGTTGACGATCACGCGGGCAAGCCTGCCCGCGTCCAGCATCCCTTCTTCCAGGTCGAATTCCCAGGCGCGGGTCTGCTGCGCCATCAGCCGGCGCTGCAGCCGGTTGGCCAGGCGCGAGACAACACCGGCCAGATGCTGCAATTGCTGGTCGAGCTGCTGGCGCAGGCGCGTCAGTTCGTCGGCATCGCACAGATCTTCGGCCGCGATCTCTTCGTCGAAGGCGCGGGTGTAGGCGCGATACTGGGATTCGATGTCCTCGTCGGGCCGGTCGCGACGTGGTTGCGGTCCGGCGGGGCGGTCCTCGCCTTCGGCCATGGACCCCTCATCCTCCTCTGGATCGCTGGCGGAGTCAGGCGACTGCTCGCCCGCCATTTCTTCGGGCGAGGCGGCCATCGGGCTGTCGGTTTCGGATTGTTGCTGCCCTTCGGACTCCTGGGAATTATCCTGCGCGCCGCTTTGCTCGCCCGAATCCTCCTTGCTGTCTTCACTCTCCTCCTGCTCGACATCGCTTTCGGCTTCCGCCAGATCGAGTGCCGCCAGCAGCTTTCTTGAGGCGCGCGCAAACGCGTTCTGATCGTGTTGCGCCGCAGCAAGTTCGGCGAACGCCTCGTCCGCGCGCGCGCCCAATGCGTCGCGCCACAGATCGAGCACACCGGCCGCCGCGTCCGGTGACGAGATGCCCGACATGCGTTCGCGCGCCAGCAGGGCCAGCGCTTGCGATGGCGGCAGTTGGTCGCGCCGCGTCATGCGATCCAGCCCGTCCGCCTGCACCGCCTCGGCCAGCCGCGCGCGCAGATTGGCTTGGACGCCCGCCATGTGACGTCCGCCAACGATCTCTACGCGCGCCTGTTCCAGCGCGTCGTAGATCGTGCGTGCGTCGCGCTCGGCCGGGCTGCGGCTTGCGTGTACCGCGTCGTCGTGATGGCGCAGCCGCAGTGCCGCACTGTCGGCCGCCCCGCGCAGCCGCGTCATCTCGGCCGCCGGCAACGCGCGCGTCGGCACCGGCAGTCGCGCGCGCTTGCCTGTGAGCCCCGTCGGGCCAGGCTGGAAGGCGACCTGCACGTCGCCCGTTTGCGCCATGGCACGCAACGCGCCGGCGGTGGCGCGTTTGAAATCCTCGCTGCGCGTGTCTTTAGGGTTGCTCATTGCCCACACAAGAGAGATCGTCATGGTCGGGCTTGGCCCGGCCACCCATGCGGTTCCGTGCTTGGGTGCTGGACGCGGCCGACTCAGGATAACGCGTCATACAGATCGGACCATCCTGGATTGTGACACCGGTATGCAATGTTCCGTTTGGACGATTCGCCATAATCTATGCCCACGCTGGACATATCTGCGCAGCCTTAGCGTGTGGGCGACCGGGTCACGCCCGATCAGCGCATTGCTGAACTTATATCGCGCGTCGCACCAAACTCCCTGTGGGTAGCTCCGTGTTGAAACAGCGCTGATAGTACTCCGCCACCGTGCTCCGCTCCGCCTCATCGCATTTGTTTAAAAACGTCATGCGAAACGCAAAGGCCAGGTCACCGAAAATCTTGCAGTTTTCGGCCCAGGTGATGACCGTGCGCGGGGACATCACGGTCGAGATGTCGCCGTTGATGAAGCCGGCCCGGGTCAGGTCGGCGAGCGCGACCATGCTTTCGATCTGCTTGCGGGCCGGCGTGTCTTTCGGGTCCACGCCCATCTTGGCGAGCACGATCGCCGTTTCCTGTGCATGAGGCAGGTAGTTCAGTGTCGCCACGATGTTCCAGCGGTCCATCTGCCCTTGGTTGATTTGCTGAGTGCCGTGATACAGCCCCGTGGTGTCGCCTAGTCCCACGGTATTGGCGGTGGCGAACAGCCGAAAGCCCGGATGCGGGCGGATCACCCGGTTCTGGTCGAGCAGCGTCAGCCGCCCCTCCACCTCCAGCACGCGTTGGATGACGAACATTACGTCCGGCCGGCCGGCATCGTACTCGTCGAACACCAGCGCGCAGGGGTGCTGCAGCGCCCAGGGCAGGATGCCCTCGCGAAATTCAGTGATCTGTTTCCCATCCTTGAGGACTATGGCGTCCTTGCCGATCAGGTCGATGCGGCTGATGTGGCTGTCCAGGTTCACGCGTATGCACGGCCAGTTCAGCCGGGCCGCCACCTGCTCGATATGCGTGCTCTTGCCGGTGCCGTGATAGCCCTGGATCATCACGCGGCGGTTGAATGCGAAGCCCGCCAGGATGGCCAGCGTGGTCTCGCGGTCGAATTTGTAGGTGCTGTCGATGTCGGGCACCTGATCGGTGCGGTGGCTGAAGGCGGGGATCACCATCTCGCTGTCGATGCCGAACGCCTCGCGGGCGCGCACGGTCGTGTCGGGCACGTCGGCGGCTTGCGGTGGCACGGCGGCGATCTTGTTCATCGGGCAGGCGATCCTCTCTTACTCAAATAGCGGCTTGACCGGTCCCGAGGTTGCGTGGCCGATCCGCGGCGCAGTGTAACGCGGTCCCGTCTGCGGCCAAACCTAGCCTGCCGCTGCGTGCTCCGGCGCCAGATGCGAACGCACCTGCGCATAGGCCAGGTTAATTACCTTAAACCGCTCCTCGGCCGCGCGGTCACCGCCATTCGCATCGGGGTGGTTGCGTTTGGCGAGTTCCTTGTAGCGCGTTTTCACCTGGTCCAGCGACACGGGCCAGTGCAGGCCGAGCGTATCCAACGGCTGACGCAGATCGACGGGTGCTGCGTGCGGCGCACGACGGTCGGCTCCTCTGCCCTGACGCATCCCGGCCGCACCCAGGATGTCGAGCCGGTCATGGACCAGGTCTTCCTCGGGCATGCCGCCGCCCAAGCGGCCCAGCGGCCAAGTCGGGCGCTGCCAGCCGGTGTCGTCGCGCATATGCGCTTCGATCTGCCCGGGCGACATGCCCCGATAGAAATCCCATGAGGCGTTGTACGCGCGCACATGCTCCAGGCAGAACCAGTAATAGTCGCGCAGGCTGTCGCGCGATTTCGGTGCGCGATACTGACCTTCATGCACACAACCGGGTATGTCGCACACACGGCCGGGTGCTGCCGGATCCGGATCGTAGGCGCGGGCGCGATGCGGTGCGCGGTTTGTGCGGTCAGCCATGCGCCGTTTATGTGCGGTGCCACCGCCCACCGGCAAGCCCGCATACCGGCTCAGGAGACGTCTTGATGAATGACCAGATTGCCCCAGAACCGACCCGCGCAGGCCGCATGGAACAAGTCTTGCGCACCGCGCTCAATCCGTCGGTCCTGGAGGTGATAGACGAAAGTGGCCGACATGCCGGCCATGCAGGCGCGCGTGACGGGGGCGAGACGCACTATGCATTAACCATCGTCTCGCAAACCTTTTCCGGTCTCAATAGGATCGCACGCTCCCGTATGGTGAATGATCTTCTCGCCAATGAGTTCAATTCGGGCCTACATGCAGTTTCCCTGTTGTTGCGCTCACCAGACGAGCGTTTGTCTTGAATTTTTTCAGAACGGCACCGCCGGACCATTTCACGGAGCGTTAAAGTACGTTACACTCTGTTCGTTAAGGGTGAGGAGGTCGGGCAGTGAGCGCGAGCAGGCTGGTCAATCGAAACATCACGGCCGGGTCGGGCCGCACAAGCATGCGTCTGGAGCCCGAGGTTTGGGACGCGCTGCGGGAGATTTGTCTGCGCGAGGGCGTGGATCTGCGCGATCTGATGTTGACCGTCGAACGTGAAGCGGCGGGCGGCGGCCGCACCAGTGCGGTGCGCGTGCACGTCTTGCGCTATTATCGCGAAGCCGCGTCGGAAGCCGGGCACATCGCCGCCGGCCACGGCACTGCCAATGCAACGGGACCGCTGCACTTCACCAGCGAGATCGCCGTCGACCTGGATGACGATCCGGCGCACACGCCGCTCGCGCCATCGGTGATGCAGGCCGAGCTGGACGCGCAGGTCGCCGAAATGGCCGAGGCCGGTTAAAGCATCACTAGGCAGACGGGACTCAGTCTGGTTGATGAAGCTGCTCGCCGAACCAGCGGTCAGAGCAGGTTCGCAGTATTACCGTCAGCGCGAACCCGTTCTAGCGTGATGTCCAGGCCGCAGCATCGCCGGGTCGTCTGGCCAGAGGTGGCGCGGGTAGCGGCCTCGCATGTCGCGCAGAACGTCCGCCCAGCCGCCACGCCAAAAACCGGCCAAGTCGCCGGTGATGGCGATGGGCCGGCCAGCCGGCGAGAGCAGGCTCACCAACGGCTTGATCCTGCCACCGGCCAGCACTGGGGTGTCGGGCAGGCCGTAAAACGCCTGGGCGCGGGCGCTGACCACCGGAAGCGGCCCCGTATAATCCAGAGCCGCTCGTCCGCCCGGCAACTCCAGGCTGGACGGAAGATCGCGGTCCAGGCGCGTGGCCTCGCGATGGCCCAGAACGCCGCGGAGCAGCATGGACATGTCCAGACGCGCTGCATCCGACAGTCTGGTCATGCCGGCCAGGGCGGGTGCCAGCCAGTCCTGCACCCCGGCAGCCAGCGCGCTATCGCCGATATCGGGCACCGACGGGTCGAGCTGGCGCAGCAAGGCCGCACGCGCCTGCATTTGCCGGGACGCATCGGTCCAGGGCAGGGCATCCAGCCGCGTGGCGAACGCGGCGGCCAGGGCACTTTGCGTGTCCGCCGGGTCGGCCGGCACCATCCGGTCTTCCAGCACCAGCGCGCCGTAGCGCCGCCGCACGCGGGAGATCACGGTGCCACTGGCCGGCTCGAACCCGTGCTCCCGCGTCTCCGTCACCTGCGCGGCGATCACCGCGGGCAATCGGGCAGGGTCGAGCGGCGCTGCCAACTTGATCGACGCGCTTTGCTTTAGCTCCAGCGACGCCACCACCAGCAGTTTTTCGTGCGCCAATCGGTCGTTCCTGGGGAGCTTGCCGCCCCCGCCGCCGGACAGGCGGAACACGCCCGGCTCGCCGCGCGGCTGGGCGATGCGGTCGGGGAAAGCGGCGGCCAGCAGCGCGCCGGCCTCGCCCGCCGCATCCGCCCGTATGCCCAGGCGGCGCCGGTACTGCCCCGCAGCCTGCCGGATACGGGCCAACGCGCCGCGATCGGCTCGCGCCGCGCCGTGCACGATCGCTGTCAGGCGGGCGGCGACGTCGGCCCCCGCATCGGGCGGTAAAGGGTCACGCTCCTCCAGCAGCGCGGCAAGATCGGCGGCCAGCGCCGCCTCTTCCCGGGTTCCGGCCGACAACATCATGGCCGCTAGCCGAGGGTGCGCCCCCAGCTCCGCCATGCGCCGACCCAGGCTGGTGATGCGGCCATCGGCATCCAGCGCGCCCAATGATCGCAGCAGCGTGCGGGCAGCGGCCAGCGCACCGGCGGGCGGCGGGTCGGGAAAGGCGAGCGTATCGGGGCTGGCACCCCAGGCGGCGCAGTCCAAAGCCAGGCCGGACAGTTCGGCCTCGAAGATCGCGGGACGGTCGAAGGCCGGCAGGCCGCGATGCAGCGCCGGCGTCCAGAGTTGTACCGCAACCCCTGGCGCCTCCCGACCCGCCCGTCCGGCCCGCTGCTCGGCAGCCGCCCGGCTGATCCGTGCGGTGGCGAGCCGCGTGAGGCCGGTCGAGGCATCCAGCCGTGGGATTCGCCGCCAGCCCCCATCCACGATGGCCCGAACGCCGGGCACTGTCAGCGAGGTTTCCGCAATCGAGGTCGCCAGCACCACGCGCCGCCGGTCGGCAGGGCGCAGCGCGCGATCCTGCTCGGCCAGGGGTAGATCGCCGTGCAGGGGAAGTATCAGCGCATCCGTCCGGCCCAGCGCCTCGGCGGTGCGCCGTATCTCGCCCATGCCCGGCAGGAAACACAAAACGTCCCCGACCTTCTCGGCCAGCAGATCGGCCACGGCCCGCGCGGCCGCTT
Source organism: uncultured Alphaproteobacteria bacterium (assembly GCA_963850605.1). GTDB lineage: Bacteria > Pseudomonadota > Alphaproteobacteria > Acetobacterales > Acetobacteraceae > BOG-908. The sequence goes on along the minus strand of CAWKLX010000007.1, from coordinate 164,994 downwards.
GCGGCAGGTCCCGCGGGCTGGCCAAGTCTCGTGCGGCATGCCGCAGCTCGACCGGATGCGCGCGGCCGGCGCTCTCGATAACGGGCGCGTCCATCAGGGTGGACAGGCGCGCGCCGTCGGCTGTCGCCGACATGGCCAGCAACCGCAGCTCCGGCCGAAGATGGCGCTGCAGGTCGAGGCAGAAAGCCAGGGCAAGGTCGGCGTCCAGGCCGCGCTCGTGTACCTCGTCGAAAACGACGCAGGCCACCCCGTCCAGGCCGGGGTCGCGTTGCAGCCTGCGAACCAGCAGGCCCTCGGTCACCACCTCCACGCGTGTGGCGTCGGACACCGCGCTGTCCAGACGGGTGCGATAGCCGGCCGTCTGCCCCACTGCCTCGCCCAGCAGCTGCGCCATGCGTGTGGCCGCGGCGCGGGCAGCGAGCCGGCGCGGCTCCAGCACCACGATACGCCCGCCCCCGCGCCAGGGCGCATCGAGCAAGGCGAGCGGCACCAGCGTGGTCTTGCCGGCGCCCGGCGGGGCGACCAGCACGGCGTTCGGGCGGTCGGCCAGGGCAGCCAGCAGCGCGGGCAGCGCCTCGCTCACGGGAAGATCGGGCAGGGTCATCGTTCTCTATCGCACAGCCGATGTGGCGCGCCGAACACGGCGGCATCCCGACACACAGCGGTCACTGGATACGCACCCGAAACCGTGGGACGGTCGGGCCGTGCCGCAGTCCCGGATTTTCCTTCTTTTCGTGCTGTTCGCGTCGGCGTGGCCGGCTGCGATGTCGGCGCGCGCGCCCGACGCGGCAGCACAGCTCGACACCGCAACCCTGCCGGCAAACGATGCCGCCGCCACCCTGCTGCACGTCACTGCGCCCGGCCGGTTCGCACTCACCGCTCACAGCGCGAGCGGCGCCTCGATCCAGCTCGTCGATCAGCTTGCAGGGCCAGGCGAGGTGGCCGGCATCCCCGGCGTGCGGGACGGACGAGTGGACGCCTTGCTGGACAGTGGCACGTACAAGCTGCGCGTTGCCTCGGCGCCCCATGCCCAGGGTAGCGTAAGCCTGGCCGCCACGCCGTTCCACGATGCCGCCCCTTTGCAAACCCTGACGCCGGACGGCCACCCGGTCGCGCGCAGCCTGGACGATATGCAGCAGCTTCGCTTCTGGCTTGTCGTGCCGGACGGTCATGTCCGGGTTGTCGCATCAGGGCGCGCGCTGGCCGACCTTCGGCTTTGGCGGGACGGGCGAGACCTGGTGGATGCCCTGCCACAGGCCCAGCAAACCGAGCCGGTGCACGGCCACCCACTCACCGAACTGACGCTCGCGGCCGATGTGGAGCCAGGCACCTACATGGTGGCGGCCTATGGCGGCCCAAGGATGACCTGGGCGGATGGGGATCAATCAACGCCGTGCTTTCTGCGCGCGGGCAGTCGCTCAGACCTGGCCGGCGCCTGGGTGTCGGGCACGATGGGCCCATCCGGCCTGGAGATTTTTGCCGTGCCGGACTGGGCGGCCGCGCTCCGGCTCGACTTGCCGAAATCGGCGCCGGTCGCGCTGGCAATAGGCGATGCGCAAGCGGCCATCGAGAGCCGGTCCCGCGAGCCGTGGGCCGTGCTCACCCTGCCTCCGCTGCGATTTACGCCGCAATCTCCGCACGTCGATCTTGTCCGTCGAAGCGGCGTGATCCTGCGCGGGACCGCCGGCCAGCCTTACAGGCTGCTGGTGCTTGGCCGTATGAGCGGACGGAATTTTGCCAGCCCAGGCGACTGGTGGGTATCCGCCACCACGCAGGGCATGGGCGGGGACGAGGTGCCCCCCGGGCTGCTGCTGCAACGCCAGGAGGTCGGGTCGAAAACCCGCATCCTGGCCGACACAGTGCCGCATGTCGGCCCCGGCCATGCCTGGCGCGCGCGGTTTAACCTGCGTGGTCCGACCACGCTGCTGATCCAGGCCGATCGTGGCGGCAAGCTCGCGCTACGCACCGCAGGCGTGGCGCTCGACCGAACCGTTGACCCGCAATCGGTACCTACGATGTGGCGGCCGACCTGATCGATCTCTCCCTGGTGCCGGCCGACGGTGCCGCGGGCGCGCTCGACGTAACGTTCGGCCCGCCTGGTCTCGACCCCGGCCTGGCAAAGCCGTACTGGCCCGATCCGGTCATCCCGTTCGGCGAACAGGTGTTGGTGCCCGAACAGCGTTTGGTTCTGGATGGGCCGCGCGCCCCGGGGAGCGCTCTCGGACTCTCGGTCCGGCCGGCGCCGGTGTATCTCGCGGAAGAACCCCTGCTGGCGGCGCAAATGCCTGGAGAGGTGCTGCGCATCCCCGTGTACATGGGATCGCGAACTGGGCTTGAGGCACGTGCGATCGGCGATCCCACACCGGTGCCAGTCACTATCGCACACGACTCCAGCCGCGCCTGGGCGACCATCTCGGCGCCGTCCGAACCGCGAGAGATCGTGCTGGCGTACGCGGCGGACCCGCCCCCGCCAGCCAAGCCGCCCGCGCCGCGCCCCCTCGCCGCGTTGCCTCGCATCGAGGCTGGCCGCCCCGTCTTCCTGACGATGGTGGACAAGGTCCCGCGCAGTTTCGCCCTGCACGTGGCCGAAGGCGGGCTGTATCAAGTCCAGACGCTGGGCCGGCTACACACCGCGGAAAGTCTCGGCACGTCGTTCATCCCAACCGTCGCCACCGATGGCGGCACCGGCCCGGGCCATAATGCGCGCCTCACCCCCTGGCTGCGCGCCGGCGACTACCGGGTGACCGTCACGGCGAGCGACAGCGCCGGGCACGCCGGGCTGCTGGCCACGCCGGCGCCGCTGCCGCCCGGCCCAACGCTGCTTCCGGGCGGCACTGCCCGCGCCACGCTGGCCGCGGGGCAGGGGGTTCTGCTGCCCATTAAGGTGGCGCATGCCGGGCGCTACCGCCTCACCCTGCTGGGCCAGGCGCACGAATTCGCGGCGCGGCTGGACGATGCGGACGGCTGGCCGCTGACCGCCCCCGGTAAATTCGATGCGCGCGAGCTGCCGTTGCAGCCCGGAAGCTACCGTTTGCTGGTCACGCCAGGTCCAACGGCGGCGTGCCTGGTGGCGCGCCTGGAAGAAGTGCTGCCGAGGGCCGTCATCATCGGCCACGGCCCGCACAAGCTTCCGAGTGGCGAGACACTGACCGCCACCTGGCACGAGCCGGCCTCGCCCACGGCGCCCCGCACCCCCGACACATACATTTTCAGCCTGGCCGGCCCCGCGCACGCCCATCTGCGTCTCGGCGAAGGCATGGACGGGCTGCTGATACCCGCAAGCGGCGCCCCGATCCGCGTGGGCGAGCTTTTTAGCGGCGAGCTGACGCCCGGCGATTGGCGGCTGGAGCTGCGCGCGGAAGGACGCAACGATCGCCTGGACTACACCGTATCGCTGAGCACCGAGGAGTTGCAGCCGGACCGGCCGCGCCCGGCCTCGCTCCCGTCCACTCACGCCTTTACCATCGCCGAAGACCGTGTGGTGACGCTTGGCACCGAAGGTGCAGCACCCGTGCGCGCCGTGCTGCGCGGGGCTGGTGGCACGGTTCTGGCACGGTCCGGCGCGCGGGCAGATGACTGGAACACGGTCATGTCGCAGCGCCTGCCGGCTGGGCGCTACACGGTGGAATTGCTGCCGGGCGCGGCGCCCGCCACGTCGAAAGTCGCGCCGGACGTCGCCCCGCCCGCGCCTGAGACTACAGACCAGGCCGAGAGTGGCGACCCCTCGCCGGTGCCTGACATGGCCGCCCCCGACATGCCCACGGCCGAGCCGACCGAGGACGACCATGGTGCACGGACAGCGCCAGCCACGACTCTCCGCCTGATGTTGCCGTCCGACCTTCCCGCGATCCCGGCCGCGCAGGCGCATCGTCTCGACGGCTACGGCGTGCATGTATTGGAGGTGGCCCAGCCGCTGCCCGGCAGCCTGCTTGCCGCCAGCGTGCGCGTCTCGGCCGGTAGTGGCATGGTGGTTCTGGCGCTCGAACGCCGGGACATTTCGGGCGCATGGCGCCAGGTGGCGCAATCCAGCGGGTCCGCCCCTTTCGTTGCCGCCGTGGCCGATGCCGCGCCGGCACCTTGGCGGGTGGCCGTGTGGACGATCGATCCGGGCATGACGCTCGGGGTTGCCGTGCAGGCGTTGACGGACGCGCCATCCTCGCGCGCCGAGCAGATTGCCGGTCTGGGCTTGGCAGTGGCGAGGCTGCCTCTCCAAAGTCCCGCAATCTCGGTGGTGCAGGGTCCTCCCGGGCTGCTGCAGGCAAGCTGGCCAGGACACTCGGCCACGCAACTGGATGCGGGGCGCGCCGTACCCCAGGGCGATACGCTTTGGCTGGTCGGTCCCGCTTCTGGCGCAGTGTCGCTCGCTCCGGCGCCCGGGCCGTGGACGCTCGATTTGGCAGCGGGGGCGCATGCCACGCTGCCGGCGTCCCGCACCAGCCCCGACACCCTGTCCGTCTGGCGCGCAGATAGCGGAGATGGCCAACCGGTCTGGGCGTCCAGCCAGGACGCCGCAGCGCCACGGTCGGCGGTGGCCATCGGCGCGGCACCGGTTCTGGCCGCTGGCGACGCGCCGGCGCGTATTGAGGTGGAGGCACACGACCTGCCAATGCCGACCACGCGCCGCTTGCAGGGCGCGATCGGGACGACGCTGCCGTCCCAAACGGCGCAGCGTTTCTCCGTATCGAATGGCGGCGGCGATCTGCTGGTGTCGCTGGCGCCCGGTATGGCGGCTTTCCTGGACGCTTCGGGAGGCATCTGGGCGCCGTCGCAGCCGGTCACACGGCGCGTGCGCGCGCCGGCAGACCTGCTGCTGGTCAATCTCGGCGATGCGCCGGCGACAGCTTCGGCCGAGCCTGTCCCGCATGTCGGGCCGAACGCCTTGGTCGCCGGACAGGTCTTCTCCGCCTTCCACGGCGCCGCGGGTTCCCTCGATCTGCCGGCCGATATTCCCGAAGGCGGCCGCCTCGCGCTGGCGGGCGAAGGGGATTTGCTCGTCCGCGATGCGGCCGGGCATGTCGTGACGGGTCGCGACGTAGCACCGGCTCCAGGACGCGCGCGCGTGACGGTCAGCTACGGCCCGGGCGCAAGCGTGCTCTGGCTGGAAGCGCCTGGCACATCCCCCTGGCCGCGTCCGGCACCCATTCCGGCGCGGCCACCTGTGGCGATGCCGTTACGCGGCCCGGCGATGGCAGTGTCGGTCGCGGCATCCGGCCCCGTGCTGCTGCATGCCTCAACGACTGTCCCCGTCCTGGTCGGCCTGGACAACGGCACGCCGGAACTGTTCGCGGCAGGCGCAGAGTTCCATCGCGCTGTTCCCGGCAGCGTGGTTGTGCGTGTGATGCCGGCACAGGATGGCCCGCTCTCCGGCACGCTCTCCCTCTGGACCGACCCGTTGCGCCCCGCTCACGAGGGGTTGGGCGAGACCGTACTGGTGCCGCCTGGCGGTTCGGTTGCTTGGGCCTTTACCCTGGCCCACCCCTCCCGCGTAGGCCTCGGCGTGCGTGCCGATCCGGACGTGGCGGCGGTCCGCCTGCTGGACGCGGCCGGCCATGTGATCGGCGAGGGCAACGCCCAACTCCGCGACCTGGACGCCGGCCACTACGTCATCGAAGCGCGCGTGCCGCCCGACAAGGCCCCCACCTCGATCCGTCCCGCACTGCTGGGCACGGTGCCGCGCCCGAACGGCCCGCCCGAGGACGTGGCGGCCGGCTATCTGGAACTTGCCGGATTGCGGAGTGCCAAGCCTTGAGCGCCAAAATCGCGTGGCTCGTTGCGTTGCTGGCCATCGCGCTCGGCGTAGGCGCGGCCTTGGCGCAGGTGCCGCCCGTGCTGGACCGGCTGCATCGGGCGGACGGCGCTCACGTGCTGCCCGACCGCTTTCTGCGCGAATGGGATCCCATCACCGTGCTGTTCGACCAGGATCGCGGCCCGCAAGCGGGCGGACCCGAAGATGTGCCCGGCCGGATTGTGGCGCTGGACCCGGCCCCGCCCGGCGCATGGACCTGGCTCGGCCCGCGCACCCTGCAATTCCGCCCGGCCGAACCCTGGACGCCGCTGCGGCGCGAGACGATCACCGTTGGCGACATCGCGAAAAGACTTGTGCCGCTGCTGCCCATGCCGGTTGCCGCCGGCCCCGACGATTCTCCGGCAGGCATAGGTGGGCTGGACAGCGTCGCCCTGAGTTTTTCGACTCCCGTCGATGAAGCGGCGCTCGCCAGGCTGACCACCATAGAACTCGCACCCCAGCCGGGCGTGGCGGAGAGTGGGCACCAGACGCTGACCGCCGCCGATTTTTCGATCACCGCGCAGGAGCGGGGCAGCCGGTCCGATCGCCAAACCTACCTGTTCGCGCTCCGCCACCCGGTGCCGGACGGACGAATCGCTACCCTGCATTTGCGCCTGTCCGACGAGCCTGGCCTGGACGACCCGACCTTCACCCTCGCTCTGCACAGCGCCGTTCCGTTCACCGTGACCAGTGTCTCGTGCGGCGGCAGCTACACCGGCCGGTCAAGCGACGACGTCCTGCAATGCCAGCCCGACGCCGCCTCACGTGGCCCGCGTACGCTCGATCTGGCGTTCACCGCCCCGCCCGCGAGCCTGGATATCGTGGCAGCCCGGCAGGCTTTGCGCCTGACGCCGCCGGCGGACGATCTGGCCGTCGGCATATCCGGCAGCGTGCTGTCGATCTCCGGCAAGTTCGCCGCTGGCACAGATCTATACGCTGGCCGTCTCCGCAGGCACCTTGCGCGACGCCGCCGGACGCACGCTCGCGGATCCGATCAGTGAAAAATTCGCGTTTCAGGCCGGGCAGCCCGCACTCGCATGGGACGCCGCGCAAGGCATCGCCGAACGCCTGGGTCCGCAAATGGTGCCGGTGCGGGGCCACGGGTACGACCACGCCGACGTGCGGATCGTCCCCCTCGATCCGCTGTCGCGCGATTTCTGGCCGTTCCCGCGCGCCGGCCTGGCTACTCGCGACGCCGACCCGCCGCCGCTGCCTGGCCGCGAGCCGAAGGCCTTCGCCGACCCCGGCCCGATCGCGGGCAGCGCGATGGCGGCGCGCATCCAGGCCCTCGGCACGCCCGCAATCAGCGAACTCGTCGGCCTGCCGATCCACCAGGGCGGGGTCGATACGAAATTCGGCCTGGATCTCAGCGGCGAACTCGCCCGCATCGCCGGCCCGCGCCAGCCCGGCACCTACCTGCTGGGCCTGCGACGTACCGATGGCGGCCTGCGCCAATGGATGCGCGTGCAGGTGACCGATCTGTCGGTTACCAGCGTGGAGGAAGCCGACCAGGTCCGGTTCTACGTCACGTCGCTGGCCACCGCCCGCCCGGTGGCCGGCGCGGACATCAGGTTGGAGGGCACGCGCGACGCCCGCTTCATCACGCTCGCGCACGGGACGACTGACGCCAATGGCGCCTGGGTGTTCCCGGCACCACTGATGTCCGGCCGCTACGGCCAGGACGCCCATTTAAGCCGCGTGGTCGTCGCCAAAGGCACGGATACGCTGGTGCTGGACCCGCTGGCCGGCCGCATTCCACGTTATGCGGAGGGCCTATGGTCGGACGCCGGCGGCGCATGGCTCGAATGGCTGGCCCACAGCCCGAGCGTCCGGCGCCCACCGCCGCAAACGCAATGCCACGTGTTCACCGAGCGCCCGATCTACCGCCCGGAGGAGCCGGTGCTGATCGCCGGCATCATCCGCACCTGGGACCGCGGCACTCTCACCTATGCCTCCGGCCCGGGTGAGGTGGTGGTCAGCGGCCCAGGCGATCAGCAGTGGCGCCTGCCCGCGCCCCTGGACGAGGTCGGCGGCTTCCATGTGCGCTTCGATGCCAAAACCACGGCTACCGGCGACTACAGCATCGCGTGGGAGCCGAAGGGCCGCGCCGCGTGCGGCAGCATGACCGTCAAGAAGGAGGCCTACCGCCTGCCAACTTTCGAGGTGGTGTTGAACGCGCCCTCCCGCGCCCGCCTGGATGCGCCGTTCGAGGTCAATCTCGCCGCCCGCTTCTTCGCCGGCGGCACGCTGTCCGACCGCCCGGTGCTGTGGCGCGCGACACAGGAACCGTTCGTCTGGTCGCCTCCCGGCCGCGAAGGTTTTTTGTTCAGCAGCGATAGCCGTTTTTCCGGCGACGCCGCCTTCCGCTCCACCCCCGTCCTGACCCGCACGGAAAAGACCGATGCGGGCGGCGGGGCGAAACTAACCCTGGACCCGACGCTGGAACCGACCGCCCAGCCCCGCGAATATCTGGTCGAGGCCACGGTCACCGGCGACGACGACATGCAGGTGCGCGGCACGCAGCGCGTCACCGCCCTGCCACCTTTCGTGCTGGGGGTTAAAACACCGCGCTACATCGAAAAGCCGGGCGCAATCGACGCCCAACTGCTGGCGCTGGATGGCGAGGGCCACGCGGCCGCGGGCCAGAAATTGGTCGTTCGGCTGATCCACCGGCAATGGAATTCCATCCTCCAAGCCAGCGACTTCTCGCAAGGCTCAGCGAAATACGAGACGCAGGTGCTGGACCAGGTCGTCGAGGAACGGCACGTGACCGCCGGCGCCGACCCGCTGCCGGCGCATTTCTCCGTGCCCGATGCGGGCGTCTATTTGGTCGAGTTGGAGGCGGCGGACCGGGTCGGCCGGGTTCAGAAAGTGCGCGTCGACCTGTTCATGGCCGGTGGCACCCCGGTCACCTGGTCCCGCCCGCCGTCGCAAATCGTCACGCTGACGCCGGACCACGCGAAATACGATCCGGGCCAGAGCGCCCAGGTGCTGGTGGAAAGTCCGTTCCAGACCGGCCGCGCGCTGATGGTGGTGGAGGAACCCGAAGGGCGTTTCCGCACCGACTGGATCGATATTGTGCATGGTTTCGGGCGGTATACCGTGACGCTGCGCAAGGAGATGGCGCCGCGCCTGGCCGTGCACGCGCTGGTCATGCGCGGCCGCCTGCCGGGCGAGGCGTCGTCAAGCCCCTTCGATCAGGGCAAGCCGGCGACGGTGGCCGGCACGGTATGGCTGAACGTCACGCCGGTGGACCAGACGGTGAATGCCCGGTTCGAGGCACCGGCGGAGGCACGCCCCGGCCAGGCGATCGACATGACGCTGCATCTGGCGGATGGCCACGGCGCGCCGCTGGCGGGAGAGGCGACGGTTTGGCTCGTCGATCAGGCCGTGCTCTCACTGGCGCGCGAGCAGCCGCTCAACCCACTGCCCGCCTTCATTGTCGATCGCCCCATCCGCATGGTGGCGCGCGACACGCGCAACATGGCGCTCGGCGTGCTTAAGCTGAACGAGGACCCCGGCGGCGATGAGCACGGGGATCACGGCCTGGCCAACATCACCGTCCGCAAGAACTTCACCCCGGTGCCGTTCTACGCCCCGCGCGTCCAGGTCGGCCGGGACGGCGTGGCACGCCTGCACGTGCAACTCCCCGACTCGCTAACCGTGTTCATGCTGCGCGCCAAGGCGATCGCCGGCCCCGACCGATTCGGCTACGGCACCGGCGAGCTGCGCGTGCGCCTGCCGGTGGTAGCCCAGGCCGCCCTGCCACGCTTCGTGCGCCCCGGCGATACGTTCCAGGCCGGGCTGATCGCCCGTGTGGTCGAAGGTCCGGGCGGGGCAGGGCGGGCGCAAATCGCGGTCGACCACCTGCGCATCGAGGGCCCGGCGGCGCAACAATTTGCGTGGGACGGCAGCCATCCGGCCCGCATCGACACGGAGGTCAGCGTCCCCGACCCGCCGATCGGCACCACCAGCGCCCGCGTAAAGCTTGTGGCGCAGCGCAGCGTCGACGGTGTAGGCGATGCGGTGCAGATCGACCTGCCGATCCGCCCGGACCGGCAGATGGAATACCGGCGCACGCTGCTGACCGCCGGCGCCGGCCCGCTCGACATCCCGCCATCTGCCGAGTCCATGCGCGTGGGCATGTATCAGCGGCGCGTCACCGTCGCCACCGACCCGGAGCTGGTGCGTTTGCTGGCCGGCATCGACCTGCTCACCCGGGATCCCGCGCTCGGCCCTGAGCAGTCCATGGCCCTGGCCAATGCCGAGCTGGCGCTGCTGCCGTTCACCCCGCTAATCGACGCGGCCGGGCTGCGAGAATCGTGTCGCCGGGGACGTCGCCGCGGCGATCGCCCAGATCAAACGCGCCACCGATGAGGACGGGAGGGTCGCCCTCTGGCCCGGCATCCCCGGCGCCATCTGGTTCACCGCCGACGCCTACCGCCTGTTGGTCGCCGCCGGTCGCGCCGGTCTGCCGGTGGACCGCGCTATGGCGGATCATTTTGCTATTGTTCTGACCGCCTCGCTGCGCTCGGATTACCCGCACGTGATGAGCGGCTACGAATTGTTCGAACGGGTGGACGCCTTGGCGGCGCTCGCGGATGCGGGGCAGATCAATTCGTCCTACGCCGACGAGCTGGCCCGCCGCGCCCAGCTTCTGCCGACGCGAGGCGTCGCCTACATCGCCGCGGCACTCAGCCGGCTGAAACAGGCCGACCCTCGCCTCGTGGCTGAGGTGATGGACGTGCTCTGGTCCCGCGTGAACATCCTGAGCCGACAAGGCCACCCCGAATATGGCGGTCTGCGCGACGAGGTTGCCACTGACGCCATCCTGCCGTCTGAAACTGCGAGCCTGGCTGCGGTTCTGCGGGCTGTGTCCATCGTCACGCCGGACGACCCCCGGAAAAATGTGCTGCGCGCGGGCCTGGTGGGGCTGGCGGATGGGCAAGGCTGGGGCAGCACCTACGCCACCTCCGCCGCTCTGCGCGCCCTGGCCAGCACGTGGCGCGCCCCGAACGCCCCGGTGCCAGTCTCGATCCAGATGCCCGACCAGCTCGTCAGCGGGATACTGGACGGGGCGACGCCGCTGGCCCAGGCACGCAGCTCGCAGCAGGGCGCGTCCCACGTGCAGGTGGCTTCATCCATCGGCACGGGCCATGTGGCCGTTCTGGCCAGCACCGACGGCGTGCCCGTGCAGCCTGGCGCGCAGGCGTCCGCCCGACAGGACGGGCTAGTGGTCAACCGCGTTTTTTATCGCGTGCAGGAGGGGCATCCGTTGGCCCGCATCGGCTCCGGCCCCGACGGCGCCATCCACCTGCGCATAGGCGACATCGTCGAGGAGTCCGACGACCTCGAAAGCCTTGAAGACCGCAGCAACATCGCGCTGCACGCTCCGATTGCCGCCGGGCTGGAGCCGCTGAACCCCGCCCTGGCCACGGCGACCGCCGACGCTACACCCTCCGCCCCGCCGACACCGCCGCCCGCCTACGCGAAATACGGCGACGACGAGTTTTTCGGCGTGTGGCTGACGTTCCCGCGCGGCACCGCCACCCTGCGTAATCGCCTGCGCGCTACGTTTGCGGGCACCTTCACCGCACCGCCGGCGGTGGCCGAGGCGTTGTACAGGCCGGGCGTGTCGGGCAACTCGGCCGGCGTGCGGATCGTCATTGATCCAAAATGATAAAGAAAAACTCCCCTCGTGCGGGCCCGTCCCGGGTATCCACACGCTGGGACGCCCCAGCCGTTTCCGGCCGGCACGCGATGCCGCATAGGTCGACGAACGATTGGCCTGCACACCGGCGTGGATGCCCGGGACAAGCTCGGGCAAGGCAATGACTTCTTCCATCCGGCCAGGTGCTAGACTCGCAACCTGCCTTTCACTCGCCCTCCTCCCTCTCGCCATCTGGGCCGACCGTGTCGCGGCCGACGCCCACCTTACCGCCCCTACCCCTACCTCGATCGTGCTGGATAGCACCGGCCTATTCATCACCCAGGTCGGCCATCTGACAGATGGCCGCACCGAGTATGGCTACTGGGTCGTGCCCCCGCCGCCCCGCGTGGTCGCCGCCACGCTGGCGCTGGAGGATCGGCGGTTCTGGTGGCACCCCGGCGTCGATCCCCTGGCGCTGGCACGTGCCGCGTGGGCGCGCGCAGCCGGGCGCGGGCGGGCAGGGGGCGCCTCCACGCTGGCCATGCAGGTCGCCCGCATGCAGCACCCGCGCCCACGCACGCTGTGGGCCAAGGCGGTGGAGGCTGGTGTCGCCCTGGCCATCACCGCGCGCTACGGGCGGGAAGCGGTGCTGGCGCAATACTTGCGGCTGGCGCCGTACGGACAGGGGAGCCATGGCATCGGCCACGCCGCCTGGTGGTATTTCGGGCGCCCCGCCGCCGACCTCGATTTTTCGCAGGCCGCCCTGCTGGCGGCCGTGCCGCAATCGCCCGCGCACCTGGCCCTACGAAGACATGATCCGCGCACTGCGGCTCGCGCGGCACTTGCTCTATCCCGCCTCGGAATACATGCCTTTGAGGCAGCGGACCCTGTCCCGCAGTGGCGTCGGCCGTCCTGTACGCCGCTTGTGCTGCGGCTGGTGGCGCAGGCGCGCACCTTGCCCGCAAGTGACGCGCCGGTGCTGCACGCCACCGTCAACCTCGCGCTGCAGGCCGACCTCGCGGCGGGGCTGGATCGTCAGCTCGGCGAATGGCGCAATTTCGGCGCGCAGCAATCGGCGCTGATGGTGGTGGCGCGCGGATCGAACCGGGTGCTGGCGGCTGTGGGCTCCGTGCCGAGAAACCCTGGCCGCGCGCTCGACTTTCTCAGCGTCCCGCGTTCGCCGGGCAGCACCGAAAAGCCGTTTTTCTATGCCCTGGCGCTCGACCGCGGTGTGCTGCGGCCCGACGATGTTGTTCTCGATGCACAGGACCAGGCGCCAGGCATCGCCAATGCCGACCACGCTTTTTTGGGCGCGCTCAGCCCGTCCCAGGCGCTGGCCAACTCCCGAAACGTGCCCGCCGCCGCCCTGCTGCGCCGGCTCGGGCTGGACCAGGGTTTCGCCTATCTGGCCACGCTTGGCTTGCACGATGCCGATGCGCCCCCCGCCCAGAACTACGGGCTAGGCCTGGCGATCGGGGCCGCACCCACCACGCTCGAACGCGTGGTGCGCGCCTATGCGGCGCTCGCCGACAGCGGCCGCTACCGGCCGCTCCGCTGGCTGGACACCGCGCCGGCAACGCCGGCCCGGGCGATCATGTCGACCTGGGCCGCACGCCTGGTCACCCGTTTCCTCAGCGACCCGATGGCGCGGCTGCCAAGTTTTCCGCGCTACGGCTCGACCGAGTATCCGCTGCCGGTTGCCTGCAAGACGGGCACGTCGCAAGGGTATCGCGATGCCTGGGCGGTCGCCTGGTCGCGCGATCTGCTGATCGGTGCCTGGGTCGGCCGGCCGGACGCGGCTCCCATGGCCCAGATCAGCGGCGCCCGCTCGGCGGCTAGGCTGGTGCAATCGGTGCTGTTGCGGCTGCATGGGCTGAACCGTAGCGACCTGCTCGCCGGCGATCTCGCCCCGATTGAGGCGGAACAGCGCGAGGCGGTTCGCGCCGTGGCACCGCTTCTGCGTATCGTTCAGCCTTCCTCGGGAAGTCGAATCTGGCGCAACCCCGAGCTGCCGCCGGTGATGGATCGCCTGGCACTGCGCGCGTCCGTGCCCGAAGGCGTGCGCCAGGTGACCTGGCTGGTTGATGGCGCACCGCTGGCCACCGCCGCCGCCGACGCGCCGGTCAGTTGGCAACTTTCACCCGGCGAACACCGGATCCAGCTCCGCTTGCCATTGGCGCCCGTCACCTCCGCACCGGTCTTGATCACTGTCCAGTAGCCACCCAGCGCAGCCGCAGATCGAGCAAGTGCATGAGCAGCGCGCCCAGCAGTCCCGCCGCAACAAACCCCCACCATTGGCCCGACAAGGCCAGCCGCATCGCGACAAGAAGGCACGCTCCGGACACCAAATTCGGCAACAGCGCCCTGGGCGGCACGCCGCGGCCGTGCAGTCGGAACAACACCGTCAGGCCAAGACCCTCGAACACCATGCCGGCGATGATGAAATCGAGCACCCGCCCATGGGCCAGCAGCCCACTCACAGCACCACCAGCTCGCGGGCAAAATCCTCGATCAGCGTCACGGTTCTCGCAGAGTCCTCCTCGTGGGCAAGATGACCCAGGCCCGGCCAGGTGACCACGCGTGCCCCTGGCACCAGAGCGGCCACGCGCGCGGCATCCGCGGGCGGAATCGCCAGGTCGCGGTCGCCCACCACCAGCAGCAGGCGGGGGGCCAGGCGCGGCAGGTCGCGCACCAACGGCGGCAGGTCCCAACTCGCCATCATGCGCAGGGCGGCCGCCGCGTGTCCTGGGTTGCGCACGAGCTGGGCGTAGAGCGCGACCCCCGTCGCATCCAGGCGCGAGCCGGTGCCGGTCAGCAATTGGTTGACTACGCGCGGGTCGCGGGCGCGCCAGGCGAAAATCTCGGGCAGCACCGGTAGCCCGACCAACAGCCGGGCCAGCGGCGCGAACACCTGGCCGGCGGGGCCGCCCAACGGCATGAACGCGCCGTTGAAGCTGACCAGCCCGGCGGGCGACATCAGCCCGTCCAGGCACATGCGGGCCAGGATCGGCGCCCCCGCCGAATGACCGGCCACCAGCACCGGTGCTGTGCCGAGATCGCGCAGCAGCGCTCCCAGATCGCGCGCCATGGCCGGCAGGGACAGCGCGTGCCGGCCGCCGACGCGCGAAAACCCGTGGCCGGGCAAGTCGGGTGCGATCACCGTGAATTGGGCAGCCAATTTCGGAAAGATGTCGCGCCAGGAATGGGTGGAGGCGCCCGTTCCGTGCACCAGCAGCAGCGCGGGTCCGCTGCCCGCCACTTGCACGTGCCAATCCACCCCCCCGGCGCGCAAGAAACGGCTGTGGTCGCGGTTGGGCCAGTTAGTGGCGGCCGCCCACTCGGCTGGGGGCGTCAAGCCGCGCCCCGGACGGCATTCGATAGGCCGGCCGCACTGGGATATGGCATCGGGACGTAGCGCGCGCCCATGGCCGCCGCTAACGCCGCCGCCTCCGGCGCCGGCCGTGGTGCCGTGTCGAGAACGAGGGCCGCGAAGCCGCCCGCGCGTACACGCCGCGAGGCGGCCAGCGCTTCCTCGCGTGCCTGGGCACGGCCAGGACCGCCGGCCCGGGTGATGTTGCCGCGGCCGTCGGTCAGCAGCACCAGCGTCGGTGTCGCCCCCGCGCGGCGCACCTGCTCGGCCAGCGCGACGCCCGCATCCAGCCCGGCCGCCAGCGGCGTGCCGCCCCCGCCCGGCAGCCCCGCCAGGCTGCGCCGCGCGCGCACCAGCGAGCGGGTCGGCGGTAGCAGCAGTTGCGCGCCCTGGCCGCGAAACGAAACGACCGCCACCTCGTCGCGCCGCCGATAGCAGTCAGCCAGCAGCAATTCGACCGCGCCCTTGGCCTCCGCGAGCCGGTTGATGGCGGACGAACCGGACGCGTCCACCAGGAAAATCGTGGTGCTGCGGTCGGGTGTTTCGGTGCGAACGATGCGAAAATCCTCGCGACGCAGCGCCGGTCCGCCATGTTCCGGGTGAGCGCGCAAGCGTTGCCAGGGGGCGGCCGCACGGAGCGTCTCTATAAGGTTAAGCCGCGCGCCAGCACCCGGCATGCCCGCGCGCACACCGACCGGGCGGCCACGCGCATTGCCGCGCCGCTTGACCCCCGCGGCACCCTGGCTTTTTTGCGGCCCCAGTCCGCCCCTCGCGTGCAACCGGGCCAGCAGGTCGGCCGGCAAGGCTGCACGCGCCGCCTCCAGCACGATCTCGGTCGCATCCGACAGGTTGGTGGTGTCGGTATCGCTGTCGGACGTTCCCTCGCGCGGGGCCTCGTCGGGCGGCTCCGGCTCGCGGTCCGGCGCGCTATCCTGCGGCACCATGGTCGCGCGCGGCGCCAGCACCAGGCGGGCTGCCACCGCCGCATCCTCCAGTGTCGCGGAGGCACGGCCGCCGCGTGCGGCGACCGCCCGCGCCGCCCGCACGGCCAGCAACGGGGCGCGTGGCGACCAGACACCCAGGGAGAGGGCGGCGCCGCACAGCGCGTCGATGACGCCGTCCTCAACACCGATGCCGGACAGGGACGCGCGCGGGCCATCCGGAACCGTCGCCTCCACGGTGCGCGTATCCCGGTGACCGATCTCGGAAAGATCGACATGGAAGGCGAGCCGATCCAGCAGCGCGGCGCTCGCCCTTTCATCCTCGTTCGCGCCCTCGTCCAGGGCGACCAACGCGAACCCCGCTCCCTCATCGATCGCGGCGCAGAGCCGGGCGGCCAGGCTGGCGGTCATGCGCTCGGCCATGGCCGCCCACAGCGTGCAGCCCTGCGCGTCGGCCAGCAGCCCGCGCGTGCGAAGCGGCCGGCCCGCCTGCAGTGTCGCGCCCAGATCCAGCCCGCCCAGCAGCGCGTCGTCGGCGATACCCGCCGGCAGGCGGCGGCGCGGGCCGGGCAGTGCCTCCAGAAAACGCTCGCGCACCGGCCCGGCCTGCGCCCGGATGGCCATGCCGCCCAGTCCCACCGGATCGATGGCCAAAAGCGACGCAGCCTGGAGCGCGTCGGCGAACATCTCCGCCGGCGTCATGCCGCCGCGCCGAATGTCTTACTCGCCGCCGCTCCCATCCCGGCGATCGCGCGGGCGACACGCGCCGTCGAACCCGATTCGTCCAGGGGGTCGCGACGCAGCCGGTGCCGCAGCGCGGACGGCGCCATGCGCTCCACGTGATCCACGCCAGCTTCCGCCGCCCCCTCCAGGCAGGCCAGCGCGCGCGCGGCTCGCAACAGGGTAAGTTCCGCGCGCAGCCCGTCCGTGCCCAGCGACATGCACAGGCGCGCCGCATGTTCCAGCACGTCGTCCGGCACCGTCATGCCGGCCAGCAGCGAGCGCGCGGCCTCGATCCGCTGGCGCAGCTTTGTCGTTTCCGGGGCCCAGGTGGCGGCGAAGGTGGCTGGGTCACGATCGTACGCATCGCGCCGCCGCACGATCTCGATCCGAGACGAGATGTCGCCCGGTGTCGTCACTTCCACGGACAGGCCGAAGCGGTCCAGCAGCTGCGGCCTGAGCTCTCCTTCTTCGGGGTTGCCGCTGCCGACCAGCACGAAGCGGGCAGGGTGGCGCACGCTCAAGCCTTCACGCTCCACCACGTTCTCGCCCGAGGCGGCCACGTCGATCAGCAGATCGACCAGATGGTCCTCCAGCAGGTTCACCTCGTCGACATACAGAAAGCCCCGGTTCGCCCGCGCCAGCAGACCTGGCTCGAACGCCCGCTCACCTCTTGTGAGCGCCCGCTCGAGGTCGAGCGCTCCGACCACCCGGTCCTCCGTCGCCCCCAGCGGCAGGTCGACAACCGGCACCGGACGCATCTCAATGGGCAGCGGTGCCGGCCTGTCCTGGCACTCACTGCACAGGATGCCCACGGGATCGCACCCGTATCGGCACCCCTGCACGGCCTGCGTCGGCGGCAGCACCGCGGCCAGGGCGCGCACGGCGGTGGATTTACCCGTGCCGCGGTCTCCCATCACCAGCACGCCGCCCAGCGTGGGATCGATGGCCGCGATCATCAGTGCGCGCTTCATCTCCTCCTGTCCGGTGATGGCGGCGAACGGATACGGATCGCGCGGCATGGTCGCTCCCTGAATGCGTGCGCAGTTTGGACCGCATTCGCGGCATTTGCGCAAAGGGGCCTGCCACTCTGGGCGTGACAGAAACGGCCGCCCGTGCTCTGTGTGCCCGGAACGCCAGGGATTCGCACACCATGAACAACGCCGAACTGATCGAACATATCGCCACCACCGCCGGCATCGAAAAGGCCAAGGCGAAAAAAGCCGTGGAAGCCATGACATCGGCCATTACGGAAGCGGCAAAGGGTGGAGATTCGGTCGCGATGGCCGGCTTTGGGCAGTTCAAGGTGAAGGACGTCCCGGCCCGCCAGGGCCGCAATCCCGCGACCGGCGAGACGATCGACATTGCGGCTGCCCGCAAGCTGACCTTCATCCCGGCGAAGGCGGTCAAGGAGTTGCTCAACACCTGAGCTGGTCCGCGGCCTCCCGGTCGCGGTCCGCATGACAGGATTGCGTAGCGCGGCGCCATGCGCCGCACTACGTGCTGCGATATGCCTTGCCACAGCCATCTTCGCGCTGGCATAAGCCGCCTCCGCCCATTTGCCGCCGCGCATGCCGCAGGACGGTAGCGCCAGATCGTCCTGGGCCCAGACCGTCCTGAGGCCAGGTAGGCCTGGCGCCGGCCGATCCAGGAGTTTTTGACCTTGTCCCAACCCTCCCTCAGGATCACCCGCTTCGAACAGCGCCGCCCGCCGGCCGACTATGTGTTCGAAGTCTGGAACCCGATGGCTGCCGCCTACGAAATCCAGCCCAGCTTCGAGGCGGGCATGGACCACGTGCAGCGCCTGGCCCACGACGTCCACGAGCTTTGGGTGTCCAAGGATCCTGCGCTGCTCGCTTTACCGAGCCCGCCGGTGCCGGTGGACGGCGCCGAGTTCGCGGAGTTCCGCATCACCGCCCAGGCCCAGCGCAGCTACGACATACGCAGCTTCAATTCGCCCGAATGGAGCCACTTCCGCGGCTACATCAGCCAGGCGGCCGAGCGCATCAGCGGCGAGGTAGGTTTTGTGCTTGCCCCATCGCTGATCCCCGCGCCGCCGGCACAGCGTCTGCAAGCCAAGTCCGCCTGACGATCACGACAGGCTGAGCCGCTCCGCACGTGCTTGTCCGGCCGCCCCGCGCCGGGCAAACCACCTCCGCGCCGTACGCAGGAGTGACGATGCCGAAGATCAAAGTAAAAACACCGCTGGTCGAGTTGGACGGCGACGAGATGACCCGGATCATCTGGGGATTCATCAAGGACAAGCTGATCCTGCCTTATCTCGATATCGACTTGAAGTACTACGATCTGGGCATAGAATATCGTGACCAGACAGACGACCATGTCACGGTGGACGCTGCCAACGCGATAAAATTGTACGGCGTGGGCGTGAAATGCGCGACGATCACGCCGGACGAGGCTCGCGTGCAGGAGTTCGGGCTGAAGCGCATGTGGCGCAGTCCCAACGGCACCATACGCAACATCCTCGACGGCACCATTTTTCGCGAACCGATCATCTGCGCCAACGTGCCTCGCCTGGTGCCGCATTGGACCAAACCCATCGTTATTGGACGCCACGCCTATGGCGACATCTATCGCGCGGCAGAGGCGAAGATCCCTGGTCCCGGCCGCGTTTCGCTCGTCTACGAACCGGCGGACGGCTCGGAAAGCATCGTTTACGACGTGCACGATTTCAAAGGTCCGGGCGTCGCCATGGGCCAGCACAACACACGCGCCTCGATCGAGGGTTTTGCGCGCGCCAGTTTCAACTACGGGCTAGCGCGCGATTACCCGGTCTATCTCTCGACCAAGAACACGATCCTGAAAGCCTATGACGGCATGTTCAAGGACGTGTTCCAAGAGATCTTCGACAGCGAATTCCGCCCACGCTTCGACAAGCACGGGCTGACCTACGAGCATCGCCTGATCGACGACATGGTGGCCTCCGCGCTCAAATGGTCGGGCGGCTATTTGTGGGCCTGCAAGAATTACGACGGCGACGTGCAAAGCGACATCGTGGCGCAGGGCTTTGGGTCGCTCGGCCTGATGACGTCCGTGTTGATAAGTCCTGACGGGCGCACGGTGGAGAGCGAGGCGGCGCACGGCACCGTCACCCGCCACTACCGCGAACACCAGCGCGGACGCGAGACCAGCACCAATCCCATTGCATCGATTTTTGCCTGGACGCGCGGCCTGATCTATCGTGGCCGCTTCGACAACACGCCCGACGTCACCGCCTTCGCCGAAACATTGGAGCGGGTGTGCATCGAAACCGTCGAGTCGGGCGCGATGACCAAGGACTTGGCCATTCTGATAGACCCCAAGGCGCCCTGGATGAACACCCAGGACTTTTTGGCGCGCATTGACGCCAACCTGAAGGCGGCGATGCACAGCGAGATTGCGCCGCAACACGCGGTAGCCGGCTGACCGCCGGCTACCGCGTGGATTGTTGTCAGCGCCTCACGTTTGCCGGACACCAGTTGTTGGCTGGCACGCCGGCGCACGGATCGGTCAGCCCGGCCTGAATCGGGATCGGGATCGTCCGTGGCGCCGTCGTTTGCGGGTATCCCGGCCCCGAGCACAGACCCGAGCCTGGCCCGAACGCATCGCACAGCACCTGTTCGAACAACGTGACCAGCTGACCGGTATCGGGGTTCCACGCCGCGCTGCAGCGTGTCTGCAAACTCAGCGGGGCGGAACTGGGTGCGCCGGTTTTCGGGTCCGTATTATTGAAGTAGCAGTTGCTCGCGCTCTGCGGCAAAGCCAGGTTGGCCAGATCGCCGTTCGTCACATTGCCGAAAAATCCATTGTGCGACAGGAAATTTCCGTAAACGCGGTTGCCGTAGGCATAGAAATAGCATGGCACGACCGCCCCCAGTAGCTGGTCGTACGGGGCTGGCGTCTGGAAATTCACGATGCCGCCCTGACAATAGGTCGGGATCGCGGGCGGGGTAGGGTCGGCGTAGTCGTTGACCAGGATTCCCCACGCGCCGTTGCGGGTGACGAGATTGTTGCGCACGGTGTCGTTGCGGCTACCTGTCAGCTCGATGCCGGTACCGACAGGTGGCCCGAAATTGCCCAGCGAGTAGGGCGTGTTCGGGTTGTTGTTGTCGTGCACATAGTTCCGCTGGATCAGCGTGCACGATTTCGCCGTGTCGTTCGGGCAGGATCCGTCTTGCGGCGAGGGCGGGTCGTCATTGGCCAGCGAACTGGGCACGATGCCCACGCGGTTATGGGCCCACTCGGAATCTTCCAGTCGCAAGTGTCCGCCTGCATTGGTGCCGGAATAGCCGAGCGCGCTGTTCTCCGCGACGACATGGCTGAGAACGGCGTTGCAGTCGCGGCAAGCACCGACATAGAACGCCGAGTTGGCCATGTTGCTGGCATAGGAGTACTCGATGCGGCCCGGCCCGTTCGCGTTGCTGACAAAAATCCCGTATTGCGGCACCGCGCCGGTATCGGTCTTGGCCACCGTGGAGCTGGCCGTGAGATAAGCGCCATACCAGCTGCTCAGCCCGATCACGCCACTGCCGTCACCGCCATTCCACCAAATCTCGTTGCCGCCGGCGCCGCCCGGATCCGACAGGTAATTGCAGGCGGTCAGGTTCTCGATCGAGACGCCGAAGGTTTTCTCGACGACGATGCCGTTGCGTCCCCCGGCCGGCCCGCTCACCTGATCTTGCGGACGCGCGCTGCAGGCCCGCGAACCCGGCGCCGTGCCATCCACCACGACGGCGTTGCGGTCCATGCCGCGCAGATGGAGATTGTGCGTGGTGATGAACACGCCTGCATTCGCCGTTGCCTGTTCGTGGTAGTCGCCAGGTCCCACAAGTATCCAGTCGCCGGGCTTGGCAGCCGCCACTGCGGCCTGGATCGTCGTAAAGCCGCCTGCCACGCCGTGGTAGCTGCCGACCAGCAGCACCGACGCATGTGCGGTGATGGGCGCGGCGCAGGCGAGGGCCGCCGCAAACCTCCCTATCGGATGGATATGCACGATTGGTCTCCCAGGGTTTCGCGCTCTTCCGGCGCCTGCCCAGCCTAGAGCAACATCGGATCGAATGGAATTACTCGATCGGATAAGGTTGCTCTAGAAAACAAAGACATAGAGCACTACTACCGATCCGACCGGATCGGGAAGTGCTCTAGTATCGCGCCGCACCGACCAGACCAGGAGCCATGATGCCCCCCACCCGCCGCACCTTCCTGATGACGTCGCTGATGACCGGGTTCACCGCCGCGGTGGCCCGGGCGCAGACCGCCATCCGCACCGGGACGGACGGCCTGGCCGCCAGCGAAACGCAGATACCGGTCGGGGACGGCCAGCTCCCCGCCTATTACGCGCGCCCCACCGGCTCCGGGCCGTTCCCGATCATCCTCGTCATCGAGGAGATTTTCGGCGTGCACGAATACATCCAGGATGTATGCCGCAGGTTCGCTCACGAGGGTTATCTGGCGGTGGCACCCGAACTCTACGCGCGCATCGGTGACCCATCGAAATACGCCGACCCGCACGAGATCGTCGAAAAGATCATCCTGAAGGCGCCTGACAGCACCATGTTGTCCGATCTCGACAGCACGGTCGGCTGGGCCGCGACACACGGCGGCGATCCCTATCGCCTGGGCGTCACCGGCTTCTGCCGCGGCGGGCGAGACACCTGGCTGTATGCCGAGCACAACCCGCATTTGAAGGCGGCGGTCGCCTGGTATGGGCCGGTGAAAGGTCCCGTCTCGGAAATACAGCCGCACACGCCGACCGACGGGGCGGCCGGCCTGCGCTGCCCCCTGCTGGGCCTGTATGGCGGCCGCGATGACAGCATCAAGCCGGCCGACGTGCAGGCCGCCGCCCAAGTCGCCAGAGATGCCGGCCACACGGTCGAGATTAAAGTGTTCCCCGAAGCCGGCCACGGTTTCCATGCCGATTACCGCAGCACCTACAACAAGGACGCCGCCGAGCAGGGGTGGGCCGCGGCACTCGCCTGGTTCCGCGCGCACGGGGTGGCGTGAGCGGCACCGCCCAGCCGGACGCCGCCATCCAGCCGGGCTACGCCGCACCACGCGAGGTATACCGCGCGATCCGAGGGCTGCTGCTGGTGCTGGCCATCGCCTCGCTGGACGGCAACATCGTGGGTCCGGCGCTGCCGCGGATCGTCAGCGACCTGGGCGGCCTGGCCCACCTGTCCTGGGTCGTAACCGCCTTCGCCGTGGCATCCACCGCGACTACGCCGCTGTATGGGAAACTTTCGGACCAGTTCGGCCGGCGGCCGGCTTTCTTTGCCTCCATCGGCATTTTTCTGGGCGGATCAGCCCTGTGCGGGGCGGCGCACAGCATGGCCATGCTGATCGGCGCCCGCGCATTGCAGGGGCTGGGCGCAGGCGGGCTGATTGTGCTGTCGCAAACGACGATCGGCGACCTGGTCGCACCGCGGGAGCGCGGGCGCTACCAGGGCATGGTTGCGGCCACCTTCGCCCTGTGCAGCGTGGCCGGCCCGCTGCTGGGCGGGGTGATCACCGACCTGCTGTCCTGGCCGTGGATTTTTTACATCAACTTGCCGCTGGGCGCGCTGGCGCTCGTCATCCTCAGCCGCTCGCTCCCGGCGCATACGCCGCGCCAAGCCGCGCCGATCGATTTCGCCGGCTTCGCGCTGATTATCGCGGCCACCTGCACCGGCCTGCTGATGCTCAGCTGGGGCGGAGCGGTCTACCCATGGCTGTCCGCGCCCATCCTTGGCCTCGGCTTGGCGACCGCCATGCTGTTATGCCTGCTCTGGCCGGTCGAACGCGCGGCGCCCGAGCCGGCCCTGCCGCCGCGCCTGTTCGCCGACCGTGTCTTTGCCGCCGGCGTCGTGGGTATCACGCTGACGGTGACCGCCCTGTTCGGCAGCCTGGTGTTTGTGCCCCTGTTCTTCCAGGCGGTGATGGGCAGGTCGGCGACCGAGGCCGGGCTGCGCATGGCCCCGCTGATGGGCGGCCTGATCGTCAGCTCCGTCATCGGTGGACGCATGGTGTCGCGCACCGGGCGCCTGAAAATTTTTCCCGTGGCGGGTCTGGCACTGGCCACGCTTACGTACCTGGTGCTGGCCTGGGCGGTGCTGCATAGCGTTGAAGCAAACGGGCTGGACGGTTTGCTTGCCCTGCTCGGCCTTGGGATGGGGCTGGTCATGCCGAACGTGACCACGGCCGTCCAGAACGCGGTGGCGCGTCAGGATCTGGGAGTGGCCACCTCCACGGTCGGTTTTTTTCGTTCTTTAGGCGGCGCGTTTGGCGTCGCCGCGTCAGGCATGATCCTCGCCGCGTCGCTGCCGCACCAAGCGGCCGCGGGCGTTGGCCTAGCGCAGATCGGCACGCTGCCTGCCGCGGCACGGGCCGAGCTGCTGCACGGTTATGCGCATGCGCTTGCGATGACGTTCCTGGCGGCTTCATGCGTGAGCGCGGTTGGGTTTGTGGCGCTTGTGATTATGCCTGAGCGGACGCTTAAGAGTAGGTAAGCACTTCTTTTCTGAAGAAAAGAAGCAAAAGACTTTCTTGAATTGGAATGCACTAAATGGATAAAAGTTTTTTGGTTCTTTTTTTCAAAAAAGAACTGCTTCCTTAACTCGTTACAGGCGCAGTCAACAAATCGAACACCGCCTGCCCATTCGGCACCCCCAACCCCGTGCACGCATTCCACCCGGGTCCTGCGCTGTAACCAAGCCCGCTGCCGGACGGGATGTTGTTACCGTCGGTAATCTCACGCACCGCGTTCCCCGCCTGCGCATACAGTGTCGGCAGAAAAAACCCGACTGGTTTGGGCGCGCCCTGGTTGATGAGTGCTGCGAGCCCCGCCCAGAGTGGTGCGACGGCGCTGGTGCCGCCGACCTGTTGCGTCTGCCCGTTCACGACGACCAAGTAGCCAGTGCCGGGCGCCGCGTTACCGGCCACGTCCGGCACGCCGCGCCCGGACGCACCCGTGCTGGCGTTGGGCGGCAAGGTCACGCCAGTCTGGAAGTCAGGCACCGGAAACAACGTGCTGATCCCGCCGCCGGTGCCGGACGTCCCATCGTTCCACACGACCTCGCTGGCCACAGCGCCACCCGAAGCGTTGAGCTGGGTGCCGCCGCAGCCGATCGCGTACGGGCTGGCGGCCGGGAAATCCACGTGCACCTGGCCGTCATTCACGGCGTCGGTCGAGAGATTGTCGCCGGCGGCCACGAACACCGAAACGCCGAGCGTGGCGGCATCCTGCATCGCGCTGTTCATCGCTGCCACTGTCTGCGCGGTCCAGTTTGGCTCGGCGCTGCCCCAGGAGATCGAAATGACAGTGGGCTTGTTTGTCGTGTCGTGCACCGCCTGGCTGATCGCGTCGGCGAAACCGGCCGATGTGTTGGGCGCAAAATAGACCGCGATGGCTGCACCCGGCGCCGCACCACCGGCCACCTGTATGTCCAGCGCCACCTCGCCGTCGGCCCCGTCATCCGGCGTCGGCGTATTCTGGCCGCCATCGACCGATACGGCGGTCACGCTGGGTGATACCAGTCCCATGGCGGAAAAGGCGGCGCTGGTGTCGCTGTCCAGGTAGCCGCCGCCCAGCTCGATCAACGCGATCGTCTGGCCAGCGCCGGTGACGCTGGTCGGGAACCCGTAGAGCTGGGCCACTTCGTTCGGAAGATGGCCGGAAGCTTGCACCGCATTGGCGACGATCCGGCGGGTCTGCGCCTGTGCGCGCGTGTCCAGGCCCAATACAGCTTGGACCACATCGTGCAGCGCCGCCGGCAGCTGCAGCATTCCTTCGCGCGCGCGAAACGTTCGGCCCTGGTCCTGGTAGCGGGACAGGGTGGTGCGGAACGCCGCCTGCGCATCGGCCACGCTGCCGGTCAATCGCACCAGCCGGCGTGCTGGATCGGCATGCTTCGACCGTCAAATTGTTGGCGTGCGCGAACTGCGTCACCTGCGCGATTGCCGGCGTATAAATGTGGCGCGCTGGCCGGCCAACTGGTCGCGGTGGAAGTGGCGCCTTCGTCGGCCAGCGGCTCAAATACACGCTGACATGGACCTGGGTCGCCGGATCGACCTCGCCCAGGCGGGTGCCTGCAGGGGCGGTGCGGAAGCTGGGCGTGAACCCGGCGTAGTTGGTGAGGTCGGCCATGATCACCCCGCGATGTATAGGAAACAATGCTGGCTGGGCCGTGTGGGTTGCAAGTTCTGGCCGACGAAGTTGTATTCGTCAACGCAACAAAAGGCTCGGTGCGGAGTGGCTGTGATGAGTGTGCGACCGCAGGCCTGTTCTGTGAAAGCACGGCAAAAACTTTTAACGTCTTCGTGTGGGTTTTGCTATGGCGCTTTCCGGGCGTGCAGCATGTGCGTCCAATCAATCCTGCGACGAACGTCAGCGTACCCGGCAACACGGTAAACGGTGGCTGCGTCGGCGTGCTTGAAGGACCTAATACGTTTTTGAACGGGTCACTCGTCAACACGCTGCTCAACACGATTACCCAGGTGCAGACCGGCTCGGATCTCTGCACGCAAACCACGCCGCAGATTGCGGCGCGCACGGGGGGCCGCCAGCATTCGGCGCGCCGTCCATCGCCCAAGCTGTAAGGTGTTTCAAGCGGCCGGGGCAGTCTGCCCCAGCCGATCAAGCTGCGTTCAACGACGCGCGCACCGCATCCAACGCCGCATCCGCCTGGCTGGCATCAGGCCCCCCCGCCTGGGCCAAATCGGGTCGTCCGCCACCCCCTTTTCCGCCAACGGCCACGCTGGCAGACCTTACCAGATCGACGGCGCTGAAACGTCCAGTCAGGTCGGCCGAAACGCCCACAACGATGCTCGCCTTCCCCTCTGCGGTCGAAACGAGAGCCACCACGCCGCCCTCGATCTGCTGGCCGATTGCTTCAGCCAAACCTTTCAGCTCGCGCACCGGCACGGCGCCCAGATTGCGGGCGGCCAGACGCACGCCGGCCACCTCCTCCACTTCGGTGGACGCAGCGCCCGTCGCCAACTTCTTCTGCAGCTCGGCCACCTGCGTTTCGAGGCGTTTGCCGTTTTCCACGAACGCGAGTGCTCGCGCTAAGCAAGTTCGGCACGGCTTGCCCTTAGAGTATACCCGAGCTGCTGCAAAAGCAGCTTATCATCTCGGACCAACGCGTCGGCCGCGTCGCCAGTGACCGCCTCGATCCGGCGGACGCCGGCGCTGACCCCCGTCTCGCCCACAATTCGGAACGACCCGATGTCGCCGGTGCGGCGCACGTGCGTGCCGCCGCACAATTCTATCGACCAGGCGGGCCTTTCGGCATCGCCCTCTCCCATGGCGACAACGCGCACCTCGTCACCGTATTTCTCGCCGAACAGCGCCATCGCCCCTTCGGCCACCGCCGCCTCCGGCGTCATCAGGCGCGTGGTGACCTCGCTGTTTTCGCGTATGCGCGCGTTCACCGTGCGCTCGGCATCCGCCAGTTCCTCCGGCGTCACCGGCCTGGTGTGGCTCACGTCGAAGCGCAGCCGGTCCGGCGCGTTCAGGCTGCCCTTCTGCTGCACATGCGTGCCGAGCGCGCGCCGCAACGCCTCGTGCAGCAGATGTGTAGCACTGTGGTGCGCACGGATCTGGCCGCGGCGCGCGTGATCGACCTCGGCCAGGACGGCCGCGCCGACGCGCGCCTCGCCCGCCTCCACGCGTCCGGCATGCACGAACAGGTCGCCGAGCTTTTTCTGCGTGTCGGTGACCGCGATGCGTAGTCCGTCGGCACCGGCGAGTGTGCCGGTATCGCCCACCTGGCCGCCGCTTTCGGCATAGAACGGCGTCTGGTTGAGCACGACAAGGACGTCGGTCCCGGCCGGGGCGGCTTCTACGGACCGGCCGCCGACCAGAATGGCCCTGATTTCCGCCTCCGCCTGTTCGGTCGAATATCCCAGGAATTCGGTCGGCCCGGCCGCCTCGCGCACGGCGAAGAAACTGCCCTCGCTCGCCTCGCCGGATCCCGACCAGGCGGCGCGTGCGCGTGTGCGCTGTTCGGCCATCGCGCGCTCGAACCCCGTGACATCGACGGCGCGGCCCTGCTCGCGCAGCGCGTCCTGCGTCAGGTCGAGCGGGAAGCCGTATGTGTCATACAGCCGGAATGCCACGTCGCCGGGCAGCGTGCCGCCTTCGCCCAGGCGCGCGGTCTCATCCGCGAGCAGTGACAGGCCGCGATCCAGCATCGCCTTGAACCTCGTCTCCTCCAACCGCAGCGTTTCCGTGATCAACGTTTCGGCGCGGCCAAGCTCCGGATAGGCGACCCCCATCTGCCGCACCAGTGCCGGCACAAGTTTAAAAAACACCGGGTCGCGGGCGCCCATCATGTGCAGATGGCGCATGGCGCGCCGCATGATCCGGCGCAGCACATAGCCGCGGCCTTCGTTGGAGGGCAGCACGCCATCGGCCATGAGGAACGAGGAGCTGCGCAGATGGTCGGCGACCACGCGGTGGCTGGCGCGGAACGGGCCATCGGCCGGTACGCCGGTCGCGTCCGCGCTGGCCGCGATCAGGGCGCGGAAGGTGTCGGTATCGTAATTGTCGTGCACGCCCTGCAGGATGGCGGCGAACCGTTCCAGGCCCATGCCGGTATCGATCGAGGGCCGGGGCAGCGGCGCGCGCGTGCCGGGCGGCCCTTCCTCGGTACTGCATGAACACGAGGTTCCAGATTTCGATGAACCGGTCGCCGTCCTCACCCGCGCTGCCCGGCGGGCCACCCGGTATGTGCGGCCCGTGATCATAGAAGATTTCGGAGCAGGGGCCACAGGGGCCGGTATCGCCCATGCGCCAGAAATTGTCGCTCGTCGGAATGCGGATGATGCGGTCGTCCTGGAAACCGGCGATCTTCTTCCACAAAACCGCCGCGTCCTCGTCGTCGGCATAGACGGTGACCAGCAGCCTTTCGGGTGACAGCGCGAAATCGCGGGTGAGCAGCGTCCAGGCGAGCTCGATCGCGTCCGGCTTAAAATAGTCGCCAAAGCTGAAATTGCCGAGCATCTCGAAGAAGGTGTGGTGACGCGCGGTGTAGCCGACATTGTCGAGGTCGTTGTGCTTGCCCCCGGCGCGAACGCATTTTTGCGCCGTGGTGGCCCGCGTGTAGGCGCGGCGCTCCTGCCCGGTGAAAACGTTCTTGAACTGAACCATGCCGGCATTGGTGAACAGCAGGGTCGGGTCGTTGCGCGGCACCAGGGGGGAGCTGGGGACGCGCTCGTGGCCATGATCGGCGAAATAGTCGAGGAAGGTGGCGCGTATGTCGTTGCTGCTGGGCATGACGTGCCACGTAGCGCAGGCTTTTCAGGGTGGAAAGGCGGCGGGCGGGCGCTCAGCCAATCAGGGTGGCCGCGTCCTGGCCGCGCGGCACCACCAGGAACTCGCCTGGGCGGCTGGCGCGGGCCATCGTCACGCCCTTCTTCGGGCATATGCCAAGGCAGGCCACGTCGATCAGTCCCACCTGGCCGCGGCGCCCGGCACGGCGCAGAGCGTCACGAAGCGCGTGCCGCAGGCTGTCGTCACCTTCCGGACCGAAGCCGCCGCCCAGCTTGCGGCTGCATTTGCCGCAGATCAGCAAGGTCTCGGTCCAGCCGGTGGCGACGGTTTGCAGTGTGCGTACGCGATGCTTGCCCATGAACGCCGCAACGCGACGGAGGCCCGCAGGCTCCCGCCGCGTTCGTGGCGCGTGCTTACTGGATGGCGCCGGACTTGAGCTGCTTGAGAATGAAAATGTGGTTCTGGATGAAGGCTTTCGCGATAAGGGCAATGTGCACGGTATCGTTCACGTAGTCCGGGTTGGCGCCCAGGAACGCGTCCTGCAGCTTCAGCAGCGCCTCGTGACCTTGCAGCTGTACGTCGATATAGACGGTGTCGAAATCGGCGGCGCTGGCGTTCTGCACTTTGGCCAGCGCGGCCTGCTGCATCGGGGTCAGCGGTGCCGGCGGCGGGCTGGCCAGCTTGGTCAGCGATTCCGCGACGGCTTTCTGCTCCAGGATCTCACCGATGGCGAACTCCTGGACATAGGCGGCCGCGGCACGGGTTTTGGCGATCTTGCTCGTCTCCTTGGACAGCGTGCCATAGGACAGGACCTGGGCCTTGTAGCTGCTGCCGGAGAGGTCGCTGGCGGCGGCCAGCACGCGGCTGGGGCGTGCGATGGCCAGGGTGCCCAGGGCGGCCAGCGGTGCGATCAGGGTGGTTCGGCGATCCATGTGTCGAAAATCCCTTGTTGAAGCCGGCACGTCGCCGACCCGGCTTCAACACATGCCGCGCAGGTGGTTGCGCCTGTATGCGGTCACACGGGTGCGAGACAAAGATTTGTGAAACCCAGGGGCGAAATTCGTTTCGCCTATGCGCGCGGCGTGATCTACCGAACGGAACCGGTATCGGCCCCTGTCGGCTCACCCAGGAAAGGGGCGGGTTCGACGATCGGCCGCTCCGGCCAGAGCGCGCAACCCGTCATCGCCAAAGCCAGCAGCAGCACTGCCAAACGCATACCCGATCTCTCCATCCAAATGCCAACACGGAGGATGGTGCCGAATTCCGGCATTTGCTCTCCCGCCTCACATCACGATCCCATTTGGGCGTGTCCAAGGCATTGCGGGGCGGAGATGTCGATGGTGCCCAGGGGCGGAATCGAACCACCGACACTGCGATTTTCAGTCGCATGCTCTACCAACTGAGCTACCTGGGCACGAGGCGCGGACGATTAGCCCAGCGGTTCATCGGGATCAAGCAGCGCCTCGCCTTCGTGGCCTGGGACGACATATTGGCCGGTCAGCCAGCGGCCAAGATCGACGTTGGCGCATCGCGGCGAGCAAAACGGGGCGGTGTTCGGCTGCGCGGCGGCGCCGCAGATCGGGCAGGGGGTCATGTCTGGTCCAGTATCCAGCCGGTCTCGGGCAATGCGGCGTCGGTGCGCAGAATCAGGGGGTGGACCAGGCCGCGCGCAAGGTCGGGCAGGGCAGCGGGGTCGGATTGTATGGCGGCCACGACGGAAGGATGTGCCCGCAGCACCGGGCGCCCGGCGGGGTTGGCGGCGATGTAGCGCAGGGCGGCCAGCCCGGCGGCGTGCGGACCGGCCAGCATCTCGTGCAAGGGAGCGCCGCCACGCGGACGCAGGATCTCGGCAAAGCCGAGTTGCGAAAAGCCGAGCAGGCGGGGGCGGGCGGGATCGCTCGCCAGAGCCGCCTGCAGATCGGGGGCGAGCGAGGCACGACGCTTGGCGGGGATGCCGGCAAAGTCGATCAGGATGGCGCCCGAGAGATTGCGCAAGACCGCCTGGCGCAGCAGCGGCGCGATCGCCTCGCGGTTGGCGCGCATCTGCACGCCGGACTTCTGCCCCCGGGCGGCGGTGGAGGAACCGCCATCGATGTCGATCGCAGTCAGCGCCGGCGTCGGGAAGATGCTGGCGCGCAGGCCGCCGGGCAGAGCGATCCAGGGCGAGGCGAGTGCCGCCACCTGGTCCTCGGTCGCCGGATCGAAGGCATGCGCGACCAGGCGCAAGCGGTCGCGGAACGGGGCGCGCAAGGCGGCGAACACGGAAGCGTCGTCTACCTCGATGTCTGATGTGGGGAACTGCGCGGCAAGTCGATCAAGCGCGGTGGGACCGCTTTGCACCAGCCCGGGCGCGTCCGGCGCTGGCCCGCCATCCGCCACCAGACGCGGACCCTTACCGCCCTGGGCGGTACGGGTGACGCGCACGCGCACCAGCGCACCCTCGGGCGCCGTGCCCTCGCTATCCGGCAGAAATCCGGTCTGCCCACCGAGATCGACGAAGGCGCCGGCCATGGCCGGGACACGCGCGGTGATGCGGCCGGCAAAAATGTCGCCCAGCCCGTCCGGCCGGCCAGGGCGCCAGATCGCATAGGCGACCAACGTAGCCCCGTCCAGCGCGGCGATTCGCCACTCGCCCGGGCTGCACGCCACCAGGATGCGCGCCGGCACGGTCAGGGCACAGGATACCCGCGACCGCGCAACAGCTGCGCCGTCTCGAACAACGGCAGCCCGACCACGCCGGAAAAACTGCCGTGAAGAGCGCGGATGTGGCGCGCGGCAAGCCCCTGGATGGCGTATCCTCCCGCCTTGCCCAGCCATTCCCCGCTTTCAAGATAGGTTTCGACCTGCGCCTCGGTGAGGCGGGCAAAAATGACGGTGCTTTCGCACACACGCTCCGAGCGGCCCTGCGGTGTGAGCAGGCACAGTGCGGTAAAGACGTGATGGCGCCGGCCGGACAACAGTTTCAGGCAGCGTTCTGTGTCGGCGCGCGTCTCCGCCTTGGGCAGGATGCGGCGGCCGACCGCGACCACGGTGTCGGCGCCAAGCACCAGCGCATTCGGGTGGATGGTCGCGGCGGCCTCGGCCTTTTTGCGCGCCAGGCGTTCGGCATGCGGCCGCGGCAGTTCGCCCGCACGCGGCGTCTCGTCGATGTCTTGCGGGGCTACATGATCCGGCACGATGCCGATCTGGGCCAGCAACGCCAGCCGGCGCGGGCTGGCCGAGGCGAGCACAAGGGCTACTTGAAGCGGAACGTGATCCGGCCTTTTGTCAGGTCATACGGGGTCATCTCCACGTTCACGCGGTCGCCGGCCAACACGCGAATGCGATTCTTGCGCATCTTGCCGCTGACCTGGGCCAGGATGGAATGTTCGTTGGTATCCAGCTTGACGCGGAACATCGCGTTGGGCAGCAGTTCGGTGACGATCCCGCTGAACTCGATCATGTCTTCTTTGGACATCAGGCCTCTTAGGTGACGTGCAGCCGCGTTGTGGTGACACGCGGCACGCCGGTCAACCCTGGCGCTTGGCGATTACGCCCCCAGCCTGACCGTCAGGCTGCGGGCATGGGCCTGTAATCCCTCCGCCTCCGCCAGCAGCGCCCCCTGCGGCCCGATCGCCTGCAACGCCGCCCGGTCCGCGTCGATCCAGGTGGTGCGCTTCAGGAAATCGTAGGTGGACAGGCCCGAGGCGAAGCGGGCGGTGCGGCCCGTCGGCAGCACGTGGTTAGGACCGGCGATATAGTCACCGAGGGCTTCGGGGGTGAAACGGCCCAGGAAGACGCTTCCCGCGTGCCGAATTCTCCCGAGTAGCGCGTGCGGGTCGGCGGTCATGATCTGCAGGTGTTCGGCCGCCAGACGGTTGGCGAGCTCGGCGCCTTCATCCCAGTCGCGGACCACGATGATGGCGCCGTGGTCCGCCCAGCTTGCGCCGGCAATGGCTGACCGGGGCAATGTCGGCAGTTCCTGGTCCACGGCGTGCGCCACCGCGTCGGCGAACGTGGCCGAGTTCGGTGATCAGGATGGATTGCGCGCTGCCATCGTGCTCGGCCTGGGCCAGCAGGTCGATGGCAACATGGCGCGCGTTGTTGTCGGAGTCGGCCAGGATCAACACCTCGGAGGGGCCAGCCACGCCATCTATGCCCACCCGGCCGAAAACCTGGCGCTTGGCTTCGGCCACGTAGGCATTGCCCGGCCCCACGATGCGATCGACCGGCGCGATCGTCTGAGTGCCGTAGGCCAGCGCCGCCACGGCTTGCGCGCCGCCCACGCGAAAGATCTCCGTTACCCCGGCGCGGTAGGCGGCTGCCAGCACGAGCGGGTTCAACACACCGTCCGGTGTCGGCACGCACATGGCCACGCGCGGCACGCCGGCGATGCGGGCAGGCAATGCGTTCATCAGCACCGAGGACGGGTAGGAGGCTTGGCCGCCCGGCACATAGACGCCCACGCTGTCGAGCGGCGTCCAACGCATACCCATGGTCAGGCCCGCATCGTCGTGCATCTGCATGTCGATCGGAATTTGCGCCCGATGGAATGCCTCGATGCGATCGGCCGCCACATTCAGCGCGGCCAGCAATGTCTTCTCGATGCCGGCGGAAGCTGCCTCTATCTCCGGCTGGGGGACGCGCAGCATCGCGGGGGTAAGGGCCATACGGTCGAAACGCTCGGTCAACCGGCAGAGCGCCACGTCACCCTCGGCGCGCACCTCGGCGATGATTTCAGCCACCACGCCATCGACGCGCGACGTGGTCTCCCGCGCCTCGTCCAGCAGCATCGTAAAAGTTTCGGCAAACCCCGGCTCGGCCGTGCACAGCCGCCTCATGCGGCGACCGCCGCCCGGAAACGCGCGATCCAGCCTCCCACTTCTTCCGGCCGCGTTTTAAGCACTGTACGGTTGACGATCAGCCGGCTGGTGACCTCGGCGATCATCTCCGTCTCCCGCAGCCCGTTGGCGCGCAGGGTGGATCCGGTCTGCACCAGATCGACGATCAGCGCACACAGCCCCAGTCCCGGGGCCAGCTCCATCGCGCCGTTCAGATGCACCACATCTGCATGGATACCGCGGGCTGCGAAATGGCGCCGCGCCGTGTTGGGGTATTTCGTCGCCACCCGCACGCTGGACCAGCGCGCCGGGTCGTCCAGCACCGCATCCACCGGAGCGGCCACCGACACGCGGCAAGCGCCGATCCCCAGATCGAGCGGTGCATAGATTTCGGAGAAATCGAACTCGCCCAGCACGTCCGCTCCGCAGATGCCCAGAGAGGCCGCGCCGTAAGCCACGAAGGTGGCTACATCGAACGGGCGCACGCGGATCACGTCCAGCCTGGGGTCGTTGGTGGGGAAGCGCAGGCGTCGGCTGTCCTCGTCGATGTAGTCGGCCGCCGGCTCGATGCCCGCACGCGCCAGAAGCGGGCCGCATTCGGCCAGTATGCGCCCTTTCGGCAGGGCCAGTATCAGCGGCGCCAGCGCGGCCGTGTCCTGCCCGGCTGGCGCGGGCCGGGAATGCTGGGCGGAAAAATTCATGGGCGGGCGCTTACCATGCACCCCGCAACATGTCAGGTGGGCGCCGTCCGCTCCGGCCGCAGCCTCCATTTGTCCGCATTCCCACCAATCCGGTTCGCCAGCAGCCGCAAACGGGGTTAAAAGCGGCCCAACTCAGGGAGGTCCAAGATGATACCGCGCACCGCATTTTTCGCCGCATCCGTGTGGCTGGGCATGACCGCTCTGGCCGGCGCCACCTCGCAGCCGGACCCGGCGCTGCGCGACGCCGTCCACAACAAGCAACGCACCCCCGCCATGGTAGCGCGCGACCCCGCCCGCCACCCGGCGGAGGAACTGGCGTTCTTCGGTGTGACACCATCCTCCACCGTCATCGAAATCTGGCCCGGCGGCGGCTACTGGACCGAGATGCTTTCGCCTTACCTGGCGAAATCCGGCCGGTATAGCGTGGTGCTGCCGCGCGGCGACAGCGAAGAGCACACCGTGCAAAAATTCCGCGACAAATACGTAGGCAAGCCTGGCTATACCAACATGCAGGTTGTGACGGGCATGGGTGCGATGCCCGCCAACAGCGCCGATTTCGTGCTGACGTTCAGGAACGTTCACAACTGGATGGAAGCGGGCCAGGCGGACGAAGTGTTCGCGGATTTCTTCAAGGCCCTGAAGCCGGGCGGCATACTGGGCGTGGAGGAACACCGCGGGCTGGACACGGTGCCGCAAGACCCCAAGGCCGAAAACGGCTATGTGCGCCAGGATTTTACGGTGGCCCTGGCCAAGAAGGCGGGTTTCGAACTGGTCGACAGCTCCGAGCTGGACGCCAACCCGCGCGACACGAAAAACTATCCTCAGGGCGTATGGACACTGCCGCCCACCTTCGCGCTGGGTGACAAGGACCACGCAAAATACGCGGCGATCGGGGAAGCGGACAATTTCATCCTGAAATTCCGCAAGCCGGTCCAATAAGAGTTGCGATGGCGCGCCTGCAGGTCAGTGCAAACCTGTCGATCGACGAGGCCGAAGTGGGAGAGCGTTTCGGTACTCGCCTCCGGCCCGGGCGGCCAGAACGTCAACAAGGTTTCGACCGCGGTGGAGCTGCGTTTCGACGTACGCGGCTCGCCTTCGCTGCCCGACGGGGTGAAAGCGCGGTTGGCGCGCCTGGCCGGAGCGCGCCTCACTCAGGAGGGCGTGCTGGTGCTCAGCGCCCAGCGTTTCCGTACCCAAACCCGCAACCGCGAGGACGCGCTGGAGCGGCTGTTCGAGCTGATCCGCGCGGCCGAGGTGGCGCCGAAGCGCCGGCGGGCGACACGGCCGACGCTGGGGTCGAAGGAGCGGCGGCTGGAGAGCAAGGGGGTGAGGTCCGGCACGAAGGCGATGCGGCGGCGGCCGGAGCAGGAGGGCTAGACTTTCCCGGTCAGGCAGGCCGAGTCGAACAGCCCGGCAATCTCTTCGGCCGCCTCGGTCAGCGGCACGCCGGATCGCGCCACCCGCGCCTGGATCAGCGCGCCCTCGAGCGTCGCGATCGCCACGCGGGCCAGCCGGCCGGCGCGGGACGGCGGAGAGCCGGCGGCGGCCAGCGCCGTCTCCAACACTCCGGCCCACGCCGCGAACGCGTCTTCTCCCGCTTTCGTCATGCCGGCGTCGCCCGGCGCCGTCTCCAGCAGCACGGTCGCGATCGGGCATCCCTGCGACCAGCTACCATCCCGCATCCAGCCGGCCAGCCTGGCAGCATACAGGCGAATCAGTGCCGATGGCCCGCCCGCCTCCGTCAGCAGCTCCGTTAGCGTGTCCGTGACGACTTTTCCGGCCAGGGTTACGGCCGCTGCCCCGATCTGCGCCTTGCCGCCCGGGAAATAGTGATAGACGGAACCTGTCGGCGCCCCGCTCTGCGTCACGATCTCGGCCAGCCCGGTTGCCGCATAGCCTTGGCGGCGGAACAATCCGGCTGCCGCCTGCACGATTGCGTCACGATGTTTTCTCGGTGCAGCCACGATCACCCCTTGCATCCGGTCCTAAGTTATATAGAACGCTCTATATCGTATCTCGAGGCGAGCGGATGCACCAGCCTACCCTCATCTCACTCCTACCAGCTACGCCGTGGGCCAATCGGCCGCTGTGCGGTGCTCCGGTGGGGACGTGACCAGCGTTCCGGACCATTTTGCGCCGCACGCACGACGCAGCGGCCTGACCGCGCCGTGGGAGCCGATCTACGCACATCACACGCCGGACAGCGTCATCTTGGCGATACGGGCGGATGTCGCGCACACAAACAGCCGTGGTCTCGTGCATGGCGGTCTGATCGGCGCATTGGCTGATAATGCGATGGGCCTGAGTTGCGGCGTGGGCATGACCGGGGTTGCGGGACTGGTGACCGTTTCCCTGTCGGTCGATTTCTTGAGTTCCCGCCCGGAAAGGACAATGGCTCGAGTTCCGCACCGGGTTGGTCAAGCGGGGCGGCACGCTGTGCTTCGCGCAATGTGTCGTCGCAGCCGACGCCGACATATGTGCCAGCGCCCACGCCACCTTTCGCGTTCTGGCTCATTCCGCGCCCGGGCACTCGTTTCAACCTGAAACTTGAAAGACGAGCACACATGATTTGTTTGGTGACATTTGGGATCGCCGCCGTCGCACTTGCTTCGCCCGCAAACGCCCAACGAGCTTCTGCGCCTTACAACGGCCCGGTCGTTGTGGTCGTCTCCATACCGGTGCCGCAGGGACTTACCCGCGCGAAGATCGAAGCGACGTTCCGTAAAGTTGCGCCGGCTTACGAAGCGATCCCTGAGCTCAAGCAGAAATATTTCACCGTCAACGATCAGACCCATCGCGCGGGCGGCATTTATCTGTGGACAAATCTTGCGGCAGCCAAGGCGTTTTACACGGATGCCTGGAGAGCGGGCGTGGTGCAGACATTTCATGCGCCGGCGGAGCTCACCTGGTTCGACGCGCCGTTGATCATCAAGGGCCGCGCCGGGATGGGCTGACGCCTATATGTGGATCGCGCGCCCATCCGCCGCCAATGCCGCCTCTTTCACCGCCTCGCTGAGCGACGGGTGCGCGTGGCATGTGCGCGCGATATCCTCGGCACTCGCGCCGAACTCCATGGCAGTCGCGATTTCCGCGATCAGCGTGCCGGCGTCCGGCCCGATGATGTGCGCCCCCAGCACGCGATCGGTGGCCTTGTCGGCGAGGATTTTGACGAAACCGTCGGTCGATCCCATGGCGCGCGCACGGCCGTTGGCGGTGAAGGGGAACTTGCCGACATTGTAGGCGACGCCATCACGCTTCAGCATTTCCTCCGTAGCGCCGATGCTGGCCACCTCCGGCCAAGTGTACACGACGCCGGGGATGACGCCGTAGTTCACGTGCCCCGCCTGGCCCGCGAGCAGTTCGGCCACCGCGACCCCCTCCTCCTCCGCCTTGTGGGCCAGCATGGGGCCGGTGATGACGTCACCGATGGCGTAGATGCCGTCGATGTTCGTGCGATAATGCGAATCGATTTTGACAAAACCACGTTCGTCGAGCGCCACACCCGTCTCTGCCAAACCCAAATTGGCCGTGAACGGGCGTCGGCCGATGGAGACGAGCACAACGTCCGCCGCCAGGGTTTCGGGTGCACCGCCCTTGGCTGGCTCGACCGTCAGCTCGACGCCGTGATCCGTGTTCTTTGCTGACGTCACCTTCGTGGACAGCTTGAACTTTAGCCCCTGCTTGGACAGCACGCGCTCGAACGTCTTGCCGATCTCGTTGTCCATGCCGGGCACAAGCTTGTCGAGGTATTCGACGACGGTCACCTCGGCCCCCAACCGATGCCACACGGAGCCGAGTTCAAGCCCGATATAGCCGCCGCCGATCACCACCATGCGCCTTGGCACCGCATCGAGTTCCAGCGCCCCGGTCGATGTGACGATGCGCTTCTCGTCGATGGTCACGCCGGGCAGCGGGATGCTTTCGCTGCCGGTGGCGATGACGATATGTTTAGCCGCGTATGTCTTGCCGTCGACCGTCACCTGGCCCTGTGCCGAGATGCGTCCTTCGCCACGGAGCCAATCGATCTTGTTTTTCTTGAACAGGAAGGCCACGCCGTTGACGTTGGCGGACACCACCTCGTCCTTGCGCTTCTGCATGCGGGCGAGATCCAGCGTCACACCGGTGACGTTGATGCCGTGATCCTTGAATGAGCCCTGCACCTCATGAAAATTTTCCGAGGATTGCAGCAGCGCTTTCGACGGTATGCAGCCGATATTGAGGCAGGTGCCACCCAGTGTCGCGCGCTTTTCCACGCAGGCGGTGCGCAGGCCGAGCTGGGCGGCACGGATCGCCGCCACATAACCGCCCGGGCCGCCGCCGATGACGATGACGTCGTAGGTCCCGGTTATGTCGCTGGCGGGCGTTTGCAGGGCTGGGCGTGGTGTCGGGGCGGGCTTTTCGGCTGGCCGCACCGGCGCGGGTGCCGCTTCCGGCTCCGGATGCGCCGTGGGCGGGGCAGGAGGGGCAGCCACGGACACGCCAGCCGCCTCGACGCTGCCCAACACCGCCCCCACCTGCACTTCGGCGCCGGTTGCCGCCTGGATGGTGCCCAATGTGCCGGCGGCGGGTGCGTTGACCTCCACCGTTACTTTGTCGGTCTCCAACTCTACCAGCGGTTCGTCGGCCTGCACGGCGTCACCCGGCTGCTTCATCCAGCGCGCGACCGTGGCGGATGTGACGCTTTCGCCAAGGGTGGGCACGAGAATGTCGGTGGGCATCATGCCGCTCCATTGTAGGGCGGAAAAGCGCAGCGCCTTCCGCCATTGCATCTTTCCACAAAATGGGAGCCGATCCGTCGAGCACGGTCGGTTTCCCGGCCCCGAAGATGGCGGAAGGCGCTTCGCTTTTCCGCCCTACGTCGTACTGGGGGGTGTCACTTTAACCGCATGGTATGGCGGCGAAGGCGCTACCTCGTCGGCCTAAATCTGCCCGGTGAAGCCTTCCCAGTTGCGCGAGCGGGCGACTTTCAGTCGTGGTTGAGGGCCGCGGCCGACTAAAACGCAGACCGCGATGCCAAGAGCAACCCGCTTCATCCGTTAAAGTCCCAGCAACAACCGACGCGGATCCTCAATCCCCTCCTTCACCCGCACCAGAAAACTTACCGCTTCCTTGCCGTCGATGATCCGGTGGTCGTACGACAACGCCAGAAACATCATCGGCCGGATCTCGACCTTCCCAGCCACCGCCACCGGCCGGTCCTGTATCTTGTGCATCCCCAGAATGGCCGATTGCGGCGGGTTGATGATCGGCGTGCTCATCAGCGAGCCATATGTGCCGCCATTGGTGATGGAAAAACTACCCCCCGTCAGTTCCTCCAATTTGAGCTGCCCGTCACGCGCGCGCCGTCCCATATCGCCTATGGACTTCTCGATCTGCGCAAAATTCAAATCCTGCGCATCCCGCAGCACGGGCACCACAAGGCCGTTCGCACCTCCGACGGCGATGCCCATGTTTACATAATTTTTGTAAACAATGTCCTCGCCGTCGATCTCGGCATTCACCGCGGGATATTCGTGCAGGGCGGCCACGCAGGCGCGCACGAAAAAGCTCATGAAGCCCAGGCGTACGCCGCCATTCTTCTTTTCGAACGCGTCCTTGTACTCGGTGCGCAGCGACATGACCGCGCTCATATCCACCTCGTTGAACGTGGTCAGGATGGCGGCCGTGTGCTGCGCCTCCTTCAAACGCTGCGCGATGGTGCGGCGCAGGCGCGTCATGCGCACCCGCTCCTCTCGCGCGTCCGGCGCGCGCGGCACTGGCTTGGCCGTCGGTGCCGGGATGCCGGCCGGGGCAGGAGCCGGGCGGTCCAGGAAGGCCAGCACGTCACCCTTGGTGATGCGGCCGTCCTTGCCCGTGCCGGGGCCCACATCCTGGGCGGAGACGTGCCGTTCCTCCATCATCTTCGCCGCAGCCGGCAGGGGTGCGTGTGCCGCCGCGTCCACCTGCGTGTCCGCGGGCGGGGCGGCCGGGCGCGCCACCGGCCCGGGCGGCGGCGGCGGCGTGTTGACGCCAGCGCCGGTGGGCTCGGGGTCCAATTGGACCGGCGCCGCTGGGGGACGTGCCGCCTTGGCGCCTGGCCCACCCGACGCGATGCTCCCGAGCACCGCACCCACCCCAACCTCTGCGCCCTCGGCAACCGAAGGCTGCTCCATCACCCCGGCCGATGGTGCGTTGACCTCCACCGTCACCTTGTCGGTCTCAAGCTCCACGACCGGCTCGTCGGCCGCCACGCGTTCGCCGACCTTTTTCAGCCAGCGCGCGACCGTCGCACTGCTGACGCTTTCGCCCAAACTCGGGACCAGAATGTCGGTCATCGTCACTCCTCTACGCCGCCAGCGCCTGGCGCACCAGCGCCGCCTGCTCGGCCGTGTGCACGCGCGCCAAACCCGTGGCCGGGCTGGCCGCTGGCGTGCGGCCGACATAGTCGGGACGCTTCGCGCGATGTTTTATCGCGGTCAACACACGCTCGATCCGGCGATCGACAAAATTCCAGGCGCCCATATTCTCCGGCTCCTCCTGGCACCACACCACGTGCTGCGCCTTCGCGTAGGGCTTAAGTGCAAAAGCCAGCGTCTTTTCCGGAAACGGATAAAGCTGCTCCAGACGCAGTATCGCTACCTCGCCCAAGCCGCGTTCGCGCCGTTCCGCCAGCAGATCGTAATACACCTTGCCGCTGCACAGCACCACGCGCTTGACATCCGCCCCGGCCGCAATCGGATCTATCTCGGGGATTACGGTACGGAACCGCGTATCACCGGTCATGTCGGACATGGGCGAGACGGCAAGCTTCGCGCGCAGCAGCGATTTCGGCGTCATGATGACCAAGGGCTTGCGGAAATTCCGTTTCACCTGGCGTCGCAATGCGTGGAAATAGTTTGCCGGCGTGGTGATGTTGGCCACCGTCATGTTGCGCTCGGCGCAGAGCTGCAGGTACCGCTCCAGCCGTGCCGACGAGTGCTCCGGTCCCTGACCCTCATGCCCATGCGGCAGAAGCAGCACCAGCCCGGACATGCGCAACCATTTCGTCTCGCCACTTGCCAGGAACTGGTCGATGATCACTTGCGCGCCGTTCGCGAAATCGCCGAATTGCGCTTCCCACAGCACGAGTGTCCACGGGTCGGCCAGCGAGTATCCATACTCGAAACCGAGTACACCCGCTTCCGACAGCAGCGAATTGAATATCTCTATCCGGGCCTGCTTGGGCCGGATATTGTTCAGCGGCACATATTCGTTCTGGTTCGTTTGGTCGATCAGCACCGCGTGGCGCTGCGAAAACGTGCCGCGCTGCGTATCCTCGCCCGACAGGCGCACATGATGGCCCTCGAGTAGCAGCGAGCCGAAGGCCAGTGCCTCAGCCGTTGACCAATCGACACCCTGACCGCTTTCCGCCATCGCGCGCTTGGCATCCAGCTGGCGCGCGATCTTCGCATTCAGATCGAAACGTTCGGGAATCTTGGCCAGCGCCAGGCCGACTTCCTTCAGCTCCGCG
The DNA here is from genome assembly GCA_963850605.1 of uncultured Alphaproteobacteria bacterium. Lineage (GTDB taxonomy): Bacteria > Pseudomonadota > Alphaproteobacteria > Acetobacterales > Acetobacteraceae > BOG-908. Next base: position 123,268 of record CAWKLX010000007.1, on the reverse strand, counting down.
TCGGCCACCGCCGTCGCCTGTTCGGTCTCGTCCTGCGCCTCATCGATCTTGAGGCCCCGCCACGTACCCTCAAGCCAGTCCGCCTTGTTCACCCGGTAGGATTGCGCCGCCTGCTGCGCCTGGTCGTAACGCTCGAACAAATTGTCCCACATCGCCTGTGCATCGGCCGCACTCGCCACACCCTCGCGCGCCAGCCGCTCCGCATACAGCGCACGCGTGGTCTTCATGTCGCGTATCGCGCGATACATGATCGGCTGAGTGAATGCCGGCTCATCGGTCTCGTTATGGCCGTGCCGCCGATAGCATACGATGTCGAGCACGAAATCGGTCGCGAATTGCTGGCGGAATTCGGCGGCCATGCGCGCGGCGAACACCACCGCCTCCGGCTCGTCTCCATTCACATGGATGATCGGCACCTGGATGGATTTGGCGACATCCGTGCAGTACAGCCCGGAATAGGCGTGCGCCGGCACGGTCGTGAAACCGATCTGGTTGTTGACCACCACATGAATCGTGCCGCCAGTGCGATAGCCGAACAGCTGGCTCATCGCCAGCGTCTGGTACACAAGCCCCTGGCCGGCAAAAGCCGCATCGCCGTGCAGCAGGATGCCCATCACCGAACGCCGCCCCGTGATGTCGCCGGCCATGTCCTGGCGCGCCCGCACCTTGCCGACCACCACCGGATCGACAGCTTCAAGATGCGAGGGGTTCGGCTGCAACGAGAGATGCACCATGCGGCCGCCGATCTCGATGTCGGTGGATGTGCCCAGATGATACTTGACGTCGCCCGAACCCTGTACGTCGTCGGGCTTGAAGCTGGCGCCAGCAAACTCGGAAAATAAGGCGGTCAGCGGTTTCTTCACGATGTTGACGAGCGTGTTCAGCCGCCCGCGATGGGGCATGCCGATCACGATTTCTTTTGTCCCATGCGCCACCACGCTGTCGATCATGGCGTGCAATGCGGGGATGGTGACCTCGCCGCCCTCCAACCCGAACCGCTTGGTGCCGACATAGCGTTTCTGGCAGAACGCCTCGAAACCTTCCGCCTCGGTCAACTGGCCGAGTATGGTGCGTTTGGCGGCCGCATCGAACGCGTTCAGCCAAGGCGCTCCCTCGATTCGCCGCTGAATCCAGGCTTTTTGCTCAGGATCCTGGATGTGCATGAACTCGACCCCGATCGGGCCGCAATAACTCTGCCGCAATATCTGCAGGATTTCGCGCAGCGTCGCCGTCTCACGCCCCAGCACGCGGTCGATGAAGATCGGCCGGTCGTAATCGGCGGGTCCGAATCCGTAGCTGCGCGGGTCGAGTTCAGGGTGGCTCTTGGGGGCCTGCAAACCCAGCGGGTCGAGCTGCGCCTCCAAATGGCCGCGCACGCGATAGACGCGAATCATCATCAGCGCCCGTATGCTGTCCAGCGTCGCCGCCCTTACCGCTTCCGGATCGCCCACCCGGCGGGCCGGGTTTGCCGGTGCTTCCGCCTCGCCGAGGAGCGAGGGGCGCGGCGCCCAGGACGCGCCGGAGGCGTCGGTCAGCACCGACCTCGCTTCGTCGTTCAACGAGGAAAACAGCTCGCCGAAGCTCGGGTCCACCGAGGCAGGGGCGGCAACCCACTTGGCATATAGATCCGCGATGAAGGCCGCGTTACCGCCGTTCAGGGCGGTCGCGAACATGTCCACGCCGGGCATCGGCCGTGCTCTCCGTAAAAACTCTGGCTGGCCGCATGTGAGCGCCCGTTGTGGCCAAAATAGGTCCGAAGATATCAGATGTCAGTTAACGATTGGCCAAATTCGACATGGCTGGGCTGCTCTATCCGTTCAGCGCCTTCACCATAGCGCTCCCGAGCGCCGCAGGACTGTCCGCAACATGAATGCCGGCCAGCCGCATCGCCTCGATCTTGGCGCCAGCGGTATCCCGACCTCCGCTGATTACGGCGCCCGCATGACCCATACGGCGTCCCGGCGGGGCGGTGGTGCCAGCGATAAACCCCACCACCGGTTTGGTCGACTTTTCGCGCGCCAAAAACTCGGCCGCATCGATCTCGCTGGCCCCGCCGATCTCGCCGATCATGATAATGCTTTCGGTCTCCGGATCGCCCAGAAACATCTGCAAAACTTCAATAAAATCAAGCCCTTTCACGGGGTCGCCGCCGATTCCGACGCAGGTGCTCTGCCCCAGCCCGGCCGCCGTGGTCTGCGCCACCGCCTCATAGGTCAGCGTGCCCGAGCGCGACACGATGCCCACCTTGCCGCGGCGATGAATATGGCCCGGCATGATGCCGATCTTGCACGCATCCGGCGTGATCACGCCCGGGCAGTTCGGCCCCACCAGGATGGATTTCGTACCTGCCAGCGCGCGGTGCACTCGCACCATGTCCAGCACCGGAATCCCCTCGGTAATGGTCACGATGAGCTCGATCCCCGCCTCGATCGCCTCAAGTATGGCATCGGCCGCAAAGGGGGGCGGCACGTAGATCGCGGTCGCGACCGCCCCGGTCGCATGGCGCGCCTCCGCCACTGTGTCGAAGACCGGCAAGTCCAGGTGCGTGGTCCCGCCCTTGCCAGGCGTCACCCCGCCCAACACCTTGGTGCCGTAGGCGATGGCCTGCTCGGAATGGAACGTGCCCTGGGCACCGGTAAAGCCCTGGGTGATGACAGTGGTGTGGCGATCAACGAGAATGGCCACGTCAGTTGGCCTCCTTTACGGCGCGCACGATCTTCTCCGCCGCGTCCGCCAGGTTGTCGGCGGAAATGATCGGCAAGCCCGAGCGTCCCAGAATATCGCGGCCCAGGGCCACGTTTGTCCCCTCCAACCGAACCACCAGCGGAACGTTGAGCGAAACCTCCCGCGCCGCAGCCACCACGCCCTCGGCGATCACATCGCAGCGCATGATACCGCCGAAAATGTTAACAAGGATGCCCTCAACGTTCGGATCCGAAAGAATAATCTTGAACGCCGCCGTCACCTTTTCCCGTGTCGCACCCCCGCCCACATCAAGGAAATTGGCCGGCGAAGACCCGTACAGCTTGATGATATCCATGGTCGCCATGGCCAGCCCGGCCCCGTTCACCATGCACCCGATCACCCCGTCCAGCGCCACGTAGTTCAGGTCGAAGCGTGCCGCCTCCAGCTCCTTGGGGTCCTCCTCCGCCTCGTCGCGCAGGGCGGCCAGTTCGCTGTGCCGATACAGCGCGTTGTCATCGAAGCTCACCTTGGCATCCAGCGCCACCACCTCGCCGGCGCCGGTGACCACCAGCGGGTTGATCTCGACAATGGCACAGTCAAGCGCGATGAACGCCTTGTACATCGCCTCGACGAATTTGCCGAACGCATTGATTTGCTTACCCGAAAGTCCCAACCCGAACGCCAGTTTCCGGGCGTGGTAAGGAAAGATGCCGGTCGCCGGATCCACCGCCACGCGCAGTATCTTTTCCGGCGTATGGGCCGCCACCTCCTCGACCTCCATGCCGCCCTCGGTGCTGGCCATAATCAGCACGCACGACGTGGCGCGATCGACCAGCAGCGACAAATACAGCTCGCGCGCGATGTCGCAGCCAGCCTCCACATACACGCGCCTGACATCCCGCCCGGCCGGGCCAGTCTGCTTTGTCACCAGCGTATGGCCAATCATCGCCTCGGCCGCCGCCCTGACCTCCTCGGCAGACCGCGCCAGACGCACCCCGCCCTTGCCGCCCGGATCATCCTTGAAGTGGCCCGCGCCTCGGCCGCCGGCATGGATCTGCGACTTCACCACATAAACGGGCCCAGGCAGCTTGGCCGCGGCTTCGGCCGCTTCTTCGGGCGTCCAGGCGGCAAAACCCTGCAGGACGGAGACCCCGTAGCCGCGAAGCAGCTCTTTGGCCTGGTATTCGTGGATGTTCATCTTGGGGAGCGCCCTGCCAGGGGAGGAGGAAGGCGTTCTTTTCTGAGGAAAAGAACCAAAAGACTTTTGCTTGGCTGTCGGGCCGTGAGCGGAGGCCGCGTTTCAGACGTCCAGCTTCTTGAAATCCTCGATCAGCTTGCGCACCGCGTCACAGCTCTTGTCGAAGGCCGCCTGTTCGCCGGCATCCAGCTTGATTTCCACCACGCGCTCGACGCCGCCGGCACCGATCACCACCGGCACACCTATATAAAGATCGTGCAGACCATACTGCCCGGTCAGCAACGCCGCGCACGGCAGCACCCGCTTGCGATCGAGCAAAAAGCTTTCGGCCATGGCGATGGCGGAAGCCGCCGGCGCATAGAACGCGCTCCCCCGCTCCAGCAGCTTCACGATCTCCCCGCCGCCATTGGCGGTGCGGGCGCAGATCGCGTCGATCTTGTCCTGCGTGGTCCAGCCCATGGCGACGAGATCGGACAGCGGAATGCCGGCTACCGTCGAGTAGCGCGTCAGCGGCACCATCGTGTCGCCATGGCCGCCCAGCACGAAAGCGGTCACATCCTCGACGCTCACATTGAACTCATGCGCCAAAAATAGTTTGAAGCGCGCGCTGTCCAGCACCCCGGCCATGCCCACCACACGGTTCGCCGGCAGCCCGGACCGGCGCTGCAGCTGCCACACCATCACGTCCAGCGGGTTGGTGATGACAATCACAAATGCATCCGGGCAATGCGCCTTGATGCCGTCCGCCACCTGGTTGATCACGCCCGCATTCTTGGCCAGCAGATCGTCCCGGCTCATCCCGGGCATGCGCGGGAACCCGGCCGTCACAATCACCACGTGAGACCCGGCAATGGCCGAGTAATCCGCGCCGCCAGCCATGTGGCTGTCGAAGAGATCGACCGCGCCCGACTGCATCAAGTCCAGCGCCTTGCCGGCCGCCACCCCGCCCGCCACGTCGAACAGGACGACATCGCCCAATTCCTTAAGCCCCACGAGGTGGGCAAGCGTGCCGCCGATATTGCCGGCGCCGATCAGGGCGATCTTGTTGCGGGCCATTCTTTTCCCCATGCTGCGTCGCGGCAGCACCTAGCCCAGCCTGCATGGTATGGCCAGGGGGTCGTCTTTCCGGCGCCCGTTCCCCTGTTGGGGCCGGCCTGCAACCCAATCGCACCCATCGTCGAACAGCCCTATGACGTAGCCGCTCGCGCCTTGCGCGTTGAGAGCAGTTGCGCCGTGGCATAAGCCGCGAAACCCAGCGCGCTCAGCAGCGCGAAAGGTGCATACAGCGCGATATGTTTGATACCACCGCCGAAAGGCCTCGACATGAAATCGGACGCGAACGCGTAGGCTATGTAGTTCATCGCGACAGTTCGCAGCCACCACCATGATCGTCGTCCCAGTCCCCGTCGGAAGCGAGGCAGCGAGAACAGCGCAAGGGTATAGATACACACGAGAGCTGGACCGAAAAACAGGAACACGCCGGTGACAGGCGCCGCGCCAACCGCGCACAACCAGCCGATCAGCCCAACATGCACCACCATCGCGGCGGCGAAGGCCAGCCCGAACTTCCTGCCGTGACGGCTGAAAAAATCCAAACGGCCACCGAGCAACGCCGCCAGCCCTGAGCCCGCATAAGCAGGCCAGAACAGCAGAAAACCCCAACGCGCCGTTAGCATCAGGGCCGCATCCAGTCCCCGTTCATGGTATCCGAAGGCGGCCAGCGCTGCCATGCTCAACACCAAGGACACGATGACGGAGGCAGCCATCCACCACGTGACATCCAGCCGTGACCGTATAGCCGAGAGGAGCATGTCGGTAGTCCGCTTGGTGCATGGCGCACTCGCCACACTCTAAGCTTCAAAGCGGCCGAATAGGAGAATTACTTCTCGGCCCTAGGCTGGGTGGTCAAGGTTGGGCCATCCGCGCCCGTTATCTCTCTACGGTGTCACAGTAATCGTCGTCTTATCGAAATGCGCGGCGATACCGGCTGGCGTGCTATCAGAAAGACAGTTGTTTGCGTAGTCGCACAAATCGTAGGATGTTACGCTGTAGACGCCGGTCGTCACGCTCGGCGGCAAAAGATACGACAAAGTCAGCGTGCCCTTATGCGGCGGTGCGTCGAACTGCCCGGAGACCGAAAATATAGCGGCAGGATTGCCAGCTAAGCTGAAAGTGACACCACCGCTGGAAACGCCGGACAGGTTATCGGTCCCCACGAGCTTGACAGCCGCGTAGGGCTGCGTGCTGGAAAGGCTGACTGTTGGGGTCAGGATTGTGCCGTGGCCAGCCACTGGCGGCGTCGTATCGGGCGTGCCTGGGTTTGTGACATCGACGCTGGCCGGCCCGTTAAACAGCACCGCGATCTGCGCCGCATTGTAGAAAGCAAGCTGCCCGTCCTGTGAAAATATCTCGACGAGATCAATGGTCCAGCTACCTGGCTCTGCGTAGAGGCCAAGCACGCTGACCGGAGCCTCGGATGACAGGAGTGTCTTCAAAACCAGCTTGCCTGCTGGAGGCGGGTAGGTCGGCAGGTTAATATTTGAAAATAGAGAATGCTTACCGGAAGGTGAGATCAAACCCACCTGAACGTTGCTGACGCCTATGGTGCCCGTGCTCAGGTTCAACTGGATTTCCGGAATACCCGGTGCCTTCGTCACATCCACGCTAGGCGTGAGTACGCGGCCGCCGGTCAAGGACGGCTCGGTTCCGGTCGCCGGCACCAGACCGCGTTGAACCCGCTCCGCCCATTGCGCCCGTAATGCAGCTTGCGTGGCGAGCGCCTGTGCCCGGATGTCGGCCCGGCTACCCGGCTGAACCGCCACCTGGGCATCTGCGCCCGATGCGAGCAGAGCCGCCAATGTTCCCGCCAATGCAAATGCTGTGTGCCGCATGCAAGACATTCCAGTATATCGAGAAGTTCGACGCAAACTTGTATGCATGCAGTCCGTCACCGGAGCAATCCGCCAGGGAGGGCCAGGCAGTCGGCAGGCCCCTGGGTTCCCGCCCCGGCGGGAGTGACCGTTGACAGGCTTTGGCGGTTGATGGGTTAGGCTCCCCACATGCGCAGCCCAAACCGATGCTAAAGGGAATCGCCACAGTCGGCGTCTGGACCATGGCCAGCCGCGTGGCAGGCCTAGTGCGCGACCTGCTGATCGCCGCCATCCTGGGCGCGGGCCCGGTGTCGGACGCGTTCTTCGTCGCCAACCGGCTGCCGAACCTGTTCCGCCGCCTGTTCGGGGAGGGGGCGTTCAACTCCGCCTTCGTGCCCGTCTTCTCCGGCCTCCTGGTCAACGAGGGCGAGCAGGTCGCGCGCGAATTCACCGAACAGGCGGCCGCGGCCCTGGCCTTCTGGCTGCTGGCGCTCACCATCCTGGGCGAGATCTTCATGCGCCCCCTGCTGCACCTGATCGCCGCCGGTTTTTCCGGCGACCCGGCAAAATTCGAGCTGACCGTCACCCTGGCCAGGCTGGCCTTCCCCTACCTGGTGCTGATCTGCCTGGCGGCGCTCCTGTCTGGCGTGCTCAACGCAATGAACCGCTTTACCGCCGCCGCCGCCGCGCCGCTGCTGTACAACGCGTTCGCCATCGGCTCGATGTACGCGCTTGTACCCTTTGTGCCAACGGCAGGGCACGCATTGGCCATCGGCGTGTCCGCCAGCGGGGTGGCGCAACTCACTCTACTATACTGGGCGGTGCGCCGGTCGGGCATGCGGCTGCATCTGCCCAGGCCGCGCATGACGCCGCGCATGCGTCTGCTGCTCAGGCGCATGGCGCCGGGACTGGTCGGCGCCGGGATCACGCAGCTGAGTCTCGCCGTCGATACGGTCATCGGCACGTATCTGCCGGAGAAATCCGTTTCGTTCATGTATTATGCGGATCGCATCAACCAGTTGCCGCTTGGCGTGCTGGGCATCGCCGTCAGCACTGCGCTGCTACCGCTGCTCTCACGCCAGGTCGGCGCCGGACAGCACGCGGAAGCAATTGATTCACAAAATCGTGGTATCGAGTACGCAATGTTATTGACGCTTCCCGCCGCCGCCGCCCTCACGATCATCGCGAACCCGATCTTGCAGGTCCTGTTCGTGCACGGCGCCTTCACCCACCAGGACGCGGCCATGAGCGCGCAATCCCTGGCCGCCTATGCCTTGGGACTGCCAGCGTTCGTGCTGATCAAAGTGCTGGGGCCGGGGTTCTTCGCGCGCGGGGATACGGCCACGCCGGTCAAGATCGGCATGGGCATCTTAGTGCTGAACCTGGCGCTCAGCCTCGCCCTGATGCGCCCGCTGCGCCATGTCGGCCCGCCGCTGGCCACCACGATCGCCATGACGGTCAATGTGGTGCTGCTGGCCGCCATACTGCTGCGGCGGGGGGCGCTTGTGCCGGACCGCATATTTTTATCGCGGCTGGCGCGCATGGTGCTCGCCGCCGCGCTGATGTCGGGTGTGCTGTGGGCCATGCGTGACCTGCTGGCGCCTGCGGGGCGGCATGTCTCCATCGCGGCGCTGGCCGCCATGGTCGTGGGCGGCATGTCGGCCTATGGCGTGGCGGCCCTGGCGTTGGGCCTAGCCGATCTGGCGACCATGCGCGCGGCGGTGCTGCGACGTCTCCGCCGCCGCGCGAGCGTGCTGCCCACGTGATCGCCGATATCGGCCGGCACGTCGCCCAGGGCGCGTCGCCCTATGTCGCGTTCGAACTCGCTCGCGCCGGCCGCCAATTCTCCCGCGCCGGCGCCGCTCTTCCTGCTCGGGCCGGCCAATGCGCTGATCCATCAGGAAATCTATGGACAAGGGGAGACCGGCGAGGTCGGCACCTATGCCGTGGACGATGCGGTGGTCGCGCCCAGCGGCATCGCCATCAAGGACGGGGTCGCGTTCAGCTCCACAGCCTTCATCCACCCGCCATACCATGTGGAACAGGTGGCCGCGCGCGTGCTGGGCACCGAGCTGCCACGCCGCCATGTGGACGGCACGCTGGCCGTCATCTACGGGCCTGGCCATCAGACATACGGCCATTGGCTGGTCGATTTCCTGCCTCGGCTGTGGGTGCTCGCGCAAACCGGGCACGATCTGGCCGCGCTGCGCTATGTGATCCCTCCGGAGCTCACCCCGGCCGCCAAAAAGCTCCTGACAATGATCGGCATCACCCGAGACCAGCTCGTTCCATACCGGTATTGGCGTGAGGTGCTGACCGCCGACCGGCTGCTGCTGCCCACCGGATTGCGCACGCATAACCGCATGTCGCCGTATTTTGCGGAGGCTACGCGGTTCTGGGTCAGCCGGTTGCGCGGCGCCTCCCGCATCCGCCCCAACGCCGCCACGCCCAACCGCATTTTCGTCTCGCGCGCGAAAGTAACGGCGGCGCGCATCCTGGACAACCGCGCCCGCATCGAAGCCATTGCCGCCGAGCGTGGTTTTGCGATCGTGCATCCGCAAACGATGAACCTGGGCGCGCAGGCCGCATTGTTTGCCGGCGCCCGCATCATCGTGGGCGAATACGGCTCGGCCCTGCACGGCTCAGTCTTCTCCGCGCCCGGAACGGTGGCGGTTGGCCTGCGCGGCACGGCGCGCCACCCCAGTTTTGTGCAGTCCGGCCTGGCCGCCGCCCTGGGCCAGCACGCCGGCTACGTGTTCGGCCAAACGACGCTGGGCCACACGCAAGGCGACACCGGCCAGGTTTTTACCGTGGCGCCGGAGGATTTCGAGCGCGCGCTGGATATCGCCGAATGCGCAAGCGGGGCAGGGGTTTGATGACTGAAACGCTCACCGCCGCCGGTCCACTGCCGCAGATCGCCCGCGTGGCCGATCTGGCCGATCATCAGGCCCGCATGGACCAGCCGCTGGTCAGCCACCGCATGGTGGCGCCCGCCGCCCGCAGCCCCGCGCCATCCCCCGCCTTCATGTTCGGTCCGTCCGACGCCGAACTCACGCGCCAGATCTTTGGCCAGGTAGAAACGCCCGAAATCGGATGCACCAGCATCGCCGATGCGGCACTGGCGCCTAACGGCATCGGGCTGTGCCAAAATGTCGCCTTCGCGTCGGCCGCGCTGAACCATCCACGTGACCATGTAACCACCATCACCACCCGGCTGAATCAGATGAGTTTGCCGGTGCGCGAGATAGAAGGTCCGCTCGTGCCCCTGTTCGGCCCGGCGGAGGAGGATGTGCGCCATCTTCTGGTGGATTACCTGCCAAGGCTCTGGCTGATGGAACAGGCCGGTTACCGGCTGGAAAAGCTCCGTTTCGTGGTGCCCGATCCGCTGCCGCCCTTTCTGCAAGGCGCGTTGGTCGACCTGGGCTTTTCGCCCGACCAGATCGTGCGCTACGCCCATTGGGACGAGGTGTTGCGCACCGACCTTCTGGTGCTGCCCAGCATACTGCGCCGTCACGAACGGCTCAGTCCGCATTTTGGCGAAGCAACACGGTTTTGGACCGCGCGCGTGCGCGCCACGCTCGGTCTGGCACGACCGGAGCTGGCGGAAAAACTCTATATTCCGGACCCGGAACGGGGTGCGCTGGCGCTGCGCAACCGGTACCGCATCGAAGCGATTGCCGAGCGCGCCGGCTACCGCGTCGCTCCGATCGAACAGCTCGACCTGGCGGAACGCGCATCCCTGTTTGGCCGCGCCGCGCGCATCGTGGGCCCCTACTCGACAGCACTGCACCACAGCGTGTTCTCGGCCCCAGGCACCATGATTTGCGCCCTGCGCGCCACCGGCCGCGAACCAGGAACGCTGCAAACCGGCATTTGCCATGCGCTTCACCAGCGCGCCGGCTACGTGTTCGGCACGATGGAGGCAGGCGGGTTCGCCATCGACGAAACGGATTTCAGGCGCGCGTTGGAATGGATGGAGTTGCCGGCATGAGCAAGCCAGTGGTGGTGGTGATCGGCATGCACCGGAGCGGCACCAGCATGTGTTCCAACATGCTGCATATGCTGGGGACCGACATGGCGGACGGCATTCACGCCGCCCCCGCCAACGCGAAAGGCCATTGGGAGCGGCCACGCCTGGTCGACATGAACGACGCCATTTTCGGCTTCTTCCGCCGCGCCTGGGGCTCACCCAGCCATGTGCTGGACATGCCGGAGCATTGGCTGTCCGACCCTCGGGTCGCCGAGATACGCGCGCGCGCCGTCGCATGGTTGAAGCCGCGAGTGGCCGGCGGAAAGACATTCGGGTTCAAGGACCCGCGCACCACTCTGCTGCTGCCATTCTGGCAAGGGGTGTTTTCGGAGATCGGCGCCGACCCGCGCTACGTCTTTTGCGTGCGGGACCCGGCACAGGTTGCCCGCTCGCTGCACGCGCGCGACACAATGGATCGCGGTCAGGCCGAGTACCGCTGGCTGCTCTACAATCTCGAGGCGATACAAGGCGTGGGCGCGGCCCCGGTCTGCATCGTGCCCTACGAGGCTTGGTTCGACGAGCCGCAGGATACGGCCGCACGCCTGGCCCGACACGTCGGCCTGCCCGCGCCGGCGCCCGACGCGGTGCTGGATGTCATGGATGCAGGATTGCGCCACGACGAAACCGGCCTGGAACCGCCGGCCCCCATGGCCGCGCGCCTGCATCGCATGATCCTGCGTCAGACCGCGCAGCCCGTCTTCTCCGCGACCTTGCGCGAATTTGTCAGCCTGGCCCGCGAGTTCCGCACACAGATGCAGCCGCTGCTGACCGACATGGAGGTCATGCGCATCGGCATGAGCGAACAGCGCCGCGTGATCGGCGACCTGCAAGCGCTCGTCAAAAAAATGCGCGAGGAGACCTCCGCAACCGAGGGTGTGGCTTGACCAGATCGGGAAGTATCGCTGGGCGGGCGCCAGTCGAAGCGGTATGACTTCAGCATGAACTTTTCTCGCCGCGCCTTGATCGGCACCACAGGCCTTCTGCTCGCCGCCGATGAACGGCCGGCCCGGGCCGCACCCGCACCGACATCACCGGTCATCATCTGCGCCAATAACGGCGCGAACTATCTGGAACGCGCCTACGCCGTGCTGCACGCGGGCGGCGACACGCTAGACGCCGCCCTCGCCGTGGTGACCGGACCCGAGGACGATCCCAACGACGACAGCGTCGGCCTGGGCGGCCTGCCCAATGAGGAGGGCGTGGTCGAACTGGATGCCTGCTGCATGCACGGCCCCTCGCGGCGCGCGGGCGCGGTGGGCGGCGTGCGCAATATACGCAACGTCTCCCGCGTGGCGCGCGCGGTCATGGACCATACCGGCCACGTCATGCTGGTGGGCGAGGGCGCCGAACGATTTGCGGTGGCCGAGGGTTTCGCGCGCGAGAATCTTCTGACGGAACGCTCGCGAAAAATCTGGATGCTGTGGAAGGAATTCCATTCCGACGCGGATTGGTGGGGCCCAGGCCTGTCCGATCCGGCATGGCAGCCGCCGGAAAAACATGCGTCGCTGCAGCAGCGATTGACGCGATTGGCAGACAGCATAGGTATCGACCGGCAGGACAGATATGCCGCCTTCCGCCGTGTGCTGCACCCACCCACCGGCACCATTCACTGCTCCGTGCTGGACGCGCATGGCAACATGAGTGGTGTCACCACCACCAGCGGCCTCGCCTACAAGCTGGCGGGCCGCTGTGGCGACTCACCCATCATCGGCGCAGGCTGCTTCACCGACCAGGATGTGGGATCGGCGGGCGCCACCGGAAGCGGCGAGGAAAACATCAAGATCGCTGGCGCGCACACCATCGTCGAAAACATGCGCCGCGGCATGTCGCCGGAAGACGCCGGCACCGACGCGCTGCGGCGCATTGTGCGCAACCACAATGGTGACATGGCCCGCCTGCGCTACATCGACATGACGTACTACGTGCTGCGCCGCGACGGCGCTTATGCCGGCGTAAGCCTATGGGAGGGATACTCGGCCGGCAACCCGCACCGCATCGCCGTGCATGATGGGCAGGGCGTGCGGGCCGAAATTACCAAGGCGTTGTATACGGGTTTCTCGGAGGACTTTCCGCCGACGCCGCGGGTCAGTCAGGAGATGCGCAAGAATTCGGAATATCTGAAATAGGCAAAGCAGGCGGTCCTTTTTTGTTAAGAAAGGGCCAAAAAACTTTCGCTTGTTTAGGAGCGCTCCAGGTCACGGAATTTGCGCCGCAGCCCGGCTTCCTGTTGCAGCGTTGCCGCCTCAAGTTCTGCCAGGCGCGCATCTAGGGCGCTGAACCGGTCGCGCACACCGCCATATTCCGGCGGGGGCGGACTGAAATGCACGGTCATGCGCCGCGCTGCCGGGCACAGCATTTTCGCCAACACCACATATAAAATGACCGCCAAGACCCAGTGCAGCAGACCAAATATCAGGAATGCCGTACGCGGCACCCAGACTGGCACCCCGGCACGCTCCGCAACACTCGCGCACACCCCTTTCAGAAGCGAGCGCTCCGTCCCGAAATACGATCCGATCCGCGCAGCTGCCACACTCATCTGATCCCACTCCTGTTGCGCCAGCCAGGCACTTCACTGTCCAGCACCGTTTCCAGATAGCCAATTCGCTCTTCCATGCGCCGCGCCGTCTCCCACAAACCCTGCACAGCCGACGCGTCCTGCGTGCCCTGCGCCGTCTGTATGCGTCGCGCTTTCATGCGGTAGTCCAGCCATACCGCCGGCACCACGATCAGCACCAGGCCAGTCATGACCAGGAACACGATCGCGACGCTCGTGAAGTCCGAGCTGGTCATGTGGCGCCTCAGCCTTCCTGCGCGGTCTTCTGCGGCAGACGATTGCCAAGCCGCGCCTTCAGCGCCTCCAGCTCGTCATTCATGCTGGCATCCGCCGCGAGCGTGGCCAGCTCCTCTTCGAGCGTCGGCGCCGTCCGCCCCAGGCCGCGGCCCAGATCGTAGGCTTCGACACGTCCTTCCATCTGGTCCAACTGGCGCTCTGCCGTCTCGAACCTGATGAATGCGTCGTTGATGCGCTCGTCGTGCAGCTTCTCCCGCACTTTCAGGCGATTGCCCGCCGTGGATCGCCGCGCCGCGAAGCCCTGTTCGCGTGCCTTGGCATCGGCCAGCTTGGTCTGCAATTTCGAAATGTCCTCGTTCTGCTGCGCCAGTCCGGCCACCAGCACGGCGACCTGCTGCTCCACGCTGGCGCGCGCCTGCGCCCGATGACTGCGGGCCAGCAGCGCGCCGCGGGCCAGATCCTCGCGGCCTCGCGTCAGGGCCAGCTCGGCCTTGGCCTGCCAATCCTCCTCCTCGCGACGCAGCGCGTCCAGCCGGCGCTCCAGCTCGCGCCGCTCGGCGATGCTGCGCACCGCGGAGGAGCGGACTTCTACTAATGTGTCCTCCATCTCCTGGATGATCAGCCGAATGATCTTTTCGGGGTCTTCCGCACTGGCCAGCAGCGCGTTGAGGTTGGAGTTCACAATGTCGGCGAGCCGGGAGAAGATGCCCATGGCACGAAAATCCTTGGTTGGTGCGAAGACTAGGGCATCACCCGGGCGAACGGTATCGTTCGATCGGGTATAGATGCCCGCCACAACAAAGAGCCGGTCCGGGTCACAGCGTCACGAACATGACGGCCAGGCCCAGGAACGGCACGGCGGCCAGCGCGCCACGGGCGGCGACGCCGAAGATGGCCGAAAGGTGCGGTGCCTGCTCCTGACGCGCCTGCAGCGAGGCCAGGCGGGCGGCGAAGGAGAGGCGAGGCGAGCGGTTCGCAGCGGCGAAGCTGGTGAACTCGAAGCCCGAGGCGGTCATGGTGGTCATTGGTGCGGTCCCTGTCTTGAAGGTTGGCGGCCGTTGGCGGCCTGACAGGGTGTTTGCATCCCCCGTGCCAGAGACGGAACCCCTTGATAACGCAACACTTCGCTGAAGTTTGCGGCTTGGGTCGAAGTGCCGCTAAACTGGGCCGGCCAATTCATGGCAAACGGGACCACCACATGGCGCGTTTGGCAAATCCGGCCGAGCTTCCCACGCCTATCGGCTCCGCCCCAGCGTTTTTGGACATGCTGGCCCACGTCTCCCAGGCGGCACCGCTGAACCGCCCGGTGCTGGTGATCGGCGAGCGCGGCACCGGCAAGGAGCTGGTGGCCGGCCGGCTAGCCCTGCTCTCGCCGCGCTGGTCGGCGCCGTTCATCAAACTGAATTGCGCGGCGCTGCCCGATACCCTGCTCGACTCCGAATTGTTCGGGCACGAGGCCGGCAGTTTCACCGGTGCCCAGCGCCGCCGACCCGGCCGGTTCGAGCTGGCCGATCGGGGCACGATCTTTCTCGACGAGATCGCCACCGCCTCGCCCTCGGTGCAGGAAAAACTGCTGCGCATCATCGAATACGGTAGTTTCGAGCGGGTGGGCGGCGGCGAGACCCTGCATGTGGATGTGCGTGTGGTCGCCGCGACCAACGTGCACTTGCCGGAGCTGGCGGCGTCGGGGAAGTTTCGGCCGGACCTGCTGGATCGGCTGGCGTTCGACGTCATCACCGTGCCGCCGTTGCGTGCGCGGCTGCCCGACATTCCAGTGCTGGCCGACCATTTTGCGACCCGCATGGCGAGCGAGCTCGGCCGCCCGCTGTTCGCGGGTTTTACCCAGCGCGCATTGGAAGTGCTCGGGGCGCATGATTGGCCTGGCAATGTGCGCGAGCTGCGCAACGTGGTGGAGCGCAGCGTCTATCGGATGACCGACCCGGACCGAAAACTGTCCGACATCATCATCGACCCGTTCGCGTCCGCCCACGCCCCCGGCGGCCCGCGCGCTGCGTCTGCACCGCTGGTCGGGTCCACGACGGAGCCGGCCAAGCCGCCCACGCCCGAACCGGCCGCCGGCGGCAATTTCGAGGCTGCCACCCGCGCCTACGAGGCCCGCTTGCTGCAACAGGCGCTGGAGGCGTGCCGCTTCAACCAGGCCGAGGCCGCACGGCAGCTCGGGTTGAGCTACTACCAGTTCCGCCATCATCTGCGCGTGCACGGCATGCTGGGCGAGGCAAAGAAGCCATCCGCGGTGGTGGCCGCATGATCACGAAGCCTCGGTGCGCATGGTTTGTGGGCGGGCTGCTGATCGCCCCCGCAGATCGGCCGATGTGCGCCGCCGCGCCCATTGCGCCCACGATGCTGCCGATGTCGGTGATCGACAATCGGCCTTTCGTGGATGTCCGGCTCGACGGCAAAGGTCCGTTTTCGTTCATTCTCGACACCGGCTCGTCGGAAACGACGGTCAGTGCCGCGCTGGCGAAATCGTTGACTCTTGCTGCGACACATAGCGGCGATGGGACCGGTGCGGGCGAGCAGACGGTGCGCTTGCAGAACGTGCATGTGGCCACGCTGACCGTAGGCCCGTTCTCGATTGGTCCGCTGGACGCGCCGGCCATCGACACGGCCGCGCTGAGCCGGGTGATCGGCTTCGAGCATTTCGACGGGGTGCTCGGAGTGGAGATTTTTCGGCGCTACGTCGTGACCATTGATGCGGCGCAGCGAAAGGTTGTGCTGGAGGCGCCGGCCGGGTTCCGCCAGGAAGCGGGCGCCGTCGCGGTTCCGTTCACGCTGGACGAGAACGAGATGCCGATCGTGGCCGCATCGGTGGCCGGCGTGGCGGGCTCGTTCCAGGTCGATACCGGCGACCGGTTCAGCCTGACGCTGTTCGGCGCCTTCTGGCGCGCGCACCGACTTGACCACGCGATCGGGCGTACGGTGACGGCAATGACGGGATATGGGGTGGGTGGGCCGATCATGGGCATCGTTGGCCGGCCTGCGGATTTTGTCATTGGTGGGGTGTCGGTGCCGCGCCCGGTGACGCGGCTTTCGTTGCAGAAAGGTGGCAGTTTTACCAGAGCCGATCGGGCCGGCAGCATTGGAATGGGCATCTTGAGGCGGTTCAAGGTGTCCTTCGACTATGCGCGCCATGTGATGTGGCTGGCAAAAGGTTCCGATTTCGGCGTGCCGGATCTTTATGACAGAAGCGGGCTTTGGCTTGGCCTGTCTTCTGAGAACTTGCTTAACGTCGTGGCGGTGACACCGGGCAGTCCGGCCGCTGAAGCTGGCATTCAGAGCGGCGATTTGGTGACTGAAGCCAGCACCATATCAGCAAGAACGGAGAATTTGTTTCGGGTGAGGGGGTTTTTGCAAACGCCAAGCCAGGGCAAGATAACGATCCACGCACTACGAAATGCTCGCCCGTACGAGGCACGAATCGCCACGCGGGATCAAATCGCCGCGCCATGAGTCTTGCTCAGAGCCATGCAGGAAAATTGCCTCCGTATTTCCGGTTTCCCGGCACGGTGAACGACACATCTCTGCCCCAACTGGACGGCAGGCCGCTGCGGATTGTGGACCGCGGCTCCGGCCAGGAAGTGAAGGTGGCCCTGGTGCGCGAGGAGGGGCAGCAGATCAACAAGCCGACCGCCGTAACAGGCCAGCCCTGGCCGGACCGCCCGTAGCCTGGGGTGGCGTGCTCAGTCCGGTTCCTCACCCTCGTTGCGCAAACGCCGGGACAGCAGGGTGTGCACCGCCTGCCGCATCGAAACGGTGCCAGCCAGCACACGCGCTACCTCTCCACAGATCGGCAACTCGGTCGTCGCCGCCCGTCGGACCAGGGCGTCGGCCGTGGCCACGCCCTCGGCCAGCGCTGGGCCTGGCGCTTCGCCACGCCCGAGGGCGAACCCATAGGCGAAATTGCGGCTGGCGGGACTGCCGCAGGTCAGGAAGAGGTCGCCGAGGCCGGAGAGGCCGGATGCGGTCTCCGCCCGGCCGCCTTGGGCTACGATCAAGCGGGAGAGTTCGGCCAGGCCGCGTGTGACCAGGGCGGCGCGGGCGTTCTCACCGAGGCCGGCGCCGATGACGGCGCCGGCGGCGATGGCCACGACGTTCTTGGCGGCGCCGCCGAACTGGGCACCCACCGGGTCCGCGCTCCCGTAGAGGCGGAAGTTTGGGGTAGCGAGGTGTGCCACCAGGTTCTGGCGCAGGTCGGCGTCGGCGCTGGCCAGGACGGCGGCAGCCGGCAGGCCGGCGGCGATGTCGTGGGCGAAATTGGGGCCGGTCAGGACGGCGGCCGGGATGGTCGGGTGCAAGGCGGCGGCCACCTCCAGCGGCAGCAAAGCCGTCGCCGCCTCCAGGCCCTTGCAGCAGATCAGTAACGGCGCCCGGGGTTTCAGGCGCGACAGCGTGTCGCGGAGCGCCTGGGTTGGGACGCAGACGAGCACGGCGTCGGCCGCCTCCGGCAGCTCGGTAGTTCGGCGCACGCCGTCCGGCAGGGGTGGGCCGGGACGGGCGGGGTGGCGGCCCCAAAGAGTAACCGTATTGCCGGCGCGCGCCGCCTGGATGGCGAGCGCCGTGCCCCAGGCGCCAGCGCCCAGCACGAGCATCCTACTCATCGGTCAGCCGTGTCAGGGTGGCGGCCTGGCCTGGTTCGCCCTGGCCCAGTCGGTCGAGCAGGGCGGCCAGGATTGCCGGCACCTCCTGCTCGAACCGGTAAGGCGGGTTGGCGACCAGCAATCCGCTGCCGTTCAGCCGTGCCGCATCAAACGGCGTGCGCGCGAGGACTTCGCAGGCGAGCACGTCGCGCAGCCCCGCCGCGCGCACCGCCGCGTGCAGGGCGCGAACCGGCGCCAGGTGCTTCACAGGATACCAGGCGAGCACGGCACCTCCCGGCAGGCGGGCTGCCGCATCCTCCATCCCGGCTATCACCCGGGCATGGTCGTCGGGGCGTTCGTAGGGTGGGTCGATCAGCGTCAGGGCACGGCGTTCTTGCGGCGGCAGGAAGGCGCGGATCGCTTCGAATCCGTCGCGGCAATGGATGGCCAGCCGCCTGTCGCGGCCCAGGGCGCGGCGCAGTTCCGCATGGTCGTCCGGATGCAGCTCGCAGCAGACGGCCCGGTCGCCCGGGCGCAGCAGGGCCGCGATGATGGCGGGGGAGCCGGGATACAGACCCAGGCTTCGCACCAGATCGACATAGGCGGCCAGCGGCGCCGGGGTGTCGTCCAGCAGTCTGAGAATGCCACCGGCCGCCTCCCCGGTCCGCTGGGCCTGTTCGCCGCTCAGATCGGTGCGGCCGGCGCCCGCATGGGTGTCCAGCACGAAAAACGGCTTTTCCTTGCGGGCCAGTGCGCGCAGCACCCACACCAGCACCGCATGTTTCAAGCAATCGGCGGCGTTGCCGGCGTGGTAGGCGTGCCGATAGTTCACGCCGGCACGCCGGTCAGCTCATCCAACGGCCAGCGCGGGCGGGGTGCGGCGTCCCATCCACTGGTCAACCCCAGCCGCAGCCGCTCGATTCCGGCCCAGGCGACCATCACCGCATTATCCCCGCACAAACGTGGGGGCGGCGCGGCAAGCGGAGTACCTGCTGCCTCGGCCAATGCCGCCAACCGCGTTCGGATCGACATGTTGGCCGCTACCCCGCCGGCCACCACCAGCAGGCGTGCGTCCGGCATCATGCGCAACGCGTGCGCGACCCGGTCGGCCAGCACGTCAGCCACCGCGGCCTGGAACCCGGCAGCGATATCGGCGGCGTCCCGTTCCGGCAGCGGCCCTTCGGGATATCCCGCCACCAGCTGCGCCACGGCCGTTTTCAGCCCGGAAAAGCTGAAATCGCAGCCCTCGCGTCCCAGCAACGGGCGGGGCAGGGCGAAACGGGCCGCGTTGCCGCACGCCGCCAGGCGTTCCAGCGCCGGGCCACCCGGCCAGCCAAGCCCCAGCATCTTGGCGACCTTGTCGAACGCCTCCCCCACCGCGTCGTCTATGGTGCCGCCCAGCCGACGGTATTGCCCCACGCCCCGCACGGCGACGCATTGGCAGTGCCCGCCGGAGACCAGCAGCAGCAGATACGGAAACGCCGCGCCACCCGGCGCCAGTCCAGGCAGGCGGGCGGTCAGCGCGTGCGCCTCCAGATGGTTCACCGCCACGAAGGGCAGCCGCGCCGAGATCGCGATCCCCTTGGCCAGACCCGCCCCCACGATCAGGCCGCCGATCAACCCTGGGCCGGCAGTCGCCGCCACCCCGCCAAGCCGCGCATACGAGACGCCGGCCTGCCGCATGAGCTGCGCCACCAAGCCGGGCAAATGCGCCAGGTGCGCGCGGGCTGCGATCTCGGGCACTACGCCGCCGAAATCCGCATGCTCCTGCTGGCTCAGCACCGCTTCGGCCAACACCTCGCCATCACCCGACAGCACGGCGGCCGCTGTCTCGTCGCACGAGGTCTCAATTCCCAGGACTGGGCCCGCAAGCGCGGTCATGCTCCCATGCAAGCGGCAACACTCGGCAAGGTCGTCGGCCACCCCATAACGCTGGAACTTTGCACAATCTGCGCCGAGTAATAGGACAGGCCGATGACCGCCGCCCACCCCCCGCCTGCCGCCACCTGTCCCGTGCACGTCACGCGCACGGCGCCGCACGGCCGCAGACACCTCCCGCTGCGCGTGGGCAGCCGCGCCTCTCCTTTGGCGCTGGTGCAGACGCGCGCCTTCATGAACCAGATCGCGCATTTCTGCCCCGTCCTGCGCGGCCCGGGCGACCCGGACGATCTGCCGGTCTTTGTCGAGCACGCCATCCGCACCACCGGCGACACGGTGCAGAACCGCAGGTTGGCGGACATCGGCGGCAAGGGTTTGTTTGCCAAGGAGATCCACGAAGCGCTGGCCGATGGCCGCATCGACATGGCCGTGCACAGCCTCAAGGATCTGGAGACCGCGCTTCCCCCAGGCATCGTGCTGGCCTGCACACTGGCGCGCGAGGATGCGCGCGATGTGCTGATCCTGCCGCCCGAGACAACGCCGCCGGATCCACAGGACCCATTTGCCGAGCTACCGGAAGGCGCGCTGATCGGCACCTCTTCGGTCCGGCGACAAGCCCAGCTGCTGCACCGCCGGCCGGACCTCTCCATCGGCCTGATCCGCGGCAATGTGCAGACCCGGCTGGACCGGGTCGCCGCCGGCGCGTTCGCCGCGACATTCCTGGCGCTGGCCGGCTTGCGCCGCCTGGGCCTGGACGAACGCGCCACCCTTGTCCTGCGTCCGGACATCATGGTGCCTGCCGCCGGCCAGGGCATCGTCTGCGTGACCGTCCGCGAATCGGACACGGAGTTGCGCACCTTGCTCGCCAGTATCGAGGATGCGTCGGCCCGCGCCGTGTCCACCGCCGAGCGCGCCATGCTGGCGGTGCTGGACGGGTCCTGCCACACGCCGATCGGCGGCCATGCGCGTATCCGCTCGGACGGGCGCCTGCTCCTGACCGGCCTCGTCGCCAGCGAGGACGGCACGTTTCTGCTCAGGCGCAGCGTCGAGGGCTCGCCTACGGATGCAGACCGCCTTGGCCGCTCACTCGGCGCGGAGTTGCGCGCCGACAGCCCGGCCTCGCTCTACGTGGAGTAATGGCGGACCGTCGCTGCATCCTGGTCACCCGCCCGGTCCTCGACGTCAGAACCGCCGCCCTGATCCGGGCACGCGGCTACGAGCCGGTGTTTTCTCCGCTGCTGACCGTCGCGTATCGCAACGTGGCCGTGCCGCGTGGCATTCAGGCCATTCTTGTGACCAGCGGCAACGCACTTCCCGGCCTGGCCCCGTCGTCCCTGCCGCTTTTGGCCGTGGGCGACGGCACCGCCACGCGGGCCCGTGCCGCCGGTTTTACCAATGTGCGCAGCGCCGCCGGCGATGCATCCGCCCTGGCCCGCCTGATCGGCCATACTGTCGATCCCGCCGCCGGCACGCTGCTCTTGGCCAGCGGCGCGGGTCAGGGCCACACGTTGGCGGCGGCGTTGCGCGCTCAGAAGTTCCGGGTGACGCGCCGAGTCGCCTATGCAGCGCGCCCGGTGGCAGCCCTGCCGGACGCCGCCGCGAGAGCCCTGCGGGAGGGTACTTTGAACGCCGCGCTGTTCCTGTCGGCCGAAACCGCCGCCGCCTTCGTGCGCTTGTTGCCGGCGGAGGCGCACGCGTCGCTGGCCGGGGTGCGCGCGATCGCGATCGGGCAGCCGGCGGCCCGCACGCTTGAGGCGCTGCCCTGGCTCGCGGTATGTCGTGCGCGGACACCAACCCTGGATGATGTGCTGGCCCTGATATGAGCGACCATGATCAAGCGGCATGGCCGCCCCAGGCGCCCGAACCCAGGGGCAGTGCGGCCGTCGAACCGGCAGGCCCGGCCGTCATCGAGCACGTGCGGGACCCCGAACCCGCGCGTGTGGTGCAGCGGCGCGGCGGCACCCCGCTGGGCCTGACCCTGCTGCTCACGGCAGCGTTGGGCGGGGGCCTCTACTACGTCTGGGCTGATCCGAAGGGGGCCGCACCTGCCGCCGATCCCGGTCCGGCCATCGCGCAGGCCAGGGCGCAGGTGGAGGCGCAGGTCCAGCCTCTCGCCGACCAGCTGCAGACATTATCAGGCCGGGTGGACGCGCTCGAAAAACGGCCGACACAGCCCGCCCCCACCGCTGCCGCCACGCCGGACGGATCGGCGGCGGATCTGGCCAAGCAGGTGTCCGACCTGTCGGCAAAAGTGGATGCCATGTCCGCCAAGCAAGACGGGCAGGCCGCCGAACTCGCGAAAGCGGCGGACCTGGCGGCGCAAAAGCCCAGCGAGCCCGCGGCCCCGCCGCCAGACATGACGGCGGCGCAAGCCCCGGCGCTGGCCGCCCAACAGCAGGTGGCTGATCTGAGCCACCGCGTGGACGACGCGATTGCCAAACAGACGCAAGCCGAACAAGCGCTGGCCCAGCAAAAGGCCGCCGCCGACACGCTGCAACAGCGGCTCGACAAACTCGAGGCCGCGTCGCAGGCCGGCGCCCAGACGGCGCAACAGGACGCGGCGGCCGAGGCGCAGAAATCCGCCGAGCAGGTGGCCGCCCTGAATGCACGCGTGGCCAAACTGGAGCAGGGCGCGGGCGCCGTGCGGGGGGCCGCGCAAAACGCCAGCCGTGCAGTGCGGCTGGAGGAAGCCGAGGCGGCCCTGGCCGCCGGCCGGCCACTCGGCGAACTGCCCGGCGGCGGGCCCGCGCTGGTCCGCTATGCCAAGGAGGCGCCACCCACCGACGCCGATCTGCGCGCTCGTTTCCCCGCCGTGGCGGAGGCCGCCCGCGCCGCCAGCCAGCCAGATACCGCGCACCGCTCTTTCGTAGATCGCATGCTGGCCCGCGTGCAGGAGAGCGTCACCGTGCGCCGCGGCGACCACGTGATCGTCGGCGACCCGGCCAATGGCGTGCTGGCCCGCGCCCAGGAAGCCGTTGATCGTGACGATCTGAAGGCGGCCGCCGACGCGCTGGACGGCCTGACCGGCCCGGCCCAGCAGGCCACGGCCGCATGGGTCGCGCAGGTGCGCAACCTGCTGGCGGCACGTGCCGCATTGGCCGAGATGGTGCGCGGCTGATGCGCGCCATCCTGACGGTGCTGCTACTGGCGGCGGTCGCCGTTGGCGCCTCGTGGTGGGTCGCGCACCTGGTGGGCCAGCTCTCGCTGACAGTGGGCGGCACGGTTATCCAGGCGCCGCTGCCGGTGGCGCTGCTGGCGCTGCTTCTGTTCGCGGCCGCCCTCTATGTGCTGTTCCGCCTAGTGGCGACAATCTTCAGCCTGCCCGGCGCTTTTCGCCGCGGCGGCGAACGCTCCCGCCGCCGCCGCGGCGATCGGGCGGTCACCGATACGCTGGTCGCACTCGCCGCGCGCGACCCGGAGGATGCACGGCGCGAGGCCGCCCGCGCCATACGCCTGCTGGGCGAAACCCCGCAAACCCTGCTGCTGCGCGCCTACGCCGGCACCATCTCCGGCAACGAGGCGGAGGCGGAAGCGGCCTTCGAACGGCTGGCGGAGCATAAGGAGGGCGCTTTCCTGGGCCTGCGCGGTCTGCTGCGCCTGGCGATCCAGCACGAGGATTACCCGCGCGCCGCCGTGCTGGCGCGGGAAGCCGAAGCGGCCCATCCCGGTGCCGCCTGGCTGCGCGGCGAACGTACTCAGCTTGCCTTGCGCACCGGGGCCTGGTCCGAAGCCCTGCAGCTCACCCAGGATGAGGCGCCCAAGGCGGCCTATGGCGCGGCCGCGGCGGAGGCGGAGGCCGATCCGGCGGTGGCGCACAAACTGGCCAAAGCCGCATTCAAGCGCGACCCGGCGCTGCCGGCTGCGGCCATCGCCTATGCCCGTCGATTGCGCGATGCCGGGCGCGAAAAAGCCGCCCAGGATGTGCTGCGCCAGTCCTGGACGGCAGCGCCCCATCCGGAAGTCGCCGAATTCGCGCTGCGACCGGCGCCCGACCGGGTAGCGCGGCAGAAAGTCGGCGCCGATCTGGTCCGCGGCGCTCCGGCCCACGTGGAAAGCCAGCTTTTGCTGTCACGCCTGGCACTCGAGGCCGGCCATCCTGACGAAGCCTACAATTACCTTGCGGCGGTGCAGACAGCCGGCCTGGATCAGCGCCGCGTGCACCTGCTGCACGCCGACATCGCCGAGGCCCGCGGCGACGAGCCGGCCCAGCGCGACGCGCTGCGCCAGGCGGCCATGGCCGGCCCCGATCCCGGCTGGCGCTGCGAGGCATGCGGCACGTCGCTGGGCGGCTGGCACGCCGCCTGCCCAGTGTGTCACACGGCGGGCCGGGTCCGATGGGGCGTGGCCCAGGCCAGCTACATGCCGCCCCCCGTTGCGCAAATCGGGCAGGCACGCGAGGGTGAGGTTCTGGACCTGTAGGAAATCTGCCGGGGGGCGGTCATGAGCGGCTTAGTCTGGCCAAGTCTGCTGTTACTGTTGTCGGTCGGCCCTGCACTGGCCGAAACGAAAGGTCACGTCACCGGCCTGGGCGGCGTGTTCGTCAAAAGTCACGATCCCAAGGCGCTCGCGGCCTGGTACCGCGACGTGCTCGGCATCACCATCGAAAAATGGGGTGGCGCCAAGCTGAGCTACGATGCGCCGGGGCATCCGCCGGTCATGGCCTGGAACGCGTTTCCGACCGCCTCCGACTACATGGCGCCGTCCACGCGCGAGTTCATGCTGAATTTCGCGGTGGATGACATGGACGCGTTCCTGGCGAAGCTGCAGGCCCATAACGTGGCCGTGATCAAACGCCAGGACGACGACACCTTCGGCCGCTTCGCCTGGATACTGGACCCGGACGGCACCAAAATCGAGCTATGGCAGCCGATAAATAAGTGAATGTTCTTTGCTGCTTTCTTTCAATAAGGAAGATTCTTCTTTTCTGAAGAAAAGAAGCAAAAGACTTTTGTCTATTTGATTTTGTAGAGCCGGTAGCCGTACACCTGTCCCACTGGTTGCAGCCACGATGGCACTTCGTGGCGTGTCAGACGGTCCTGTAGCGTGTCTTTCGGCAAGTCTGCGATCAGCTGCGGCCGGTCCAGCGAGTCACAGGCCAGGATGTAGCCGGCGCCAGTGTCGCGCACCGCCTGCGGCACGCGCGACATATCCTCGCTCCGCCATGCATTCCGCGCCCGGATAAACGTCGCGATATTGCGGTGATACAGCGAGCCCACCGTGCGCGCCCGCGTCCGCCACAAAATCTCGGGCGTGTCGCTGATTTCGGTCAGCACCACCGCGTCCGGCACGCGCGCCAGCATGGGCGCGATATCGGCCACATTGCACACGCCGCCCCGCATACCCGAGGCACTCCCCGCCGCCTGCCGCGGTGGCACCAGCATCGCCACCAGCGCGGGCAGCAGGAACGCCGCGATCGTCGCGCGCCGGCGCACGCGCGACGCCGGGACCTCCGGCACGCTCAGATGAGCCATCGCGATCGGCAGCATGACGGCGCCGGCCGCTTCGGCATACCCCAAGAAACGAACGTAGAAGGCGGCCAGGCACACGATCGCTGCGGCGCACACGGCCACGTAAGCCCATAGCAATGTCCTCGTCCGCCAGGCGATCATTGCGGCCGAAGCGATGGCGGCCAATCCGATGGCCAGCATGGCCGCGCCACGCGGCGTCGCCGGCGTCGGCTGCATTTCCGATATGGCCCCGAAATAGGCAGTGACGTCGGCGGCCGGTATCAACCCCGATAGCCCATGCGTCACTTGCGGAAACAGCGCCAGCCAGATGCCAAGCGCCACCGCACCGATGAGGGCGCAGGCCGCCAGGCGCGCGATCGTGGACCGCGCCAGGCGCGCGAGCGGGTTCAAGGCGAGCGATGACGCGGCGATCAACACAGCAAGCGTGGCAAACACGATCGACACACAGTCGATTTCCGGCGCGAACCGGCCGCCGGCCGGCGGGTCGATCAGTGCCGCGCACACCGTTCCGGCGGCGAAGGTCACAGCGCAGATGCGCCAGGCAGGGCCGGCGATCTCGGGTTTTTCACACCAGGCGAGGGCCAGCGCGCCGATCGACATCAGCACGTAGGGGAGCGACTCCGGGCTGAGCCACACCGCCAGCGATGCCCAGACGCCGCACCACAGCGCGGCGCGTCTCTCCCCGGTGCAGGCCGCCCGGCCCGCGCATCCGGCGGCAAGCAGGGCCAATACGACCAGTGGCAAGTGGTAATGCACGTAGCCCAGCAAACCGTATGTGCGCAGCGCCGGCAGAAGCAGGATCGCGAACGGCGCGGGCCACACCCAGCGCCATCCGGGGCGGGGCACCAGGGGTAGCGGCGCCCAAGCCAGGGAGGCGGCCAACCCCCCCGCGAAAATCGGTCCGGTGATGGCGGCGGCCCAGAACAGCGCGGCCTGGCTGCCCAGCACCAGCCGAAGTGGCGCACGCAGAACCAGGATCGTCGCGTCGAGCAGATGCGACCAGTAGACGATGGTTCCGCGGCCGCCATTGTCGTGCGCCACCACATGCGTGAACCATCCGGTGCGCAGCCCGTCGCGAATGCGCACGATCCGCATGAAGCTGTCCGGGTCGAGCAATGTGTGGCTGGGGTTGCCAACATACCCTTTGAGCGCCTCATACACTGCGGCCAGCAGCGCCGCACACAGCATGAAGCGCGCATCGGAGGCGCCTGACGACGGCGGGTGTTGATAAGCTGGCTGCCGGACCGGCGCACGTGTCATTTGATGTCGCCACGCCCTTTACGTTAGCGATACGTATCGAGTTCGGGCGGGCTGGGCAACGCCGCTTGGCCCGGCAACGGTTGCCTTAGGCCTTCGGTTAAGGGCATCGTTGCGCACCAGTCCTCGTGGGTGAACTGACATGACATATCGTTTTTTGATTGGCGTCACGCTGGCCGCCGCGTTCGCCTCGCCTTGTCTTGCCGAAACCCTCAAGTTTCACACCGTGCTCGCCGCCTCGTCCGAGGTGCCGCCGACGGCGTCGAAGGGCAGTGGGGTGGCTGATGCCGTGCTCGATACCGTGAGCCACAGCCTCAGCTACGACATAACCTTCGAGGGATTTTCGAGCGCGGTTACCATGGCACACTTCCACGGTCCCGCTTCACCGGGCGCCAACGCCGGCGTGCAGATTGCCCTCGGCAACGCGCCCAAGAGCCCGATCCATGGCACTGCGATTTTGACAGCCGCCCAACAGCAGCAGTTTATTTCGGGCCAGTGGTATGTGAACGTGCACACCGCCAACAACCCAAAAGGTGCCATTCGGGGACAGATGGTGCAGCTTCATTGAGGGTCAGGCTAGCGCTGGTCCGCAATAATCTCCAATGCTGCAACGCAACATAATTCTCGTGCAACCACCCTGACCTATGCGTAAACTTTGTCCTCAAGGCGGCAAAAGCAATTAATTTTCTGTGGCGGTCTTTTGCAATTGGTTGCCGCCCACACTTTCTGCTACCTACGCCCCCGGCGAGCGGCGCCCAACCATGCCGCATCCAAACGACCTAGGAGGAGGAAGCTGATGAGCGACACAAATCGAATTTCGCGCCGAACGGCGTTGAAGACCGGGATGACGGTACTGGCGGGCGGTCTGGTGGCCACTGCGGCCCGCGCGGACGATATCGACGCGGGCAAGATGTCGAAAAGCGTCGTCGCCTATCAGTATCATCCGGCCAAGAATGGCAATCATTGTTCCATCTGCGCGAATTACCTGACGCCTGGGTCGCCTGGAAACCCAACAACGGACGCGAGGTGCAAACTTGTCGCCGGCGTGATCGACCCGAACGGAGTCTGCACGGCGTTCGCCAAGAAAAAGGCGGCCTGAAGCTTTCGCCGTGAGAGCGCTCGCGCACCGGGTCGCGAGCGTTCCGGACCACGTTTGCCTGCCCAGCCCACGCTTGTTGTCCGCGATCCGGCTGGCACAAGTTGTGGTTGTCGTTTCTTAACCATTTCTACGAGTATTGATGAGGACTGGTCATTCCGCTCAACACCGGGTCCAAGATGTGTAATGTGGCTGTTTAGGTACAGTCGTTGGTCGTAAGACCGTGGATGGAACCCCACCACGAAAAATCTCGTGCAATTTCGATTGTTATTGCTGCAATGCTACTGGCGCATGGCTGGCTCCCGTAAGTTGCAGGCGATAAAGCCAACGCTTCCTGGGTCGCGTGCCGAGCGGGTTGATCGTCTGGCCGTAGGTTAGGAAACTGGCACTAAGTTTCCCGGAATGTGCGCCTGTGCGGTCGTTGCTGTCCTCAATAGAACACATGGAAAACATGTGAAGGGAAAACGTGGAATGTCCAATCTGTGTCTTGTTAAGTCTCCAAGCCGGCTTGTGCTCGCGACCGTGGGCGCCGTGATTGTCGGAGAGACGCAACCTGCCCGGGCCGTACCGTCGTTCGCCGCACAGACCGGCCAGCCGTGCCAAACGTGCCATATCGGCGCGCTCGGCCCGCAGCTCACGCCCTACGGCCGCAACTTTAAAATCAAGGGCTACACAATCACGGGCGGAACCGGCATCGCGTCCCAGGTGCATCTGGCGTTGTGGGCACAGACCGAGTTCAGTAGCATTCAAAAGGACATTCCGCCCAGCGGCGTCACTCCGCATTTCGCCAATAACGACAACCTCTTCATCAACGCGGTCAGCCTGTTTTATTCCGGCCGGATCACCGACCACGTGGGCGTGTTCCTTCAAGGGACCTACGACAACGTGGCCAAGGCTTTCGCGCAGGACAATTCCGAAGTGCGCGTAGTCGGCGCCGCGCGCCCATTCGGGCACGACGTAGACTACGGCTTCAGCTTCAACAACGCGCCTGGCTGGTCGGACCCGTACAACTCCAATTATCTGTGGGGCTACTCCTACATCTCCAACGGCATCGCCCCCGGCGGCAACGCCACACCCGTTTTGGGTGGCGCGTTCCAGGACAACAGCCTCGGCATCGTCGGCTATGCCTGGATCGACCAGCACATCTACGTCGATCTAGGCGGCTATGAAACGCAGCCGCCTGGCTACCAGAAGATCTTTGGCGAGAGCTATGGTCCGGGCAGTTCCACCGGGATAGAACCATGGGCAAGCCTCACCTATGCCTGGTTCTGGGGCAACAACAATGCCCATCTCGGCAGTCACCTGTTCATCAGTCGCGTCAACCCGACCACAGGCGCGAAAGCACGCGGCAGCGACGGCCAGTACGGGCATGACAGCTACTCCGATTTTATGATCAGCAACGGCTATCAATATATCGGCGACGACGTGACGCACGTGTTCACGATCGACGGTTTCTACGATTACGAAGATCAGAAGCTGCAAGGATCGAGCAACATTCTCAACCCCAACGTGTCCAGCAGCCGTGCCCCCAATCGACTCAACGAATTCAAGGAATGGGCGACATACTATTATCAGGAGACGTATGGCGGAACCATCGCGTTCGACAAGGTTTGGGGCAACCGCAACCAATTTCTGTATAACACCGGCGCCAATGACAGCACCGGCAGCGCCAAGGGTTCGCCCAACACCACCTCGTGGACTTTCGAGGCGGACTGGGTGCCGTTCGGCAAGTGGGAGAGTTTCGCCAGGCCGTTCATCAACTGGAAGTTGGGTGTGCAATACACGATGTATACGCAGTTCAACGGATCGGGGAAGAATTACGACGGCTACGGACGTGCCGCGTCGGACAACAACACGCTGTTCGTGTTCCTGTGGACAGTGTTCTGAGGCGCGAGTACCGGCTAACCAGCCGTCGCGGAAGCAACCGACTGGTCGTATCATGATGCTGGAAACGACTGTTGGCCGTCCTCTGAGGGGCACCCTGAGCTTCGCGCTTCGGGTGCCCCTTGCGCTCTACCTCAACGGTTTGGCGGGTGCCGCGGCAGGCGCGTCCTGCGGCGGGTCGGGCGGCGGTATGTAGGGGGCCAGAAGTGCCGCCGTCGTTGCCGGCGGACCGCCTAGCTCGTACCGGAATGAGGACAGCATGCTGACGCCGTAGAGCGGTTTGTAGATGCCCTGGTGGCATGTGGCGCAGAACACCTTGGGGCTGTCACCCGTCACGCCCTTGCGATACGCCGGGAACACCCCGTTCAGCGGATCGAGGTAGTTGGTGTTCAGGTCGCGCACCATGCGAATGCCATACCAGGCGGTCACACGGGCCGGCGTGCTTTGCTCCCAATTATAGAACGCGCGCGTGTTGTGGCAGTAGTCGCAATTGACCCCGAGCGACTGGCTCATCATGATCATGAGCGAATAGGTCCATTCGGTCTGCTTGATCGAGGACACGTTTGTCGTGGCCAGCGCCGTCGGACCCTGCACCCGGATGTTGTTGGCCTTTTCGAGAAACGGCGTGAACGGATCGTAAGGCAGGCTCGAATAGCCGATCTGCCTGGTCGGATGCGCCATCCCCGTCTGCGTCTCGGCGATGCCTTCGGCCGCCGGCCCGGGGTCGTTATACCAGATGTTCTTCGGCACCGGGTTGCCGCCATGGCAGGTGTAGCAGGTGACGCCCGTCTTTTGCACATGGGCCGACCAGTTGCCGTTGATGTTCTGCGTCATCTGCAACATGCGGCGCGCCACGACCTTCGTGTATTTCTCGTCGAGTGCCATGTTTTCGAGATTGTGGCAGTAGGCGCAGCCCTGCTCGGGCGCCACCCATGTCGCCATGCTCACCATCAACCGCGTGAACTGGCCAACGCTGAGTTTGTTCAGCACGCGAACATTCTGGTAGGCGTCGCCCGCCTTGTCCCCGTCGGCGTCGGCGGGCGGAAGGATGTAGGGGATCTTGGCCTGCGCGGCCAAGGCGGCTCTCATGCCGGGATTGTATATCTGCACCAAGCCCGTACCGCGAAAGCCGCGCTGCACGGAGACGACGGGCGGGTGCTGCATGCTGCTGAACTGCCTCACAGCGAACATCGTGCTGGCAGTGCCGGCAACGAGCAGCAGGCCGAAAAAAATGCCCGATTTGATTGGGTCGTTCATGTGTTGCTCCCGGAACGGGCCAGATTGCCAGTCGAACCACCGCTTGCGGAGTGGGCCGAGTGTCAACCTAGGTTGTCACACAAACTGTCAGACTTTATTGACGTGGCTGTCAAGGAAAGAAGTCGGGCGCAAGATGCCGGACAG
The DNA here is from genome assembly GCA_963850605.1 of uncultured Alphaproteobacteria bacterium. Classification (GTDB taxonomy): domain Bacteria; phylum Pseudomonadota; class Alphaproteobacteria; order Acetobacterales; family Acetobacteraceae; genus BOG-908. The sequence continues at coordinate 92,109 of CAWKLX010000007.1, read as the reverse complement.
CCCCCGGCCGCACAGGCAGTCGTGTCGCCGTTACCCGGCCCAGGGATCGTAATCGCCAAAACTCCAGACATTGCCTTCCGGATCCCGGGCCGAGTAGCCGCGGCCGCCATACGCTTTGTCGTTCGGCGCCTCGAAAATATCCGCACCGGCGGCGCGGGCATGGTCGGCATGGGCGTCGACCTCGGTCACGGTCAGATACAGGCCGATGGTGACACCGCCCGCTTGCCTGGCCATGACCATCGGGGCCGCGCGCGTATGGTCGCTGTCGATAGCGCTGGACAGCATGATCATGCGGTCGTGCCAGACGAGCTGCGCGTGTTGGACGATGTCAGGACGGTCCGGGTCCACGTGAACGGCGTGACGTTCAAAACCGAAGGCGGTGCACAGGAAGTCGATCGCGCCGGGCGCGTCGGCGTAACGCAGATTGGCAATGATGTCGTGACGCATGACCGGTGCCCCCCCAGCTTCCGCCAGGACTATAGGAAATCCCGCAGCAGCGGCACCAGCGGCTTGTCGGCGGGCGGCATCTCGTAGTCCGCCAGCTTGGACGGCCGCACCCAAGCCAGCGCCTGACCCTCCAGCGGCTGCACGAACCCGCCCCATCGCCGGCACAGGAACAGCGGCATCAGCAGATGAAATCTTTCGTAAGCGTGGCTGGCAAACGCGAACGGCGCCAGGCAGGACGACTCGACGTCAATGCCCAACTCCTCCCGCAACTCCCGGATCAGGGCGGCCTCTGGCGTCTCATCGGGCATAAGCTTGCCACCGGGGAATTCCCACAGGCCGGCCATCTTCTTGCCCTCCGGCCGGCGGGCCAGCAGCACGCGCGTATCCGTATCGATCAGCGCGCAGGCGGCGACCAGCAGCAGCGGTTTCGGACCGTTCTCGGGCGAGGCGGATTCGATCTCGCCAAAAATGTCGGCACGCGTGGCTTCATAGATCGCGACCGGCTCCTCGCCCCCGCGCGCCAGAAAATGCTCGGTGGTCTGGCCGACTTCGCGGAATTTTATGCGGCGGAGCACGGCGCATGACGCCGGGTTGTCGAGCGCCACGTGCGCGTGCAGGCGGTCTATGGCCAGGTTGGCCAGCGCCCAGCTCGCCATGCGGGCGGCCGCTTCCCCGGCGACGCCATGACCCCAGAAACGCTGCCCCACCCAGTAGCCGAGATAGCCGGTGCGGCCCTCCACCCGAACACCCACACAGCCGATGAGCATCTCCCGCCCATCCTCCTGGCCGGTGATGGCGAGGTCATACGACTGACCGCTCGCCCATTGGCCAGGCAGCGAGGCGATCCACTCGTCGGTCAGCGTGCGCGGATAGGGATAGGGCAGGCGCGCCAACATGCGGATGACCGGCCAGGTATTGACCAGCCGGTGGATGGCTTCGGCATCGGCGGGGGCAGGGGGGCGCAGGCGGAGTCGGGCGGTGGTCAACGGTTCGAAAGGGGCTGGCTCGGGCGCGATGCTCAGCTCCTGTAGCTGCCGTTGATGTCGATGTAGCCATGCGTCAGATCGCACGTCCAGGCTCGGCCGGCGCCATCGCCCAAGCCCAGATCGATGGCGATGTCGATCTCCCGTCCTCGCATGTGCGCGACGACGGGCGTCTCGTCGTAACCCTCCACGACCGTGCCGTTGCGGGCCATCCAGGTGCCACCGATCGCGATTGATAGAAGATCACGTTCCGCCGGCTCCCCAGCCCGGCCGACAGCCATGACGATGCGGCCCCAATTGGCATCCTCGCCGGCAATGGCGGTCTTCACCAACGGCGAGTTAGCCACAGCCAGCGCCACGCGGCGGGCGCTGGCATGATCGACCGCACCGGTGACATCGATACGGACGAGTTTCTGCGCGCCTTCGCCGTCACGCACGACCATCAGGGCAAGGTCGAGAAGAACTGACTCGAGAGCCACCATGAACTCGGCCGAGGGAAGCGGCGAGTTGCCCGCCTGGCCTGTCGCGAACAGCAGCACCGTGTCGCTGGTGGAGGTGTCCGCGTCGACCGTGGTGCAGTTGAACGTGTTATCGACGTATCGCGCGAGCATCCATTGCAGGTGCCCCGCCGGCATCACCGCATCGGTGAAGACGAAGCACAGCATAGTTGCCATGTCCGGCGCGATCATGCCGCTGCCCTTGGCGATGCCGGTAATCCGCACGGGCACGCCGCCCATGCTGATGGTCCGCGTAGCGGCTTTGGGAAAGGTATCGGTCGTCATCATGCCACGCGCGGCCTCGGCCAACCCGCCGGACGATAACCTTTCGTGCAGGCCGGGCAGTGCGGTCGTGATCCGCTCGTAGGGGAGCGGTTGGCCGATGACCCCGGTCGAGGCCAGGAAAACCTCGGTAGGTGTGCACCCCACCAGTGAAGCCGCAGCGTCCGCCGTGGCCTGCGTGGCCTCGTGGCCCGCGGCACCAGTGAACACGTTCGCATTGCCGGCGTTCACCACCAGCGCGCGCGCCGTGCCGCCGGCCAGCGCGGCCCTGCACCAGTCCACCGGCGCCCCCGGGCACCTGTTTCTCGTGAACACGCCGGCCACCGCAGTGCCGGGCGCGAACTCGGCCAAGAACAGGTCGGTACGCCCTTGATAGCGTATGCCGGCCGCTCCCGCCGCCAGGCGAACCCCCGCAACCGGGGGCAGCTCCGGCAACGGGACAGCCAGCGGCGAGATGTGGTGTACGCCCTACTTCTTGGGCGCGGCAGGCGTCGCGGCGGTGGCCGCGACTGGTTTGACGGGTTTGCCGTCCGGCCCGTACTGCACGATCTTCACCTGGTTGCGGGCGTTGGCCGCCAGCACCTGCGCATCCTGCCGCAACAGGGTCTGGCGTATCTCGTCATGCACCGCATCGTATTTCGGCGGCTGCGAAATGCTGGTGTCCAGCACCTGGATCACGTGCCAGCCATAGCGCGTGTGCACTGGCGTGGTCGTATACTCGCCCTTCTTCAGCTTGAACGCGGCATCCGAGAACTCCGGCAGCATGTCGGCGCGCTTGAATGTGCCGAGGTCGCCGCCCTGTGCGCTGGCCGGATCCTTGGTGTCGCTATACTTCTTGACCAGATCCTCGAACTTGGCGCCGCCTTGCAGCTGCTTGATCACGTCCTTTGCCTTGGCCTCGCTATCGACCAGAATGTGGCGGGCGTGCACCTCCGGCTCGCCAGGCTTGCTGGCGTACTCCTTGTCGTACTGTGCCTTGATCGCCTCTTCCGTCACCTGAGGCAGCACGGTTTTCACCAGGATCGCGCGCTGCAGCACGTCGTCCGCCGCCACCTGCATCTGGTGCGCGATGGCCGGGTCGTGGTCCAGCCCCTGCTTGCGGGCCATCACTTGCAGCGCCTTGCCGGACACCAGATTGTCCATGGCCACCGCGAACAGCTTCTCCTGGCCGATCTGCGCACGCTGTTCGGCGGGCACGTGGCCATCGACCCAGGCGCTGATGTCGGCCAGGTGGATCGGGTCGCCGTTAACGGTGGCGATCAGCGGGTTCGGCTGCGCCGGGGCGGCCGCCGAAGTGCCCGGCTTGGCGGGGGCGGCGGGCCGTGGCGACTGGGCCAGGGCCGCGGTGCAGGCAAGGGCAGCCGTCAGGGCCGTGGTCAGGGTCAGCGCGCGCATAGAGAAAACCTCATGTGGAAGCGGCGGCCTTATGGCCGATACACGAAGGCCGGGCAACGCCCGGGGCGTGAAAAGGCCTTCATCAGGGGTCGGCTATCAGCTTTCAGCTGTCAGAGACCTTTGCGGCCGCGGCCTCTATTCTGGAGGGCTGAAAGCTGACAGCTGAACGCTAACGTTGACCCTGCTGGACGCGCCGCCTATCTGCCCCCAATGTTCGCATCCCTCGCCCGGGCCGTTTTCGGCACGTCCAACGATCGTTCGCTGAAGGCCTACCAGCAGCGGGTGCCGCGCATCAACGTGCACGAGGCCGCCACAGCGGCCCTCTCCGACGAAGCGCTCGCCGGCCGCACCGCCGAATTTCGCGCCCGCCTGGCTGCTGGCGAGACATTGGACGCCCTGCTCCCCGAAGCTTTCGCTGTGGTCCGCGAAGCCAGCCGCCGGGTGCTCGGCCTGCGCCATTTCGACGTGCAGCTGGTGGGCGGCATGGTGCTGCACGACGGCAAGATCGCGGAAATGAAGACCGGCGAAGGCAAGACGCTGGTGGCCACTCTGCCGGTGTATCTGAACGCGCTGTCGGGGAAAGGCGTGCATGTCGTCACCGTCAACGACTACCTGGCCCGCCGCGACAGCGAGGATATGGGCCGCCTATACGGCTTTTTGGGCCTGACCACGGGGGTAATCGTGCACGGCCTGTCCGACGACCAGCGCCGCGCCGCCTATGCCTGCGACGTGACCTACGGCACAAACAACGAATTCGGTTTCGACTATCTGCGCGACAATATGAAGTATCGGCTGGAGGACATGGTCCAGCGGCCGTTCAGCTACGCCATCGTCGATGAGGTGGACAGCATTCTCATCGACGAAGCGCGGACCCCGCTGATCATTTCAGGCCCTGCCGAAGATTCGTCCGATCTGTATCGCTCGGTGAACCTGGTCGTGCTCGAGCTGGTGAAAGATCCGACCACATTCGAGAAGGATGAAAAAGCCAAATCGGTGCACCTGACCGAGGCGGGCAACGAGCGTGTGGAAGACATGCTGCGGTCGGCGGGGATCATCACCGAAGGCAACATGTACGACATCTTCAACGTCTCCGTCGTGCACCACGTCCAGCAATCGCTGCGCGCGCACACCCTGTTCGCGCGGGACGTGGACTACATCGTGCGCGACGACAAGGTGGTGATTATCGACGAATTCACCGGCCGCATGATGGAAGGCCGCCGCTATTCCGAAGGCCTGCACCAGGCGCTGGAGGCCAAGGAATACGTGACGGTGCAGCAGGAAAACCAGACCCTCGCCTCTATCACCTTTCAGAATTATTTCCGGCTGTTTCCAAAACTGGCCGGCATGACCGGCACGGCGATGACCGAGGCGGACGAATTCGCCGAAATCTACAAGCTATCCGTGATCGAGATACCGACCAACGTGCCGGTGGTGCGCGCCGATGGCGACGATGAGGTGTATCGCACCGCCGGCGAGAAATACACGGCGGTGGCGACGCTGATCGAAGAAGCGCGCGCGAAAGAGCAGCCGGTGCTGGTGGGCACGGTCAGCATCGAGAAGAGCGAGGTGCTGAGCGAAATCTTGAAATCGCGGAAAATACCGCACGCGGTGCTGAACGCGCGTTTTCATGAGCAGGAAGCGACAATCATCGCCCAGGCGGGCGCGCCAGGCTCGGTCACGATCGCCACCAACATGGCCGGCCGCGGCACCGACATCAAACTCGGTGGCAACCTGGACATGCGAACGCGCCAGGAAGCCGATATCCTGCCGGACGCGGACGCCCGCGCAGCCAAGGTGGCCGCCATCCGTGATGAGGTGGAAAAAAACCACGAACGCGTCAAAGCATCGGGCGGGCTGCTGGTGATCGGCACCGAACGCCATGAAAGCCGCCGCATCGACAACCAGCTGCGCGGCCGTTCCGGACGGCAGGGCGACCCGGGCGCCAGCCGGTTCTTCCTGTCGCTCGAAGACGATCTGATGCGCATCTTCGGCAGCGACCGCATGGGCGGCATGTTGCAACGTCTCGGCCTGAAGGAGGGTGAGGCGATCGTCCATCCGTGGATCAACAAGGCGCTCGAAAAAGCCCAAAAGAAGGTCGAGGCACGCAACTTCGACACACGGAAAAACCTGCTGAAATACGACGACGTCATGAACGACCAGCGCAAGGAGGTGTACGCCCAGCGCCGCGAATACATGCAGTCGGCCGACGTCTCCGAAACGGTGGCCGCGTTCCGCCACGAGCTGGTGGACGCCATGGTTCGTGCCCGTATCCCGGAACGCGCCTTCGCCGAACAATGGGAGACGGCGGAGCTCGCCGCCGATGTGCGACGTGTCTTCAATCTCGATCTGCCCATCGAAGACTGGGGCCGCGAAGAGGGGATCGAGGAGACCGCCATCCACGACCGCCTGACGCAGGCGGTGGACAGCGCCGCTGCCAGCAAGGCCGCCAATTTCGGCCCCGAGATCATGCGCTACATCGAGAAGAGCCTGCTGCTACAGATGTTCGACACAGTCTGGAAAGAACATCTGCTGGCGCTCGACCATCTGCGCCAGGGCATTGGGTTGCGCGCGTATGGCCAGCGCGACCCGCTGAACGAGTACAAGAGCGAGGCGTTTGCGCTGTTCAACGCGATGCTGGACGACATGCGCGAGCGCGTGACCAGCACCTTGGCGCGCGTGGAGCTGTCGGCCGAGCCGCCGCCGATGCCGCAGGCGCTGCCAGAGGGTATGATCCAAAACTTCGCCGCGCCCGCCTATGCAGACGCGGACACGGTCGCGCGGCCCGAGGCCTGGCAGGTGGGCATGGTTGGTGCCGCCGAGGCGTTGGACCCGAATGATCCGACGACGTGGGGTGGTGTGCAGCGGAACGCGCCGTGCCCATGCGGGTCGGGGAAGAAGTACAAGCACTGTCATGGGCGGGCGGTGTAGCGAGACAACGGGCGCTGGCGCTGCGTAACTGACGTTGTCCATCACATCATATGATGCATTGATGTCACCTGTTCTGCGACTGTGCGCAGATCGAGTTTGGCCGATGCGTGAACTCATTAGACGAATTGCGGACGATCTGCAGCTTAGTCCCGAGGAGCGCTCTCAGGAGCTTCCAAGCGGCGATACCACGGTTATCGCAAGCCGAGTTAGCTCAACAGTCGGGCGGCTTACGGTTGGTTTTCATTGATGGCGATCAGCTCACAACTCTCATGACACGATTTAATGTTGGTGTCCGAATCAGGCAGAGTGTGGAGATAAAGCAGGTCGACTCCGTCTACTTCGACGATACGGAACCAGAATAGGCGTGCTCGCGGGCTGAAGCCCGCCTACTGTGACTGCACCGCACACGCAGTAATAATCACCTGCGCAAAAGCATAAGGCACCTCATCCGTCATCGTCAGCGCCATCTCCGCCCGCATCCCGTCCGGCGTCATCTGCCGCAACCGCTCCAACGCCCCACCACTCAACACCAGCGTCGGCTGCCCGCTCCGCAAATTCACCACGCCCATATCCGAATGAAACACCCCGCGCGAAAACCCGGTGCCCAACGCTTTCGCACATGCCTCCTTGGCGGCAAACCGTTTGGCATAAGTTCCAGCCCGCAAAGCTTCCGTACGCCGGTTAGCGCGCGCCCGCTCCTCCTCGGTAAAAACCCGGTTCAGAAAGCGCTCGCCAAACCGGGCCATCACCTTTTCCACACGCCGTATGTCGCACAGATCGGCGCCCAGCCCGATGATCACGCGCCACCCTCACGCATGATCACGTTCGACCTGAGTCAGCCCATGCACCGCCCGCAACCCGGCAATCACCATCGACAAATGCCGCAGATCACGCACCTCCACATCCACCAATATCTCCACGAAATCCTGCTGCCGATTGACGATTTTCAAGTTCGTCACCGCTCCGTCCTGCCGCGCCACCGCGTTCGTCAAATTGGCCAGCGTCGCCGGCTCGTTCACCGCGATCACGTTGATGCGCCCGGTATGCGTCGTTCCACCCCGCCCATTGGCCGGTTTCTTCGCGCTCGCGTAGTCCCAGTCCACGTCGATGAACCGCTCGGGCGTGGCCGCAAACGTCTCAAGCGTCGGACAATGTTTCGTGTGAATGGTCACCCCTTTACCCGTGGTCACAATACCCACAATGGCGTCCCCGGGCAGCGCGTGACAGCAGCCGGCGTAATGCACGTCCATGCCGCTCACCAGTCCAGTAATGGCCATCCCGCGATCCGAGGACGGCTTTGCGGATGGCGGCCGGGCCAGCAGCGCCGGCATCATGCGTGGGCTGCGCTGTGCCTCCAGCAACTCGGGGTAGGCCGCGTGCACCACGTCTTTTGGGCCCAGATGTCCGCTGCCGACCGCCACATACAGGTCGGTCAGTGTCGCGCACTTCACCAATTTCAGCGCCGTTTCCAGCACTTTTTCCGATCCGTCCAGTCCCTCCTGCCGGAACGCCCGGGTCAGTGCGGTGCGGCCCTGCTCCACCGTCTGTGCGCGTTGCTGGCTGGCGACATAGCGGCGTATGCGCGCGCGCGCCTTGCCGGTAACGACCCACCGCTCCCAGGAAGGAGAGGGCGTGCCGCCGCGCGCGGTCATGATCTCCACTTGGTCGCCATTGGCGAGCTCGGTGCGCAACGGCATCAGTCGCCCGTTGATCTTGGCGCCCACCGTGGTGTCGCCCACCTGGCTGTGCACCGCGTAGGCAAAATCGATCGGCGTTGCCCCGCGTGGCAACTGGATCAGCTGCCCCTTCGGCGTAAAACAAAAAACCTGGTCCTGGTACAGCTCGAGCTTGGTATTTTCTAAAAACTCGTCCGGCGCGGCGGAGTTATCGAGTATCTCCAGAAGGTCGCGAACCCACGAAAAGTTCTTTGCTTCTTCCGGCGGCTCCTGGTCCAGCTCCTTATAGGTCCAATGCGCCGCCACCCCGTTATCGGCCACATCGTGCATCTCGCGCGTGCGTATCTGCACCTCGATCTTCTGGTTGCGCGGATGACGCAACGTCACGCCGGTATGCAAACTCTGGTAGCCGTTCGTTTTCGGCGTTGAGATGTAATCCTTGAACCGCCCGGCGATCACCGGAAACGCGTTATGCACGGCCCCCAGCGCCATATAGCACTGCTCGCGCGTCGGTACCACGATGCGGAACGCCATGATGTCCGACAACTGCTCGAACGCCACGTTGCGCATTTGCATCTTCTGCCAGATGGAAAATGCACTTTTTTCCCGCCCCGAGACCTCCAGCACATCGACGCCGCTGTCCCGGCACACCTGCGCCAGTTCCTGACGCACTTCTTCGATCACGTCGGCGCCCTGGCCGCGCAGGTAATTCAGCCGCGCCTGAATGGTGCTGTGGGCGTCCGGCTCCAGCTCGGCGAAAGCCCGCGTCTGCAACTCGGTTTTCAGCGCATCCATGCCGATGCGCGCGGCCAGCGGCGCATAGATGTCCATGGTTTCGTGCGCAATCCGCTGCCGCCGGTCGCGCCGCTCCACAAAATTCAGCGTTCGCATGTTGTGCAGCCGGTCCGCCAGCTTCACCAGCAGCACGCGAATGTCGCGGCTCATCGCCAGCACCAGCTTACGGAAATTCTCCGCCTGCTTCGTCCGGTCCGACTGCAGCTCCAGCCGCGTCAGCTTGGTCACGCCATCGACCAGCCCCGCGATCGCCGACCCGAACCGCGCCTCGATCTCCTGGCTGGTGACCCCGGTATCCTCCACCGTATCGTGCAACAGCGCGGTGCAGATGCTGGCCACATCCAGGTGGTAGCCGGCTAAAATCTCGGCCACAGCCAACGGGTGAGTGATATACGGGTCACCATTATCGCGTTTTTGCGTCGCATGCGCCTGCGACGCCAACGCATAGGCGCGGTCGATCAGCCCGATATCGGCATCCGGCGCATAGGCGCGCACCCGCTCGTCCAGCCGATGCTCACGCGCCGCAATCAGCCCGCCACTTCCCTCAGGCCCGCGCCAGATATGTGCGGGAGGCGCGGCTTTCATACGCCCACCTCCGTGCTGTCTACGGGCCGCTTGAGAATGCGCTACGCTGAGTCAGAGGCGCCGCAAGGCGCCGCCCGGCACGGCAATCGAGACCCGGAGCGGAGCGGCCGCAATGGCCGTAAGCACCGCAAGCGCAGATTGCCGTGTCGAATAACCAGCGTAGTCGCATCATGAAGCGGTCCGTTAGCGGCGTCGTCCACCGAGTTCCGCCTCGATGGCCGCTTCGATGTCGTCCGGCGACATCTCCTCCTGCGCCATGTTGGCCGCCTCTTCCTCGGCGGAAATATCCTGCAACCCGAAGATGTTCTGGTCCGTCGGAATCAGGTCCAGCACCTCCTCGTCGGCGGGCTCCGGCTCCGGCGAGCGCGACAGGCTCTTGATGAGATCCTGCTCCAGCCGCGGCAGCTCGATCGTCTCGTCGGCGATTTCGCGCAGCGCCACCACGGGGTTCTTGTCGTTGTCGCGGTCGACGGTCAGTTCCTCGCCGCGGCTGATGTTGCGGGCGCGCTGCGCGGCGAGCAGGACCAGCTCGAACCGGTTCGGCACGCGCTCGACGCAATCTTCAACGGTAACACGCGCCATACGATGGCACTCCACGGCAGTAGAAATGGGAAACCTTCTCCGTAGACGGTCGTCCGCCTGTGCGCAAGGCGAAATCCAGTGTCACAGCGGGTGGGTGTCATGGGCGGGCAGGGCGGCGATCAGCGAGTTCAGTGTCTGCCCGGACACCGGGTGGGTCCAGTCCGGCGCCACATCGCGCAACGGCAGCAGCACGAAGGCGCGCAGATGCGCCCTGGGGTGTGGGAGGATGGGGTCCGGGGAGGCGCGCAGGGTGCCTGCCATGTCCACAATGTCCAAATCGAGCGTGCGTGGCGCATTCGGCACCGACCGCCTGCGGTCCGCTGCCGCCTCCAGTGCGTGCAAAGCGCCGAGCAAGGCGGCGGGATCGGGGTTGCCGGCCAGGCTGATGACCCCGTTGATATAAGACGGCCCGCTGCCATCCGGCACCGCCGCGCTGGTGTACCAACGAGACAGAACAGGGTCGCGCAGACCTGGAAGGTGGGCCAATTGCCGCGCCGCCCATTGGCAGGTTTGCATGGGCGTGCCGCGCCGCGCGGATGTAAGATTTCGCGCCAATTGCAATTATGACGGAAATGTGGCCACCTTTGTTCTAGGCCACGCTGGCGTGGTCGTTTTCATCATTTCCCGACTGGCGGTCGATCAGCCAGTGGCTGGGCACATTGAAGGGCGCTTTCATGCACTTTCTGCCGACCGAGCGCGTATGCCTATTCGTCGATGGCGCCAACCTATACTCGGCCTCGCGCAATCTGGGATTCGACGTCGATTATCGCAACCTCCTGGAGTTCTTCCGCCGCAAAGCACACGTCCTGCGTGCATATTACTACTCTGCTGTTCTCGAGACAGAGGAATATTCGCCCCTGAAGCCGCTCACCGACTGGCTGGCCTATAACGGCTACACGCTGGTCACCAAACCGGCGCGCGAATTCACCGACGCCGCCGGCCGCCGTCGCGTCAAGGGCAACATGGATATCGAGCTGGCCATCGACATGCTCGAGTTGGCCGACAAGATGGACCACGCCGTCCTCTTCAGCGGCGACAGCGACTTCCGCCGCCTGATCGAGGCGGTGCAGCGCCGCGGGGTCCGCGTCTCGGTCGTCTCCTCCATCCGCACGTCGCCCCCCATGGTGGCCGACGAATTGCGTCGTCAGGCCGACCAGTTTCTGGAGCTGGCCGATATCGCCCCCGAATTCACCCGCCGCCAGATGGAGCCGCGGCCACGCGTGGCCGGCGTTCGCCCGGAAGCGGTGATGGACCACCAGGACCAGATCTAGCCCCGTTGCCGGAGCCCGCGCCGGCCCAGCCCGCGGCCGACTGCCCGCTCTGCCCACGCCTGGCGGGGTACAGGGCCGCCAACCGTATGGCCCATCCCGGCTGGTTCAACGCGCCGGTCCCCAGTTTCGGGCCGCTCGATGCCTGGTTGCTGATTGTTGGCATGGCCCCGGGCGTGGCCGGTGCAAATCGCACCGGCCGCCCCTTCACCGGCGACCACGCCGGCATCCTGCTTTACGAGACGCTGACGAAATTCGGCTTGGCCACCGGGGAATATCGCGCCGACCCAGGTGATGGCCTGACCCTGCACGGTGTGCGCATCGCCAACGCCGTGCGCTGCGTGCCGCCAGCCAACTTGCCGCTGCCGGCGGAGGTGGCCACGTGCAGCCCCTTCCTCGCAGCCGAAATCGCGGCGCTCCCAGGCCTGTGCGCGGTCCTGGCCTTGGGCGGGCTGGCGCATGGCGCGGTGCTGCGCTGCTTCGGCCTCAAACTCTCACGCAACGCGTTCGGCCACGGCGCGCGCCACGCCCTGCCCAGCGGCCTCACCCTGACCGACAGCTATCATGTCTCCCGCTACAACACCTCCACCCGCCGTCTGACCCAACAGATGTTCGAGGCGGTGGTGGAGGGGCTGGTGAAAGCCGCCCCTAACCCCCCGTAAACGCGATGCGCACCGCCGGCACGCCAGCAAATTCGGTCGTCACCCCCGCAGACGGCCGTTCCACGCGGGTCTTGCCTGTCCAAGACCCGCAGGTGACAACCTGCCCGGCCCGCAACCCGCCTGCCCAGACCGCGCCCTCATTGGCCAGCCACACAATCAACCGCAACATGTCGCCGGCCGGGTTGCCCACCGCCTGCCGCACCGGCCCGCCCTCGATTGTCTGGGTCACGGCCAGCGCAGAAAAGTCCAGCTCCCGCCAAGCGTCGATGGGATCACCCACCACATAGGCGCCGTGCTGGATGAAATCGGCCAGCAATGCCAGGCCGCCCACCTCGTCCGGCATCGCATAGCGCGACTGCAAAACCTCGATCCCCGGATGGCAGGCGCCGAGTGCACCGAAAACCTCTTCGCGCGTGTAGGAGGTGGCCCGAGGCGGCAAGTCGGCGGCCACCAAAAAACAAATTTCGGACTCGACCTCCCGCTGCGTGAACCGGGCCGAGTCGAAACTCTTGAACCCATGAAACACCCCGGACGCCGGCATGGGCGCCCCGCTGATCGGCCCATCAGGCCCGGGCGCCCCCACCTTCCAACCGCCAATCTCTCCCAGTTGGGCCATCACCCGCGCCTGCACGCGGTAGGCCTGGGCAGCATCCTCCGGCGCCGGCCCGGTCGGGATCGGCGCCCCGCCACGCGCGTTCAGCAATAGTCTCGCCAGCTCGCCGTCGGTCATGTGCGCTCCGTTGCCATTGCCCCGCCTATGCACGACAACGCGCCGCAATGCAGCTTTTCACCGACTGGGCCGGCCTGCCCGCGGAAGCCCAGGGTGCGACCATCGCGCTGGGCAATTTCGACGGGGTGCACCGCGGCCATGCAACCCTGGTGCGCGCCACGCACGGCGCGCGGCCGGACCTGGTGCCCGCCGTGCTCACCTTCGAGCCGCATCCCCGCGAGTTCTTCAGGGCCGACGACCCGCCCTTCCGCCTCTCCTTGCCGGCCGAACGCGCCGCCGCGCTGGGCGCGCTGGGCGTGCGGCGCATCTACCAGCTTGCCTTCAACGAGGCGTTCTCCCGCCTCTCGGCCGATGATTTCGTGACCAAAATCCTGCACCAGGGGCTCGGCGCGGCGCACCTGGTCTGCGGCCCGGATTTCGCGTTCGGCCACCGGCGGGGCGGCGACGTGGCGCTGCTGGCCGAACGCGCCGAGGCGCTGGGCATCGGCCTGACGGTCGTGCCCCCACTCACCGACGAGCGCGGCCCGCTCAGCTCCACCCGCATCCGCCGCCTGCTGCAAGACGGCTACCCGGAACGCGCGGCCGCCCAGCTAGGACGGCCCTGGCTGATCCGCGGGCAAGTCACGCATGGCGACGCGCGCGGCCGCACCATCGGATTCCCCACCGCCAACGTGCCGCTGGGCCGCCATATCGAACCGGCGCGCGGCGTGTATGCGGTGCACGTGCACCTGCCGGACGGCCGCGTGGTCCACGGCGTGGCCAATATCGGCCGGCGGCCCACGGTGGCCGAAGGTGCGATCAGCCGCGTGGAAGCGCATCTGTTCGATTTCGCCGAGGATCTTTATGGACACGAGATCGGCGTGGCGCTGCACGCCTATTTGCGCGCCGAACAGAAATTCCCCGATTTCCAGGCGCTACGGGCGCAGATTGTAGCCGATGCAGGCGCCGCGAAAACCTTGTTGAGAGCGACATGACCGAACGCGACTACCGCGACACCGTCTTTCTTCCCAGCACCCCGTTCCCGATGCGCGGTGACCTACCCAAGCGCGAGCCGGCGATGCTGAAACGCTGGGAGGAGATGGATCTCTACGGTCAGCAGCGCGCCCAGCAATCGGCACGCGCGAAGAAATTCGTGCTGCATGACGGGCCGCCTTACGCCAACGGCAACATCCATATCGGCCACGCGCTCAACAAGATTCTCAAGGACGTGATCAGCCGCGCGCACGCCATGGCCGGCGACGACTCGTATTACGTGCCAGGCTGGGACTGCCACGGCCTGCCGATCGAATGGCAGATCGAGGAGAAATACCGCAAGTCCGGGCGCGACAAGGATCAGGTGCCGCTGCTGGATTTCCGCGCCGAATGCCGCGCCCATGCGGCACACTGGATCGACGTGCAGGCGCAAGAGTTCAAGCGCCTCGGCGTGTCCGGCGACTGGGCGAACCGCTACGCGACCATGGATTTTTCATCCGAGGCGACCATCGTCTCCGAAATCCATCGCTTCGTTGACAACGGCGCCCTGTATCGCGGCCTGCGGCCGGTGCTGTGGAGCGTGGTGGAAAAAACCGCGCTGGCCGAAGCGGAGGTGGAGTACGCTGACCACACATCGACCACCATCTGGGTACGCTACCCTGTCCTGCGCTCACCAATGGCCGAGTTGGATGGCGCAGGCATCGTTATCTGGACCACCACGCCGTGGACGATGCCGGGCAGCCGCGCGATCGCTTATGGCGCGGATATTGAATACGCTGTGCTGGGCATCGACGCCGTGGCCGACGGCAGCTTGTGCCGCGCCGGCGATCGCCTCGTAGTGGCACTGCCGCTGCTGCCTGGCTTCCTGCAAGACGCGGGCATCACGCTGCACCATGTGTTGCATACCGCACCTGGCGCCGCACTGGCCGGCACAATCGTTGCCCATCCGCTTCGCGGCCAAGGCTACGATTTCGACATGCCGTTGCTGGCGGGCAATTTCGTCACCACCGACCAGGGCACCGGCTTCGTGCACATGGCGCCCGCGCACGGCGAAGACGATTTTACCCTGTGCAGGGCACACGGAATCGACGTGCCGGAAACGGTGGCCGATGATGGCACGTACTTCCCATGGGTGCCGGTCTTCGCCGGCGTGCACGTTTTCCGCGCCGCCGTGCCGGTTTGCGCCGCACTCAACGATGCCGGCGCGCTCGTCCGCCAAGGCACGCTCATACATTCCTACCCCCACAGCTGGCGCAGCAAAGCCCCGCTGATTTTTCGCGCCACCCCGCAATGGTTCATCGCCATGGACGGCGACACGAAAATTCGCGCGCGCGCTCTGGATGCAATCGAAAATACACGCTTCATGCCAGAGGCCGGCCGCACGCGCCTGCGCAGCATGGTCGCCAACCGCCCCGACTGGTGCATCAGCCGCCAGCGCGCCTGGGGCGTGCCGATCGCTGTCTTCGTAGAAAAACGCAGCGGCGCATTGCTGCGCGATCCGGCCGTGATGGCGCGAATCCACGAGGTCTTCGAAGCCGAAGGTGCCGACGCTTGGTTCAGCTCGCCGGCCCAGCGTTTTCTGGGCAACGAGCACGATCCGGATTGCTACGAACAGGTGCTCGACATCGTGGATGTCTGGTTCGAATCGGGCTGCACCAACGTTTTTACCCTCATCGACCGCGGCCTCGCCTGGCCCGCCGACCTCTATCTGGAAGGCTCGGACCAGCACCGCGGCTGGTTCCAATCCTCGCTGCTGGAGGGAGTAGGCGCCCGCAACCAGGCGCCGTTCCGCGCCGTGCTGACGCACGGTTTTACGCTTGACGAGCAAGGGCGCAAGCAAAGCAAGTCTGTCGGCAACGTCGTCGCCCCGCAAAAAGTGACCGATGAATACGGCGCCGACATTCTCCGCCTATGGGTGATGAACACCGACATCACCGAAGACCAGCGCGTCGGCAAGGAAATTCTGAAGCAGCAGGCGGAGCTCTACCGCCGCCTGCGCAACACGCTGCGCTGGCTGCTCGGCAGCCTGGCCGGCTGGAGCGAGGGCGAACGCGTCGCCTACGCTGATTTGCCAGAACTGGAACGCTACATCCTGCACCGCGTCAGCGAACTCGACACCCGCCTGCGCCACGCCCTGGAAACGCACGACTGGACCGGACTCTATCCCGACATCCACGCGTTCTGCAGCGGTGACCTGTCCGCCTTCTATTTTGACATACGCAAGGACGCGATCTACTGCGACCGCACGGACAGCCTGCGCCGACGCGCCGCACGTACCGTTCTCGACACACTGCACCGCTGCCTGTGCACATGGCTCGCACCCGTGCTGTGCTTTACCGCCGAGGAAGCCTGGTGCGCGCGCTACGGCGATGGATCCAGCGTGCATCTGCAAACCTTCCCAGAGATGGAGCAGGCGTGGTCGCAACCCGGTCTGGCCTCGCGCTGGGATTCCGCGGTGCGCGCAAAACGCCGCGACGTAACGACGGCCATCGAGCAGCTCCGCGCGTCAGGAGAGATCGGTTCCTCACTGCAAGCATCGGTCGATATCGCCTTCGACCCTCGCGATGCCGAGACATCCCAGCTCGCCAGCCTGCCATGGGACGAACTGGCCATCGTATCAAAGGCCACAATCCTCCATACCGATACCGCGAACATGCCCAGCGTGCACAAGGCACCCGGCCAAAAATGCGCGCGTTGCTGGCGCGTCCTCGAAGAAGTGGGTGCAACCCAAGCCCACCCAACCCTGTGCCTGCGTTGTGTCGATGCCGTCGACCACGTGCCCGCATGACCCAGCGCACCCGCATAGCCGCCGGCCTGCTCGTCGCCGCCGCTGTGCTGGCCGCCGACCAGCTCACAAAACACTGGATACTGCACGGCCTGGACCTGCCCATGCGCGGCGACGTCCCCGTCATTCCGCCGCTGCTTGACTTCGCCATGGTGTGGAATCACGGCGTCACCTTCGGCCTGTTTCAAGCCGGTCGTGGCCTGGGCCAAGCCGTGCTCGCGCTCGTGGCCGTGGCCGTGGTCGGCGGGCTGGCGCTGTGGCTACGCCGTGCGGAAACGCTGCCGACCGCGCTGGCCCTGGGCGCCATTGCCGGCGGCGCGCTGGGCAACGTGGCAGACCGCGCGCGCTTCGGCATGGTGGTTGATTTCGTGCACGTGCATTGGGGCGCTTTCGACCCGTTTCCCTTCGTGTTCAACCTCGGCGACTCGGCGATCGTGCTCGGCGTCGCCACCTTGCTGCTCGAGGGCCTGCTTCCCGGCCATGCACGCCGCACGCGCTTGCAGCCACCGCCGCCCAAAGCGTAGAAACCGACAAGCCGCACTCCGAGAGTTTTTCAAAACCCATGCCGCGCATCGCCGTGCTCCTCCTCGCCGCCACCTCGCTCGCCGCCTGCAGCAGCGTGGAACGCACTTTCGGGCTGACCCGCGAAATCCCCGACGAGTTCACCGTGGAAACCCGCGCCCCCCTTTCCATGCCGCCCGATTACAGCCTGCGCCCACCCAGCCCAGGCGCTGCCCGCCCGCAGGAGGTGCCCAGCGACGTGGCGGCCGAGGCGGCCCTCGCGCCCGACACGGCCCTGTCGGGCACAGCCGGCCCCGCGAGCGGCCCCAGCACGCCCGGCCAGCAAGCCCTGGTGGCCCAGGCCGGCCCCGCGGCGCCGGCCGATATACGCGCCCGTGTCAACGGTGAAGTCGCCCTTGACCGCCCTGGCGGCAGCCTCACCGATCGTCTGCTGTTCTGGCAACCCGCCCAACCGCCTGGTACCGTGCTGGACGCAACGGCCGAGGCTCAGCGCCTGCGCCAAAACGCGGCGCTCGGCCAACCGCCAACGGCCGGCGAGACGCCAATTATCCAGGACAAGCCGAAATCGTCCTTCCTGGGCATTTTCTAACGCGGCTCAAGCGAACTGCGTCAGAGAAAGTATCGTGCCATCAGGGTCCTTGAACCAGGCGACCTGATCGCCGTTCGGTGCTGTCCAGATACCGTCCGCCCCCTGCCGCAAACCCTCGAAGCGTTCGCAGCGTATGGATTTTTCCGACAATGCTTGAACGGTAGCCGCAATGTCCGGCACGGCCCAGCCAAGCTGCGTGAACGGGTGTGGCGCGAAACTTTGCACTTTCTGAATGCGCACCATGGTTCCGCCGCCCGTCAGCACCACGGCAAAAGGCGTATCCTCTACCAGCGTCAAGCCGAGCAGATCCACGTAGAAGGCCCGCGCCTTGTCCGGCTGCGTGCTGGCCGTCATCGCAATGATCGTGCAATGGCCAAGCATGTGCGCTCTCCCCAATGCTGGGCCAGCGTAAGGCTATGGCGCGGCCTTCCGCAACAACGCTTCGCGATCCAGTTTCTCTCCGGCCAGATACACGCTGTCGATCTTGTCCGCGTTCGCCACATCGCGCGACGGGTCGGCATCCAGCACCAGCAGGTCGGCACGCCGTCCCGCCGCCACCGCGCCCAGCTCGGCCCACCCGAACAGCTCGGCATAGTTGCCGGTAGCCGCAGCAAGCGCCGCCCGCGGCGTCAGGCCCGCGCGCACCAGCATCTCCAGTTCCGTGTGCAGCGAAATGCCGGGTAGGGTGCCCTGCCACGGCGCGCCGCTGCCGGCCAGCACAGGCGCGCCCCGCGCCATGATTGCGCGGTCCAGCGCAAAGCTATGGGCGGCATAGGTCCGCATGGAAGCCGCGACCTTGTCCGACGGAAATTTCAAGTCGCCCGTCGCCGGATCGGTGGTGAACAGCAGCGCCTTCGCGTCCAGAGTGGCCGCCGCCTTCTCCTTCCACAAATTCCGATGTCCTGGCAGCACCGCGTAGAACAGGCTGAATGTCGGCATCAGCGCCACATGATGCGCCGCGATCAGGTCGCCATACTTTGCCACGGCAGGATTCGCCGGATCGATATCGTCGAGCGCCAGGTAAGCGGCCGAGGCACCGCGCCCGTCCGGATCGTGCACGGCGAATTCCAGCATCGGCGTGGGCGCCAAGCCCAGCTCCAGCCGCGTCATATGGAGCAGCACGGTCACACCCGCCTCGATGGCCGCCTGATACGGCGTGGCCACGAACTCCCCATAGGTCACCAGATGCCGCGCCGACGCATCCTTGATGATCGCTTTCGCATTTTCGGTCGTAATGTTGTGGCCGACCCAAACCGCGCGCGTGCCACGATGCGCAATCTCCGCCAGTTGCGCGCGGGTCACATCCAGGTCCAGCTCGGCGGCCGCAGACCCGTCGGCCAGCCGGTCGCGCCAGTTGGGGTCGCCGCGCAGCAGGCTCCAATCATCCGTGCTGCCGGCACTGTCGATCGCATACACGTTCGGGCTGGGGTCGGCGGCCAGGAAAATGGTGCCGCGCCGATCGTCTCCGGTCGCACCGATCGTGGTCACGCCCTCATACAACATGGCGTTTGCATCGGCCTGCGTCTTCATCCCGGTAAACCCGTCCACCAGCCCGGGCACGACGAATTTTCCGTCGATATGAACGACGGCGGCGCCTTGCGGGATCGCCACGGCACCGCTGGCGCCGACCGCCTGAATACGCGTGCCGCTCAACAAAACGGTGGCGTTCGGAATATCGTGCGTGCCGGTGCCGCCATGCGACACATCCACCACAGTGCCTCCAACCAGAGCGGTGACCGGTTCTGCCGCTTGTGCACAGGTCGAAACCAGTACACCCAGCACCAGGGTGGCTGCATGCACAACGACGTTCATGCGAAATGTCGCGACCGGTTCTGCGCGGAGTGCCGACCGCGCAGAATATCGATTACGGCGTCGGGCTTGATACGATGCGCCAGGATGTAAGGGTGGACAGCAAGCTGCTCGCGGCAGCCCGTCTCCACACTCGGCTTTCCACGGTGGGGACAAACACTCACACCATCCGCAGCCAGGAGCGATTCCCGCGCAATTCGCCGTGCCGCGATCGGGTTCCCGGCCGATATCATCACGAAGTCGGTCCAGACCGGCAGGCGCCTCCGGCGTCCAAATCATCCGATGCACGGGTCAGCGAGGCTCGGGTGCCGGCGCGTCCAGCTCACCATGAGCGATCGGGAGCAGCCACGCGCGCTCTTCTTCAAGCGGCGCCCTCCGAGGATCCGCCTCAGCCTCCCTGATGGGAACGCACAGTGCCTGCCGCTCCGGCTCCGCCTCGCCCTCCGGCCATTGCTGCAAATCTCTGCCCATATAGTTCACCCCGCCACAGTCTCGGCCACATACACCGTGCCGCCCGCCTGCAAGAACTCGGCACTCTTGGCCTCCAACCCGGCCACCCGATCCGCCTCGGCGCGGATATCCTGCGTAATCTGCATCGAACAAAATTTCGGGCCGCACATGGAGCAGAAATGCGCGGTCTTGTGCGCCTCCTTCGGCATCGTCTCGTCGTGGTACGAGCGGGCCGTATCCGGATCGAGCGAGAGATTGAACTGGTCCTCCCACCGGAACCCGAACCGCGCCCGACTCAGCGCATCGTCACGCAACTGCGCGGCCGGGTGCCCCTTCGCCAGATCGGCCGCATGCGCCGCCAGTTTGTAGGTGATCACGCCTACCTTTACATCGTCACGGTTCGGTAGCCCCAGATGCTCCTTCGGAGTCACATAGCAAAGCATGGCGGTACCAAACCAACCTATCATCGCCGCCCCGATCGCGGACGTGATATGGTCGTAGCCGGGTGCCACATCCGTGGTCAGCGGCCCCAGCGTATAAAACGGCGCCTCGCCACACTCCGCCAGTTGTTTCTCCATATTGACCTTGATCTTGTGCATCGGCACATGACCAGGCCCCTCGATCATCACCTGGCAGCCCTTCGCCCAAGCCACTTTCGTCAATTCACCCAGCGTGGTCAGCTCGGCGAACTGGGCCGCATCGTTCGCATCCGCGATCGACCCTGGCCGCAATCCATCCCCCAGCGAGAACGACACGTCGTAGGCGCGCATGATGTCGCAGATCTCGCCGAAATGTTCATAGAGAAAACTCTCGCGATGGTGCGCCAGGCACCAGCGTGCCATGATCGACCCGCCCCGCGACACAATGCCCGTCACCCGCTTCGCCGTCAGCGGCACATGCGCCAGCCGCACGCCGGCATGAATGGTGAAATAGTCCACGCCCTGCTCGGCTTGCTCGATCAACGTGTCCCGAAACACCGCCCAATCGAGCTTGTCCGGGTCGCCGCCAACCTTTTCCAGCGCCTGGTAAATCGGAACGGTCCCGATCGGCACAGGCGAGTTGCGGATGATCCACCCGCGTATGTTATGGATATTGCGCCCGGTCGAAAGATCCATGACCGTATCCGCACCCCAACGCACCGCCCACACCAGCTTTTCGACCTCGTCCGCGGCCGACGACGTCACTGCGCTGTTGCCGATATTCGCATTGATTTTTACGAGGAAATTGCGGCCGATTATTGTAGGTTCCAGCTCCGGATGGTTGATATTGGCCGGTATCACCGCCCGCCCGCGCGCCACTTCGCTGCGCACGAATTCCGGCGTGATGAAGGCCGGTATCTCCGCCCCGAAATCCTCGCCATCCGCCCGCCGCGCATGAGCGCCGTCACACGCTTGCGCACGTCCCAAATTCTCGCGGTGCGCGATATAGACCATTTCGTCCGTGACAATGCCGGCGCGCGCGAATTCCAACTGCGTCACCATCTGCCCCGGCGCTGCCCGCACCACGCGCGTCTCGGCCGGGCAGGGCGGCACCAGCCGGTCACCCGTTGCAAACCCGTTATCTTCCGGCCGCACCTCACGCTGCGCCACCTCGGCGAAACCCCTCTGCCGAATCCAGGGCGCGCGCACGGGTGGAAGACCCGCCTCCAGATCGATCACGTTTGCCGGATCGGTGAACGGCCCGGACGTGTCGTACAACCGCATCGGCGCCTCGCCCGCGGACGCCGCCAATTCCACTTCGCGGAACGGCACCGCCATGTCCGGCCGCCCGGGCGGCGCCGAAAACACCTTGTGCGAGCCGGTGATAGGGCCGGTGGTGACCGACGGGGTGATGCGCGTCTGCTCGTTCATGGCCGCTCCTCTGGGGCACGGCCGGCACGGAAAGGGGGCGTCCAAAACAGGCTCCCGTCCCTACGCCGGCATGACCCGGATCAGGTTTTTGTGCAGGGTCACCACGCTGCCGCATCCATGGCGGCATAGTGGACTCTCAGCCCCTTGGCAGGGCTCCCCTCGGAATGGATCGATAGGACGCGGCCCGGCCATCCGCGTCAAGCCAAATGCACGCGCGCCAGCTACAGCACCCCGGACGCCAGGTTCACCGTCAGCGCGATGATCACGGTGTTGAACATGAACCCAAGCAGCCCATGCAACGTCGCCAGCCGCCGCAGCTTTCGCGCGGTGATCTGCACGTCCGACACCTGGAACGTCATTCCCAGAACAATCGAAAAATACAGGAAGTCCCAGTAATCCGGGCAGGTCTCGCTCGGGAATTCCAGCCCTCGATCCAGCGTCTCACCGTCCGTGCGCGCGTAATATTCATGCGCATAGCGCAGCGCGAACACCGCCTGGGTCAGCAGCCAGGACAGCACAAGGGTCGTGGCCACCAACTCGATCTTCTGAGCCTTCACCGAGGCCGCTGCATCTTTCATGCTGCCGAATTCGCCGAGGATAGCCACAAAGCTGATCGTCGCGCCGGCCAGCACGAAGAAGAACAGCGTCCACTCGCCATCCTCCTGCGCCTCCGCCCGCGCGACCATGCTGGCTGGGCCGGCCGTGTAAGCAAGCCACGCCATCATCAGCAGATAGGCGCCAGACCCGATATCCCAGGCACCCAGGCCCCGCGCCAGGTCGGGCCAATGCCGCGGCAGCAGCACAAGGCTGGCTGCGCCGATCGCGATGCAGGCGAACAGCCGCGCATGGCCGCCGATCAAACCCCGCACACTCATCGCCATCCGCACATCCCCCGAGTTCGACGGCGGAGAGTGCCCGACGATCGAAGAAAAGTCAGGCGCGAACCAGCCCACGCACTGGCTGCGCGCCCTCGCTCCCCGGCAAAACGCGCGCCAGCCCAGCGGCCGGAAGCCGCATGTGGTCCGCCAACACCCCCTTGATCACCGATCGCAGATCGGTGGTCGGCGCCAGGTCACGTGCCTCGAACAACCGCCCGCTCGTCAATCCCGGCCAGTCCGCCCGGACCCGCCCACCTGCCACCGCCCCGCCGAGCACAAAAGCCACGCCCGCCGTGCCATGGTCGGTTCCACCCGTCCCGTTCACATGCGCCGTCCGCCCGAACTCCGTGACAGCCAGCACAACCGTCCGCCGCCAGGCATCGCCCAGCGACGCGCGCAATGCCCCCAACCCGGCATCGAGCTGCCCCAGCGCCACGTCCAAACGCTTTACCTGCCCGGCATGGGTATCCCACCCACCGATCTCCAGCACCGCCACACGCGGCCCATTCGCCTGCGCCAGCAGCCGCCCCGCACTCCCCGCCAGCATCTCGAAACTGCGATCGTGCTTCGGGTCCGCCGCCTGACCCGCCAACGCGGAGGCGGCGAACCCGCGCTGCTTCAGCCCCTCCGCGATTGCCGGCCCGATGACTGGGTCAGGCGCGCTGATGGTCAGCAGCCGCTGATAGAGATCCGCCGTCGGCTGGGAAAAGTGATCAGGCGCCCAGGCCTCGACCGTGGCCGCACCGCGCAGCAGCAGCGGCGCGGACAATCCCACCGATAACGCCAGGTCGCGCCCAGGCGCCGCCGGCATCAGCGATACCGCCCGGTTCAGCCACCCGCTGTTCAGCCGCTGGTCCGCCCCGCTCTCCAGACAGTCCTGCGCCTCGAAATGGCTGCGGCTGCGGTAATGCCCGGCCACCGCATGCAGCAGCAGCGCGTCGCCGGACACATACATCGCGTGCACGTTCGCCAGCGCCGGATGCAGCCCGTAAAAACCACCCAAATCGAGCACGCCCCCCGCCTGCCCAGGCGCCGGCAACGCCAGCGTCCCGCGCACATCGGCAAACGCCGGATCGCCATACGGCTGCACGGCCGACAGCCCATCCAGCGCGCCCCGCAGCAGCACCACCACCAGCCGCTGCTCCGTCGCCGGTGCCGCCAACGCCATGGACGTGCGGCCTAGCGTGAACGCGGCGGACAGGCCGAGCAGCGCCTGCCGGCGTGTCACAGTCAGGGAAGAAGAACCTTCTTTCTTGGAAGAAAGTAGCAAAAAACTCTTGTTCATTTCAGCGCCTCTGGAATTCTGGGGAGGCTAGCAACAGGGTGAGGCCGTCGCGCCTTGAGCCGGCGGCGCGTATCTGGCCCAGCGTATCGGCACGCAGCAGCGGCCCCAGGGTCGCATGCCCTACCTGCTCGGGATCCAGCGCCGCCATGCGCCCAGCCAAGCCGTAGGAAAAATCCACCCGCTCCAGCATCGCCTCCGGCCCCGACCAATCCACCGCCCGATCCGGCCAACCGATGGGGAAGGGCGCCTGGAACACACCCTGGCCCAACCCGCCGGCAATCTGCGCCAGGTTGGGCACACGATCCGGGACCGCTCCCACGGCCCGCAGGCACGCCACGGTAAATTCTTGGGGCGTGCGCAGTTTCGCCCCCGGCACCCACGCCCCAGGCAGATCGACCAGCGCATTGGACACCGCACCCAGATCGCCACGAGTTTCCTGGAATACCGCTGCAACACGCCGCACCTGATCGCGCGGCGGCTCGTCGGCCACGAAATGCCGCACCAGCTTCTCCGCCAGATGCCGATAGGTCGCCGGGTGCGTGCCCAGCCACGATAGGATCTCGACACCCCCACGCTCGCCCTCCGGCCAGCTCCGTCCCATCACCTCTATCTCGCCCGGCTCGTGCAGGTTCGGACGAAACACGAAACCCTGCCCGTCCTTCAAGTCGATCGACCACCCCGTCAAAATCTTCGCGTAATTCGTCACGTCCGCCTGCGTGTAGCCGGACGCCGGCGACACGGTGTGCAACTCCAGACTTTCGCGCGCCAGATTTTCGTTCAGCCCCATATGGCGACGCACGCCGGCCAAGCTGTCCGGCCCCGCGGACTCCACCTGGTTCAGGTATGCCAGCATTGCCGGATGCCGCATGACCGCCAGCAGCATGTCCGAAAAACGCCCGGTCACATACGGCCGGATCGCCTCGCGCACATACGCCCCGGCGCACGCCGCCGGCACCTCTCCACGCGCCACGATCGTAAAATGATTGGCCCAGAACCAAACAAGGCGCTCGCGAAACGGCGCCGGCGTAATCAGCGCATTGCCAAAAAAATCGTGCGTTTCCTGACGGGCCAGATCGGCGATCGGATTGCCCATCTCCATGCCCATGGCGCCAGGCTTGGCCTGCCCGGCCTGTGCCGCCTTTTCCGCCTTCTGAGCCGCCCGGCGGTCCCGCACCACCGCCAGCGCGGCGCGTGTATCCACGCCCTGCACAGGCGTGGGATCGGGGGCGGCCAACTGTGCCCGCAACCAGGCTCGAGGGTCGCGCGGCACACCATCATCCGGCCGGCGGCCAAATCCAAAGCGGTTCGCGGCGATGACGGCCTGGATGTCCATGTCCGCCCACATAGCACCGCCCCGCGTAACCCGCCGTGACCAGCCGTGACGAACTGTGTGCCCTCAGCCTCCCCGCCAGCGCCAGCCGGCAACGCCGACCAGCACGCCCAGACCTCCGACCATCGCCACCGCCCAGCCCAGCGACGTCACCTGCGCCACCGCTCCGAAGATCGGCGGCCCGGCCAGCACGCCCGCATAGCCCAGCGTGCTGACCACCCCAATCGCCGCGTCCGCATTCGCCGCGCGGGCGCCGGCCAGCGCGAACAGGGCAGGGACCACGTTGGCCACCCCCAGCCCTACCAGCCCGAAGCCGGCCACCGCCAAGACCGGCGACCCTGTCAGCACGACCAGCGCCACTCCTGGCACCGCGGCGAAGGCGCCCAGCAGCACGCCCGCATCGCCCGCGCGCCGGCGCAAACCATCGCCCGCGAAGCGCAGCACGATCATGGCGCAGGAGAACGCGCCATATCCCAGCCCCGCATACGCCACCGGCACCCCGCGCTCCGAGCGCAAGAAAACCCCACCCCAATCGGCCACCGCGCCCTCGGTGGCAAAAGCCGCGCACAGCACGCCGCCAATCATCAGCAGCCGACTGTCCCGCCACGGCCGCCGCACCCCGGCCGCGCGAAACGTCTCGCAACCCTCGCCCACGCCCAGCCAGCCGCACGCGGTCAACGTCACACAGCCAGCCACCCCGGCCAGGCACGCCGCCGCCATGCCCGGACCGGCCAGCGCCAGCAGCGCCGCCCCGGCCACCGACCCCGCCGCTGACCCGACGCTCCACAGCGCGTGCACACTGCCCAGGATATGTGCGCCTGCCGCCCGCTCCACCCGCACGGATTCCGCGTTCATCGCCACATCCACCGTGCCGAACCCGGCGCCGAACCCCAGCAAGGCCAGGCACAGCCAGCCGTAGCCCGGCGCCCACACCGCGCCAGGCAGCGCCACGCACGCCGCCAGCGAGCCGCCGCGGATCACCGTCCGCATGCCGAACCGCCGAACGAGAAAACTGGTCAGCGGCATGGTCGAAAGCGCCCCGGCCGAGATGCAGAACAGCGCCGCCCCCAGCCACGCCGGCCCCAGATGCAGCCGGTCCCGCAGCACCGGCACCTGCGTCACCCACGCGCCCAGCACCAGTCCATGCGCCGCAAACACCGCACAAACTGGCGCGCGCTGCCAGAACGCAGCCGCTGCGCGCAACCGCGGAACGCCAACATCCGAAATGATTTGCCTCCAACGCGTCCTAGGCCGGCCGCCAGCGGGCCATTAGCCCGTCATGCGCCCTAGCGCGATGTGGGGCCCGCCCCAATCGCCAAAAACGGCATTCAAAAGCTGCGGAGCCGGACGATCGCGCCACAAATCCTGCGCCAGAACAAACCCTGTGCTCCGGTGTGGGACGGCCATGACGCGATTGTCGAAGCGTGCAAGACTACCTGGAAATGGCTCGTTGCCGACCCCGCGCGCATACCGTCAATCGGCTCATGCGCGTGGGCGTGTGTCAGATTTCAGGCGGGTTGATATCAGACGTGGATATCTCCGCGGCCCACCCGCGTGGGTGGCCGGGATAGGCCGATCACAACAAAAGGCCTGCAACCGCGTTGCACAGCTATGCCGTCCTGTCCGCCGCCGCACCCAACGCTGCCTGTGCGGCCGCTAGACGTGCCACCGGCACACGATAGGGCGAGCAACTGACATAATCCAAACCCACCTCTTCGCAAAACGCGATGCTGGCCGGATCGCCGCCATGCTCTCCGCAAATGCCAAGTTTGATCGTCGGCTTGGTCGCGCGACCACGTTCGACCGCGATGCGCACCAGCGCGCCGACACCCTCGATATCCAGAGAAACGAACGGATCCTTCGGCAATATTCCGGCTTCGACGTAATGCGGCAGGAATTTGCCCGCGTCATCGCGTGACAGGCCAAACGTCGTCTGCGTCAGATCGTTGGTGCCGAAACTGAAGAAATCGGCGACCTCGGCGATCTTGTCCGCTGTCAACGCCGCCCGCGGCAATTCGATCATCGTGCCGACCAGATACTCGATGTGCTTGCCGGCGCGTTCCAGTACCTCCTTGGCCACACGCTCCACCTGCGCCCGCGTGATCTCCAACTCGCGACGTGTACCGACCAGCGGAATCATGATCTCCGGCACCACCGGCTGTCCGGTTTCCTCCGCAATGTGCAACGCGGCCTCGAAGATTGCGCGCGCTTGCATCTCGTAGATCTCGGGATACGAAATGCCCAGCCGGCAGCCGCGATGGCCAAGCATGGGGTTGGCCTCCGCCAGTTCCGCCGCGCGGCGGCGCATCTGTTCAACGTCCTGGCCCAGCGCCTGTGCAACATCGGCGATCTCCTGGTCGCCATGCGGCAGAAACTCGTGCAACGGCGGGTCGAGCAGGCGGATCGTGACGGGCAGGCCGGCCATGATGCGGAACAGCTCCACGAAATCCTGGCGCTGGAACGGCAGCAGCTTTTCCAGCGCCACGCGGCGGCCAGCCTCGTCGTGCGCCATAATCATCTGTCGCACGGCGCCGATCCGCTCGGGCGCAAAAAACATGTGTTCGGTGCGGCACAGACCGATCCCCTCCGCGCCAAAGCGGCGCGCCGTTTCGGCATCCAGGGGCGTCTCTGCGTTGGCGCGTATCTTCAGGCGCCGCGACTGGTCCGCCCACTCCATCAGCGTCGTGAAATCACCAGACAGCGTCGGTTCCACCGTGGCGACCTGGCCGACAAAGATCTCGCCGGTGGCGCCATCGATGGTGATCGTCTCGCCACCGCGAATCACGCGCCCGCCCGCCGACAAGGTGCGCGCCCCATAGTCGACGCTGACGCCGCCCGCACCCGCCACGCACGCGCGTCCCATGCCGCGTGCAACCACAGCAGCGTGGCTCGTCATGCCGCCGCGGGTGGTGAGAATACCGCGTGCCGCATGCATGCCATGAATGTCTTCCGGACTCGTCTCGATGCGCACGAGAATGACCGCCTCGCCCTTGGCGGCCCGCATCTCGGCATCATCCGCGCTGAACACGACGGCACCCGATGCCGCACCCGGACTGGCGGGCAGACCGCGACTGAACGGCATGCGCGGCGCCTTCGGATCGAGCGTGGGGTGCAGCAATTGGTCGAGTGCCTGCGCGTTCACCCGCATCACCGCCTCCTGCCGCGTGATCAGGTCTGCCTCCGCCATCTCGACAGCGATGCGCAGGCTGGCCGCGGCCGTGCGCTTGCCGGTGCGGGTCTGCAGCATGTACAGCTTGTTCTGCTGCACGGTGAACTCGATATCCTGCATGTCGTGGTAGTGGCGCTCGAGCGTTTCGCGCACACGGCACAAATCGGCGTAAGCACCGGGCAGCGCGTCCTCCATGGAGATCTCGCCGTGCTTTGCCGCCGCACGCGAGAGCGGCTGCGGCGTGCGAATGCCGGCCACCACGTCCTCGCCCTGCGCATTGACCAAGAATTCGCCGTAGAACGTGTTTTCGCCAGTGGACGGGTCGCGTGTGAAGCACACCCCGGTCGCGCAATCCTCGCCCATGTTGCCAAACACCATGGCCTGCACGTTGACAGCAGTGCCCCAATCGGCAGGAATGTCGTGCAATCGCCGATAGGTGTTGGCTCTGGGATTCATCCAACTTCCGAATACAGCGCCGATGGCGGCCCAGAGCTGGTCCTTCGGCGCCATCGGGAACGGATGCCCCGTCTGCTGCAGCACCAGATCCTTGTATTCCTCCACGCAGCGCTGCCACGCGTCCGGCGACAGCGCGGTATCCTCCGTCACGTTTGCATCCAGCTTGATGCCGTCGATCACCTCTTCGAACCGGTGGTGGTCAACACCCAGCACCACACTGCCAAACATCTGGATGAATCGCCGAAAACTGTCCCAGGCGAAACGCGCATCGCCGGATGTAGAAGCCAGGCCCTGAACCGTCTCATCGTTCAGGCCGAGGTTGAGCACGGTGTCCATCATCCCGGGCATCGACACGCGGGCGCCGGACCGCACGCTGACCAGCAACGGCGCCTGCGCATCGCCGAACCGCCGGCCCACCGCTTCTTCCACACGCGCCAGCGCCTCGGTCACCTGCGCCTCGAGATCGGCCGGGTATTGGCGGTTGCTCTTGTAGAACTCGGTGCACAGCTCGGTGGTGATGGTGAAGCCCGGTGGCACGGGCAGGCCGATGCTGGCCATTTCGGCAAGATTGGCACCCTTGCCGCCGAGCAGGTTGCGCATGTCGGCACGGCCCTCATTGTGGCCGGCGCCGAAACTATAGACCCATTTGGACATTGCACTGCTCCGAAGGAAGAAAGGCCAGGGCTCTGCCCTGGACCGGCCAAAGGCCAGTCGGCCTTTGGAAACCGTTTATGGCGACTCGATCGTTGAGAAATCCGCGACTTGCGAGAGCGATGCGCGCAGCGTGTTCAGCAGACGCAGCCGGTTTCGGCGTACCGCGCCATCTTCGGCATTGACCGTGACACGGTCGAAAAATGCGTCCAGCGGACGCCGCCAACCGGCCAGGGCGGTCATTGCGCTCTCAAATTGCTCGGCGTGTAGAAGGTGTGTCACCGCCGTTGCCCCACAAGAGCGCGGTAGAGTACTACCTCTTCCTCGGCGGTCAGCAGACTGTCATCCACAGCCCCGTCATGCGGCCCGTCGCGCCGGTCCTCGATGCGCAAGATATTCGCCGCACGCTTGTAAGCGGCCAGCAGGTTCGACCCGTCCTCACCCGCGAGAAACGAGGCGATCGCCCCAGTGCGCGCCAAGGCCCGCGTCAGATCATCCTCGGCAGCGGCATTGAACACCGCGGCAAGCACGTCGTGACGCGCACCTTCCGCGCGCAACTGCACGCGCAGGCGATCCACGATGAACGCGAGCGTGGAGGCGGCCAACTCCACACGATCAACCTCGAACGCTGCGGCGGCGGCGGACAACACGACACGCAGGCCAAGGCGCAGTCGGTTCTCGCGGATGATCCGGATCACGCCCAACGCTGCCCGGCGCAGCGCATACGGATCGCCCGAACCGGTCGGCCGCTCGCCAATGGCGAAAAATCCCGCGAGCTGGTCGATCTTGTCGGCCAGCGCTATGGCAATCGCCACGGGCTCAGACGGCACGTCGTCACCGGCGCCCTTTGGCGCGTAATGCCCCCGCACGGCCGCCGCGACACGCGCGTCCTCTCCATCGTGCGCGGCGTAATAGCCGCCCATGACACCCTGCAGCTCCGGAAATTCCCCAACCATGCCCGTCGTCAAATCTGCCTTGCACAGCAGCGCCGCACGCTCGGCCAAGGCCGCATCAGCCCCCACCATCGGCGCGATCACACCGGCCAGCGGCACCAGCCGGCGCACCCGATCACCCTGGCTGCCGAGTGCCGCGTGGAATGTCACGCCGTCCAGCGCCGCCACGCGGTCGGCCAGACGCGTGCCACGGTCCAGGTCCCAGAAATGCCGCGCATCGGCGAACCGGGCGCGCAGCACGCGCTCGTTGCCGGCGATGATCGCCGCCCCGCCATCAGGCGCGTCCAGATTGGCGGCAAATGCAAACCAGGGTGCCGGCTGCCCCTCCGCCGTGCGCGTGGCAAAGTAGCGCTGGTTCACCCGCATGCTCACCTGCATCACCTCGGGCGGCAGATCCATATACGCCTCATCGATCCGGCCTAGCAGCGGTACCGGCCATTCGACCAGCCCGGCAACCTCCTCCAGCAGCCCGGAATCCTCGACAACGACCACATCCTGCGGGGCGGCAAGCCGGGTCAGCCCATCCCGGATCGCGATGGCACGGCCTTCAACCATCACGCGCTTCGAAAGCAGCTTGTCCCGCCAGTCCTGAAGGCCCGTGACCTTGACGGCTCCCGGCCCGTGCACCCGGTGCCCCTCCGTCTCGCAGCCCGCGGCTAACCCGTGCCCGTCATCTGCGCCGTCCGCCAAGGTGAATGGCACGACGATGCCGTCCAGCACGCAGACGATGCGACGCAGTGGTCGTATCCAGGTGAACGCGCTGGTGCCGCCCCAGCGCATCGATTTGGGCCAGGGAAAACGCCGCAGCAATCTTGGCAATGCGTCGGCGATCAGGTCGGCGGCGGCCATGCCCGGCACGATCTTTTCCAGCACCCAAAAATCGCCCGCCTGGCGCAAGGCCTGGTGCGACGCGCCATGTTTGCGCAGGAACCCGGCCAGGGCCTGCTCCGGCGCGCTCACCCGCGGGCCGCGCTCCTGGCTTTGGCTGGCGGGCACCTCTGCCTGCACGGTGGCTCCCCAAGGCCAGACGGCGTGGCCCATAAAAGGCTTGCACGCCGGTGGGCGCCAGCGCCTCCAGCGCCTCGGTGACTAGTCTGGACAAATCCTCGGCGCCGCGGGCTTGCAGGCGGGCCGGTATTTCTTCGCTGAACAACTCGACAAACAGGTCCGGCATGCGCCTAAGCTACCCCTCGGCGCCGTAGAATTCGGTGCGGGCGAATGCTTGGCCGATACGGCACAACGAAGCGGGAGGCAATCACGTCCTATACCAAGCTGGCTTGTGTGCTCGCCCTCGTGCCTGCCCTGGCGCGGGCGGCCGAACCGGTGCGCATCGCGGTGTTCCCGTTCGAAATCCTCGACACCAGCGGCGAGGGCGCCCACCCGGGCCAGGCCGGGCGCGTGGCCCGAGCTACACAGTTGTTGGCCGACGCCCTGCGTCAGACAGGGCGCTATGTCCCCGTCGATCTCGCACCGTACGCGGCAAAAGTCGCCGGGCTGCAGCGGCCTGACGAATGCGGCGAGTGCTGGGCGGCGGTTGCCCGGCAGGCGGGCGCGTCCGAAGAAGTGCTGCCCAGCGTGCACAAGGTGAGCACCTTGATCACGCTGATGACCCTATGGTTCGCCGACCTCCACACCATGAAGTATGTGGCCCGCGTGGAGGGCCAGATTCGCGGCGACACCGACGAGGCTTACGCCCGCGGCATCACCTTCCTGGTCACGCAGGAGCTGGACAGGAAAGCCGCCTCGCCTTGACACAGGCGGGTGCGCAGGGGTATCCGCCCGTCCTCAATATGTCACCCGGCGTGCTAGGCAGGCCGGGGTAGCCAAGGTCGTGTCATGAAGATCCGCAACAGCCTGCGTGCCGCCAAGGTTCGCGACAAGAACTGCCGCGTGGTGCGCCGCCATGGCCGCGTGTACGTAATCAACAAGAAGAACCCGCGCATGAAGGCGCGCCAAGGCTGAACCAGCCTTCCGCCTCCGAGGAGGAGGGGCCGCGCGGCGAGCTCGCCATGCGGATCTCGGCGGTGCCGGCCGATACGAACGCGTCCGGCGACATTTTCGGCGGCTGGATCATGGGCTTGATGGACATGGCCGCCGGCTCGACCGCGCATGAACTGGCCGGGGGCCGCGTGGCCACCGTCGCCGTGTCGGATCTGGTGTTCTTGCGCCCCGTGCATGTGGGCGATCTGGTCAGCTGTTATACGGAGCTGGTGCGCACTGGCCGTACGTCGCTGACCATCGACGTGGATGTGTGGGCGCGCCGAAAAATGCCGATCCGGCACGAGCGGGTGACCAAGGCGCGATTCGTGATGGTGGCGGTCGATAAAGAGGGCAGACCCAGGCCGCTTGCCGCACTGTAGCCGGTACGATCGCGAGTTACTGACACCTGCTGGCCTGCCGCAAGACAGGCCCCGCGGGCGCCAGCGCCGGCCTTGACCCAAAGGGCAGCATTTCCCCGTTGGCGGCCTAGCTCCTCAGCACCGCATTGATAGTGCCGGTGCGGCTCAGCACGTTCATCGCCACCTCGCTGCCAATGCGGCGCAGCACCACCGAAATCCGCGCATCGCCGAGCGCCAGATTGTGCAAGGTCACCTGGGTCAGGAACTCCGGCAGGCGAGGCGTGTCGAACACCACGCTGTGCTCCACCGGATTGAAGCTGATGCCTAAATTGGCGCTCAGCGCCGCGTGCAACGTCGTCGCCGCCCAGGCCTGGGGCGAACAGGCCACCGGATAGAAGGTCGGCCCCTGGCCACGGCGGCGCACAAACCCGCAGAACAGCTCCGGCAGCCGCCGCAGATCGACATACAGCGAGGCGTCGAACAGCCCGCCGAAAATTTTCTCCGCGTGGCCCTTCAGCCCATATCGCGCCAACCCCAGCGCGATCACCGCATTGTCGTGCGGCCAGACCGAGCCGTTGTGGTAGCTCATCGGATTGTAGCGCGCCTCGTCGGCGGCCAGCGTGCGCACGCCCCAACCGTTGTAGAACCGGCTTTCCATCAGCCCGTCGGCCACGCGGCGGGCACGCTCCGGCGGGCAGATACCGGTCAACAGCAGGTGGCCGGCATTGGACGATCGAACCCGGCAGGCGTGGCGCTGGCCGTCCAAGGCCAGGGCGTAGGTGCCCAAATCCTCGCACCAGAATTTTGCGTCGAACATGTCCCGTAGACGATCCGCCCGTGCGTCCTGGTCCAGGGCGAACTCGGTATGTCCCATCCTGCGCGCCAGCACGGCCGCCGCCCGCCGCGCCGCATAGACGTAGCCCTGCACCTCGCACAGCGCGATCGGCCCCTCCGCCAGCGTGCCGTCCGCGTGGCTGATGCTATCAAAACTGTCTTTCCAGCCCTGGTTCGCGAGCCCTTCGGGTGTCTGGCGGTAATACGTGACGAAGCCATCCGGGTCGTGCGCGCTCTGTGCGTCCAGCCACACCATGGCCGCGCGTATGCTGGGCCAGAGCGGTTCCAGCGTCGCCATATCGCCGGTGCGGTCCAGGTAGGCGCCGGCCAGCATGACGAAAAGCGGGGTCGCGTCCACGCTGCCGTAATATCGGCGGAACGGCACTTCTCCCAATTCGGCCATTTCGCCGCGCCGCACCTCATGCAGGATTTTGCCCGGTTCGGCATCGGAAGCGGGATCCGTGGCGGTGGCCTGGTTGGCGGCCAGATAGCGCAGCACGCCGGCGGCTATCGACGAGTCCATCCACAGCACGTTCATCGCCGTGAGTATCGCGTCGCGACCGAAGGCGGTGCTGAACCACGGGATACCGGCATACGGATACGGGCCGGTAGGCTTTTCCGTGGTCAGCATGGTCAGATCGCTGATCGCCCGGCGCATGAACTCGTTGAACAACGTGTTGCTCGTCTCGATCCCGGTCGCGTTCGCCGAACGCTGGCGCATCCAGCGCCGCTGCTCGACCATGCGGCCCAGGAAACGCTCGGCGGGCTGGGGTGAGCCATCCGGCCGGTCGCAGCCGATTTCGACGAACAGCAGGGTGCGGCCGCCTGGCGGCAGCGACACGTCGAACAGCGCGCGGCCTTCGTCGATCCGGTCCGGTGCCGGCTGAAAACTCAGGCAGGTAGTCCGGCGGCGGTCGTCCAGGCCCGTATAGGCCAGCAGCACCGTATGGCGCGTCACATGCGCCGGCTTGTGCGTGCCGTGGCGGGTGCGAACCATGCCGCGCACCTCGAACAGATCGACGAAATCGGCGCCGTAGCGAATTTCCACCGGCAGGGTCCGCGGCTCGGTATCGTAATTGCGGATGGAGATGCGCTCGTGGCACACGCCGTTCCACAGGAACCGGGACCGCTGGATATGGATCAGGTTGTTCAGCATGCCGTCCGGCCCGATCCGCGGTAGATCGGGGTTGCTGAGGTCACAGGTCAGCGTCGCATTGTCGTCGCGCAGCGTGGAGCTGAGCAGCACAAGCTGCTGCCCGGCCAGCACCAGTTCGAACTCCGACAGATACCGCGTATCGTTGAAGTAGATTCCCTCCGTCCCGCCCACGCCCGGGTGGATATCGCCGCGCTGGTCGAACACGCCGAACATGTCGTTGTGCTTGAGCGTGCGGAAACGCTGTTCTACCAGCGAGATCTGGGCGGTGATGGCGAAATCGTCTGGTTCGGCGGTGTGGTCCATCGGCGCTCCGGCGGGTGGGGACGCGGCGCCCCGGTCGAAAACCCTTAGCAGCTTTGCGCGCCGCGGTTCCCCCACCGTGAACCGGAACCTGCATTGCGCGCCCGGCGTTGCTTTGTGTCATGGCGCGGGACACCTCCATCCACACGTATCGGGAAAAGCGCGACTTTTCGCAGACGCGCGAGCCGGCGCCGGTCCCAGTGTCAGGAGTGGGCCCTCGGTCTTCAGAGGCGATCTTCGTGGTGCAGAAGCATGCGGCCAGCCGCCTGCATTGGGATTTCCGGCTGGAGCATGGCGGCGTGTTGTGGAGCTGGGCGGTGCCCAAGGGTCCGAGCATGGATACCGCGCACAAGCGCCTGGCCATGCATGTGGAGGACCACCCGGTCGAGTACGCCACGTTCGAAGGCACGATCCCCGCCGGCAATTACGGCGCCGGCACGGTCGAGATCTGGGACCGGGGCACCTGGGCCCCGCTGGGCGACGCGGATGCCGATTTGGCCCGTGGCGAACTCAAATTCATGCTGCACGGGACGCGCCTGCATGGCGGGTTCGTGCTGGTTCGCCTGAAACCGCGACCTGGCGAGCGTGGCGAAAGCTGGCTGCTGATCAAGGAGCACGATTCGGAGGAACGCCCCGGCGTGGACGCCGCCGAGATGGAGCGCAAACCGCTCGCATCCACCAAGCCGGCGGCCAGACCGCGCGCGACACCGTCCGGACCGGCGAACGCCGCGCCCGCCTGGCAACCGCCCGAGGATGCCGTGCGCGCGGCCCTTCCGGACGCCCAAGCCCCGATGCTGGCCAGCAATGCCGACGCGCCGCCGCACGGCGCCGAGTGGCTGAGCGAAATCAAGTTCGACGGCTACCGGCTGATCGTCCGCAAGAATGGCGACCAGGTGACATTGTTAACCCGCAACGGCCTGGACTGGACGAACCGCCTGCCCACCGTGGCCAGCGCGGTGGCCGGACTGCCGGCCGACACGCTGATGGCCGATGGTGAGCTGGTCGCACTCCGCAACGACGGCTTGTCGAGCTTCCCGGACCTGCAAGCCGCTCTGTCCGAAGGGCGCGACGACACGCTGCATCTATACCTCTTCGACGTGCTGTACCGCGACGGATACGATGTGCGCGGACTGCCGTTGACCGTGCGCAAATCTGTGCTGGCCGAGCTCGTGCCACCGCAGGATCTTATCCGTATCAGCGACCACCTCGAAGGGATCACCGACCAGGTCCGCAAGACCGCCTGTTCGATGGGTCTGGAAGGCATCATCTGCAAGCGGGCCGACAGCGTCTATGCGGGCCGGCGCAGCCGCGACTGGTTGAAAATCAAGTGCCAGGGCCGTGAGGAGTTCGCGGTCGTCGGCTGGACCTCGCCGCAGGGCAGCCGCACCGGCCTTGGTTCGCTGCAACTGGGTTTTTTCGACGAGCGGGGCGCCCTGCATTTCGTAGGCGGCTGCGGCAGCGGGTTTTCCGCCGCGGTGCTGACCGACCTTGCCGCGCGGCTCGCGAAATTGGCCTCCGACCCGCCCGCCCGCATGAAGCTGACGGACGAAAAACCACCGGCCGGCACGCATTGGGTCAAGCCGGAGCTGGTGGCCGAGGTGCAGTATACCGGCTGGTCCGGCGCCGGCCGCCTCCGCCACGCCGTCTTCCTCGGCCTGCGCGAAGATAAACGCGCGGCCGATGTCGTGCGCGACATCCCCAACCCGGACGTAGCAAGGCGCGAGCTTGGGGGCGTGCTGAAATCGCATTCCGGACGAATTGTGAGGGCTGAAAAACCGGCGCCCCGGGGAGCGGAAGTCTCGGGCGTGCGCCTTACCCACCCAGAGCGTGTTCTTTGGCCGGCGGACGGCACGTTCCCCGCCGTCACCAAGCAGGATTTGGCGAAGTACCTGGCAGAGTGTCGCCGAGGCGGCCGTGCCGGAAATCGCGCACCGCCCGCTGGCGCTGGTGCGTTGCCCGGACGGGGTTGATGGCGAGCACTTCTTTCAGAAACACGCCAATCGCGGCATGCCTTCGCTGCTGCACGAGGGCGAGTGCGACGGCGCGCCCTACCTCGCGTTGAACGATGCCGACGGCCTGATCGCCACGGCGCAGATGGCGGCACTCGAGCTGCATAGCTGGGGCAGTTCGCTGGACGACGCCGCCCACCCCGATCGCCTGGTCTTCGATCTCGATCCTGGCGACGGGGTGGAATGGCCGCAGATCGTGCGCGCGGCACACGATGTTAAAGCCCGCCTTGAACGCGAAGGATTTCAGAGTTTCTGCCGCACGTCGGGCGGCAAGGGGCTGCACCTCGTTGTCCCGCTGACGCCATCGGCCGGCTGGGATTTTGCGCGCGCCTGGTGCCGCGCGCTGGCCGAGAAATGGGAACGGGAGTCGCCGGAACTCTATGTCGCCTCGGTGCCCAAGGCGCGCCGCCGCGGCAAGATCCTGATCGACTGGCTGCGCAACGGTCTAGGATCGACGGCCATCGCCTCGTTCTCGCCGCGCGCCCGGCCGCACGCGACGGTCGCCACTCCGCTCGCCTGGCGCGAGGTGACGGCACGCCTGGATCCGCAATCGCTCACCGTGCACACCGTTCCGGCGCGCCTGAAGAAGTTGAAGGCGGACCCTTGGGCGGGGTTCGGCGACACGGACCAGAAACTCGCCGACGAACCGGCACCGAAAAGGAAGCGCGCGCATGGCTGAACGCCCCATCTGGCGCGGGCATCTGCGCCTCGCCCTGGTGTCCTGCCCGGTCGCGCTCTACACGGCGCATCGTGAGACGGCCAACCTGCATTTTCACTTCATCAACCCCGCCACCGGCAACCGCGTGCGCATGGTCACGCTGGATTCGCAAACGGACGAGGAATTGAAACGCGGCGACCTGGCACGCGGCTACGAATTCGAGAAAGGCCATTACGTATTGCTGGACAACGACGATTTCGAGAAAGCGCGCATCGACTCGTCATCCACGCTGAACGTGGAAAAATTCGTGACCGCCGACAGCATAGATCCCGTCTATTACGATACCAGTTATTATATGGCGCCGGACGGCGACGCGGCACAGGACGTATACGTCGTGCTGCGCGACGCAATCAGGAAATCCGGGTCGGTGGCGCTGTCCCGCCTCGTCGTTTCACGACGCGAGCGGGCCGTGGCGATCATGCCCATGGGACGCGGGTTGATCCTGCATACGCTGTACGAGACGCGCGATATTGCCAGTCCGGAGCGGCTTTTCGAAGCTGTGCCCAAGGCGGAGCCGGCCGCCGACATGGTGCAGCTTGCGACTCAGTTGATCGATCGCCAGGCAGCGGCGTTTTCGCCGACCGATCTCGATGACCGTTACGAGGCGCGGCTGCGCGAGGTGATCAACGCCAAGATCAAGGGCCAGGGTTTCAAACCCGAAGCCGAAGCGCCGGAGCGGGGCAACGTCATCGACCTGATGGCCGCGTTGAAGCGCAGCCTGGGCCAGGTGGAAAACTCGCCGCCCGGTAAACCTGCGCACAAATCGGAGCCCAAGCCGGCGCCAAAGCGTGCCGCGGCGAAAACCGCTGTCAAGGCACAGCCCAGCAAGGCTGCCACGAAGTCGCCGCCACGCAAACGCACGGGGTAAGCTGCGTTCAGAACGACAGACCGCATCGGGATACCGCATGTCTGCCATCGACAAGAACGCCGTCTGGTTCATAACCGGCTGCTCCACCGGTTTCGGCCGCGAGCTCGCTTCGCTCATTCTCGGCCGCGGCGGGCGCGCCGTGGTAACTGCCCGCAACGAGGCACAGGTGCACGATCTGGTGGGCACCGCACCCGACCGCGCGCTGTCCCTTGCCCTCGACGTGACCAGCAAGACGCAGATCGCCGACGCGGTGCGGGCGGCTGAAGAAAGATTTGGTGCGATTGACGTGCTGGTGAACAATGCTGGCTATGGCTACATGGCCGCTATCGAAGAGGGCGACGACGAGGATGTGCGCGCCATGTTCGAGGCCAACGTCTTCGGCCTGATCGCCATGACTCAGGCCGTGCTGCCCGGCATGCGCGCCCGCAAGCGTGGCCACATCGTCAACATCTCGTCGCAGGGCGGTCTGGTCGGGTTTCCCGGCGTAGGCTTCTACAACGCCACGAAATTTGCGGTGGAAGGATTGTCGGAGGCG
Organism: uncultured Alphaproteobacteria bacterium; assembly: GCA_963850605.1. GTDB lineage: Bacteria > Pseudomonadota > Alphaproteobacteria > Acetobacterales > Acetobacteraceae > BOG-908. The sequence goes on along the minus strand of CAWKLX010000007.1, from coordinate 52,821 downwards.
CTGGCGGGTGAAGTGAAGCCGCTTGGGTTGGGGGTTACGATCGTAGAACCCGGGCCGTTCCGCACCGATTGGGCCGGGCGGTCATTGAAAGGGCCCAAGCACGATATCGAGGATTACGCCGAGACGGCCGGGGCACGCCGGCGTGGTATCTCCGGCTACTCAGGCAAACAGGCGGGGGACCCGGTGCGGGCGGCATCCGCCATCGTGGAAGCGGTGGAGAGCGAAGCGCCACCACTGCACCTGCTGCTGGGTCGCCAAGCGGTAGATGTGGTCCGCGGCAAGCTCACCCAGTTCCAGGCGGAGATCGACCGATGGGAGAGCACCTCGCTCAGCGCGGATTTTCCCGCCGGCGATTAGGCGCCGCTGCCCGGCAGGATCTGTCCGATCGCGTGCCACCCTTGCGGCCACTCGGTTCACTTCCGGGCCGCGCCTGCCTATAGGGCTGCCATGCGCATCGGCCTCGTCCTGTCCCTGCTACTGCCGCTGACGGCCACGGCCCAGGTGGCGACCGACGACCACGCGCTGGACTCGCTGCAGCCGGCTGCAGCCGCACCCAAGCCACAGTCCAAAGTGGCGAAACCAGCCTCTTCCGGTAGGGCCGCGGTGCATCGGCCAGCCCGGCCCAAAGCCGCGGCACCAACCAGGAAGCCGGGAACCGTCACGATGCCCGCCGCGCCCCCGGCCAACCCCGTGATCGCCCCGCCCCCTTTCGTCATGCCGCCCCATCCAGCGCCGCCGCCGCCGCCAATCCCCGTCCGCGCTGATGCACTCGGCGCCGTGGCGCCGCTGCCGCATGGGCTGCGCATCGCCTTCGGCCCGGGCACGGCCGACATGAATCCTGCAATGCTCGCCGCGATCCGCGTGGTGGCCGCCCGTGCCGTGGCCCACCCGGCGGAGCAGCTCTCCGTGACCGCCTGGGCGCCCGGGACCACCGACGATCCCTCCACCCCGCGGCGTCTCTCCTTGGACCGGGCGCTGTCGGTACGGGCCGTGCTGATCAACGCCGGCGTGGTGTCCGACCGCATTCGCACGGTCGCCAAGGGAATGAGCGATTACGGCGACGGCATCGCCGACCGCGCCGACCTGTTGGAGCTGCCACCTGCCTCCTGACGCCGGTCCGGCGCTACCATGGGTGGAGCGGGCGCCAGGATCGGCATACTTCCGCACTGAGGGCGGGCGCGCCTGGACCCCCGTGGGCCAGAACGACGCGATCACCTGGCCGGAATTGTCCGGCCTGTATCGCCGGCGCGACCTGGCGGCCGTGGAACGCCACCTGCACTGGCTGGCCGAGCACGGGGTCACCTGCCTGCGGCTGATGCTGGAATATTGCCAGACCGACGGCCGCTATTTCGAACGCCCGGCTGGCCGGTTCAATCCGGCCATGGTGGCGCTGTGGGACGATCTGTTCCGCCTGTGCGCGCAAGCCGGATTGCGCGTGCTGCTGACCCCGCTCGACACCTTCTTCATGTGGAACCGCTGGCAACACCACCCCTATAACCGCGCCAATGGCGGCCCGTGCCCGTCGCGCACGCAACTGATGGTCCATCCCGGCGTGCGTAGCCTGGTGCGCGCGCGGCTGGCATTCGCGACCGAACGCTGGGGCGGCAATGGCACGATCTTCGCCTGGGATCTGTGGAACGAGATGCACCCCGCGCAGGCGGCTAACCGGCCAAGCGCGTTCGATGAATACATCAACGATGTCGGGCCATATCTGCGCGATCTGGAAATGCGTCTGCACGGGCGGGCGCATCCGCAAACCGTGTCGGTGTTCGGGCCGGAGCTTGGTTGGAAGCCGGAGCTGAACGCGCCGATCTTCCGTAACGGAAACCTCGATTTCGCCAACAGCCATTTCTATGAGGAAGGCACCATCGACGACCCGCGTGATACCGTGGCCCCGGCCCTGGCCGTTTCCCGGTTGACGCAGGAGGCGCTGAGCGAAATTCGGGATGGGCGGCCCTTCTTCGACTCTGAGCACGGCCCGATCCACACTTTCAAGGACCACCACCGCACGTTGCCGGCCGCGTTCGACGACGAGTATTTCCGCCATATCCAATGGGCGCATCTGGCCTCCGGTGGCGCCGGCGGCGGCATGCGCTGGCCCAACCGGTTTCCGCACACGCTGACCCCGGGCATGCGCGAGGCGCAGCGCGGCTTGGGTGGCTTTTTGGAACTGATCGACTGGACGTGCTTCGCGCGCCGCAACATCTCCGCCCACATCACCTGCGACATGTCCGGCGTGGCGCCCATTGGGTGTGGCGATCGCGCGCAGGCCGTGGCTTGGCTGTTGCGCACCGACCGGATCGGAGAGGATGGCCAAGTCGTCCAGGCGATAGCGCCCGGGTGCCGCGTCACACTGCCGGGATTGGCGCCGGGCGCCTACCGTGCGTCGCTCTGGAACACGCGCGAGGGCACGCCTTTGGCGACCATCGAGGCCACAGCGTCAGAGGCGGGTTTGCCGCTGGAAATTCCAGCATTCGGCGGCGACGTGGCGCTGGCGGTCCGGCGCGCTTCGTAACGTCAATCGCGCTTACGGCGGAACGCGTCGAGGCTCACGACCTGTGGCGTGTCGGTGGTCGCCTCCTGCGCCGCGGCCGGTGCGGGCGCGGGCAGGGCCGGGGGCGGCGCGGCCGCCGGCACGTCCACGCGGAAGCGCAGCCCGTATTGCACGTGCGGATCGACGAAAGCGGTGACGGCGGCCAGCGGGATGACCAGCGCGGACACCACGCCCCCGAAGGACAGGCTAACCCCGAACACGCCGCCTGCTTCATCGACAAACAATTTGTCATACTGGTGCTGCAGCACGATCGTCATCTCGTCCGGATATTTCTGCCGCAGCCGCGCCGGCAGCACCACACCGGGAAAACCCGTCTTGAACGTGATGTAGTAGTGATGCGCCCCAGGCAGCCCCTCGCTGATCGCATGGTTCAGCGCCCGCGCGATCACCCCGCGCAACGCCTCCTCCGTCCACCGGTCATACGGCAGCAGACTTTCCGGCGCTTGACCCTGCGTGTCGTCTTCCATCACTCGCTCCGAACGCCCTGTCATACCCCCCAAAGCCCGAGCGGCAAACCCATGACAATGCGTTCGCGTTCGTTCGAGGGTCGCGTTGGCGCGCCTCGTTGGATGCCCTTGCCGCGCAATGGTTGCGCGACTATCTTCTGGATGCCGGCTTCGGCCGACTATGGCGATAAACGGTGATTGGAATAAGCGTTGTGGACCCGGGGGCAGTGCCCGGCGTCTCCACCAACCCGCCAGGGTGATGCGGGGACGACACAGGCTCGACACGCGTGGTAAAGACTTACCTTTTGCCCGGCATGATACCGCCGTCATCGGGTCAATTCACAAGTGCCAACGATAACTTCGAGGCGCTCGCGATCGCTGCGTAAGCAGTGACACGCGCGGTTAGGGGGGCCCCGGGCAACAGAATGCCCCCCACTTTCACGACAGCTTCAGAGGCGCGCGTCGCCTGACATCAGCCGCGCCGCCCGCACGGCGAAATAGGTCAGCACGCCATCCGCCCCGGCGCGCTTGAACGCCAACAGGCTCTCCAGCATGGCCCGCTCTCCGTCGATCCAGCCGCGCTCGACCGCGGCCTCGATCATCGCGTATTCGCCGCTGACCTGATAGGCGAAGGTCGGCACCCCGAAACGGTCACGCACCCGCCGCACGATGTCCAGGTAGGGCATGCCGGGCTTGACCATGACCATGTCGGCGCCTTCGGAAATGTCCGCTTCAACCTCGCGCAGCGCCTCGTCGGTGTTGGCCGGGTCCATTTGATACGTCTTCTTATCCCCGTGCAGCGACTTCGCGGAGCCCAGCGCATCGCGGAACGGGCCGTAGAAGGCGCTCGCATACTTGGCCGCATAGCTCATGATGGCGGTGTGGAGCAGGCCGGCCTCGTCCAGCGCCGCGCGTATGGCGCCGACCCGGCCGTCCATCATGTCCGAGGGTGCCACCACATCGATGCCAGCCTGGGCCTGGTTGACCGATTGCCGCGTGAGGATGGCCAGCGTCTCGTCGTTGGCGACATAGCCGTCCCGGATCACCCCGTCATGCCCATGATCGGTGTAGGGATCGAGCGCCACGTCGCCGATCAGGCCCAGTGCGGGATAGGCGCGCTTCAGCAGACGCGCGGCACTGCACATCAGGTTGTCCGGGTTGAGCGCCTCGGTCCCCTCCGAATCCTTTTTGTCCGGCGGCGTCGCCGGGAACAGGGCGACGGCTGGAATACCGAGCCGTGCCGCCTCGGCCACATGCGCCTCCAGCCGGTCCAGCGACACCCGCTCCACGCCAGGCATGCTGGCCACCGGCACGGTCAGGCCGCTGCCCTCGATGACGAAAATAGGCCAGATCAGGTCCTGGGCGCCCAACCGGTGTTCGGCCACCAACCGGCGCGTCCATTCATGCCGCCGCAGCCGGCGCGGGCGGCCGGCCGGAAACGGCGCGCTCACACGTAGCCGCGCAGCCGGCTATGGAACCGGCTATAGCCAAAAAACACGCCAAGCCCGATCAGCAGCCACACGAAAGCCAGCAGCCAGGTCTGCAACGGCAGCGAGGCCATCAGCGCGCCACACACGATAATGCCGGCCACCGGCACATACGGCGAATACGGCGTGCGGAACGCGCGGCGGCGATGCGGGTCGATGCGCCGCAGCACCAGCACGCCGACGCACACGATCACGAAGGCCAGCAACGTGCCGAAACTCGTCATGTGGCCCAAGGCGCTGATCGGCGTGAACCCGCCCGCCAGGCCGGCAAACACCATGAACAGCAGGTTCGACAGGTACGGCGTCCGAAACCGAGGGTGCATGGCGGAGAACACGCGCGGCAGCAGCCCATCCTTGGACATGGAGTAGAAGACCCGGCTCTGTCCCAGAAGCATGACGAGAATCACGCTGGTCAGCCCCGCGATGGCGCCGACATCGACGGCCACCTTCAGGAATGGCAGCGGCGTCTGCCCGATCGCCACCGAGACCGGCGCCGATACATGAAGCTGCGTGTAGCTGAGCAGGCCGGTCAGAACCAGGCAGACCAGCACATACAGGACCGTGCAGATGGCCAGCGATCCCAGGATGCCGATGGGCATGTCGCGCTCGGGGTTTTTCGCCTCCTGCGCCGCCGTGCTGACCGCATCGAAGCCGATATAGGCAAAGAACACGGTCGCCGCCCCGCGAAAGATGCCGGAGACGCCGAAATGCCCGAACTCGCCGGTGTTGGGCGGAATGAATGGATGCCAGTTGGCCGGCTTCACGTAGAACGCGCCGAACCCGATCACGGCGGCCACGACGGCCAGCTTGATGGCCACGATCACCCCGTTCACCTTGGCCGATTCACTGATGCCGCGGATCAGGATCAGCGAGACGCACACGATGATCAGCATTGCCGGCAGGTTCACGATGCCGGGCGACGGGTGGCCCATGGCATCGGTGTCGAACGGGGAGGCGGTGAGCGCGTGCGGCAGGGCCAGGCCGAATTTACCGAGAAAACTGACGACATAGCCGGACCAGCTGACGGAAACCGTGGCTGCCCCCACCGCATATTCCAGGGTCAGCGCCCAGCCGATGATCCAGGCCACCATCTCGCCAAGCGAGGCATAGGCGTACGAGTAGGCGGAGCCCGCGGCCGGAATCATCCCCGAAAGTTCGCTGTAGCAGAGGCCGGCCAGGCCGCAGCCCACGGCCGCCAGCAGAAAGCTCAGCACCACGGCGGGTCCGGCATTGTCGGCCGCCGCGATGCCGGTCAGCGAAAAGATGCCGGCCCCGATGATGGCACCGATGCCCAGTGCCACCAGGCTGAGCGGGCCCAGCGTGCGCTTGAAACCGTGCTCGCCGGTGTCCCCGTCCTTCGCCGCGATCGGCTTCCTGGCGAAGAGCGGGTTTTCAAGGGTCAGGCTCATGCGATTCCTTCGAGGCAGGGCGGGTCCGACATGCGCGCCTGGGCTTCGCGCACGCCTGCGTGACTGATACGCTGCCCTCTTGGCGCTCCACACGCAACGCCCCGCCCGTGCCGCCAGGGAGACTAGGCCCGTGAACGACCAGACACTGACGCCCGCCCATAGCCGGTTCTTCGGTGCGCCGCTGAGCGAGACCGACCCGGCTGTTGCCGAAGTACTTGGCGCCGAGCTAGGCCGCCAGCAGGACGGGATCGAGCTGATCGCGTCGGAAAACATCGTGTCGCGCGCCGTGCTCGAGGCGCAGGGATCGGTGCTGACCAACAAATACGCCGAAGGCTACCCCGGCCGCCGCTATTATGGCGGCTGCGAGGTGGTCGATCGCGCCGAATCGCTGGCCATCGAGCGCGCCTGCCAGATCTTTGGCTGTTCGTTCGCCAACGTGCAGCCGCATTCGGGTGCGCAGGCCAACCAGGCCGTGTTCCTGGCGCTGCTGCAGCCCGGCGACACCATCCTGGGCATGTCGCTGGCCGCCGGCGGCCACCTCACGCACGGCGCCGCCCCCAACCAGTCCGGCAAATGGTTCCGCGCCGTCCAATATGGCGTGCGCCGCGACGACGGCCTGCTCGACTACGAGGAGCTGGAGCGCCTGGCGCGCACGGAGCGGCCACGCCTCATCATCGCCGGCGGCTCGGCCTACCCGCGCATCATCGATTTTCCCAGAATACGCGCCGTGGCCGACGAGGTCGGCGCGCTGTTCCTGGTCGACATGGCGCATTTCGCCGGCCTGGTCGCCGCCGGCCTGTACCCCAGCCCGCTGCCGCACGCCCATATCGTCACGACCACGACTCACAAGACCTTGCGCGGCCCACGCGGCGGCATGATCCTCAGCAACGACCCCGATCTCGGCAAAAAGATCAATTCCGCCGTGTTCCCCGGCCTGCAGGGCGGCCCGCTGATGCACGTCATCGCCGCCAAGGCGGTCGCGTTCGGCGAGGCGCTGCGCCCCGATTTCCGAGCCTATCAACGCGCCGTCATCGAAAACGCGCGCGTGCTGGCCGCCACCCTGGTGGACAGCGGTTTCGCGATCGTCACCGGCGGCACCGACAGCCATCTGCTGCTGGTCGATCTGCGCCCGAAGCGCGTGACGGGGCGCGACACGGACGCAAGCCTCGGCCGCGCCCACATCACCGCGAACAAGAACGCAATCCCCTTCGACCCGGAAAAACCGGCAGTGACCAGCGGGATACGTTTGGGCAGTCCCGCGGCAACCACCCGCGGGTTTGGTGTGGAGGAGTTTTCTGAGGTGGGGCGAATGATTGCGGAAGTGGTGGATGGGCTCGCGGGTTCGCCGAACGGCACGAATGCGGCGGCCGAGCGGGCGGTGGGCGAGCGGGTGTTGGAGATGTGCGCGCGATTTCCGATTTACCGCCCTCATTGATTTTCTTGGAACTCAGCGTGCACTCTTTCGCCGGCGCGATGCCGTTCGGAACCGTTACATCCGTCACAGCCGCGTTTCGACCGTCTGCTCAGGTTCCGCGGACCTGAAAGTGTAACGGCACATCTGGTATGCTGCTACGTCGCCCTCATCGTCCGTATTGACTCCACGACCTCCGCCATATGCTGCCGCGCATGCAAATCGCGCGTCATCTGCATCCGCAGCCACACATCGGCCCCGTTGTCGCAAACCTTGCCGATGCGAACCGCCAACTCGGCGTAACCGACGCCTTTTCGGCCACGATCGCATGCAGCACTCGCCGTCCGACGCCAAATTGCTCGGCCGCCTCGGTCACGCCGATGCGCAAGGGGGCAGCACGTCCTCCCGCAACACCGCGCCGGGATGGGTAGGCCGGCGCCGCGGGTTACGACCAGAAAACCCGCTCATATCGGTGCCCTTCTCCGCCCGTTCGTCCTGGCCATCCGTTCACGCTATACCACGCGAAAGCTAACCCAGGCACTTTCCAACCTATGCGCTGCCCCTTCTGTGGCCACGACGATACCCAGGTGAAAGATAGCCGCCCGGCGGAGGACGGGGCGGCCATTCGCCGCCGCCGCTCCTGCACCAATTGCGGGCAGCGTTTTACGACCGTGGAACGTGTGCAACTGCGCGACCTGACCGTGGTCAAGACAGACGGCCGGCGCGTGCCGTTCGATCGCGAAAAACTCGCCCGCTCCATCACCATCGCGCTGCGCAAGCGCCCGGTCGAAGACGAGCGCATCGAACGCGTCGTCAGCGGCATCGTCCGCCAGCTGGAAGCGTCCGGCGAGACCGACATTCCCAGCGCCCAGATCGGCGAGCTGGTCATGGACACGCTGAAGGAAGTGGACGAGGTGGCCTACGTCCGCTTCGCCAGCGTCTATCGGGATTTCAGGGAGGCCCGCGATTTCGAGGCGTTCCTGGGCTCGCTGGACGGCGACTAATGGCGTTGACCGACCACACCCACATGCGCGCGGCCATCACCCTGGCCGAACGCGGCCTTGGCGGCACCTGGCCCAACCCCTCCGTCGGCTGCGTCATCGTGTCCCCGGCCGGCCATGTAGTCGGCCGCGGCCGCACCGGCCTGCGCGGCCGTCCCCACGCCGAAACCCAGGCCCTGGCCGCCGCAGGCGCAGCGGCCCGCGGCGGCACCGCCTACGTATCGCTGGAACCCTGCAGCCATCACGGCCAAACGCCGCCCTGTGCGGACGCGCTGGTCGCCGCCGGCATCGCCCGCGTGCTGGTGGCGTGCGGCGACCCAGACCCCCGCGTCAACGGCCACGGCCTGGCGAAACTGCGCGCCGCCGGGGTGGAGGTACGAACCGGCGTGCTGGAACAAGCGGCTCGGGAAACGCTCGCCGGTTTTTTCGCCCGCGTCACCCTGGGCCGCCCCGTCGTCACCCTCAAGCTCGCCACCACGCTGGACGGCCGGATCGCGACCCGCACCGGCGAGAGCCAGTGGATCACCGGGCCGCAGGCGCGCCGCGCCGCGCATGCCCTGCGCGGCCAGCACGACGCGGTCATGGTCGGCGCCGGCACGGTGGCGGCGGACGACCCGGCGCTCACCTGCCGCATCCCGGGCTACGCGCACCGCCCAGCGGTCCGCGTGGTGGCCGACGGAAAATTGCGCACCTCGCCGGACAGACAGCTAGTCCGCACGGCATACGAAGCGCCAACCTGGCTGCTCTATCACACCGACGGCCCACCGGACGACGTGACCCTTTACGGCGCCCCGCCCGGCGACCTGCTGCCCTCGCGCGCGCAGCGCCTGGCCGAGGCGGGCGCCCGCTGCGTGCCCGTGCCGGAAGGGCCGGACGGCATCGACCTGCCCGCCGCGCTGCAGGCGCTCGGCACGCGCGGCCTGACCAGCGTGCTGGTCGAAGGCGGAGAAAAACTTGCGTCCGCGCTGCTGCGGGCCGATCTGGTGGACCGCTTGGTGTGGTTCCACGCCGGCGCCGTCATCGGCGGCGACGGACGGCCGGCGCTTGAGAGACTGGGGATAGGGGCATTGGCTGACATGCGGCGCTTTGCATTGCTGGATACCCCGCGCGCATGCGGGCCCGACGTCATGAGCGTGTTCGGCCGGGCCTGATGTTCACCGGGATCATCACCGCCACCGGCATCGTGCGCGAGGTCACCCGCACCCCGGGGCACGACATGCGCGCCGTCATCAAGGCACCGGCGGAGTTCCTGTCCGCACAGGGCGGCACCGCCCTGGGTGCCTCCATCGCCTGCTCGGGCTGCTGCCTGACGGCCACGGCCCTCGGCCCGGACTGGTTCGCCGTGGACGTCTCGGGCGAGAGCGTGGCGCGCACCACCCTGGGCGGCTGGCAGACCGGCACCCGCATCAACCTGGAGCGGTCGCTCCGCCTGGGCGACGAGCTGGGCGGCCACCTGGTCAGCGGCCATGTGGACGGGCTGGGCCACATCGAGTCCGTCCGTCCGGAAGCCGGCTCGCTGCGCATCGCCGTCACCGTGCCGGCCCCGCTGCACCGGTTCATCGCCGAAAAAGGCTCGGTCGCCATCGACGGCATATCGCTGACCGTCAACGAGGTGCGTGGCCAGGAATTCGGCGTCAACATCATCCCGCACACCGCCCAGCACACCACGCTGGGCGCCCGCGCCCCTGGCGACGCGGTCCATATCGAGATCGACATGCTGGCCCGCTACGTCGCCAGATTGCAGGAAACGGCTATTCAGCCGTCGGTCGCCACGCCGCGGCCGTCGGAGCAGGCGGCATGAGCGAGGTTCTCGCGCGCCACACGCTGCACGACGCCATCAGCACGACACAGGAGCTGATCGCCGAAGCCCAGGCCGGCCGCATGTTCATTCTGGTAGACGACGAGGACCGGGAGAACGAGGGCGACCTGATCATTCCCGCCCAGTTCGCCACCCCCCAGGCGCTGGCCTTCATGATGCGTCACGCCCGCGGCCTGATCTGCCTGGCGCTCAGCCCCGCCCAGATCGGCCGCCTGGAGCTCCCCATGATGGCGGTCGCCAACCAGCAGCGCCATCAAACCGCCTTCACCGTCAGCATCGAGGCCCGGGAGAACATCACCCACGGCGTCACCGCGCGCGACCGCGCCCACACCATCGCCGTCGCCATCAACCCCGATTCCGGCCCGCGCGACCTCGTCTCCCCCGGCCACGTTTTTCCGCTCGCAGCCCGCCCGGGCGGCACGCTAGTCCGCGCCGGCCATACCGAAGCCGCCGTGGACATCGCCCGCCTGTCCGGACTGATCCCGGCCGGCGTCATCTGCGAAATCCTGAACGCCGACGGCACCATGGCCCGCCTGCCGGACCTGGTCGCCTTCGCGCAACTCCACGGCCTGAAACTCGGCACCATCGCCGACCTGATCGCCCACCGCCGCGCCTCCGAAAAGCTCGTCCGCCGCGTGCACGAGACGCACACGCAGGAACTCGATACCGGCCCCTGGCAGGTTTTTATCTATACCAGCACACTGAACGGCGCCGAGCACGTGGTCATGGTGAAAGGCGACATCACCCAGACGAAACCCGCGCTGGTGCGCATGCAGGCCTTGGACCCCATCCAGATGCTCCCCGGCGGCCGTACCAGCCGCCTGATGCACCAGGCGATGCGACAGATCGAGGCAGAAGGCGCCGGCATCATGGTCGTCCTGCACGACTGGCGCGCCGCCGGCCTGCTGGATCTCGTCACCGGCCGCCACAGCCACGCCGATGCCCGCGAGCGCATGCTGCGCGACTACGGCATCGGCGCCCAGATACTCGCCGACCTCGGCGTGCACGACATGGTGCTGCTCTCCAATACGCCGCGCGCCATCGTCGGCCTGGAAGGCTATGGCCTCAACGTCGTCGGCCATCGCCCCATCGACATCGTGCCAAATTGAGCACCGCCGACGCGCCCCTGCCGGCCGCCGTGAAACTGGCGGGCGGCGGCCATCTGCTGGTTGTGCGCGCGCCCTACTACCGCGCAGTGATCGACGGCATGACTGAGGGTGCCACGCGCATCCTGGACGAAGCCGGCGCCACCCATGAAATCCTAGATGTCGCCGGCAGCTTCGAACTTCCCCAGGCGATCGGCATGGCCGCCCGCGCGACCGGCCGAAAATTCGCGGGCTACGTGGCCTTGGGCTGCATCGTGCGCGGCGGCACCGACCACTATGATTTCATTTGCCGGGAAACCATGGCCGGCCTGATGTCCGTCGCCCTGCAACACGGCGTGGCCCTCGGCTCCGGCGTGCTGACGGTCCACTCCATCGAACAAGCGGTCGCCCGAAGCGGCCCGGACGGCCACAACAAGGGCGCCGAGGCCGCCGCCGCCGCCCTGCTGCAAGTAGCCGCCGCCCGCCGCCTAGGTGTTTCCGCATGACGAAATCCAGTGCCCCCACCAGCCGTCCCCGCACCGCCGCCCGCGTCGGCGCCGTACAAGCCCTGTTCCAGGCCGAGCAGGGCGGGGCCGCCACTGAAACGGTGATCGACGAATTCGTCCGTCACCGCCTGGGCGAAATCCCGGGCAGCGGCGGATTCGAGGAGGGCCGGGTCCCCGACGCGCACGTCAAACTGTTCGGTCGCATCGTCCGCATGGCCGTCGAAAAGCAGGATCAGATAGACACATTGCTGGTGGAGCTCGCTGCCGGAGGAGTGGCCGCTGGCCCGCCTGGACCCGGTCCTGCGCGCCCTGTTGCGCGCTGCCGGCGCCGAGCTCGTCATGCGAGATGGCCCCCCGGTAGCCGTCGTGATCAACGAGTACATGGACGTCGCCCACGGTTTTTTTCGGGGCGACGAACCCCGCATGGCCAACGGCCTGATGGACCGCATGGCCCACACCTTGCGCCCGCGGGAGTTCGAGACGCGCCAGTAGGGCGAGGGCCACAGAAGTGACCCGGCCACATCGTCGCTCGGTCGGTTCATCCCGCCCAACCAGGCCACCCATACCCTTCATCACGAGCGCGATGGGGAGGATTGCGGCCTCCTACCTGGGGCGCTTACCCTAGATGGACGGCCGGTGACGTGATCAACACGTCCGCGGTGCCGCCTGGAGGATACCTGCCTATGTCCCGGCCCAGCCTACGATCCTGTCTCGCCCTGACCGCCCTCTCTCTGACATGCGCCGCGCCTGTCCTGGCCGCCCCAACCGCCATTACCCAGAACGGCAAGGTCACTGGCGTGGTTGCCGAGGGCATGGACGAGTTCCTGGGCCTTCGCTACGCGGCCCCGCCGGTCGGCGCTCTTCGCTGGCAACCGCCCCAGCCGATGCCCCAGGCCCTGTTCTCGCCCAACGCGACCAGCTTCGGCCCGCATTGCGCCCAGCCGCCATCGGCGTTTGGCGTCGCGACCAACAATGAGGATTGCCTGTATCTCAACGTGTATCGCCCCGCGGACCACAAGGCGGGTGAGAAACTGCCGGTCATGTTCTGGATCCATGGCGGCGCGCTCGTCGTGGGCGAGAGCAACGACTACGACCCGGTCAAGCTGATCGCACAGGGCCGGGTCATCGTCGTCACGGTCAACTACCGGCTCGGCTATTTCGGGTTCTTGGCGGAATTGGGGCTGGATACCGAAGGGCATGTCGCCGGCAATTACGGCTTGCAGGACCAGCAATTCGCGATGGACTGGGTCCGCCGCAACATCGCCGGGTTCGGCGGCGATCCCTCGCGAGTTACGATGTTCGGGGAGTTCCGCCGGTGGTCTGAGCACGCTGTCCAATCTTGCATCGCCCACCGCCTACGGGCTGTTCAGCCGCGCGATCGTGGAGAGCGGCGGCTACGCGATCAACCTGCCAACGCTTGCCGCGGCCGAAGCCACGGGGAACACCATCGCCACCGCGCTGAACTGTGCACCGGCCGATACGGCCTGCCTGCGGGCGGCGACATCAGACCAGATCCTGGCGACCGAGAACAATCCCGGTTTGAGTTCTCACGACGATCGTGGACGGTACCACCCTGCCGTTGTCGCTGGTTCCCGCGTTCGAGGCCGGCAAGTTCAACCGCGTGCCGGTCATCGACGGCTCCAACCACGATGAGTATCGGCTATTCCTGCCGGCCGATTCCGGGCTGACGGCCGCCCAGTATCCGGGCGTGCTCGACAGCATCTACGGCCCGACCTTCGGCCCGCTGGTGGCGCAGCGCTACCAGGTGCAGCGCTACGCCAAGCCGGTTTATGCGCTGGCCGCCGTGATCACGGACCAGACGTTCGCCTGCGGCGCCTGGCTCATCGACCACTGGGCGTCGCGCCACGTGCCCGTCTATGCCTACCAGTTCAACGACCGCCATGCGCCCGAGGGGTCGCTGCCACCGGTACCAGGTTACGATTACGGCGCGGCCCATGCGATCGAGTTGCAGTTCCTGTGGACCCTGCCGGAGCTGCCGGGCACGCGCGCGCTCAACGCGAAGGAGCGTTCGCTGTCGGACGCAATGGTCAAATACTGGACCAGCTTTGCCGCCCATGGCACGCCGGAGGCAGCCGGGGCGCCAGCCTGGACCGCGTTCTCCAAGGACACGGAGACGGTCCAATCGCTTCTGCCGCCCACGCCGCTGCCCGAATCCGGGTTCGGGGCGCAGCACCATTGCGCGTTCTGGCGGCCCGTGCTCACCGGCAAGTAGCCGCGCGCAGCATCCGGCCGCGCAATGGCCGTCCCTGGCGCCAGCCTGGGGACGGCCTTGTTGCCCGCGCGCCGTATTCTTGCAGATTCGTATCATTTGGATCGTCGCTGCGATTGCCCTGCCAAGGTCCGGGTATAGATTGCCGCGATGGTCGTTGAGCTGGTGGGCGCGGGAATGGCGGGGTGACGCAGGAGACGCCGGCGCCGCCGCTGCCTGCTTTTGAGGTCGAGCTTTCGGCGCCCGATCTCGGGCCCTGGCGCGCGGGCAATGCCGGCCTGCCGGGCTTCTGGACCTTCCGTGCTAGCTCGCCTGGCCCGCATGTCCTCATAACCGCCTTGGTGCATGGCAACGAGATCGCCGGCGCGGTCACACTGGACCGCCTTTTGCGGATGAACCCGCAGCCGCGATCGGGCACGCTGACCCTGGGGTTTGTGAACCTGGCCGCTTACGACAGATTCGATCCAGCCCAACCCACCGCCTCGCGATACCTGGACGAGGATTTCAATCGTCTCTGGGACCCCGGCGTGCTGGACGGGCCGCGGCAATCGTCCGAGCTGGCCCGGGCACGCGCCATGCGGCCGCTGATCGAGCGGGCGGACGTGCTGCTGGACCTGCATTCGATGCTATGGCCTTCCGAACCACTGATTTTGAGCGGTCCGACAGCACGGGGGCGCGCCCTGGCCGCCTCCATCGGCACGCCTTCTCTGGTAGTGGCCGATCACGGCCATGCAAGCGGACGCAGGCTGATCGACTACCCACCTTTCGTGCGGGATGACGGATCGCAAGTGGCGGTCCTGGTGGAAGCGGGGCAACATTGGCGTCGTGCCACAATCACCGCCATGGAGCGCGCAGTGACCGGCCTGCTCGGTGCCACAGGCCTGGCCGAGCTGCCGACCGACGGCGATGAGGGCAGGGACAAAACCCGCTATGCCGAGGTAACCGCGGCCATAACCGCCGGCTCGGGCGGGTTCAGTTTCGTCAAGTCGTTCAGGGGTGGGGACGTTGTGGCGGCGCGTGACACGCTGATCGCGATGGACGGCGACGTCGAAATTCGCACACCGCACGATGATTGCCTGCTGGTGATGCCCAGCCTGCGACCGAGCCGCGGACACACGGCCGTGCGGCTGGCGCGGTTTGTTGGTGACCAGGGTAGCGCTTGAAGGAAGGTCTGGGGCCGATTGGCCGCACCCAGCGCGGCACTTACGCCCGACAGGGTCCAGGACGGGGCACCTGGCCCTCGTCCATGGCCACCCGGCCTTGCCGCCCCGCGCCTCGTGCGCTACGCCGCGCGGATCGCGGCCGGCGGGCGTGGTGAAATTGGTAGACACGCCAGATTTAGGTTCTGGTGGCGTAAGCCGTGGGGGTTCAAGTCCCTTCGCCCGCACCAGCCGACCCCCACCAATGGCCGATCAGTTTTGAGGATGAGTTTGCGATGCAGGTTACCGAGACGCTCTCCGACGGGCTGAAGCGCGCGTTTTCAGTCGTCGTCCCGGCGGCCGAGATCGAGGGCAAGGTAGGCGCCAAGCTGGCCGAGATCGGCCGCACGATAAAGCTGCCGGGGTTCCGGCCAGGCAAGGTGCCCGTCAATCTGGTGCGCCAGCGCTTTGGCGCCTCTATCATGGCCGAAGTCATGCAGGATGCGCTGAACCAGGCCACCGATCAGATGGTGGAGGAGCGCGGTCTGCGTCCTGCGGGCCAACCCAAGGTGGCGCTGGACGGCGAGCCGAAGATCGACGGCAAGCAGGCATCCGATCTGGCGTTCAGCGTCGAAATGGAGCTGCTGCCCGAGATCTCGGTCCCCGATCTGGCGGCACTGAGCCTCACTCGGCTTCGCTCGGAAGTGGCACCCGACTCGGTCGAAAAGACCCTGTCTCGCCTGGCCGCGCAGCAGCGCGAGGTGCTGCCGGTGGCAGAAGGTCACGGCGCCGAGACGGGCGATGTGCTTACCGTCGACTTCGTGGGCAGCGTCGACGGCGTCGCGTTCGAGGGCGGGGCCGGGCAGGACGCGAAAATCGAGATTGGCGGCGAAGGGTTCATCCCGGGCTTTTCCGAGGGCATGGCGGGCATGCGGCCCGGCGAGTCGCGCGACGTGAGCGTAACCTTCCCCGACGCCTATCATGCGGCCGAGCTCGCCGGAAAAGCGGCTGTGTTCGCCGTTACGGCCAAGGCGCTTGGCCGTCCGGCCGAACAGGACCTCGACGACGCGCTCGCTGCGAAAATGGGTTTCGAGTCGCTGGAGAAGCTGCGCGAGGCATTGACCGCGCAGCTCCAGCGCGAACTCGACCAGATGTCGCGCCTGCGTATCAAGCGCGAGCTGCTGGATGTCCTGGCCGAGCAGGCGCAGTTCCCGGCGCCGCAAAACCTGGTCGATGCCGAGTTTGGCGCGATCTGGGCACGGGTGGAGCAGGACGTAGCATCCGGCCAGATCGACGAAGAGGATCGCGGCAAGGATACCGAGACGTTGCGGGCCGAGTACCCGGGCCATCGCCGACCGTCGCGTCCGGCTGGGCCTGTTGCTGTCCGAGATCGGGCGCGCGGCGAACGTGCAAGTGAGCCAAGGCGAGCTGAGCCAGGCGTTGCGGGCGGAGGCCTCGCGCTACCCGGGCCAGGAAATGCAGGTGATCGAGTTCTTTCGAAAGACGCCGCAGGCGATCGAGCAGCTCCGCGGTCCGCTCTTCGAGGACAAGGTGGTCGACTACATCCTGGAGATGGCCCAGGTGCAGGACCGGCTGGTCTCACCCGAAGAGCTGAACCTGCCCCCGGCGGAGGAGCCGGCACCGGCAAAGCTGGCATTTGAATCACAGCAGGAGGTGGGCAGCGCCGAGGCGGAGCCGAGCGGGGACACCGCCGAACACACGGCCGAGCCGCCATCCGTTGAGCATCAAGGTGGGGAGCGCGAAGACGAAAGCCCGGCTCATCCAAGCTGAGCGAAGACGCCGGCCCGGCGCCCGGCCCTGGAACCCGCGTCCGGAAAACCCATGTGTGAGCGCCACCGGGACTGCGATCACCCGGTGTCTGCCGATAGGAGTGTGGTGCGTATGAGGGCCTTCCCGTTCGATCGCGATCCGGCCGAATTCTATTCCCAGGCTCTGGTGCCGATGGTGGTCGAGCAGACCGCGCGCGGCGAGCGGGCGTACGACATCTATTCGCGCCTGCTGAAGGAGCGGATCATTTTCCTCACCGGGCCCGTGTTCGACCAGATGAGCGCGCTGATCTGCGCGCAATTGCTGTTCCTTGAGAGCGAGAACCCGGCCAAGGATATCTTCTTCTATATCAATAGCCCCGGCGGCGTGGTCTCGGCCGGCCTCGCGATCTACGACACGATGCAGTATATAAGGTGCCCGGTCAGCACCGTCTGCATCGGCCAGGCTGCGTCCATGGGGTCGCTGCTGCTGTGCTCCGGCGCCAAGGACAAGCGGTTCGCCTTGCCGAATAGCCGGGTGATGGTGCACCAGCCGAGCGGCGGGGCTCAGGGCCAGGCCGCCGATATCGAGATTCAGGCGCGCGAGATACTCACGCTGCGTCACCGGCTGAACGAGATCTATGTCCGCCACACCGGCCAGACCCTCGATGCGATCGAGGCCAAGCTGGAGCGGGACAGCTACATGTCGGCCGAGGAGGCACGCGAGTTCGGCCTCGTCGATCAGGTTGTGGAAAATCGGCCTCAGTCGATGATCGACGACTCTATCAAGGTCTGACCCGGTGCGGGGTCATCCCCGCATCCGGACCGGAATCCGGTCCGTATCCTACTGGTCCGGGCACGCCCGGGACGTGAACGGACCTGCCGCCAGCCCCCGCCTTGTCGATTTTGAAAGGCTGGCGGTAGTATCCTGAGATTGTCGCCCCGGGTCAGCCCGGGGCAGGAGACCCAATGAGCAACGTATCATGAGCAAGTCGGGCGACACCAAGAATACCCTGTACTGCTCGTTCTGCGGCAAGTCCCAGCACGAGGTGCGCAAGCTGATCGCGGGTCCCACCGTGTTCATCTGCGACGAGTGCGTCGAGCTGTGCATGGACATCATCCGCGAGGAGCACAAAACTCACCTCGTCAAGGCGCGCGACGGCGTGCCCACCCCGAAGGAGATCTGCCGGGTCCTGGACGACTACGTGATCGGCCAGGCGCACGCGAAGAAGGTGCTCTCGGTCGCGGTGCACAACCATTACAAACGGTTGGCGCACGCGCAGAAGAACAACGATATCGAGATTGCGAAGTCCAACATCCTGCTCGTCGGCCCCACCGGCTCGGGCAAGACGCTGCTCGCCCAGACACTCGCCCGCATCCTCGACGTGCCGTTCACCATGGCGGACGCCACTACCCTGACTGAAGCCGGCTATGTGGGTGAGGATGTCGAGAACATCATCCTGAAACTGTTACAATCAGCCGATTACAACGTAGAGCGGGCGCAGCGCGGCATCGTCTACATCGACGAGGTCGACAAGATCAGCCGCAAGTCGGACAACCCGAGCATTACCCGCGACGTGAGCGGGGAGGGCGTGCAGCAGGCGCTGCTGAAGATCATGGAGGGAACGGTGGCCTCCGTTCCCCCGCAGGGTGGCCGCAAGCATCCGCAACAGGAGTTTTTGCAGGTCGATACGACCAATATCCTGTTCATCTGCGGCGGCGCCTTCGCCGGCCTCGAGAAGATCATTGGCGCCCGCGGCAAGGGGTCGGGAATCGGCTACGGCGCCGAGGTGCGCGACCCGGACGAGCGTCGGACCGGCGCCATCCTGCGCGATGTGGAACCGGAGGATTTGCTCAGGTTCGGGCTGATCCCCGAGTTCATCGGGCGCCTGCCGGTGGTGGCTACGCTGGAGGACCTCGACGAAGCCGCGCTGATGGAGATTTTGACCAAGCCCAAGAACGCCCTGGTCAAGCAGTATGGCCGGCTGTTCGAGATGGAGGGGGTGAAGCTGAGCTTCACGGACGATGCGCTGAAATCGGTGTCCACCCGCGCCATAGCCCGGCGCACCGGTGCGCGCGGCCTGCGGTCCATCATGGAGTCGATCCTGCTGGGCACGATGTTCGAGCTGCCCGGGCTCGACAATGTGGACGAGGTGGTCATCAATCGCGAAGTGGCGGAGGGCCGGGCCAGCCCGCTTTATACCTACAGCAAGGAACGCTCGAAGGAGCGGGCCGAGGGCGCCGCGGGCTAGCAAACCAGGGTTTGCGGCCCGATATCGGGCGGTGACCGAACGCGGCGGCTTTCGTGCCATCGTTCGATACACAATCCGCCATGGGTTCCGGAGGCGTTGCGTGCCAATTTGGGCGAATCGCGCTCCTGACTGTCCTTGAAGGAGGTCTTTTTAATGGCTGAAAGAAAGAAGCAGGCAGTTCCAGCCGGCGACACGCTGGCGGTGCTCCCGCTGCGCGACATCGTCGTCTTCCCGCATATGATCGTGCCGCTTTTCGTAGGGCGCGAGAAATCCGTGCGCGCGCTGGAAGCGGTGATGAAAGACGACAAGCAGATCCTGCTCGTCGCCCAGAAGAACGCGGCGCAGGACGACCCGTCCGCCGACGACATCTATCGCGTCGGCACGGTGTCCACGATCCTGCAATTGCTGAAACTGCCGGACGGCACGGTGAAGGTTCTGGTGGAAGGCGGACGGCGTGCGCGCGTGACCGCGTTCAAGGAGACCGAGGCCTATTTCGAAGCCTATGTCGAGGAAGTGCCCGACCAGGCCGCCGACGCGAAGGATTTGGAGGCGCTGGGCCGCACCGTGGTCGGCCAGTTCGAGCAATACATCAAGCTGAACAAGAAGATCGCGCCGGAAGTGCTGGTTTCGCTCAACCAGATCGAGGAGCCCTCCAAGCTGGCCGACACCATCGCCAGCCATCTGAATCTGAAGATCAGCGAGAAACAGGAACTGCTGGAGAACGCGCCCGTCAATGAGCGGCTGGAGCGCGTATTCGGTCACATGGAATCCGAGATCGGCGTGCTGCAGGTCGAAAAGCGCATCCGCAACCGCGTGAAGCGCCAGATGGAGAAGACCCAGCGCGAGTACTACCTCAACGAGCAGCTCAAGGCGATCCAGAAGGAGTTGGGCGAAGGCGAGGACGGCAAGGACGAGACGGCCGAGCTCGAGGACAAGATCAAGAAGACCAGGCTGACCAAGGAAGCCCGGGAAAAGTGTCTGGCCGAGCTGAAGAAGCTGCGGACGATGAGCCCGATGAGCGCCGAGGCGACCGTGGTGCGCAACTATCTCGACTGGGTGCTGTCGATACCGTGGAAGAAGCGCAGCAAGATTAGCCGCGACGTGATCGAAGCCGAGCGCGTGCTGGATGCTGACCATTTCGGTCTTGAAAAGGTAAAGGAGCGCATCCTCGAATACCTGGCAGTGCAGGCGCGCAGCCCGAAGGTGCGCGGACCGATCCTGTGTCTGGTCGGACCGCCCGGCGTCGGCAAGACCTCGCTCGGCAAGTCGGTCGCCAATGCCACGGGCCGTAGTTTCGTTCGCATGTCGCTGGGCGGCGTGCGGGACGAGGCAGAGATACGTGGCCACCGGCGCACCTATATCGGGTCCATGCCCGGCAAGGTGATCCAGGGCATGAAGAAGGCCAAGACCAGCAATCCCTTGTTCCTGCTCGACGAAATCGACAAGCTGGGCCAGGACTGGCGCGGCGACCCCACCAGCGCGCTTCTGGAGGTGCTCGATCCCGAGCAGAACGCAACCTTCGCCGATCACTACCTGGAGGTCGATTACGACCTCTCCGACGTCATGTTTGTTACGACGGCAAACAGCCTCCGCATGCCGCAGCCTTTGCTCGATCGCATGGAGATCATCAGGATCTCCGGCTATACGGAGGATGAGAAGCTCCAGATCGCGCGGCGCCACCTGCTGGCGAAGCAGGGCGAGGCGCACGGGCTGAAGACGGACGAATGGTCGATCAGCGACGATGCGTTGCGCGACCTGATCCGCACCTACACGCGGGAAGCCGGCGTGCGGAACCTGGAGCGCGAGCTGGCCAACCTGGCCCGTAAGGCGGTGAAGGAGATCGTGACCAAGAAGTCGAAGAAAGTCGTCATCACGCTCAAGAATCTGGAGAAATATGCCGGCATCCGCCGCTTCCGCTACGGCGAGACCGAGAGCGAGGACATGGTCGGTGTCGTGACAGGCCTGGCCTGGACCGAAGTGGGCGGCGAGATCCTGACCATCGAAAGCGTGATGGTGCCCGGCAAGGGTAAGGTGCAGCACACCGGTAAGCTGGGCGACGTCATGCAGGAAAGCGTGACGGCGGCCCTGTCCTACGTGCGCAGCCGATCGATCACCTTTGGCATCAAGCCGACCCTGTTCGAGAAACGGGACATCCACGTGCACGTGCCGGAAGGTGCGACCCCCAAGGACGGCCCGTCCGCCGGCGTGGCGATGGCCACCAGCATCGTCAGCGTGCTGACCGGCATACCGGTGCGGCGTGACGTGGCGATGACCGGCGAGATCACGCTGCGCGGCCGGGTGCTGCCGATCGGCGGGCTGAAGGAGAAGCTGCTCGCCGCGTTGCGGGCCGGGATCGCGACCGTGTTCTTCCCTAAGGACAATGAGAAGGATCTGGCCGAGATACCGGACAACGTGAAGCGGGCGCTGACACTGGTCCCGGTCAGCCACGTCGATGAAGTCATTGGGCAAGCGCTCGTGCGTCGGCCCGAGCCGATCGAGTGGGAAGAACCGCCCGAGGCAATCGCGCAGCCGGTGGCCGAGCCGGTGCCAGCCCTCCTTCCGCACTAACCGACCGCCAACAAGCAGCCCGGATCCGCCGAAAATGGCGGATTTCCGGGCTTTTTGTTGACTTCACCCGTGGGGTGTGAGAGGTGTGCCGCAGTCGGCAGGCTTCGTCGCTTGGCCCGGTCGAGTGCCCGCGCGGCATGAACCCACCCCACTATGAAGGGCTTGATCATGGACGACATCAACGAACCGCACGAGGAAGAGGCGGCCGAGACTGGGGGTCATACCGGGCTGGACGAGACGGAGGACACCGCAGCGGGCCGTTCCGACCGGGTGTTCAACCGGCAGAAGCTGGTGGGCGCGGTGACGGAGAAGACCGGCCTGCCGCGCGCCAAGGCGCTGGCGGCAGTGGAGGCTGTGTTCGAAACCATGAGCAGCTCGCTCAAGAGCGGCAAAGAGGTTCGCGTCCTGGGCTTCGGCGCATTCAGCGTCAGCGAGCGCAAGGCCGGCAAGGGCCGCGATCCCCGCACCGGGGCCGAGATCGATGTGCCGCAAAGCAAATCCGTACGCTTCCGCGCCGGCAAGGGGCTGCGCGAATTGGTTGCGCATACGCCCGTTGACACTGGCCGGGGTAAGCCTGAAGAGGCGCAGCCCGGGCACGAGTAGGGGGCGGTTAGCTCAGAGGTAGAGCGGCTCGTTTACACCGAGTTGGCCGGCGGTTCGATCCCGTCACCGCCCACCATCAGGCGTCAGCAACTCGGGCATCGTCCGACCCAATGGTATCGTTCGGTCGGACAAAGGTGCTCGCCAAAACATTAAGCTGGAGCTTGGTCCGTGAGCCAATGCGACCGGCCCACACTCTGGGTTTCGGGATTGAGCTGCCAGGCATCCGACAAGGTATTATTGGTCGACTGATGACTGGCTCCTGAACCCTGACTTGACGCCCGGCAGCCTCAACCTTAGAGGGGGCGCCTGCCGCGGACCACGCGGGTGTAGCTC
Organism: uncultured Alphaproteobacteria bacterium; assembly: GCA_963850605.1. Lineage (GTDB taxonomy): Bacteria > Pseudomonadota > Alphaproteobacteria > Acetobacterales > Acetobacteraceae > BOG-908. The sequence goes on along the minus strand of CAWKLX010000007.1, from coordinate 30,212 downwards.
AGTTGGTTAGAGCGCCGGCCTGTCACGCCGGAGGTCGCGGGTTCGAGCCCCGTCACTCGCGCCATCCCCCTTGGCCCTCGTGGCCCGCGGGCGTATGGTCCCAGCCACATGCACTGCGGCTGCACTCGGGCGCCGCGTTTTGTCGCGGGATCGCCATGCAGCCGATATTGGCCAATTATTTTCCGATCCTGGTTTTTCTCGGCATCGCCGGCGCAATTGCGTCGGCCATGATCGGTGGTTCCCTGCTCGCGGCGCGTCAGAAACCGTATGCGGCGAAGCTGTCGGCTTACGAATGTGGGTTCGAGCCATTCGACGACGCGCGGCGACGCTTCGATGTGCGTTTTTACCTGGTCGCGATCCTGTTCATCATCTTCGATTTGGAGGTGGCGTTTCTGTTCCCCTGGGCAATCAGCCTGTCACGCATCGGTGTGCTGGGCTTCTGGTCGATGATCGGCTTCCTTGCCGTTCTGACCGTCGGTTTTATCTACGAGTGGCGCCGCGGCGCACTTGAGTGGGAGTAGACAATGAGCGTGACCGCAACCGACATGGCGACGGGCGAGAAGGTCGCCTGGAACCGTGACGGGCTGCCGCCCGGCGAGGCGCAGGATTCGGTGGTGCGCGGTATCACCGGCGAAATAGCCGATAAGGGTTTTGTCGTCGCCCAGCTCGACAAGCTGATCAATTGGGGTCGCACCGGAAGTCTTTGGCCGATGACATTCGGGCTGGCGTGCTGTGCCGTGGAGATGATCCACGCCTACATGCCGCGCTACGATCTCGACCGGTTCGGCATCTTCCCGCGCGGATCGCCGCGGCAGAGCGACGTGATGATCGTGGCCGGCACGCTGACCAACAAGATGGCCCCTGCGTTGCGCCGCGTGTACGACCAGATGTCGGAGCCACGCTGGGTGATCAGCATGGGCAGCTGTGCGAATGGTGGTGGATACTATCATTATTCGTATTCGGTGGTGCGCGGCTGCGACCGTATCGTGCCGGTGGACGTGTATGTGCCCGGGTGTCCGCCCACGGCGGAGGCCCTGGTATACGGCATTCTGCAGCTGCAAAAGAAAATCCGTCGCACGGGGACAATCCTGCGTGGCTGACCTGACTGTCACAGCGCGCGGTTCGGCGCTCGCCTTGCAGGTGGCGACCTCTGTGCCAGGCGTGGCGCGTGCCGGATTGGAAAGCGGAGAGCTTGTGGCGCATGTGTCGCGCGACATGCTGCTCGACGTCCTGACCGTGCTGCGCGATGACCCGCGCTTTTCGTGCGAACAACTGATCGATGTCTGCGGCGTGGACTGGCCGATGCGCGCCCAGCGGTTCGACGTTGTGTACAACCTGCTTAGCGTCTCGTTGAACCACCGGCTGCGCGTGATCGTGACCACGGACGAGGTGACGCCGGTGCCGTCGGTCTCGAACCTTTGGCCCTGCGCTACGTGGTGGGAACGCGAGTGCTGGGATTTGTTCGGCGTCAAATTCGCGGGTCTGGCAGATCACCGTCGCATCGTCACGGATTACGGTTTCGAGGGGCACCCGCTGCGCAAGGATTTTCCCCTCACCGGCTATGTCGAGGTCCGGTACGACGAGGATCGCAAGCAGGTGATCAATGAACCAGTCAAGCTGACGCAGGATTTTCGCGATTTTCGCTTTCTGTCGCCTTGGGAGGGCATGACGACCTTGCCAGGCGACGAGAAGGCGCATGTGACTCGCTTGGCGCTGGACGGCGTTGGCCCGGGCGAGGCGGCAAAGCCTTGAACGACATGGCCGATTTCGAAAATCATGCGAGTACGCCACTGCCGGCCGACCAGGCGGCGGCAAGTACATACAAGACCGTGCAGATCGACAGCCACGCGATCAATTTCGGCCCCCAACACCCGGCGGCCCACGGGGTGCTGCGCCTCGTGCTGGAGATGGATGGCGAAGTGGTGGCGCGTGCCGATCCGCATATCGGCTTGTTGCATCGTGGCACCGAAAAACTGATCGAAAGCCGCACCTACATTCAGAACGTGCCGTATTTCGACCGCCTGGATTACGTCTCGCCGATGTGCATGGAGCACACATTCGTCCTCGCGACGGAAAAGCTGCTGTCCATCACTCCGCCCGAGCGGGCGCTGTGGATACGCACGATGTTCGACGAGATCACGCGTATCCTCAACCACCTGCTCAATATCACCTCCTACGCGCTCGATGTCGGCGCGCTCAGCCCCTCGCTGTGGGGCTATGAGGAACGCGAAAAACTGATGGAGTTTTACGAGGCTGCGTCCGGCGCCCGTCTGCACGCGAACTACTACCGCCCGGGCGGCGTCGCCAAGGATCTTCCCGCCGGCCTCACCGACCGGATCTGGTCGTGGAGCGAGAATTTTCCGAAGTTCATCGACGATTTGTGGAACTTGCTCACCGAAAACCGCATCTGGAAGCAGCGCACCGTCGATATCGGCGTCATGTCGGCTGAGCAGGCATTGGCCTGGGGCTTTACAGGGCCCAATTTGCGCGCAAGCGGCGTGCCTTGGGATCTCAGAAAATCTCAGCCCTATGCGATGTATGATCGCGTGCAGTTCGACGTGCCCGTGGCACGTCACGGCGACTGCTTCGACCGCTACCTCGTGCGCATGATCGAGATGCGGGAAAGCGTGAAGATCATCCGCCAATGCGTGGAAGCGATGAAGCCCGGTCCGGTCAAGATCGACGACCGGAAATTCACCCCGCCACGGCGGGAGGACATGAAGCGGTCGATGGAGGCCCTGATCCATCACTTCAAGCTCTACACGGAAGGCTTTCACGTGCCCGCCGGCGCCACATACACGGCCATCGAAAGCCCGAAAGGCGAGTTCGGCGTCTATCTCGTAGCGGACGGCACGAACAAGCCCTATCGCTGCAAGATACGCCCGACCGGCTTCTCTCATCTCCAGGCCATCGAGGTAATGAGCAAGGGTCACATGCTGGCCGATACCGTCGCGATCATCGGGTCCATCGACCTGGTATTCGGCGAGGTTGATCGCTGATGTCGGGCGCATTTTCGGCCGAGAATATCGGTGACGGCTCAACGGCCGCGCATAACCGCGTGGAACCCGAAACATTCGCGTTTGATGCGGAAAGCAACGCGGCTATCGACAAGACACTGACAAAATACCCGGCCGGTCGTCAGGCCAGCGCCGTTCTGCCTGTGCTCTACCTTGTGCAGGACCAGATGCGTCGCCAAAGCGGCAGCGCATGGGTGCCACGCGTGGCTATGGACGTGGTCGCAGCCCGGCTCGGCATGCCACCGATCCGCGTGTACGAGGTCGCCACCTTCTATCTGATGTTCAACACCAGCCCGATCGGCAGATACCATCTGCAGGTTTGCACAACCACGCCATGCTGGCTGCGCGGCTCGGACGAGGTTGTCGCCGCCTGCCGCCGCGTGACCGGCATAACCGGCTGGCACGAGACGAGCGAGGATGGCGTATTCACCCTGTCGGAAGTGGAATGCCTGGGTGCTTGTGTGAACGCCCCCATCTTGCAGATCGACAACGATTTCTATGAGGATCTCGACGGCGCATCAACGGAAACGCTGCTGCGATCGCTTCAACGTGGCGATGCACCCCCCAAGCCGGGCTCAATGACAGGCAGACTGACATCCGCGCCGGCTGGCGGCCCGACGACGCTGCTGACGGTCGCGGAGTGAGCACAATGCTGCAAGACAAGGACCGCATCTTCACCAACCTCTACGGCCAGCACGATTGGCGGCTGGCTGGCGCGCGCGCGCGCGGCGATTGGGACGGCACGGCAGCCATTCTTTTGCGCGGCCGTGAAGCCATCATCGACGAGATGAAAGCCTCCGGCCTGCGTGGCCGGGGCGGCGCGGGTTTCCCGACCGGAATGAAATGGTCGTTCATGCCAAAAGTCTCGGACGGCCGTCCCGCTTATCTGGTCGTCAACGCCGATGAGAGCGAGCCTGGCACCTGCAAAGATCGTGACATCATGCGGCACGATCCGCACAAGCTGATCGAGGGTTGCCTGATCGCCTGCTTCGCGATGGGCGCGCATGCCGCTTACATCTATATCCGTGGCGAATACTATAACGAACATCTCAACCTGCAAGCGGCCATCGACGAGGCTTACGAGGCCGGCCTGATTGGCGTTAATGCATGTGGCAGTGGCTGGGACTGTGACGTATTCCTGCATCGCGGGGCTGGCGCCTACATCTGCGGCGAAGAAACAGCATTGCTCGAAAGCCTGGAAGGCAAGAAGGGCATGCCGCGCTTGAAGCCACCGTTTCCTGCGGCTGTCGGGCTGTATGGTTGTCCTACCACGGTCAATAACGTTGAAACCATCGCCGTCGCCCCCGAGATCCTGCGGCGCGGCGGAGGATGGTTTTCCGCGCTTGGGCGGCCGAAGAATGCGGGCACCAAGATTTTTTGCATCTCCGGCCACGTCAACACGCCCTGCAACGTGGAGGAGGAACTCGGTATTCCGTTGCGTGAGTTGCTGGAAAGATACGCGGGCGGCGTGCGTGGGGGGTGGAACAACCTGCTGGCGGTCATCCCCGGTGGGTCATCCGTCCCCCTGCTACCAAAAGAGACTTGCGACACGGTCCTGATGGATTTTGACAGTCTGCGCGACGTAAAATCCGGCTTAGGCACGGCCGCAGTTATCGTCATGGACAAGTCGACTGATGTTGTACGCGCCATTGCGCGCCTGTCCAAATTCTACAAGCACGAGAGTTGCGGACAGTGCACACCATGCCGCGAGGGCACCGGCTGGATGATGCGGGTGATGTATCGCATGGTCGAGGGCCGTGCGGACATTTCGGAAATTGATATGCTGGAACAGGTCACGCGTCAGATCGAGGGCCACACCATCTGCGCGCTGGGCGACGCGGCCGCGTGGCCAATCCAGGGATTGATCCGGCATTTTCGTCCGGTGATAGAAGAGCGCATCGCCCAGTATCGCGGAGGCGCCAGGGTCGTGACCCCGGCGGCGCTGCCGCTTGCCGCCGAATGACCGCGCATATCGGCATCGGTTGAAAGAAGCATATGGTCAAGCTTGTTATTGATGGCGTGGACGTAGAGATCCAACCCGGCAGCTCGGTCCTACAGGCCTGCGAGAAGGCAGGACGCGAGATACCGCGCTTCTGCTACCATGAACGGCTGTCCGTCGCCGGCAATTGCCGCATGTGTCTGGTCGAAATCGAGAAAGCACCCAAGCCGATCGCCAGCTGCGCCTATCCTGTGGCTGAGGGCATGGTCGTACGCACCGACACCGCCATGGTGCGACAAGCGCGCCGTGGCGTTATGGAATTCCTGCTGATCAACCATCCGTTGGATTGCCCGATTTGCGATCAGGGCGGCGAGTGTGATCTTCAGGACCAGTCATACGCCTACGGCATGGACCATTCCCGCTACGCGGAAAACAAGCGCGCCATCAAGGACAAGTATCTCGGTCCGCTCGTCAAGACGGTGATGACGCGCTGCATCCAGTGTACGCGCTGTATTCGGTTCGCTACCGAAATCGCAGGCGTGCCGGAGCTCGGCGCGACCGCCCGTGGCGAGAACATGGAAGTCGGCACCTACGTTGAACACGCGTTGACGAGCGAACTGTCCGGCAACCTGATCGACATCTGCCCCGTCGGTGCGCTCACCAGCAAGCCCTACGCTTTCGTCGCGCGCCCATGGGAGCTGAGCAAGACCGACAGCGTCGACGTTCTGGATGCGGTCGGCACACCCATCCGTGTGGATGCCAAGGGCCCTGAAGTACTACGGATCCTCCCCCGTGTGGATGACGAGATCAATGACGAGTGGATTGCGGACAAGTCACGCTTCTCGTTCGACGGGCTAAAACGGCGTCGCTTGGACAGACCTTGGGTGCGCGTCGAAGGTAAGTTGCGTCCTGCAACCTGGCCGGAGGCGTTCACGGCCATTGCCGCACGTCTGCACGGCCTGGACGGCGCCCGCATCGGCGCGGTTGCTGGTGATTTGTGCGACGCGGAAAGTATGTTGGCGCTGAAACATCTGATGGCGGCGCTAGGGTCCCAGAACATCGACTGCCGGCAGGATGGCGCGAGGTTGGATGCGTCGCGCCGCGAATTTTATCTGTTCAACAGCACCATTGCCGGAGTGGACGTAGCCGATGCGGTGCTGTTGATCGGCACGAATCCGCGTCGTGAAGCGCCGATCCTGAACGCACGGCTCCGCAAGCGCTGGCTTGCGACTGCCGGCCATCTGCCGGTCGGTGTCATCGGCGACGCGAATGACCTTACCTACCATGCCGAACTTCTGGGGAGTTCGCCCTCGCTCATCTCTGGATTACACGAGCATGCGGCCGAGTTCGCCGAAAAGATGTCTCACGCAAAACACCCGATGATCATCTTGGGACAAGGTGCACTCGCCCGCCCGGACGGCGCCGCCGTGCTGGCTCGCGCGTGGTCGTTGGCGCGGGATATCGGCGCGCTCACTCCGGACTGGCATGGGTTCAACGTGCTGCACACGGCAGCAGCCCGTGTAGGTGCGCTTGATCTCGGATTTTTACCCGGCCCGAACGGGTTGGATGTTGCCGGCATGCTTGGCGGCGGGGTCGATCTGCTGTGGCTTTTGGGCGCCGATGAACTCGATCCGGTGCGTATCGGCGGGAACACGTTCGTCGTCTATCAAGGCCACCATGGAGACCGCGGCGCATCCCGTGCAGACGTGATCCTGCCAGGTGCCGCCTACACCGAAAAGGACGGGACATACATCAACACGGAAGGCCGTGTTCAACGTGGCTATCGCGCAATATTCCCGCCCGGTGACGCGCGCGAGGATTGGCGGATACTGCGCGCCTTCAGCGCTACGATCGGCCATGTCCTGCCGTATGACGATCTCGAAACAATTCGCGCGCATTTGACCCAGGCAAATCCGGTATTCGCGCGCATCGGCCTCGCACGGTTTGGTGCAAGCAATCTCGCCGGCCCCGCTGAGGGTGGCGCGCAAGACGCCGTGGCGGATCGGCCTTTCGCTTCGCCTATCGCCGACTACTACCGCACCAACCCGATTAGCCGCGCGAGTGCCACGATGGCCGAGTGTTCGCGCCTGGCGCCATCGGCGCTGGTCACGGCCTCGTTTGCTGCGGCCGCGGAGTAGCCAATGCACGGCTTCTTCACAGAGTCCGAGTTCGGTCGTGACGTTGCTACACTCTTGCTTACAGTTGCCAAGACGCTCGGTATTCTTGTGCCTGTTCTGCTCTCCATGGCCTACGCCACCTATTTCGAACGAAAGGCGCTCGGCGCGTTCCAGCTCCGCTTGGGGCCGAACGTCGTGGGTCCATTTGGATTGTGGCAACCATTCGCCGATGCAATAAAGGTCTTCACGAAGGAGACGATCGTACCGGCCGGTGCCAGCCGGGCTCTGTTCCTATTGGCGCCAATGCTGATGTTCATCTTGGCCTGCCTTGCCTGGGCCGTCATTCCCGTCAATGACGGCTGGGCAGTCGCTGACATCAATGTCGGCATTCTGTATCTGTTCGCCGTCAGCTCGCTGGGCGTGTACGGCGTCATTATCGCCGGCTGGGCGAGCAATTCGAAGTATGCTTTTCTGGGCGCGATGCGGTCGGCCGCGCAGATGGTCAGCTACGAGGTTTCCATCGGGTTCGTGCTGGTGACGGTCATGCTATGCGTCGGGAGCCTCAATCTGAACGACGTTGTGCGCGCGCAGGCGAACTGGTGGTTCTGCTTTCCGCTGCTACCGATGTTTGTCATTTTCCTGATATCCATGCTAGCTGAAACTAATCGCGCACCCTTCGACTTGCCCGAAGGCGAGAGCGAGCTGGTGGCCGGATTCTTCGTCGAATACAGCGCCATGTCGTTCGCATTGTTCTTTCTCGGCGAATATACAAACATGATCATGATGTCGGCACTGGCGAGCATTCTGTTCCTGGGGGGCTGGCAGGCGCCATTTGGCCTTACGTTTATTCCCGGCGTGTTCTGGCTGTTCGCCAAGATGAGCCTGATCATGTTTTTCTTCTTCTGGGTTCGGGCGACGTTTCCCCGGTTTCGCTATGATCAATTGATGCGCCTCGGCTGGAAAGTGTTTCTGCCGGTCTCGCTTCTGTGGTTGGTGCTGACGGCCGGGTTTCTGGAGCTGACCGGTCTGCTTCCAGCCGGACCGGCATGACGGGTAGAACTATGCAGCTCACCGGAAAATCCATCACCCGCCTCGTCATGACCGAACTGCTTTCGGGTATGGCGCTGACATTGCGGTATTTCTTCAAGCCCAAGGTCACGATCAACTACCCACATGAGCGCAGCCCGACCAGCGCGCGCTTCAAAGGCGAGCACGCGCTGCGCCGCTACCCGAACGGTGAGGAGCGTTGCATCGCGTGCAAGTTGTGCGAGGCGATCTGCCCCGCCTACGCCATCACCATCGAGGCGGAGCCGCGTGACGATGGCTCCCGTCGCACGACCCGCTACGACATCGATATGACAAAATGCATCTATTGCGGCCTTTGCGAAGAGGCTTGCCCGGTCGACGCGATTGTTGAGGGTCCCAACTTGGAATTCTCCACCGAGACCCGGGAGGAGCTCATGTACAACAAGGAAAAACTGCTCGATAACGGTGACCGATGGGAGACCGAACTGGCGAAGAGGCTTGAGCTGGACGCACCTTATCGATGATCACGACAGCGGCATTTTATGTGTTCTCGGCCATCCTGCTTGGATCGGCCGCAATGGTCGTCACCAGCCGCAACCCCGTGCATTCGGTGCTGTTCCTGATACTCGCTTTCTTCAACGCAGCGGCCCTGTTTCTGATCGCTGGCGCCGAGTTCCTCGCGATGATCCTGGTCATCGTCTATGTCGGTGCCGTCGCCGTGCTGTTCCTGTTTGTTGTGATGATGCTGGACGTGGATTTTGTCGCCCTGCGGGAAGGCTTTCAGCGATACGCGCCGGTCGGCGCCACCGTGGGGATCGTCCTCTTAACAGAATTGCTGAGCGTGCTGTTCGGCTGGCGTTTCTCGGGCAGCGCGCCCGTGCTCCGGTTGGGCCAGGCAACCGGACAGTTGGAAAACACGCGCGCCATCGGCCAGGTTCTCTACACGAACTATCTGCTGCTGTTCCAACTGTCCGGCCTGATCCTGCTGGTCGCCATGATCGGTGCCATCGTGCTCACGCACCGGGAACGCCGCACCTCTCGTCATCAAGATATCACGCGTCAGCAGGAACGCCGTGTATCAGATACGCTCGAGGTTTTACGGTTGCGCAGCGGCGCCGGGGTGGGCGAGCTTGGCATCTATCGTCCGCGCCCGCATCACGAGCGACTGGCGCTACCGCATGAAGCCACGAACGATGGCCACGATGGTGCGCCGGCGCCGGCGCCCATCACCGGAGAGCATTAGGCGATGACCACCCTACCGGCCGTGAGTCTCGGACATTACTTGTTCGTCGGCGCTTGTCTGCTCGTACTGGGCGTGTTCGGAATTTTTCTGAACCGTAAGAATGTCATCGTCATCCTGATGTCGATCGAACTGATCCTTCTTGCGGTCAACATCAACCTGGTGGCATTTTCCTCTGCGCTCGGTGACCTGTCCGGCCAAATATTGGCGATGTTTGTGCTCACAGTCGCTGCGGCCGAAGCAGCCATCGGGCTCGCCATCGTTGTTGTCTATTTCCGCAACCGCGGCTCGATCGAGGTCGAGGACGTGACCCTCATGAAGGGCTGAGATGATCTTTGCGCTTGCCGTCTTTTCTCCGCTCTTGGGTTCGCTTGTCTGTGGCTTTGCCGGCCGTGGCATCGGCGATCGTGCCGCGCAGCTTGTGACGATTGCCTGCATGGTGCTGGCGTCCGTCTGCGGCGTCGCGTCCTGGTATCAACACATCTGGGGCGGCGTTGGGAACGGCGTTGTCCCAATCGCCACCTGGATCAGCGCCGGCAATTTCCACCTCGACTGGGCGCTGCTCTACGATTCGTTGTCGGTCTCGATGGCGGCCATGGTCACCTGTGTTGCCACGCTGATCCACATCTACAGCGTCGGCTACATGGCGCATGAGAAGTCGACTACATCGCGCTTCTTCTCTTATCTGTCGCTTTTCACTTTCGCGATGCTGATGCTGGTGACTGCTGACAACCTGGTCCAGCTGTTTTTTGGCTGGGAAGGTGTGGGGCTGGCGAGCTATTTGCTGATCGGCTACTGGTATGACCGGCCGGCCGCCAACCGTGCCGCGATCAAAGCAATGGTCGTCAATCGCGTCGGCGATTTGTCCTTCGCTGTGGGCATTGCGCTCGTGTTCTTCAAGTTCGGTGCCGTCGATTTTGCGACCATCTTCGCCAATATACCGCAACACGTGAACGACACCTATGGACTACTCGGTGCGAACCCCCGCAGCTACGAGGTGATCGGCTATTTGCTGTTCATCGGCGCCATGGGGAAGTCGGCGCAGATCTTGCTGCACACCTGGCTGCCCGACGCGATGGAAGGTCCCACGCCTGTATCGGCGCTGATCCATGCGGCAACGATGGTGACCGCGGGCGTTTTCCTGATGTCGCGCATGTCGCCTCTCATGGAATTCGCACCCGGCGCACTCACCTTCGTGACGTTCATAGGCGCGACGACCTGTCTGTTCGCGGCCACTGTCGCCTGTGTACAAAACGACATCAAACGTGTGATCGCTTACTCCACGTGCTCGCAACTCGGCTATATGTTCATGGCCGCCGGCGTGGGCGCCTATCAGGCCAGCATGTTTCATCTGATAACCCATGCGTTCTTCAAGGCGCTGCTGTTCCTGTGTGCGGGCTCGGTCATCCATGCCATGTCCGACGAGCAGGACATGCGGCGCATGGGCGGTATCTGGCGCCGTGTACCGGTCACCTGGATAACCATGTGGGTGGGCAGCCTGGCGCTTGGCGGCATACCGTATTTCGCCGGGTATTGGTCGAAAGACGCCATTCTTGAAGCCACGTTCGCGGCTGGCACGCCTGTCGGCGCCTACGGTTTTGTTTGTGGAACAGCAGCCGCGTTCCTGACCGCCTTCTACTCTTGGCGGCTCCTGTTCATGACCTTTCACGGCAAGCCTCGCGCCGAGGATCACGTGATGTCGCACGTGCACGAAAGCCCGCTCAGCATGACGGGACCGCTGATCCTATTGTCGTGCGGCGCTGTACTGGCCGGGTGGCTGCTGCATACGGTGTTCATCGGCGATCACCAAGCCAATTACTGGCAAGGGGCAATCTTTACCGCGGAGGCCAATCACATCCTGGAGCAGATCGAACGCACGCCATTCCTGATCGGTATTCTTCCCACGGTCACCGGCATTTTGGGCATCGCGCTCGCCTACTTGTTCTACATCGTGAACCCTGCACTTCCGATGACCCTCGCCACACGGTTCGCACCGATCTATCGGTTCCTGCTCAACAAATGGTACTTCGACGAACTTTACGACTTCCTGTTCGTACGACCCGCCCTCTGGCTCGCGCGTGAGTTCTGGCAGGTTGGAGATGCCCAGATTATCGACGGCGTCCCCAACGGTCTTGCCAGCCTGGCAGAGGGTGGATCAGTGCAAGTGGTGCGGCTGCAAACAGGGTCGATCGCGGTCTATGCCTTCACCATGCTGATCGGACTTGTGGCGTTGGTCAGTTTGTTTCTGGTGACGCGATGAACGGCGATGCTACCCTGAATGCAGCGGGTTTCCCCGTGCTCTCCCTTGTCACGTTCCTGCCCCTGCTCGGCGTGGCGATTCTGATGACGCTGCGTGGCGAAAACGAAGCTGTTGCGAAGAATGCCCGCTGGACGGCACTTTGGGCCAGCCTGCTCACCTTCCTGATCTCATTGGTACTCTGGACGCGTTTCGATATTCGGGAGGCGGGCTATCAGTTCGTCGAACACGCCGAGTGGCTGCCCGGTTTTGGCATCGGCTACCGCATGGGTGTGGACGGCATCTCGGTGCTGTTCGTACTACTCTCTACGGCGCTCACGCCGATCTGTATACTGGCAAGCTGGGATACAATTAAGACGCGTGTGCGCGAGTATATGGCCGCATTCCTGATTTTGGAAACGATGATGGTGGGCATGTTTTCCGCCACGGATTTCCTGCTGTTCTACATGTTCTTTGAGGGCGTTCTGATACCGATGTATCTGATCATCGGAGTTTGGGGTGGTCCGAGACGCGTTTACGCATCGTTGAAGTTCTTTTTTGTACACGTTCGCGGGCTCGGTGCTGATGCTGCTGGCGCTGCTTGCCATGTGGCACCAGGCCGGTACCACCGACATTACGGTCCTGGTGCGCACGCCTTTCAGTGCGCATATGCAGGTACTGGCTGTTCCTCGCCTTTTTCGCCTCGTTCGCGGTAAAAGTGCCGATGTGGCCGGTGCACACTTGGCTGCCGGACGCGCATGTGGAAGCGCCGACTGCCGGCTCCGTCATCTTGGCCGGCGTGTTGCTTAAAATGGGGGCCTACGGCTTTTTGCGTTTTTCCGTCCCCATGTTGCCGGTCGCATCGGCACATTTCGCGCCGCTGATGTTCACGCTTGGTGTCGTGGCGGTCATCTACACATCGCTGGTGGCGCTCGCGCAGGAGGACATGAAGAAGCTGATCGCCTATTCCTCGGTCGCACACATGGGTGTCGTCGTCATCGGCATTTTTACGTTCAACGTCCAGGGAATTGAGGGCGCGCTGTTTCAGATGATCTCGCACGGCGTGGTATCGGCGGCCCTCTTCCTGTGCGTTGGCGTCATCTATGACCGTATGCACACGCGTGAGATTGCGCGATATGGTGGCCTGGGCGACCGCATGCCGGCCTATTCGTTCGTGTTCCTGCTATTTACCATGGCGTCAATCGGCCTGCCCGGCACATCCGGCTTCGTGGGCGAGTTTCTGGTCCTTGTCGGCGCGTTCCAGGTCAATCTGTGGCTCGCGTTGCTCGGCAGTTTTGGCATGGTGCTCGGCGCCGCCTATATGCTGTATCTCTATCGTCGCGTCATTTTCGGCAAACTCGTGCGGCCGGACCTACGCTCCATCCTGGACCTGTCGCCACGCGAAATGGCTATTTTCGCGCCTCTCATCGCGCTGACGTTATGGCTCGGTATCTACCCCAGCAGTTTTACGGAGAAATTCGAGCCGACGGTGGCCGCCATGGTGCAGAGCCACGCCGAAGCCTTGGCCCGCCTGCCGCACGCGCCACAATTGGCCGAGGCCGCGCGATGAACTGGTCGCTTGTCCTCCCGGAAGCCGTGCTGGCTGTGTGCGCCATGGCTATCCTGCTCGCCGGCGTCATGCAGAAACGCGACAGCACCGTGCTGTGTACCATGGCCGCGCTCGCCGCCTGTGCCGTCGCGGGCGCGCTGGTGCTGGCCACGGATGCCGGCACAGGTTTCGGCGGCCTGTTCGTGACCGACGCGTTCGCGCGTTTCGCGAAATTGTTGATCCTGACCGGCACGGCACTCTGCGCGGTACTCTCGCTCGATTTCAACGCGCGCCAGGGTATCGCGCGCTTCGAATTCCCAGTGCTGATGCTGCTGAGCACGGTTGGGATGATGGTCATGTGCTCGGCCGCCAATCTCATGACCCTCTATATGGGGCTGGAGCTGCAATCGCTCGCGGTCTATGTGCTCGCCGCCTTCGCGCGCGACGATATCCGATCGTCCGAGGCGGGCCTCAAATACTTCGTGCTCAGCGCATTGGCCTCAGGCCTGCTGCTCTACGGCATTTCGCTCACCTACGGCTTTGCCGGCAGCATGGATTTCGCGCGCATCGCCCAAGCCGTCACCGACCCCAACGGCGTCTCCACCGGGCTGGTCGTCGGCATCGCGTTCATCATTGCCGGTCTCGCGTTCAAACTCTCGGCCGTGCCGTTCCACATGTGGACGCCGGACGTCTACGAGGGCGCGCCCACATCAGTGACCGCGTTCATGAGCACGGCCCCGAAAGTGGCGCCCTTCGTCGTGTTGCTGCGCGTCATGTTCGGCCCGTTCGGCCATGTCGCCATCCAGTGGCAGCCGATCATCGTGTTGGTCGCCATCGCGTCCATGCTGCTGGGCAGTTTCGCGGCCATCGCGCAGACCAACATCAAGCGGCTGATGGCATACTCTTCCATCGGCCATATGGGCTACGCGCTGATCGGTCTGGCCGCGGGCACGGAGACGGGCGTGCGTGGCGTGCTGGTCTATCTTCTGACGTATGTCGTGATGTCGGCCGGCACGTTCGCATGCATTGTCGCCATGCGCCGGCGCGGCTTGGCTGTCGAACGCATCGCCGATCTGGGGGGCCTCGCCAAGACGGATCTCACGCTCGCCTCGCTGCTGGCCGTGTTCATGTTCAGCATGGCCGGCATCCCGCCGCTCGCCGGATTTTTCGGCAAGCTGATGGTGTTCCAGGCCGCCGTCGATGCCGGCATGTGGACGCTGGCGATCATCGGCGTGCTGACCAGCGTCGTGAGCTGTTTCTATTACCTGCGCGTGATCAAGGTAATGTTCTTCGATCCGTCCGAGGAAAAATTCGACGCGCGCTCGGGCTCGCTCTCTTTCGTCGCGCTGGCGACCGGCGTGTTCACGCTGGCGTTCTTTATCTTTCCGGCGCCGTTTCTGGGCGCAGCCGCGCAGGCGGCAAAGGCCCTGTTCGAGTGATCCTTTCGGCACCGTCACCCTGGCGGTGGCAGCGCCACGGCGAACTCGCATCCACGCAGGATGCGGCAATCCAGGCGGCGCGGTCCGGCGCGCCGGGTCGGCTGGCAGTGATTGCGGACTGCCAGAGTGCGGGGCGCGGCAGCCGAGGACGCGCGTGGGTTGCGCCCGAGGGTAACCTGAACCTGTCGCTGCTGCTGCGGCCGGCCAATGCGCGCCCCGATCCCGGGTATTGGGCCATGCTGGCTGGCGTTGCACTCTACGAAGCGCTTGCGCCATTCGCGACCGGGTTGGTGCTGAAATGGCCAAACGACCTGCTATGCCAGGGCGGCAAGCTCGGCGGCATGCTGATCGAAAGCGCGCTCGATAATGCCGGCTGCGTGGATTGGCTGGTGATCGGCATCGGGGCCAATCTGACGCACGCACCACGCCTGGCGGATCGCTCGACGGCCTGCCTGGGCGCGGGTGCCCCCGCAGCCGCCGATGTCGCCCGCCATCTGGTGGACGCGTTGGACGCATGCGCGGACTGGGATGTACGCGCGGCCTGGCTCGCGCGCGCCCACCGGCCCGGCACACCGCTCCGCGTGCAGACCGCGCACGGGTGGGTGACAGCGCCGTTCGCCGGCCTAGGGCCGCGCGGTGAGCTGCTGCTGGACGGCGTCTGCGCATCCATCACCAGCGCGGAGGTCGCGTTCGAGCACCAGCGGGCGCCATGCTTCTCGTCATAGACGCCGGCAACACCAACGTGGTGTTCGCCGTGCATGACGGCCGCCGCTGGGCCGGGATCTGGCGCATCGCGACCGAGCCGCAGCGCACGTCGGATGAATACGCCGTCTGGCTGCTCACCCTGCTTACCCACAGCAAGCTCACGCCCGACTTGGTGAGTGCCGCGGTTATCGGCACGGTCGTCCCGGCCGCGCTCTATCACCTGCGCCGATTGTGCCGCGAATGGTTCATGGTCGAACCGCTCGTGGCCCGCGCCACGCTCGACTGGGGTTTTGACATACGCGTGGACAACCCCGAGGACGTCGGTGCCGACCGGTTGCTGAACGCGCTCGCCGCCTACAAGCATTTTCGGGGCTCGCTGGTGATCATCGATTTCGGCACCGCCACCACCTTCGACGTGGTGGGCGAAGACGGCGCCTATCTCGGCGGCGCCATCGCCCCCGGCATCAACCTTTCGATCGAGGCGCTGCACCAGGCCGCCGCCCGCCTGCCGCGCATCGGGATCGGCCGGCCGCAGGCGGTTATCGGCACCGGGACGGTTGCCGCCATGCAATCCGGCATCTACTGGGGGTATATCGGGCTCATCGAAGGCTTGGTCACGCGCATTCGGCGCGAAATCGAGCATCCCGCAAAAATCGTGGCCACGGGCGGCCTGGCGCCGCTTTTCTCCGAGGGCACCGAGATTTTCGACCGGATCGACCCGGACCTGACCCTGGACGGCCTGCGCCTGTTGGCGGAGCGCAACCCCGCCCCCAGATTACCACGTGACAGAACGCGAACGATTGAAGGCGATTGATGGATGCACTGACAGGCGACCTGGCCTTCCTGCCCTTGGGCGGGACGGGCGAGATTGGCATGAACCTCAACCTCTACCGATGCGACGGGCACTGGCTGGCGGTCGATTGCGGCATCGGCTTCGGCGGCAACGAACTGCCGGAAGCCGACGTGATCATGCCGGACCCAGCCTTCATCGCCGAGCGGCGGGACAAGCTTCTGGGCCTGGTCATTACGCATGCGCATGAGGACCATGTCGGCGCCGTGGCGCATCTGTGGCGGCAACTGCGCTGCCCGGTGTACGCCACCCCGTTCACCGCGGCGGTGCTGCGCCGAAAACTGACGGAAGCGCATCTGGTCAACGAGGTGCGGCTGCATACCATCGCACCAGGCGGGTCATTCGAACTCGGCCCGTTCCGCCTGCAGTTTCTGCGCGTGGCCCATTCCACGCCGGAGGCGCAGGGCCTGGCCATACGCACCCCCTACGGCACCATCGTGCACACGGGCGACTGGAAGCTGGACCCGCATCCGATGGTGGGGCCACCCACCGACGAGGCAGCGTTTTCGGCCCTGGGCGACGAGGGCGTGCTCGCCATGGTGTGCGACAGCACCAACGCGCTGGTCGAAGGTCACTCGGGGTCGGAGGGCGAGGTGCGCCGCTCGTTATCGGCGCTGATCAAATCGATCGAGGGCCGGATCGCCGTTACCTGTTTTGCCAGCAACGTGGCCCGGGTCGAAAGTGTTGCGATTGCCGCGCGCGACGCGGGGCGCACGGTGGCGCTCGTTGGGCGCAGCTTGCGCAACCTGGAAACGGCAGCGCGCGAGACCGGGTATCTGAGCACCATCCCGCAATTCGTCTCCGAAGACGCCGCCAACGACGTTCCGGACGAGAACCTGCTGATCCTCATCACCGGCAGCCAGGGCGAAGCCCGGAGCGCGCTGGCGCGCGTGGCCGCCGACACGCACCCCAACATCGCGCTCGGCGAAGGCGACACCGTCATCTTTTCCAGCCGCATGATCCCCGGCAACGAAAAAGCCATCGGCGCGGTGCAGGACAATCTGGTGCGCCGCGGCGTGCGCGTAATGACCGACGACGACCACATGGTACATGTCAGCGGCCACCCGGCGCGCGACGAGCTGCGAAAATTATACAAGCTGGTGCGCCCGCGCTACGCCGTGCCGGTGCATGGCGAATGGCGTCACCTGACCGCGCACGCCGCACTCGCCCAGGAGCTTGGCGCCACGCCGCTCACTCTCGAAAACGGCGATATTTTGAGCCTGTATCCTGGCCGGCCCCAGGTGACCGATAGCGCGCCGGTCGGCCGCCTGGCGCTCGACGGCAACCGCGTGGTGCCGCTGCAGGGCGGGGTGATGGCCGCGCGTCGTCGCATGCTGTTCAACGGCGTGGTCGTGGCCAGCCTGGCTGTTGATGCGACCGGACGGGTAATGGGCCGTACGCGGGTGACCGCACCAGGTCTGTTCGAGCCGGAGGATCCGGAAACCGAGCGTCTGAGCCGCGATTTCGGCGCGGCCATCGCCGATTTGCCCGCACCGCTGCGGCGCGACGATAGCGCGCTGCAGGATGCCGCGCGCGCCGCCCTGCGCCGGATCGTGGGGCGCAAGCTGGGCAAGAAGCCGATGGTCGACGTGCACCTGCTGCGCGTCTGACGACTGGGGGTCGGGGTACTGCCATGGACTGGTTTACCGCGTGTGTCCTGTACGTGCTGATCTGGTGGACGGCGCTGTTCGCGGTGCTGCCGCTGGGCGTGCGCCCGGTGGAGCATGCCGACCAGCAAACAGGCTGGCGCGGCGCGCCGAACGAGGTGCGACTGGGCCGCAAGCTGATGCTGACCACCCTGGTGTCGGCGATCTTGTGGGTGCTGGCCGTCTTGCTGATCACAAGTCACTGGCTCAGCTTCCGGCACGGCATCCTCGGAATGCCTTCCACATACCCCTAAACCGGCATTGCCGCCCGCTTTTTAGGCATATTTAGCTTGGCGGCCGCATTTAGGCCGGAGAATCGAGTGAATTTCTGTGGACGGGGACGCCAACCGGCCGTTTAATCACCGGCAGGACGAGGTTTTCCTCCTCCTGCCGTGTGACTGGCGTTTCCTCCCTAAACTAGGCCCTGCCGCCGCCGGTGTGCAGGGCCGCCTTTTAGGTAGCAGGCCGTCAACGAGCCGTCATTAACTTTTCATCTAGTTTCGCACAAATTTGTCAGAATAGTGCGCCGCACCTTGCTGCGTTGCAACATAAGTTGCGTTACTCGAGAATAGCCGAATGAGCTGGAAGTTGTGAATCCGAAACGACTTCATGTTTATTTGGCTATGGTTCCGATGATGAGCCGAGACTTGTTCTGATCGGCGTCCGTCCAGCCGCATGTGGTATGGCCACGCTACCCACGGCCCTGTAGCTTGCCCGGGAAGCCACTTGCAGGACGATATGCGCCTTTCCCACGGTTTTGTGCCCACGCTGAAGGAGACGCCGACCGAGGCGCAGATCGCCTCGCATCGCCTGATGCTGCGCGCCGGGCTGGTGCGACAGACCGCGTCCGGCATCTACGCCTGGCTGCCCATGGGTTTGCGCGTGCTGCGCCATATCGAGC
Source organism: uncultured Alphaproteobacteria bacterium (assembly GCA_963850605.1). Taxonomy (GTDB): domain Bacteria; phylum Pseudomonadota; class Alphaproteobacteria; order Acetobacterales; family Acetobacteraceae; genus BOG-908. The sequence continues at coordinate 11,547 of CAWKLX010000007.1, read as the reverse complement.
AGATCGTGCGCGAGGAGCAGGACCGCGCCGGCGCGCAGGAAATGCTGATGCCGACACTGCAAACCGCCGATCTTTGGCGCGAGAGCGGCCGCTATGACGCCTACGGGCCGGAGATGCTGCGCATCCGCGACCGCCACGAGCGCGAGCTGCTCTACGGCCCCACAAACGAAGAGCAGGTGACGGAGCTGGCCCGCGCCGCCATACGCTCCTACCGCGAGCTGCCACAAATCCTCTACCATGTTCAGTGGAAGTTCCGCGACGAGATGCGGCCTCGTTTCGGCGTGATGCGCGGCCGCGAATTCCTGATGAAAGATGCCTACAGCTTTGCGCGCGACTACGACGAGGCGGTCACGATCTACCGCCGCATGATGCTGGCCTATATGCGCACGTTTCAAAGATTGGGCGTGCGCGCCATCCCGATGCTGGCCGATACCGGACCCATCGGCGGCGATCTCAGCCACGAATTCATCGTCCTGGCGCCGACCGGAGAAAGCCAGGTGTTCTACGACGCGACGCTGGAAAAACTCGATTACCTGGAGGCCGATTATTCCTACGGGAACGCCGATCAACTCAAAGACTTTCACGAGATGATCAACGGCTACTATGCGGCAACGGAAGAGAAACACGACCCGGCACGCTGGGCCGTTGTCGATCCGTTGTTGAAGCGCGAGGGCAGGGGGATCGAGGTCGGCCAGATCTTTTATTTCGGTCAGAAATACACCAAGCCCGATGTGGCGGATGCAAAGGTGTTCTCCGTGGCAGGGCCGGGCGGCACGCTTATCATCCCGGAAATGGGCAGCTACGGCATCGGCGTCTCCCGCCTGGTCGGCGCCATTATCGAGGCGAGCCACGACGAGTTTGGCATTATCTGGCCGGACAGCGTGGCGCCTTACCACGCATCCATCCTGAACCTGCGGACTGGCGATGCCGCGTGCGATTCAATGTGCGAGGACATCTACGCCCGTCTCGACGGCCGCGCCCTGCTGGACGACCGCGACGAGCGCGCGGGCGCCAAATTTGCCGATGCCGATTTGATGGGATTGCCCTGGCAGATCATCGTCGGTCCGCGCAGTGCCGCCGCCGGCCGGGTGGAGTTGAAACGCCGCGCGACCGGCGCGCGCGAGGAACTCTCGCTGGATGCCGCGCTGGGCAAGGTACTGTAGGAAACATGTTCGGAGCATTCGAGCGTGCGGTGGCCGGCCGCTATCTGCGCGCGCGGCGTGGCGAAAGGTTCGTCTCCGTCATCGCCATCTTCTCTCTGATCGGCATCGCACTTGGCGTGGCGACGTTGATCATCGTCATGTCCGTCATGAGCGGTTTCAAGGACGATCTTCTGTCGCGCATCCTGGGGCTGAACGGACATTTGGGCGTCTACGCCGGAACCAGTGAGGGCATATCCGACTACGACGACGTGGCCGCGCGAATCCGCACCGTGCCAGGCGTGCTCTCGGCGACACCCGTCATCGAGGGCCAGGTTCTGCTCACCAGCCGTAGCCAGAACTCGGGCGGCCTGGTGCGCGGCATCACGCAGGACGATCTGCGCCATTTTCCGTCGATCGCCGGCAACATACGCGCAGGTTCGCTCGATGATTTTCATGGCGAGGATGCGATCGCCATAGGACTGACACTGGCCGAACGGTTCGGTCTGGATGTCGGCTCGAAGATAACGCTGCTCTCGCCGGATGGGGCAGTGACCGCGTTCGGCACGGTGCCACGCGTGCGCGCCTACCGCGTAGCGGCCATCTTCCAGGCCGGCATGAACGAGTACGACAGCACCTATACGTTCCTGCCGTTGCATGCGGCGCAGGTATTTTTCCAAAAACCGGCCTCTGTCACGCAAATCGAGGTGATGGTCCGCGACCCGAGTCACGTGGCCGCCGTCAACCGCGCTATCCGCATGGCGCTGCACGACCCCACGTTGCGGGTGATCGATTGGACGCAAAGCAACGACAGTTTCTTCGCCGCCGTACAGGTCGAGCAGAACGTGATGTTCTTGATACTCACTCTCATCATCTTGGTGGCCGCATTCAACGTGGTGTCCTCGCTGATCATGATGGTCAAGGACAAGACTCGTGATATCGCCGTGCTGCGTACCTTGGGCGCGGGCCGTGGCGCCATCATGCGCATTTTCCTCATGTGTGGTGCGTCGGTCGGCGTGACCGGCACCGTGCTGGGGACGGTGCTGGGCGTCGTGTTTTGCTGGAACATCGAGCGGATCCGTCAAGCCCTGCAAAGCATCACGGGGACCACCCTGTTCGACCCGACCGTTTACTATCTGGAACATCTGCCGGCCAAGCTGGACGCGGGGACGGTGGCACAGGTGGTCACCATGGCCCTGGTGCTGTCCTTGCTCGCCACACTCTATCCAAGCTGGCGAGCCGCACGGACCGATCCGATCGAGGCGCTGCGCAATGAGTGAGCCGCTGGAATTGCGCGGCGTGGGAAGGGTCTATCGCAGTGCTGCCGGTGAGCTTCCTGTACTGCGCGACGCCAACCTCGTGCTGCGCGCCAGCGAGATCGTGGCCCTGGTCGCGCCGTCCGGCACGGGCAAATCGACGTTGCTGCATTTGGCCGGCCTGTTGGAACGCCCCGATTCCGGAAGCGTCATCGTGGACGGACGCGACGCCGGCGGGCTGTCGGATGCGGAACGCACGCAGGTGCGGCGCGACGGCGTGGGCTTTGTCTATCAATTCCACCATCTGCTCGCCGAGTTTTCTGCTCTGGAAAACGTGGTTTTGCCGCAAATGATCGCCGGCATCGGGCGAAATGCGGCACGCAAGCGCGGTGCGGCGCTGCTGGACTCCTTCGGCTTGGGCGCGCGCCTGAAACACCTGCCCGGCAAACTTTCGGGTGGCGAGCAGCAGCGCGTCGCCATCGCCCGTGCCCTCGCGAACCGCCCGGCGGTCATCCTGGCCGACGAGCCGACCGGCAATCTGGATGCCGGCACGGCGGAAAACGTTTTCGCCGAATTGCTGCGCATCGTGCGCGAACAGGGGGTCGCCTGCCTGATCGCCACGCATAATGCCGAGCTGGCCGGCCGCATGGACCGCGTGGTGACGCTGCGTGACGGGCAGGTCGTGGCGGCCTGACAGCGTCCTACGGCCACGTCAAACCGGCGACGCGGCCTGCCACCCCGCACGGGTCGGACTGGCCGAACCGCCGGCAGGATCATGGTCGCTTGCGGATCACCGGTTCATCCGCGTCTCCCGCCGCCCCCGCACTCTTTGCACGACCAGGGTGACGCTTTCTCGCCCGCCGCCTATGCTTGCGCCATGCCTCAGCCCGGTTTCGTTCATCTGCGCGTGCACTCCGCCTATTCGCTGAGTGAAGGCGCCATCAAGCCGGAAAAGATCGCCGGCCTGGCCCGCGACGCCGGCATGCCGGCCGTGGCCATCACCGACACAGGCAATCTGTTCGGCGCACTGGAATTCTCGCAATACTGCGTCGGACGCGGCGTGCAGCCGATCATCGGCTGCCAGATCACGCTGACCCGCACGGAAAAACCCGGGCTGCCAGGAGACCCGGTCGTACTGCTCGCGCAAACCGAGGCGGGCCTCGCCAACCTGCAACGCCTGTCCTCCGCCGGTTTCCTGGGCAGCGACCCGGCGTCACCACAGCTCGATTTCGACGAGGTCGCGGCGCAGGCGGACGGGCTGATGCTGCTGACCGGCGGCACGCGCGGCCCCCTCGGCCGCCTGCTGGCGGAGGGCAGGGAGCCAGACGCCTCCACCCTGCTGGCCCGCATGCGCGAGGCGTTCGGCAGCCGCCTAGCCGTCGAGCTGCACCGTCACGGCACGCGTCTGGACTCGGCCGTCGAGCCGGGTCTCATATCGCTGGCGGATCGGTTCGCCCTCCCGCTGGTCGCCACGAACGAGTGTTTCTTCGCCGCGCGCACGATGCACGAGGCGCACGACGCGCTCCTGTGCATCGCCGAAGGCCGCCTTCTGTCTGAAGCCGAACGGCGCCGCGCCACCCCGGAACATTATTTCAAATCCGCTGCCGAAATGCGCGCCCTGTTCGCCGACCTTCCCGAGGCCTGCGACAACACGCTGGCCGTTGCGAAAACCTGCGCGGTGATGGCGGAAACACGAAAACCCCTGTTGCCCGTTTGCCCAAAAGTGCGCCCAGGGACCACCGAAGAAGAAACCCTGGCCGCCATGGCACGGGAAGGTCTGGCACGCCGTTTGGCGGACGGGACGGCCAACACGGAATGGTCCATGCGCTACGCCGAGCGCCTCGACTACGAGCTCGCCGTCATCGGCAAAATGGGTTTTGCCGGCTATTTCCTGATCGTCGCCGATTTCATTCAATGGGCCAAGGCGCAGGGCATACCCGTAGGCCCCGGCCGCGGCTCCGGCGCCGGCTCGGTCGCCGCCTGGGCATTGACCATCACCGACCTCGATCCGCTGCGCTTCGACCTTCTGTTCGAGCGGTTTCTCAATCCGGAACGCGTGTCGATGCCCGACTTCGACATCGATTTCTGCCAGAACCGCCGCGACGAAGTGATCGCCTACGTGCGCCGCGAATACGGCGATGACCGCGTCGCGCAGATCATCACGTTCGGAAAATTGCAGGCCCGCGCGGCCGTCCGCGACGTCGGACGTGTGCTCGGCATGCCGTACGGCCAGGTCAACCGTGTCGCCGAACTGATCCCCAACAACCCCGCCAAGCCTGTCACCCTGAAACAGGCGGTCGATGGCGAAACACGCCTGCAGGAGCTGCGCGACGGCGATGAGGCCATTCGCCGCCTGCTGGAAATCGCGCTGCAGGTGGAAGGGCTGTACCGCCACGCCAGCACCCACGCCGCCGGCGTCGTCATCGGCGACCGCAAGCTGGTGGACCTGGTCCCCATGTATCGCGACCCGCGCGAAGGCACGCTGGTCACGCAATACAACATGAAGTGGGTGGAGCAGGCTGGCCTCGTCAAGTTCGATTTCCTCGGCCTCACAACACTCACCATCCTGCAACGCGCGGCCACCTACCTGCGTGAGCTGGACGTGGAGGTCGATCTCGACCGGCTGCCGCTCGACGACGCGCCCACCTTTGCCATGCTGCAACGAGGCGACGCAGGCGGCGTGTTCCAATTCGAATCCGCCGGCATGCGAGACGTGCTGCGCCAGATGCGGCCCGACCGGCTGGAGGATCTGATCGCCGCCGTCGCCCTCTACCGCCCCGGCCCCATGGCCAACATCCCCGATTACTGCAAGCGAAAACACGGCGAGCCCTGGGCGCCTCCGCACGAGGAGCTGCGCGACATCCTCGGCGAAACCTACGGCATCATGGTCTATCAGGAACAGGTCATGCAGATCGCCCAGCGCATGGGCGGCTACAGCCTGGGCGCGGCCGACCTGCTGCGCCGCGCGATGGGTAAGAAGATACGCGCGGAAATGGATTCGCAGCGCACGATATTCACCAGCGGTGCGGTCGCACGCGGCATTCCGGAAGCCAAGGCGGTCGAAGTCTTCGAGCTGATGGCGAAATTCGCAGATTACGGCTTCAACAAATCGCACGCAGCCGCCTATGCGCTGGTCTCCTACCAAACTGCATGGATGAAGGCCAATCATCCGGTCGCCTTCCTCGCCGCCTGCATGTCGCTGGCCATGGGCAACACCGACAAGCTCGCCGCCCTGCGCGCGGAAGCCGAACGCATGGGCATCCGCGTCCTGCCACCCTCGATCAACGCCAGCGGCGCCGATTTCCGCGTGGAACGCCAGCCCGACGGCCGGCTCGCCATCCGCTACGCCTTGGCGGCCGTCAAGAAGATCGGTTTCGCCGCCATGCAGGCGCTGGAGGCGGCACGTGGTAGCCGCCCGTTCGCCGACATCGCCGATGTCGCCGCCCGCGTAGATGCGCGCACCCTGAACAAGATGCAGCTCGAAAATCTGGCCCGCGCCGGCGCGTTCGACACCATAGACCCAAACCGCGCGCGCCTGTTCGCCGGCGCCGAAACCATCCTGCGTCGCGCCCAGGCGCGCGCGGAGGAGGCGTCCAGCGGACAAATCGCGCTTTTCGGCGGCCATCAGACCGAGACCCTGCGCCTGCCGGATCTGCCCGACTGGCCGGATATGGAACGCCTGGCCTATGAGGCCGAAGCGGTCGGCTTCCATCTGACCGCGCATCCACTGGACGGGTTCGCGGGCCTGCTGCGCCGCCTCGGCGTGGTGGCCACCAACGCCTTGCAGGCGCGCGCCGAGCAGGGCAGCGCCCGCGTGCGCATCGCCGGCTGCGTCGCCGGCCTGAAGGAGCGCACGACGAAGACCGGCAGCCGCATGGCGTGGGTCACGCTGTCGGACGCGGTCGGCAGTTGCGAAGTCACCTTGTTCAGCGAGGTGCTCGGCGGCGCGCGCGCCCACCTCTCCGGCGGCACGCCCCTGCTGGTGACCGCCGACATCAGGCTGGAAGGCGAGGCGCTGCGCATCACCGCGCAGGATGTGACCAGCCTGGAGGAGGCCGCCCGCAATGCCGGCGCTGGCATGCGCATCTGGCTCCGCCGCACGGAGGCGGTCCCGCATATCCGGGCGCTGCTGGACCGCGGCGGCGCCGGTCGCGGCCGCGTCAGCCTGATGCCGATGCTGGACGGAGAACCTCGGCCAAGAGCCAGGAGACCATCGCGCTGAAGAACTCCACCCTGCCCACCCGCGACGACGCCTACACCGCGCAGGTCAAGGCCGACCCGGGCATCGCCGGTTTCCAGAGCGTCCTGCCCGCCGCCCAGCCCCGGCCCGAGCTGCCCGAGTACAGCTCGCTGTGGACCCCGATGGACACCACGCTGCCGAAGGTCGCCGACGGCAAGGAGTCCGTGGCCGACGCCACCAAGAGCCTCCAGCAGGACATGGCCAAGCTGGTCCCCGACTTCACCAAGTGAGCCCCGCCGCCGGGCCGTTCCCCCACCAGGGGACGGCCCGGCGGCACGCATGTCCGCCGAACTTCCCGGAAAAGGTGTCGAGATGACCGTTGCCGTCGATGGCGCGGCCCCCAAGAGCGCGGCCAAGGCGCGCCGGGGGCCGCTGGAGCGCCTCAGGCAGTCCTGGCAGAAGCACTGGTACGCGTACGCGATGGTCGCGCCGATCGTCGTCGTGCTGGGCGTGCTCGTGCTCTATCCGCTCGTCCAGGGCTTCTACTACACGCTCACCGACGCCAACAGCCTCAACTCGGCGCGCACCATCGGCGCCAACCACATCGCCGCCACCTACGAGTTCGTCGGGCTGCACAACTACGCGGACATCCTGTGGGGGCCGACCGCCTGGGACCGGTTCTGGTCGCACTTCATCTGGACGATCGTGTGGACGGTCGCCTGTGTGACCCTGCACTACGTCATCGGGCTCTCGCTCGCGCTGCTGCTCAACCAGAAGCTGCGCGGCCGCACCTTCTACCGGATGACGCTGATCCTGCCCTGGGCGGTGCCCACCTTCGTCACCGTCTTCTCCTGGCGCCTGATGCTCAGCGACTCCGGCATCGTCAACACCGTGCTCGGCGCGGTGCACCTGCCGCAGCCCCAGTGGCTGGAGCAGCCGCACTTCCAGCAGCTCGCCGCGATCCTCGTCAACACCTGGGTCGGCGTGCCCTTCATGATGGTCTCGCTGCTCGGCGGCCTCCAGACGATCCCCGCGGAGCTGTACGAGGCCGCCGAGATGGACGGCGCGAGCGCCTGGCAGCGCTTCCGTCACGTCACTCTGCCGGGCCTGCGCCCGGTCAGCGCCACGGTCGTCCTGCTCGGCATCATCTGGACGTTCAACCAGTTCGTGATCATCTTCCTGCTGTTCGGCAACGGCGGCGCCCCGGACGCCCAGATCCTCGTCACCTGGGCCTACCGGCTCGGCTTCGGCCAGCAGCCCCGCGACTTCGCGCAGTCGGCGACCTACGGCGTGCTGCTGCTCTCCATCCTGATCGTCTTCACCTCCTTCTACCGGCGCTGGCTGGCCCGCAATGAACAGGTCTGATGCCCCCATGACTACCAAGGCCGTCTCCCGCGACCACGGCCGACGCCGCACCGCCGTCCTGTCGCACCTCGCGCTGAGCGTCGCCAGCCTCGTCGCCCTCTTCCCGATCGGCTGGCTGGTCTTCATCTCGCTCGGCCCGACAAGGACGACTACCTGCACCCCGACCGGATCTGGTCGAAGCTCTCCTTCTCCAACTACGCGTTCGTCACCGAACACACCAGGTTCTTCACCTGGCTCGGCAACACCGCCCTGGTCGCCGTCCTGACCTGCGTCATCGGCGTGATGTTCGCGGCCACCACCGGCTACGCGGTGTCCCGGATGCGCTTTCCCGGCTACAAGAAGCTGATGTGGGTGCTGCTGGTCACCCAGATGTTCCCGATCGCCGTACTGATCGTGCCGATGTACCAGATCCTCGGCGACCTCGGCCTCATCGACACCTACGGCGGCCTGATCCTCGTGTACTGCTCCACCGCGGTGCCGTACTGCGCGTGGATGCTCAAGGGGTACTTCGACACCATCCCGATCGAGATCGACGAGGCGGGCCGGGTCGACGGGCTCACCCCGTTCGGCACGTTCTTCCGGCTCATCCTGCCGCTGGCCCGCCCGGGCCTGGCGGTCGCCGCCTTCTACACCTGCCTCACCGCGTGGGGCGAGGTGGCGTTCGCCTCCACGTTCATGCTCGACGACGGCAAGTACACGCTCGCGGTGGGCCTCTCCAGCTTCGTCAGCCAGCACGACGCCCAGTGGAACTACATGGCCGCCACCGCCGTCCTCATCGCGATCCCGGTCTCCGCCATCTTCTACCTGGTGCAAAAGCACCTCGTCACCGGCATGACCGCGGGTGCCACCAAGGGCTGAGCCAGGCCCCGCCCCGGCCCCCGAGACAGCGAAGGCTCGGGGCGTCACGCCCCCAGACCCCCCTTTAAGGACGACATGACCCAGCACTTCACCGCCCCCGACCGCCTCACCGGGACGACCGGCACCCAGTGGTGGCGCGACGCCGTGATCTACCAGGTCTATCCGCGCAGCTTCGCCGACGGCAACGGCGACGGCATCGGCGACCTGACGGCGTGCGCAGCCGGCTGCCGCTACCTGCGCGACCTCGGCGTCGACGCCCTGTGGCTCACGCCCTTCTACGCCTCCCCGCAGGCCGACGCCGGCTACGACGTCGCCGACTACCGCGAGATCGACCCGATGTTCGGCACCCTGCTCGACGCCGACGCGCTGGTCCGCGACGCGCACCAGCTCGGCCTCAAGATCATCGTCGACCTCGTGCCCAACCACACCTCCGACCAGCACGAGTGGTTCCAGGACGCCCTCGCCGACGGCCCGGGCTCGCCGCTGCGGGCCCGCTACCACTTCCGCGCCGGCAAGGGCGAGGACGGCGAGCTCCCGCCCAACGACTGGGAGTCCATCTTCGGCGGCCCCGCCTGGACCCGCGTCGAGGACGGCGACGTGGTACCTGCACCTGTTCGCCCCCGAGCAGCCCGACCTAACTGGGACCACCCCGACGTCGCCGACGAGTTCCACTCCATCCTGCGCTTCTGGCTCGACCTGGGCGTCGACGGCTTCCGCATCGACGTCGCGCACGGCCTGGTCAAGGCGCCGGGTCTGCCCGACATCGGCGGCCACGACCAGGCCAAGCTGCTCGGCCAGGACGTGCTGCCGTTCTTCGACCAGGACGGCGTCCACGAGATCTACCGCTCGCTGGCGGACCATCCTCGACGAGTACGACGGCGAGCGCATCGCGGTCGCCGAGGCCTGGACGCCCACGGTCGAGCGGACCGCGAACTACGTACGCCCCGACGAACTGCACCAGGCCTTCAACTTCCAGTACCTGGGCGCCCCTTGGGACGCGGCGGCGCTGCGCGAGGTCATCGACGTCTCGCTCGCCGCGATCCGCCCGGTCGGCGCCCCGGCCACCTGGGTGCTGTCCAACCACGACGTCACCCGGCACGCCACCCGCTTCGCCAACCCGCCCGCCTCGGCACCCAGCTGCGCACCCCGGGCGACCGCGAGCTCGGCCTGCGCCGGGCCCGCGCCGCCACCCTGCTGATGCTGGCGCTGCCCGGCTCCGCCTACCTCTACCAGGGCGAGGAGCTCGGCCTGCCCGAGGTCACCGACCTGCCCGACGAGGTGCGCCAGGACCCCGTCCTTCCACCGCGCCGGCCGGCCAGGACGGCTTCCGCGACGGCTGCCGCGTGCCGATCCCGTGGACCGGCGAGGGCAGCTCGTACGGATTCGGCGAGCGGCGGCAGCTGGCTCCCGCAGCCCGACGTCGTGGCGCGGGCTCAGCGTCGAGGCGCAGACCGGCGACGCCGACTCCACCCTGGAGCTCTACCGCGCGGCCCTCGCCGCCGCGCCGCGACCACCCGGGCCTCGGCGCCGGGGACGACTGGAGCTGGCTGGACGGCGCCCCGACGGGCGTGCTCGCCTTCGCCCGCGACCGGGCTTCGTGTGCACGGTCAACCTGACGGGCCATCCGGTGTCGCTTCCGCGCGCCCGGCCGCCTCGTCCTGGCCAGCGCCCGCGTCGGCCGTGGAGCGGACGGCCGGTTCGAGCTGCCCGCCGACACGACGGTGTGGTGGACGGTGTGACCTCGCCGCGCAGCCAGGCCGGGCCGCGCCTCGCGGACATAGCGGCCCAGGCCGCCGTCAGCGAGGCCACCGTCAGCCGCGTGCTCAACGGCAAGCCCGGGGTCGCCGCCGCCACCCGGCAGCGCGTCCTCGCGGCCCTGGACGTGCTCGGCTGGGAGCGCCCGGCCCGGCTGCGCCGGCGCAGCGCGGGGCTGATCGGCCTGGTCACCCCGGAGCTGACCAACCCGATCTTCCCCGCCTTCGCCCAGGCGGTCGAGCAGGTGCTCGCCGGCCACGGCTACACGCCCGTGCTGTGCACCCAGACTGCCGGGCGGGCGCCACCGAGGACGAGCTCGTCGAGCAGCTGGAGGAGCGGGGTGTCAACGGCATCGTGTTCCTCTCCGGCCTGCACGCCGACACCTCCGCCGACCCGGCCCGCTACGTGGCGCTGGCCGAACGGGGCGTGCCGTACGTCCTGGTCAACGGGTACAACGACGCGATCCGCGCGCCCTTCGTCTCCCCCGACGACCACGCGGCGATGCGGATGGCGGTCGGTCACCTCGCCGACCTCGGGCACACCCGGATCGGGCTCGCGGTCGGCCCGCCGCGCTACGTCCCCGTCCCGCCGCAAGACCGAGGGGTTCACCGCGGCCATGGCGGGAGCGGCTCGGGCTGCGCGACCGAGGAGGCCGCGGCCTACATCAAGCCCACTCTGTTCAGCGTGGAGGGCGGCCAGGTCGCCGCGGGCGCGCTGCTCGACCAGGGCTGCACGGGCGATCGTCTGCGGCAGCGACATGATGGCGCTCGGCGTGATCCGCGCGGCGCGCGAGCGCGGCCTGACGTGCCGCGGCGACGTCTCGGTGGTGGGCTTCGACGACTCCCAGCTCATCGCCTTCACCGACCCGCCGCTGACCACGGTGCGCCAGCCGGTACAGGCGATGGCGGCGGCCGCGGTGTCGGCCCTCCTCGAGGAGATCAGCGGAACGCCCGTCCAGCGCACGCGAGTTCGTCTTCCAGCCGGAGCTGGTGGT